>DDVW01000038.1:19244-19579 GCA_002345545.1 Stenotrophomonas sp. UBA2302 | reverse complement strand
AGCGCGGCATTGGCCTCGTCGGCGATCGCCGGCACCTGCAGCGGCGTGCCATCGACGCCGGTGATGCCCAGCACGCGCCAGTCGGCCAGCGGCTTGCGCCTGGTGCGGCCGGCCAGCGCCGCATTGAAGCCGGCGGGGATGCGCACTTCCACGCCCCACGGCTGGCCCGTCCGCCAGCCGGCCTGCTTGAGGTAGTTGGCGGTGGAGGCCAGCGCATCGGGGATGCTGGCGACCAGGTCGCGGCGGCCATCGCCATCCCCATCCACGGCGATGCGCGCGTAGGTGGAGGGCATGAACTGGGTATGGCCGAACGCGCCGGCCCACGAGCCGGTCAG
>DDVW01000038.1:0-19153 GCA_002345545.1 Stenotrophomonas sp. UBA2302 | reverse complement strand
ATGGTGGCCGCATCAACGCCGTACCGGGCACTGACCTGCTCCAGCAATGCGCGGTGCTGCTGCAGACGCGCGCGGCCATCGGCGATGCGCTGGCTGTCCACCAGCGCGGCCAGGTAATCCCAGATCGGCGTGCTGAACTCGGGCTGCGCATCCAGCAGCGGCAGCACGCTCATGTCCGGGGTGATGCCAGCGAACACCTGGTCCACCCGCTCGCCACCGATGCCCTGCGCCAGCGCCGCGCTTTTCAGTCCCGCGCCGCAGCTGCCGAAATCGGTGATGGCCGCCGCAGCAGGTGTGGCCATCGCCCACCCGCCCAGTCCCAGCACTACCGCAAACGCTCGCATCGCCACTTCCTGACAGGGGGACTGTCGATGATAAACGCGACACGGCGGCGCCGCGGCTTCATTGCCATTGCAACAACCGCAGGCCGTAGCTGCAGGGCTGCGCGGTCCATTGCCCGGCCACACGCAGGCCGGCAGCGGCAGCCAATGCAGCAAAGCCGGCGTCGGTGTACTTGTGGCTGTACTCGACCTGGATCGCCTCGCCTTCGGCGAAATCGAACTCATGCCCGGCCACGCGTACCCGTTGCGCACACAGGCTGACCAGATCGGTCTGGATGCGCTGGCGGGTGTTGTCGTAGACAGCGCGGTGGCGGAACCGTTCCAGGTTGAAGTCGCTGCCGATCTCGCGGTTGAGGCGTTCAAGCAGATTCAGGGTGAAAGCGGCGGTGATGCCGGCGGCATCGTTGTAGGCGGCCTCGATCAGTGCCGGCGCCTTGACCAGATCGATACCGACCAGCGCCAGCCCGGTCGCGCCCATGGTGTGGCGCATGCCGCGCAGCAGCCGTACCGCCTCCGGCTCGGTGAAGTTGCCCAAGGTGGAGCCGGGGAAGAACAGCAGCGTGCGCCGGGCCGGGAATTGCGGCAGCGGCAGGGTTACGGCCTCGGTGAAGTCGGCGCACACCGGCAGCATTTCCACGCTGGGGAAATCCCCGGCCAGCGCGTGGATGCTGGCCACCAGCGCCGCGCGGGCGATTTCGACCGGGGTGTAGGCCACCACCTCGGGCAGCGCGGCCAGCAGCAGGCGGGTCTTGCGGCCACTGCCGCTGCCGTATTCGACCACCCGCGCCCGCGCGCCCACCTGCTGCGCGATGGCCGGCAGCTCCTGCTGCAGCAGTGCCAGTTCGGTGCGGGTGAGGTAGTACTCCGGCTGTCGGGTGATCTGCTCGAACAATGCCGAGCCGCGTGCGTCATAGAAGTATTTCGACGGCAGGGTCCGCGGCCGCTGGGCCAGCCCGGCCAGCACCTGCGCGGTGATCGTGGCGCGATCGGGCCTGCGGTCGGCCAGCGCGGCCAATGCCGCTTCGACGCTGCTCATGCCGCGTCCCTGGCCAGCCGCAGCCCGGCGAATTGCCAACGTGCCGATGGGGCGAAGAAGTTGCGGTAGCTGGCGCGCACATGGCCACGTGGCGTGGCACAGCTGCCACCGCGCAGTACGTACTGGCCGCACATGAACTTGCCGTTGTACTCGCCCAGGCTGCCCGGCAGCGGCTGGAACCCCGGATACGGCGCATAGGCACTGCTGGTCCACTCCCAGACATCGCCGAACAGCTGCGCCATCCCGCCCGCGGCTGCGGCGCCACAGGGATGCAGGTGGTCGTCATCGGCGAAGTGGCCATCCAGCGGCACGCCAGCGGCCGCGGCCTCCCACTCGAACTCGGTCGGCAGCCGCGCCCCGGCCCAGCGCGCATAGGCATCGGCCTCGTAATAGCCCAGATGGCAGACCGGCGCATGCGGGTCCAGCGCGCGCCAGCCGCCGAGGGTGAACTCGCGCTGGCACTGCGCATCCCAGTACAGCGGCTGCCGCCAGCCTTCGGCCTGGCACAGCTCCCAGCCCTGGCTCAGCCACCAGCGCGGCTCACGGTAGCCACCGGCTTCGATGAAGCCGCGGTACTCGTGGTTGTTGACCGGGCGGTTGGCCAGCCGGTGCGCGGGAACCAGCACCCGGTGCCGCGGCGATTCGTTGTCGTAGGCGAACTGCGCATGCTGCGGCCACGCCCCGGCTCCCACCTCGACAATGCGTTCGGCGCTGTCGATCCAGCCCAGCGGCAGCACCGTGCTGGCCGGGACCTGCAGCTCACGGTAGGCCGGCTGCAGCGGATTGCACCACAGGGCATGCTTGATGTCGGTGAGCAGCAGTTCCTGGTGCTGCTGTTCATGCTGCAGGCCCAGAATCAGATGGCGACGCGCCTCGGCATCCATGGTCCCGGCCGCAAAGCGCGCGGCGATGCGTTCATCGACCGCGGCGCGGTAGTCGAGCACCTGCGCCAGCGACGGCCGTGACAGCAGTCCGCGCCGTGCCCGTGCGTGCGCCGGACCGACACTGGTGTAGTAACTGTTGAACAGCAACTGCCAGTCCGCGTGCAGCGGCCGGTAGCCGGGCTGCGGAGCCAGCACGAAATGCTCGAAAAACCAGCTGGTGTGCGCCAGATGCCATTTGGCCGGACTGGCGTCGGGCATGCTCTGCACCATCGCGTCTTCGGCCGACAACGGCGCGGCCAGCGCCACGCTGCGCGCGCGCACGGCGGAAAAACGCTGGGCGAGGCTGGCCGGAGCGGTGCGGGCGGTGGTCGATCGCAGCAGTGCGGCAGTGGAAATATGCATTCACCCGAGCATACGGATGCGCGGTTAGCACGGTGTCATCGCCGCCACTGCCGGCGCACAACGCTCAGCCCACCGCGTCCAGGTAGTACCAGCGCCCGTCGATGCGACGGAAGCGGCTGTGTTCGGCCATCTTCACCGCACTGCCACCGCCGACCTTGTAACGAGCGACGAACTGGACCTCGGCGCTGTCCTGCCCGGTGACCGCGTGGCGCTTCACGCTCAATCCCAGCCACTGCGTGCGCTGGCCCGGCGCGTCCTGCAGCGACAGCGTTTGCGGCCGCGTCTGCGGATCCCAGCTGGCCAGCAGGTAATCGGCGTCCTGCAACACATAGGCGCTGTAGCGCGAGCGCATCAGCGCTTCGGCATCGGGGGCGGGCTGGCCGGCGTGATAGCGGCCACAGCAGTGGCTGTAGGCGGGGCCGCGGCCGCACGGGCACGGCGTGGTCGGAGAGATCTGCATGCGGGGCATTTTCCCATCCGGCCACGGCCGGCTCCAGCGGCGCGTACCGGCCCGCACTGCGCGTATCCTGTCGCGCCGTGTCCAGGAAAAGCCATGCTGGAGTTGCTGCCGCCGGAGTTGCCATGGCTGCTGGTGATCGCTTTCACCGCCGGGCTGGTGGATGCGGCCGTTGGCGGCGGTGGCCTGATCCAGTTGCCGGGGCTGTTCACCGTCCTGCCGCAACACACCCCTGCCGCGTTGCTGGGGACCAACAAATTCAGTTCGATGTTCGGCACCGGCGCCGCCGCCTGGCGGTATGCCCGCTCGGTGCGGTTCCCGTGGCGTCCGGTGTTGCTGGCGGCAACGGCGGCATTCGCCTGTTCGTTCCTCGGCGCCACCGCGGTGAGCCTGTTGTCCAAGGAGGCGGTGCGGCCGCTGGTGCTGGCACTGCTGATCGTGATGCTGGGCTACACCCTGGTCAAGAAGGACTTCGGTGCGCTGCACCGGCCGCGGGTGATCGGTCGCAGGGAGCTGGCCATCGCCCTGCTGATGGGCGGGGTGATCGGCTTTTACGACGGCTTTTTCGGACCGGGGACCGGCAGCTTCCTGATTTTCCTGTTCATCCGTTTCTTCGGCCTGGATTTCCTGCGCGCCTCGGCCGCCTCCAAGGTAGTGAACCTGGCCACCAACGTGGCGGCACTGGTGTTCTTCGTGCCCAGCGGCAACGTGCTGCTGGCGCTGGCGGTGCCGATGGCCGCGGCCAATGTCGGCGGCGCGGTGGTGGGGACGCGGATGGCACTGCGCGGGGGGACGCCACTGATCCGCCGGTTTTTCCTGATCCTGGTGGTGGTGCTGATTTCGC
This sequence comes from Stenotrophomonas sp. UBA2302, assembly GCA_002345545.1. GTDB lineage: Bacteria > Pseudomonadota > Gammaproteobacteria > Xanthomonadales > Xanthomonadaceae > Stenotrophomonas. The sequence goes on along the minus strand of DDVW01000038.1, from coordinate 15,189 downwards.
GCATGGCCTGGGATACCTTCACAGGCGCATGAAGCCCGTTGCCCAAGACTGCGACTGCTAGCCGCACGCCCGCTCCCCCCTGCCCAAGGCGCTCTTTTGAACAGCCGCTACCGGATTGCCGCAGTGCTACTCCTGGCTGGCGCACTGCTGGCGTGCGTGCCGGTGCTGTATTCCCTGCACCGGGCACGCGAGCAGGCGATGCAGGAAAAGTTCGCCATGCTCGACGGACTGGCGATCAGCCTCGAGCAGCAGGTACAGGCGGCCATCAACCTGCTGGAGCAGCTGCGCACGGAAATGCGCAACAGCGGTGAGGACCCGTGCAGTCCCGCCGGTATCGCACGGCTGCAACGCTTCGGGGTCGGTTCGCAGATCGTGGAGGCATCGCTGTACCTGTCCGGGCGACGGGTGAAGTGCTCCTCCAGCGGCCTGCTGATGCGCAATCTGCTGCTTGGCCCTTCCCGCCCGCTGACGGAGGGCGGCACACGGGTATACACGCAGGTGGCAGTGCCCGGCATCCTCGACAAACAGTATGTGGTGATCGAAGGCGGCGGCTACGCGCTGCTGGTCTATCCCGACGGGCTGGTTTCGCCGTATGCGCGCGATGATGTGGCCCTGGGCCTGTTCGGCCAGTACAACCAGCGCTTTTCCGCCCGCCACGGTGAAGTCAGCAACAACTGGGCGCGTCCGTTCCCGGCAGGCCAGCGTTACGAGCGGTTCGTGGACCGCAAGGCCGGTTATCTGGTGGTGCGCCGTCTGGTGGCGGCCAGTGGCACCGGTGTGGTCGCCGCCACCCCGCTGGCAACCACCCACGCACGCATGAGCCAGTTCGCCCGGTGGTTCGTTCCACTGGGGGTACTGGCCAGTGTGGTGATCCTCGTGCTCACCCTGGTGTTGACCCGGCACCACTTCTCGACCCGCACACAACTGCTGCGGGCCCTGCATAAAGGCCAGTTCTTCCTCGTCTACCAGCCGATCATCGATCTGCACGATGGCACCTGCACCGGTGCCGAGGTGCTGCTGCGCTGGCGCCTTGAAGACGGCACGATGATCGCGCCGGACCGTTTCATTCCCTTTGCCGAGGACGCCGGACTGATCCCGCTGGTCACCCGCCGTGTACTGGAGCTGCTGGTACAGGACCTGCGCGGCTTCCTGCGCAGCAATCCGCAGTTCCACCTTGGCATCAACCTGTCCGCACACGACCTGGAATCACCGCAGATTCTCGAGCAGCTGCAACAGCTGCTGCAGGACATCGGCCCCGGCTGCGGCCAGCTGGTGATCGAGGTCACCGAGCGCAGCCTGCTGGAAGAAAGCAGTGCGATGGAAATGGTGCATGCCATCCACGCGATGGGGGTGATGGTCGCCATCGACGATTTCGGCACCGGTTATTCCAGCCTGGCCTCGCTGGCGACCTATCCCTACGACATCCTCAAGATCGACAAGAGTTTCACTTCCACCGCCTGTACCGACGAGGCCACCCGGCAGGTGGTGCTGCACATCATCGAACTGGCGCGCACGCTGAACATGAAAACCATCGTGGAAGGCATCGAGACGCCCGGGCAGGCCGAGCTGTTCCGCGACCAGGGCGTGATGTACGCCCAGGGCTTTCTGTACAGCCGACCGCTGTCGGCCGCGGAACTGCTGGCATTCGTGACGCTGCACGCGGCCCCGCCGCAACCCGGCCGCTGAACCGGCGGCCTGTTTTGATCCGGCTCAATGCACGCGCATGCGGCCGCGCGCACGCTGGAGGAATCGCGGAGGTTCCGCACAGTGGAGGGTTTGACCATGTCCCTGGATTTTTCCGGAAAGATCGCCGTCGTCACCGGTGCCGCCTCGGGTATCGGTGAGGCGGTGGTGCGGCAGCTGGCGCAGGCTGGTGCACAGGTGCTGGCAGCCGATATCGACGGTGATGCCGCCGCCGCGGTGGCCAGCGCGCTGGGCCCGCAGGTGCAGCCCTTCAGCGTGGATGTCAGCGATCCCGATGGCGTGCGCCACATGGTGCGGCACTGCGTGGAACACTTCGGCGGCCTGCATCTGGCGGTCAACAACGCCGGCATCGGCGGTGCCAGCCTGGAAACGGCCGACTATCCGCTGGACGAATGGCACCGCGTGCTCGGGGTCAACCTGCACGGCGTGTTCTATTCGATGAAGTACGAGATCCCGGCGATCCTCGCCGCCGGCGGCGGTGCCATCGTCAACATGGCCTCGATCCTGGGCAGCAACGGCTGGGCCGGCTCGGCCGCCTACGTCGCCGCCAAACACGCGCTGGTGGGCATGACCAAGAGCGCGGCGCTGGAATACTCCGCACGCGGGCTGCGCATCAACGCGGTCGGCCCGGGCTTCATCGACACCCCGCTGCTGGAGGGCATGGACCGCCAGGCCTACGACGGGCTGGTCGCACTGCATCCGGCCGGACGCCTGGGTACGGCCGATGAAGTCGCCGCGCTGACCTGCTTCCTGCTCTCGTGCAAAGCCTCGTTCATCACCGGCAGCTACCACCTGGTCGATGGTGGTTTCTCGGCCCGCTGATTTCCGCGGCCACCGCCGTCCTCCATTCACCTTTGTCATAGACAAGTGATTGATATGGCGCAATTTTTCACCAGAGGAGCACAATCCGAAGACAGCGTGCGGACACCCCTTGTCCACCGCTAACGAAACGTTTACAAGGAGCCCACGCCCGTCGCCCCGACCGGCGAGATAGTCCGGCTATCAGAGGAGCTTCCCGATGACGTTGTTATCGTTACGCCCGCACCGCCTGACCCACGCAGTACAACTCTCCCTGCTGTGCCTGCTGCCTGCCGCCGCACTGGCGCAGGACGCGCCCCCGGCCAGCCCGGCCCGCACCCTGGACACGATCCAGGTCACCGGCACCCGCATCAAGAAGGCCGACCTGGAAACCCAGGTGCCGGTGCAGGTGCTCACCCGCGAAGCCATCGACCGCACCGGTTACGGCTCGGTGGCCGACGTGGTCCAGCACCTCACCGCCAGCGGCGCCTCGCTGAGCACCAAGCTCAATTCCAGCGGCAACTTCGGCTTCCCGCCCGATGGCGGCGGCGTCGGCGCCGGTGCGGCCACGGTGGACCTGCGCCATCTCGGCCCCAAGCGCGTGCTGGTGCTGGTGGACGGCATCCGCTGGGTCAATGAATCCTCCGGCTCGGGCGTCGGCTCGTCGGTGGACCTGAACACCATTCCGCTGGCGCTGGTCGATCGCATCGAAGTGCTCGAAGACGGCGCCTCCTCGATCTACGGCTCGGACGCGATCGCCGGCGTGGTCAACATCATCACCAAGAAGGGCGCCGACGGCGGCCATGTCGAGGTGCAGTACGGCGACTACAACCTCAAGGGCGGCGACACCTCCAGCGTGGATTTCAGTTTCGGCGGCAGTGGCGAGCGCGCGCAGTGGATCGTCGGCGGTTCGTGGTTCAAGCAGAAGGAGATCTCCTCGGCCGAGTACGAGTGGGCACGCGTGCCGGTGCCCGGTACCGGCCTTGCCAACGGCAGCTCGGCCACGCCGCAGGGCCGTCTGATCTTCGCCGACCCAGCGGGCAACACCTACAACATCACCTCCAATACCGGCGTCACCGATCCGGTCTTCAATCCCGCCCAGACCGGCTGCACCCGCACCGACGACTACCACTGCTTCAGCACACCCGACCGCTTCAACTTCGCGCCCTACAACCTGCTGCTGACCCCGAGCGAGCGCAAGTCGGTGTTCGGCCAGCTGCGCTTCGAGTTCACCCCCACCGTCAGTGGCTGGGCCCGCGGCCTGTACAGCGAGCGCGAATCGGCCAACCAGGCTGCGCCGGAGCCGATCTTCCTGGGCACCGATGTCGGTGTGTACAACGACTGGGCCGAAACCAAGCTGGTGATCGCGGCCAACAACCCGTACAACCCGTTCGGCTTCGACCTGACCACGATGGGCGCCGATCCCAACCTGTTCCTGCTGGGCCGGCGTCCGGTGGAAGGTGGCCCGCGCCGCTACGAGCAGGACGTGAAGACCTGGTACGCCGCAGCCGGCCTGGACGGCACCTTCGAGGTCAACCAGCGCACCTGGAACTGGGACATCAACGCGATGACCAGTGAAAGCAAGGCCACCCAGACCAACACCGGCAGCTACAACATCAAACACATCAACCAGGCCCTGGGAGATCCGGCGGCATGCGCGGCCATCGCCGGCTGCGTGCCGCTGAACCTGTTCGGCGGGCCGGGCACCATCACCCCGGAGATGCTGGCGTGGATCTCACCGACCGTGCGCGATCGCAGCAAGAACACGCTGTCACTGGGCTCGGCCAATATCACCGGCGAGCTGTTCGATATCTGGGCCGGGCCGCTGTCCTTCGCCGCTGGTGCCGAATGGCGCCGCTACAAGGGCGAATACCACCCGGATCCGATCACCATCGCCGGCGAGTACAACGGCGTGCCCTCGGGCGTGACGATCGGTAGCTATTCGGTGAAGGAGGCCTACCTCGAGTTCGACGTGCCGCTGGCGCGCGGCGGCTTCTGGGGCAAGAGCCTGGATATGAGCATCGCCGGCCGCTACTCGGACTACTCCACCTTCGGCGGCACCGGCACCGGCAAGATCGGTCTGCGCTGGCAACCGGCCGACGAACTGCTGCTGCGCATGTCCTTCGCCCAAGGCTTCCGCGCCCCGTCCATCGGCGAGCTGTACGGCACGCTCAGCCGCTTTGACGCGACCATCGTCGACCCCTGCAACAACGCCGCCTCCACCACCCCCAAGTGCGCGGCCGACGGCGTGCCGCCGGGCTACGAGCAGGCCAATCCGCAGATTTCGGTGGTCACTTCCGGCAACCGCGAGCTGGAACCGGAGGAGAGCCGCTCGTTCATGGCCGGTGCGGTGTGGAGCCCGAGCTGGGCCGAGAACAGCGGCTGGTCCAGCAAACTGGACCTGGGTGTGACCTTCTACCGCCACACCATCGACAAGGCGATCCAGGCCCCGGACGCGCAAGCGATCATGGACCGCTGTATCGACAGCCGCGATCCGGTGGCCTGCGCCAGCTACACCCGCAACGACCGCGGCCAGATCACCCGCTTCGAGGACATCCTCGCCAATCTGGGCACGATCAACACCAGCGGCTGGGACTTCTCCGCGCACTGGTTGCTGCCGGAAACCGGCTGGGGCCAGCTCGGTTTCGACTGGAAGGCGACCTGGGTGACACGCTATGAGCTGGTCAACGAATCCGGCCAGCCCGAACCCAAGGGCCCGGGCGTGGAGACCAATGACAGCGCGATTCCGGAGTGGAGCTCGACGCTGGCCGCCAACTGGGACTTCCGCAACTGGAACGCCAGCTGGACGCTGCGCTACATCGACCGCCTGCGCGAGAGCTGCGCCGGCGCCAACGGTTTCGACATCTGTACCGACAGCGCCAATGACCTGCACTGGCTCGGCGCCACCACCTATCACGACGCCCAGCTGAGCTGGCGCACCGATGCGTGGATGAAGGGCGTCAAGGTCAGCGTCGGGGTCAACAACGTGTTCGACAAGAACCCGCCGATCTGCCTGAGCTGCACCCTCAACGGCTACGACCCGGGCACCTATGACCTGCCTGGCCGCTACACCTACGCCAGGCTCAGCATGGATTTCTGACGCCGCCTCACCGTCCATAAAAAGGGAGCCGCAAGGCTCCCTTTTCCATTCCACGCGCAGCCATCGACCGCGCAGATCAGTGGCGCTGTCCGGCGTCCAGCGCGGCGTTCTTTTCCGCTGCGGCTTTGCCGATCCCATCCACGCCGTCGCCGCGTACCGCACCGGCCAGTGCCATCAGCAGCAACGCCAGCACCGGCAGCATCGACAGGCCGAAGCCCAGCGCGCGCCCGGACGGTGCCTTCACATAGGCGCGCCAGTAGATGAAGCGACCGATCAGGTAGATCGCGCCCAGCCCGGCCACCCAGCTCGCCGGCCAGTAGCGCGCGGCCACGAACAGCGCCGGCAGCAGCATCACCATCAGCTCCAGCGTGTTCATCTGCACCCGGTAGATGCGCTCGAAGGTCTCGTTGCCGCTGACCGCCGGCGCCTTCAGCCCGGTACTGCCACGCGCACGGCCGACCAGCACCATGAAGAACAGGTACTGCAACACCACCAGCATCGCCACCAGCTCAACGAAATGCATGCCTTTCTCCTGGAAACGGGAACGGGAACAGCGCCCTGTGGCCAGCGCCGGCACGCTGGCCACCGTGCCGGCTCAGCGACGTGCCTGGCCGACTTCGATGAAGCGCAGGAACTCGGCGCGGGTGCGCGCATCGTCGTGGAAGCTGCCGCGCATGCGTGAGGTCACCATGCTCACGCCGCGCTTGTGGATGCCGCGGGTGGTCATGCACTCGTGCGCACCTTCCACCACCACGCCCACGCCCAGCGGCTGCAGCACGTCCTGGATGCAGTCGGCGATCTGCGCGGTCATCTTCTCCTGCACCTGGAAGCGGCGCGCATAGGCCTCCACCACCCGCGCCAGCTTGGAGATGCCCACCACCTTGCCGTTGGGGATGTAGCCCACGTGCACGCGGCCGAGGATCGGCGCCATGTGGTGTTCGCAGTGGCTTTCATACTCGATGTCGCGCAGCACGATCATCTCGTCGTAGCCGGCCACTTCCTCGAAGGTCCGCTCCATGTAGGCACGCGGGTCCTCGCGGTAGCCGCTGAACCAGTCGCCATAGGCCTCGGCCACCCGGCGCGGGGTATCCAGCAGGCCTTCACGGGTGGGATCCTCGCCGGCCCATTCCAGCAGCGTGCGCACGGCCGCTTCGGCCTGGGCCTGGGTGACGGGGGATTTGGGGGACTCGGCCATGGGACGGCGCCTGTATTACGGGGCCGATATGCTACCAGCCGGGTGGCGGGAGGGCATGAGGAAGCGCGAAACAGCCGGAACGAGCCGCCCGATCTCTCGACGGACACCGGTCATGCCCCCGGCGGCACTGCCCCCTGCCCCAGTCACGGGTACAGCCACCCGCACAACGCCATCGATCCACCGATGACAAGGCGACAACCTGTCATCCGCTGAAGAACGGGCCCCTGCGCCGTCCTTCAGCGATACAGATGGGCCTGGATGGCGAAGAACGCATTGCGGATATCGACAACCGGACCGAGCACCCGCTTGGCGTCATTGGTACCGCCATAGCGGATGCGCAGCAGATCCCCCAGTTTGGACGGAGCCAGTTCATCCACTCCGTGCCGCTCATAGGCACTGAGCACATGGCCCAGGAATTCCCGCATCTGCGGTTCGTACCCGGCCAGACCACTGCCACGGGCGGACTCGGCCCGCTCGCTACGCGCCACCGGCGCAAGGGTGAAACGGATATAGGCCAGCACATCGAAGATGTCGCTGTTGCCCGCATCGATCAGCCGCCGCATGTCTTCCAGGCGCTCACGGCCATAGCCCATATCCGCCAGCCGCTGCAAAAACAGCTGCCGCCGCTCCGGGTCACTCCAGGTCGCCCGCAACTGGTCCTCGTCGGCCACCAGGGTGTTCAGGTCACCGAACAGCTGCTGCATGAATTCCTGCGCGGTGATCATCCGTCCATCGTTGGACCAGTACGTGGTCGCGGCCAGATAGCGGATATTGCGCTCGCGGCCGTCGGCCAGCTTCACCACGATCCTGGCCTCCGGCTCCTTCACCCCGCCCGGCGGGGTGCCTGGCCCGTCCGGATAAGGCTCCGGGTCACCCCCGGGGCTTGACGGCTCCGGCCTGTCCACCGGTTCCGGCGGCAACGGCTCGCCATCCCACTCGGGGTCGTTGAAGTGCTCGTAGGTCTTCACGAAGTCGTAGATGGTGAAGAAGTCCTTGCCATCAAACGTGCGCGTACCGCGGCCGATGATCTGCTTGAACTCGATCATCGACTTGACCGGCCGCAGCAGCACGATGTTGCGCACGTTGCGCGCATCCACGCCGGTGGACAGCTTTTGCGAGGTGGTCAGGATCGTCGGCAGGGTCTTTTCATTGTCCTGGAACTCGCGCAGGTGGCGCTCGCCCAGTTCGCCATCATCGGCGGTCACCCGTTCGCAGTAGTGCGGGTCGGGGTTGTCCTTGATCTGGTTGATGAAGTTGCGCACCCGCGCGGCGTGATCCTGGGTTGCGCAGAACACCAGCGTCTTCTGCCGCTGGTCGATCTGGTCCATGAACTCCTGCACGCGGCTGATCTCGCGCTCGTCGATCTGCAGCCGGGTGTTGAAATCGGCCTCGCGGTATTCCCTGTCCGGGTCGATCTCGCCGGCCAGCACCACGTCGCCGTCGCTGAAACGGTAGGTGTCCAGCGTTGACACCATCTGCCGCACCTTGAACGGGGTGAGGAAGCCATCGCCGATGCCTTCCTTCAGCGCATAGGTGTACACAGGCTCGCCGAAATAGGCATAGGTGTCGGCATTGGTATCGCGCTTGGGGGTGGCGGTCAGGCCCAGCTGCACCGCAGGCTTGAAGTACTCCAGGATGCCACGCCAGGTGCTTTCGTCCCGGGCACCGCCGCGGTGGCACTCGTCGATGATGATGAAATCGAAGAAGTCCGACTCATAGCCTTCAAAGGTGAACTGCGGCTCCTGCGATCCCCCGCCGTCTGTCATGAACGTCTGGAAGATGGTGAAGAACACACTGGCGTTGCGCGGCAGCTTGCGCTGCTTGCGGATCTGCTCGGGGCTGATCCGGCACAGCGCATCCGGCGGGAATGCGCTGAAGGCGTTGTAGGCCTGGTCGGCCAGGATGTTGCGGTCGGCCAGGAACAGAATACGCGGGCGGCGCACCGGGTCGCGGCTCAGGTTCCAGCGCGATTCGAACAGCTTCCACGCAATCTGGAAGGCAATGGACGTCTTGCCGGTACCAGTGGCCAGGGTCAGCAGGATGCGGTCGCGGTCCTGGGCAATGGCCTCCAGCACCGCGGTAATGGCGTTGTGCTGGTAATAGCGTGGCTGCCATTTGCCGCCGCCTGTTTCAAACGGCACCGCGCCAAAGCGCTCGCGCCAGTCGTTGCCTTCCGGGAAGCAGCGCTGCCACAGTTCTTCCGGTGTCGGGAACGGCAACGCCATGTCGCCTTCCGCACCGGTATGCATATCAATGCCATACCAGCCGATGCCATTGCTGGAATAGCCGAAGCGCGCCTTCAGCAGGCCGGCATATTGCTTGGCCTGGCCGACGCCTGCGGTATGGCCCAGCCCGGCCCGCTTGGCTTCCAGCACCGCCAGCTGGCGGCCCCGGTAGGACAGCACATAGTCGGCAGACAGCGCCGCCATGCGCTGCCCGGCGCCCAGGATGCGGCCGGGAGCGATGGTCAGCTCACGCGCGATATGCGAACCGGGCACCACGCCCCAGCCCGCTTCACGCAGCACCGGGTCAATACGATTGGCGCGGGTGTCGGCTTCCGTTTCCGTCATGTGTGTGAATGCTGCCGCAGATGAACCGATGGTCGCCGGTTGCCGGGGCTTGTGCAATGCAACCGGTGATGACGTGCTTTAGAATCGCAGCCAACATGGCCCCCGCCCCTTGGTTCTGACGAACTTACGCGGGGGTTCTTTTTGCCCGCTTGTTTGACCTTCGGCAGGTTGGCTCCAGGCTCCCGAAGCAACGGTTGGACTTCCGTTGCGTGAACTCTGTCTGGCGAAGACAACGGGCCAACGAGCGATGGCCATGCGCAGACGCCCTGATAGACGTGTTGCTGCTGTCAGCTTGCATGCGCCATGGCCGTACCTGTAGCATTGCAACCAACATGACCCCCGCCTCTTGGTTCTTCGGAACTTACGCGGGGGTTCTTATTGCCCGCTTCCCGGTGGCCACCACTGTTCCCAGCCATCCGGCGCACCCATGTCGCTGACGGACAGCTGCCGTTTCGAGGCTTGCCGTGGAAATTGGGCAAGGTGCGCGGCCATGCGCTCAGGCCACTGGCTTCCCGGGCAGATCACGTTGACCAAGTGGCGAACCATCGCCAGCTGGATGAACGGTTTGGTCAACAGGCTTCTTTCACCTTCGAACGCCTTGCCCCACGTTGGCCACGCAGTGGAAGGCGGCATCGGGTAGCTCACCATGTTGCGGTTCCACACCCGGCTGTGGTGCGCCACCAGGTTGCGCAGGTAGCTGAGCGCACGCACCCAGCTGGCAAATGCCTTCCAATCGGCAATGCCGTAACGCTCAGCAATAGCCTGCTGATCCGGCATCTTCATCATCGCCAGCAGTTGCGACACTGCGCCGAAGTCCCATACCTCGATGGCTACCCATATCGGCATGTCCGGGCCGTGCTTCTGGCGGTAGTGCTTGACGAAATCCTCTTTCGAGCGCTGCACCAGCCCCTGATGCTTCTGCTGCCAGGCCGCAAACACGCTCGTGCCGGAACGGGCATCACGCCGCTCGCGGAACGTCGGGTGGAAGCTGTCTTCGTACAGATGGGCAAACGTGTCGATCTTCCCCAGCCGGTAGGCCACTTCCACCCGCAGTGACACTTCGATGCGCTCCAACGCGTCGGCGAGCAAAACGCGCAGCTTGCGGTCGAACAAATAGAGATCGACCGCATCGGAGAACGTGGTGCCTGCCACGAAGTCGTCGGTGCGAACCGAACTCATCATCCCTGTGGCCGCATCCTGTTCATGGCGAAACACCCGGAACGGATACCAGTAGGCGCTGAGTCGGTAGTAGCCGGCTCGCTGCAACCATGCCGCGGCCCACGCATCATCGGACACGCTCATGCCACGTGCCTTCAGCAGCTCCAACTGCTCCTCAAATGCCTTCCACGGCCGTCCATAGCTATTGGTGTCATTCATTGCGCAGTATTGGTCAGGTCAATTGGCCAGAGAAGGCTTTTTGCAGCAGGGATTGCTTGAGGTCATCAAGGTCTGCGAGGTTACGGGTGTAGAGCATTTTGAGATGTCGATTCTTCTCAAGTAGGGTATCCAGCATCGTTACGATACGTTGTTGCTGCGCTACGTTCGGCACCGAAACTTTCAGTCCATTTATCATTCCAAGCTTCAGAAACTTTGTTCCTACCCCAACAGAGTTTTCCTTGAAATGCTTCAATTTCTTTATCATCTGAAAATACAGATACCGATAAAGGAGTCGATTTGTGTCATTGATGGCAATCACGTAGGTACGTTGATAGGCGTTAAATTTCCCCCGATAGTGCTTCACATTGAAGTCACCAACGGCATTATTACCGGCAAGAAGAATTGCCTCACAGTCGAAAGCAAATCTATCGATTGCGTACACATCCTTTGCACATGTAAAAAATGGATATTCGCCACCCTCAACGGCTGCATTCGCGTCAAGCTTGCCAGTTCGAATGGTTACAAGGTCACCCAGCAGACTCTGTTCACCATCGACATTGGCCAAGACACTGTCGAAGATCTCATCTACTGCGCACCGATTTTGTTCAATAAGGATGTGGGTGCGGTCGAGAGCGGCGAAGGCTTGGTCGAGGATCGCGACGATCCGCTTTTGTTCGTCCAGCGGCGGCATCGGGATCGAGATATCTCCGATGACTGATAACGTAAGCGAAGGATATTTGTTGTCTTGAATCAATTCCTGCGCTTTTATCGTGGATAAACAATAAAGGAGATAGCGCGGATCAGCAATGTTCTGCCGAGCCGTTATCGTGGCAAGGTGACTTGAAACATAACCTTCACCGGCCATCATCACTCGATGATTGAGGAAGGTGGAAGCGCCGCTCTTTGGCATCAATATGGTTCCGGCCGGTACAAGCCGGAGTCCGGAGATGCCTTCATTATTCAGCAGATCACGCGCGCCATCTATTGCGCCAAACCTGACTTGGCCGACATCCGACGTACGGATAAACGGATATGTTCCGCCCTCGAAGAGATATTTTTTTTGCGGCGCGGAGTTCCCTGCACCAATCTCCGCAACCTCCTTGAGCGGGACATATCTCCAGTTCGCTTTGTCATGGGTGAGTGCATCACCAGCGATCTCTGCCATCACAACAACCCCCTCACCTCTTCCAGCAGCGCTGCCGTCTCTTCATCCCGCGCCAGCATGTCGGCAACGATCTGTTCGGGGCTGCGCAGGACTTCGGCTTCCGGCGCATTCGGGTTTTTCACCGACAGATCCCAGGTCGCCGTATCGATGTTTTCCACATCAAGCGTCCAGCTGTTGCCGGTATCGGGCTTGTCCGCCTGCAGGGCGATGAACTCGGCCAGGTCGGCATCATTGAGCGGGTTGGTCTTGCCGAGGTTGCGACCCGGGTCGAGCTGGTAGTACCAGACTTTGCGGGTGGGTGCGCCCTTGTCGAAGAACAGCACCACGGTCTTCACGCCGGCGCCCTGGAAGGTGCCGGATGGGCAATCGAGCACGGTGTGCAGGTTGCAGCTGGTGAGCAACTCCTTGCGCAGTTCGACGCTGGCGTTGTCGGTGTTGGACAGGAAGGTGTTCTTGATGACCACCGCGCCACGGCCGCCAGCCTTCAATTTGCGGATGAAGTGCTGCAGGAACAGGTAGGCGGTTTCGCCGGATTTGATCGGGAAGTTCTGCTGCACTTCCTTGCGCTCGCCGCCGCCGAACGGCGGGTTGGCCAGCACGATGTCGTGGCGGTCGGCCTGCTGGATGTCCATCAGGTTCTCGGCCAGCGTGTTGATGTGACGGATGTTGGGTGCGTCCACGCCGTGCAGGATCAGGTTCATCACACCCAGCACGTAGGCCAGCGACTTCTTCTCCTGGCCATAGAAGGTGCGGGTCTGCAGGGTGTCCCACTGGGTGGCGGACAGGTCGTCGCGGCGCAGGTAATCGAAGGCTTCGCAGAGGAAGCCGGCCGAGCCGCAGGCGCCGTCATAGATGGTTTCACCGATGACCGGCTTGACCACCTGGATCATGGCGCGGATCAACGGGCGCGGGGTGTAGTACTCGCCACCGTTGCGGCCGGCGTTGCCCATGCGCTTGATGCGGGTTTCGTACAGGTCCGACAGTTCGTGCTTGGCCTGGGTGCTGCCGAAGTTGAGGGTGTCGACGATCTCCAGCACGTCACGCAGGGTGTAGCCAGAGCGGAAGCGGTTGGCGATTTCGGCAAAGATCTCGCCGATCTTGTAGTCCAGCGAATCGGCGTTGTCGCTGCTTTCACGGAACGAGGTGAGGTAGGGGAACAGCTCGCTGTTGACGAACTCGATCAGGTCCTTGCCGGTGCGGGCATTGGGATCAGGCTGGCCGTCGGCGGTTTTCGGCGCAGCCCAGGTTCCCCAGCGATACGGCGCATCGAGCAGCGGCGTGTAGTCGCGCCCTTCCAGCGCGGCTTCGTCGGCCCACTCGTGCTCCATGTCGTCCAGGTACTTGAGAAACAGCAGCCACGCGGTCTGCTCGGCGTAGTCCAGCTCGGAGGCCAGACCTTCGTCGTTGCGCATGGCGCGGTCGATGTTGTTGAAGGCGTTTTCAAACATGGAAGCGGTGTTTCCTGATGGTTCAGCGCTGTGCCGCAATGCATTGCAGCCGCGCGATGATGATGTCGGCCCGGTCGGGATCGGCAAGCAGTCCCGGCAGGCAGTTGATGAAATCGGGTTTGGCCAGCAACACCGAGAAGCAGGTGGCGATGGCCTGGCGCATCGGCGCGGAGACCTGCGCAAGTTCGTCGACCAGCTCGGGGCGACCATCCACGACGTTGAGCACGTCCTCCAGGTCATGGCTGGAGAGGAAGTCGCCCTGCCCGCGATCGGCAAAGGCTTCCAGCTTGGTGGCGAGAAACGCCGGCGCGGTGACCAGGCGGATCTGCATGCCGTTGTCCAGAAGATGCAGCTGTGCGGTGGCCACTGCTTCGCCATACCAGCGGTTGCTGAAGCCCAGGATGGAGGCGTCCACGGGCATCAGGTCAAACCTCACCCCTGAGCTGCGATGTTGCCAACGGCAGATGACACCGGCGGCGGCATCGCGCACAAAGCCGCGCTGCTCCAGCTGGGCTTCGATGCGGTAGTAGTGGGCCAGGCTATCCGCCTGGACGATGGCATCCACATCCAGGGTGGGACGCACGCTTTCAGCCAGAGGGTCGGTCAACAACAGGCCTGCGGTCGAACCGCCCACGAACACCACCTGCGCACACAGTTCCCCCAGTGCTTCGGCAATGGCCAATACCTGTGGCAGGTTTGGATCAGGCCGGGCCATCATTGCCCCGCAGGAATTCACCCAGCAGGCGGGCAGCCAGTTCACGTTCGCGTACGCGGCCGATGCGCAGGCCATCCAACAACGCGAGCAGGCGATGCAAGGCCGGATCGGCCAGGGCTGCTTGCGGGGCGGTGCGGTAGATCGGCGAAATGGACGGCCCCCGGGCGCTACCCTCCGGGTGGGCCCAGACCGGCACATCCCCGCTGTTCTGCAATTGGCTGGCCAGCGGCTCGGCTCCGTAGGCGGTGGGTACCCCGCGCTTGACCGGCCCCAGTTGCGCCGGAAACGCATAGCGCGCGCCATGCACGAGAAATTCCAGCAATGCGGGGCGTATGGGCGACCAGTCACCCCGGCCGCGCTGGTTGACCAGGCCCGCGCCGGTGGCCCGTTTGACGCTGGCATGGACCTCGGCCGCGCTCATGGCCAGCTCCTGGGCAAGCGCGGCGAAGGTGTACTTCCGGTCTGGATGTGCACAGACCTTCAGCAACACCAGCAACTCTTGGGGTTTCAGATCCATGTCGATATTCGTTATTCGCGAATTGCGAATACTGGTCTATTGCCCCGCATCTGACAAGCTCACCCTGCGGGCCCCGATGGCATCCCCGACAGCCGCCACGCCAAGCCCGAGCAGCGGCTGGCGTAACGCGCCAGGGCCGCTTCGATCACCTCGGCGCTGCCGGCCAGGTGCAGGCCGTGGCGGGCGCGGGTGATGCCGGTGTAGAGCAGTTCGCGGCTGAGCACACGGTTGTCGCGGCGGGGCAGCTGCAGCCACACCTGGTCGAATTCCGAGCCCTGGGCCTTGTGCACGGTCATCGCGAACGCGCTCTCGTGAGCCGGCAGTGCCGCCGGGTGGAAACCACGCGGATGGGCCGGGTCGTCGCCGGGAAACCATGCGGTGATGCCGCCGCCGCTGCCATCGGCCAGGCAGATGCCGACATCGCCGTTGAACAGGCGGTGGCGGTAACTGTTTTCGGTGATGAGCAGCAGGCGGCCGTGGAACCAGCCCGGGCCGCCACCGCGACGGGCGGGGCCGGCCAGCTGTTCCTCGATCCGCGCGTTGAGCCCGCGCGCGCCCTGCGGGCCTTCGCGCACGGCGGTGAGCAGGCGCATGCGCCCG
>DDVW01000054.1 GCA_002345545.1 Stenotrophomonas sp. UBA2302 | reverse complement strand
GTGGCCGCACGCGCACCAGCGCCGGCCAGCTTGGCGGCAGCCGGTGCCATACGTGCGCCAGCGGCTACGGCACCGCCTACACCCGTCGCGGCAGCACCGACAGCTACCGCCGTCCCGGCCGCACCGATGGCAGCGCCTGCCATCGCGCCCGCGCCGAGCTGCGGCGCACCGGACACTAGGCCCGTGGCGATACCAGGGCCGAAGATCCCCAGCGCCAGCAAAGTGAGCGAGGCCAGCATGATGACCAGTGCGTGGTCGAGCGACGGCTCATCGGGGTGGACTTGGAACTGAGTGAACAGGCCCGAGCCGATACCGACGATCACGGCCAGCACCAACACCTTGACGCCGGAGGCCACCACGTTGCCCAAGACCTTTTCGGCCAGGAACGAGGTCTTGTTCCAAAGCGCGAACGGCACCAGCACGAAGCCCGCGAGGGTTGTCAGCTTGAACTCGATGAGCGTGATGAAAAGCTGGATCGCCAGCACGAAGAAGCACAGCACCACGACCAGCCAGGCGAGGAACAGCACCAAGATGGCATCGAGGTTCAAGAACACCTCGGGAAATCCCATCATGTCGTCGAGCTGGAGGAAGATCGGCCCGCCCGCGTCAAGGCCGGTTTTCGCCAACCGGCCAGGCTGCAAGAAGTTCTCCATCGTGATGGCAGAGCCGGTGGCGGTGATGCCCAATCCCGCGAACGAGCGGAAGACGATGCTCGCCAGCCAGTTGAAGTTGTTGATGATGTAGGCGAAGGCGCCGACGTACAGCACTTTGCGCAGCAGCTTGGCGATCACGTCCTCGCCTTGGCCGGTGGCGTGGCTCATGGCCCAATACAGTCCAGCGATCGTCATGTCGATGACGATCAGCGTAGCCGTGAGGAACGCCACTTCGCCCCGCAGCAGCCCGAAACCCGAGTCGATATAGGCGGCGAAGGTGTTGAGGAACTGGTCGATGATGGTCACGTCATTCATGGCGTGTCCTCCGGTTCGGGTGGCATTGCGGGAGCCACGCCATCGGCCGGCTCCTCGAAGCTCGGCGGGATCGGCGGCAGGTCGGCCAAGGTCTGGTATTCATCCGGCTCAGCCTGGCCGGAGAAGAAGCGCCGCCGGAAGGCTTCGGCAGCGGCGCGGCAAGCGTCCTCGCCCGTGGCCTGCCGGTCGGCCGCGCATTGCGCGCGCAATGCCTTGAGCCGCACGGGATCAGCGGCCAAGGCATCGGCAAGGTGGTCGGCCGGCTGCTCGCCGCAAGCGGCCACCAGCGCGACACACAGGACAAGGACGCATCGCATGGCGGCCTCCTGTCAATTGCCGTAGAAATCCACGCGCTGCGGCGTGTACGGCGTGCCATCGCCGATGAAACGCCGCCGCACTTCGCGCGCTCGCTCGGTGGCGGCCGCCTGCCGCGCCAGTTCCAGCGAGGCCGCACGATCCTGCGTGATCTGGAGCCGTTGCGACTGGATCGACTGCTTGGCCTGCAAGGCCAGCAACTGGTTCATGGCCTGCATGGCTTGGAGCGCGCCTTCGGCCGACTGGCTCTTGCCCACGAGGTCAGCCAGCACGCTTTCGTCTTCGCCCAGGTTCTGCGACACCTGTGCCTGCATCTGCATCGTGGTCTGCAAGCCGTTGAGCGTGTTCCGCCAACGCTCCTGCGCATCGCGGTACATCTGGTCGCCGCTGACGGTGGCGGCGTACTGCTCGGGATACAGGCGCGCAAACTCCCGATCCAGATTCGTCACGTCGTAGGCCAGGCCGCGGGCCTGCGCGATCAGCCGCTCGGTCGTCGCCAGATTGGCGCGCAACTGGTTCACTACGCTGGACGGCAGGCTGGCGAGGTTGCGCGCCTGGTTCATCAGCATCTGCGCTTCGTTCTGAAGCTGCTGGATCTGGTTGTTGATCTGCTCCAGCGTGCGGATCGCGGTCAGCGTGTTCTGCACGAGGTTGGTGGGATCGACCACGACCCATTGCGCATGGGCGGTGGCGGTGCAAAGCATGGCCGCGATGGCGGCGGCGATAAGACGCTTCTTCATGGCAGATTCTCCAGGGGTTGGTCAGCGAGGGAACCCGGCGCGAGGCCGGGGAACGAGGGCAGCAGGTCGGCCGCCCAATCGAGGCCGCGATGGCGCAGCCAGGCGCCCGCGAAGCCGGGCACGCCGGCGTCCAGCAGCACGCGGTCTATGTCGCGCTGGTCTTGCGGCGTGGAAGCGCCCACAAACGCCAGCGCCGCCGGCCCCAGGTCGAGGTCGAACAGGCGGTTGCCGAGGCGGGATTGGTAGTAGTAGTCGCGCTTGGGCTGCGCGGTTGCGACGATTTCGATCTGTCGCCTGTTGAGGCCGAAGCCCTCGTAGATCGTGCGAATCTGCGGTTCGGTCGCCTGCGGGTTCGGCAGGAAGATGCGACTGGCGCAGCTTTCGATGATCGCGGGCGCGATGCTCGAATCCTTGATGTCGGCAAGGCTCTGCGTGGCGAAGATGACGCTGACGTTCTTCTTGCGCAGCGTCTTGAGCCACTGGCGGATACGCGCGGCAAACACCGGGTCATCGAGGAACAACCACGCTTCATCGAGGATCAGCAGCGTGGGCGCACCGTCGAAGCGTTCATCGAAGCGCGCAAAGAGGTAATGCAGCACGGCCATGACGGCGGCCTTGCTGTGCATCAGCTCCTCCATCTCGAAGCACTGCACGTCGGCCATGCCGAGGCGGTCATGGTCGGCGTCCAGCAGCTTGCCGTGGGCACCGCCTAGCACATAAGGCGACAGCGCCTGGCGCAGCGTGTTCGATTGCAACAGCACGGAGACCCCCGTCATCGTGCGCTGCTCCACCGGCGCACCGGCGAGACTTCCCAGCGCCGACCAGATAGCTGTCTTCTCGTCGGGGCCGACCGCCACGCCTTCGTGCACCAAGCGGCCTTCGATCCATTCGGCGGCCCACGTGCGATAGCCCTCACGGTCGATACGCGCGAGTGGTTGGAAAGCGATTTCGCCATCCGTGCCCAGGTCGTAGTGTTCGCCGCCCAGGCCGAGGATCGCAGCCCGCATGGAGCGGCCCATGTCGAAGGCGACGATGCGCGAGCCGCGATAGCGGCGAAATTGCATCCCCAGCGTGGCGAGCAAGACCGACTTGCCCATGCCAGTCGGCCCCGCGACCAGCGTGTGGCCCACATCGCCGATGTGCGTCACGAGGCGAAACGGCGTGGCGCCATCGGTGCGTGTGACGATCAGCGGCGGGCCGTCGAGGTGGTCGTTCTTCTCTGGCCCGGCCCACACCGCCGACACCGGCATCATGTGCGCCAGGTTCAGCGTCGAAACGATGGGCTGGCGCACGTTCGCGTGGGCGTTGCCGGGGATCGAAGACAGCCAGGCATCCACGGCATTGAGCGTTTCAGGGATGGTGACGAAGCCCCGACCCTGGATGACGCGCTCCACCATGCGCAGCTTCTCGTCTGCGACGGCAGCGTCCTCGTCCATGACGGTGACGGTCGCCGTCAGATAGCCGAAGGCGACTTGATCGCTGCCTAGCTCCTGCAAGGCAGCGTCGGCATCGGCGGCCTTGTTGTTG
>DDVW01000071.1 GCA_002345545.1 Stenotrophomonas sp. UBA2302 | reverse complement strand
CGTTCGGCCTCCAGGCGCACGCTTTCCTCGCGCGCGGCCTCCTGGCGGGCGGCTTCCACGCGTGCGGCCAGCTGCTGCGCGGCGGCGGCCTCGGTGGCCTGCTGCTGTGCCATGCGCTGCTGTTCAACCAGCTGCTTGGCGCGGTTTTCCGCATCCCGCCGGGCCTTGTCGGTTTCGTCCTGGGTGCGACGCACGACCAGCTTCAGACCGTTCTCGATGTCGCTCTTCAGACGCGGCAAGGCCGGTGCGGAGGCGTCCACCTTNNNCAGGCGCTGGGCTTCGCTGAAGTTCTCACGGGTCACGCTCTGCTCGGCGGCGATCAGCGTGTATGGCTGCAGGTCGGTCAGCGCGCTCTTGACCGCGGCATCGTCGGGCAGCTTGTCGCGCAGCGCCAGGTAGTACTCCATCGCGTTGTCGCCGGCAGGGGCGTACATGCGGTTGTCGCGCAGGGCCGCGCTGGCCAGATCGCGCAGCTGCTCGACATCCATCGACTGCACCTTGGCCGACACCGCAGGTTCCGGCGTGGGTGCGGGCGCGGCGGTGGCGGTATCGGCGGGCGCCGCGGCGGAGGCTGCAGGCTCCTCCTTGCCCGAGCAGGCCGCCAGCGAGGCCAGCAGCAGGGCAGGTGCGATCAGGCGTGCTTTGCCATGAATCGTGATGTACGACATCGGATTTCCCCTTGAATCGACGAACGCGAAAGTGGATGCACGGACCGTTTGGGTTCGCGGCGTTTCCCGACGCCGGCAGTCCGCAGCAATGCGCGAATCTAGCATCGCCACGGGGAACTGCGCGCGCCGTGCATACCAGTGACCCTGAAAAGGGACGCGCGTCACGATACGACGGGCGTCTCGGCCTTGGCTAGTGCTTGGCGGCGGAGTTCTTGTGCGCGCCGTGGTCCATCAGCCTGTCGGTCCAGGCGATGCCGATGGCCGACAGGATGAACACGCAATGGATGAGCGTCTGCCACAGCACGCCGGCCTCGGTGTACTTGCTGCCGTCCGCGCCCAGGCTGCCGATCTCGATGAAGGTCTTGAGCAGGTGGATCGAGGAGATGCCGATGATCGACAGCGCCAGCTTGACCTTCAGCACCGAGGCGTTGACGTGGCTCAGCCACTCCGGCTGGTCGGGGTGGTTGTGCAGGCGCAGGCGCGAAACGAAGGTTTCATAGCCGCCCACGATCACCATCACCAGCAGGTTGGAGATCATCACCACATCGATCAGGCCCAGTACCGCCAGCATGATCATCTGCTCGGTCAGCTCCGTGGCCGAGTGGATCAGGTGCCACAGCTCCTTGCCGAACAGGAAAACGTAGACACCCTGCGCCACGATCAGCCCCAGGTAGAGCGGCAGCTGCAGCCAGCGCGAGGCGAAAATCAGCGAGGAAAGCGGGGTCAGGGAGGGCTTGGGGGGCATGGAAAGGAATGCTGCGTTGCAAGAAGGCGCGCAGATTACCGGGCCGCCTTGACCCTGCCAAGCACCGGGCGTGGCTACACTCCAAGACCCGTCCGGTGGAGCTTTCACCATGATCGACCTGTACTACTGGCCCACCCCCAACGGCCACAAGATCACCCTGTTCCTCGAGGAGGCGGGGCTGGACTACCGCATCCATCCGCTCGATATCGGCAAGGGCGACCAGTTCCTGCCGGAATTCCTGGCGATCTCGCCCAACAACAAGATGCCGGCGATCGTCGACCACGCCCCGGCCGATGGTGGCGCGCCGGTCAGCGTGTTCGAATCCGGCGCGATCCTGCTGTACCTGGCCGAGAAGACCGGCCGCTTCCTGCCGGCCGACCTGCGCGGCCGTGCCACCACGCTGGAATGGCTGTTCTGGCAGATGGGCGGGCTGGGGCCGATGAGCGGGCAGATGGGCCACTTCAATGTCTACGCACCCGAGCGGATTCCCTATGCGATCGAGCGCTATGACAGCGAAGTGCGGCGCCTGCACCGGGTGATGGACAAGCGCCTGTCCACCTCCGGCTACCTGGGTAGTGAGGAGTACAGCATCGCCGACATGGCCAGTTATCCGTGGATCGGCGCCTATGACAGGCTGCCGGTCGATTTCGACGCCTTCCCCTACCTGCAGCGCTGGCACCAGGCCATTGCCGCGCGCCCGGCCACGCAGCGCGCCTACGCCCTCGGCCCGACGGTCAACCCGGATGCGGGCAAGCCGCTGGACGAGGAGGCGCGCCGGCAGCTGTTCGGGCAGCGCTGAGCGGCCTGGCCGGACCATCATCGGCAGGCTGCCGTTGTGGCAGCCTACCGGTTGCCCCTGTCTTCCGGTCGCAGGCCATGCCGTGGGCGATAGCGTCGTTGCGGTGGCGGGGAGTTGCGGCGATTGATCCTGCGCAATGCCGGCGGTGATGGCAGCACCTACGCTGGGCACAGTCGATACGGATACGGGGAGGAAACGATGCATCCGATCTTGCGTGACATGTTGATGGAGCCGGTGGGCTGGCTGACGATTTCCGGGGCGCTGATCATTCTGGGCATTCCGGTGTTCACGGCGTTCTTCATCCGCCGCAAGATGCGCGAGGACGAACGCGACAAGCGCTGAGCGGGTACCCGGTTGCCGGGGGGGACAACCGATGGCAGGGGCGCGGTCGCACGGGCTCGGCTAGGATGGCGCGATCCATTCTGTCGCCGACAGGAATTCCATGCGCCCTCTGTTCCTTGCCCTTGCCATGATGCTTGCCACGCCCGCCGTCCACGCTGAAAAACTCACCCTGGAGGCCATCACCGGCAGCGCGCCGCTGTCCGGGCCGACGCTGATGAAGCCCAAGGTCGCCCCCGATGGTTCGCGGGTGACCTTCCTGCGTGGCAAGGACAGCGACCGCAACCAGCTGGACCTGTGGGAATACGACATCGCCAGCGGCCAGACCCGGCTGCTGGTGGACTCCAAAGTGGTGTTGCCCGGCACCGAGACCCTCAGCGACGAGGAGAAGGCGCGCCGCGAGCGCCAGCGTATGGCCGCGCTGACCGGCATCGTCGATTACCAGTGGTCACCGGATGCAAAAACGCTGCTGTTCCCGCTCGGCGGCGAACTGTACC
Organism: Stenotrophomonas sp. UBA2302; assembly: GCA_002345545.1. Taxonomy (GTDB): domain Bacteria; phylum Pseudomonadota; class Gammaproteobacteria; order Xanthomonadales; family Xanthomonadaceae; genus Stenotrophomonas. Next base: position 3,954 of record DDVW01000071.1, on the reverse strand, counting down.
TGTACGACCTGGGCAAGCAGGGCCGCGAGGCGGTGCGCCAGCTCACCCACGGTGAAGGCTTCAGCACCGACGCCAAGCTCTCGCCCAAGGGCGGCTTCGTCAGCTTCGTGCGCGCGCGCAACCTGTGGGTGATCGACCTGGCCAGCGGCACGCAGCTGCAGCTGACCCGCGACGGCAGCGCCACCATCGGCAACGGCGTGGCCGAATTCGTCGCCGACGAGGAAATGGATCGCCACACCGGTTACTGGTGGGCGCCGGATGACTCGGCGATCGCGTTTGCCCGCATCGACGAATCGCCGGTGCCGGTGCAGAAGCGCTACGAGATGTACGCCGATCGCGTGGAGATGATCGAGCAGCGTTACCCGGCGGCCGGCGATGCCAACGTGCAGGTCAAACTGGGCGTGGTCGCGCCGCGCGAGGGCGCCGCCGCAACCTGGGTCGACCTGGGCAAGGAACAGGACATCTACCTGGCCCGCGTCAACTGGCGCGATCCGCAGCACCTGACCTTCCAGCGGCAGAGCCGCGACCAGAAGAAACTGGAGCTGATCGAGGCCAACCTGGCCGATGGCAAGCAGCGCACGCTCATCACCGAGACCGGCAAGACCTGGGTGCCGCTGCACAACAGCCTGCGCTTCCTCAAGGACGGCCGCTTTGTGTGGTCCTCCGAACGCAGCGGCTTCCAGCACCTGTACCTGGCCAGCGCCGACGGCAGCCAGCTGACCGCGCTGACCTCGGGCAACTGGCCGGTGGACGAACTGCTGGCGGTGGACGAGGACGCCGGCATCGCCTACTTCCGCGCCGGCATGGAATCGCCGCTGCGCAGCGAGCTCTACGCGGTGCCGTTGGCCGGTGGCGCGCCGAAGAAATTGTCGCAGGCCGCCGGCATGCACAGCGCCGCGTTCGCCAACAACGCCAGCGTCTACGTGGACAGCTGGTCCAACAGCACGACGCCGCCGCAGATCGAGCTGTACCGCGCCAATGGCGAAAAGATCGCCACGTTGCTGGACAACAACCTGGCCGATCCGAAGCACCCGTACGCGAAGTACCTGCAGGCGCAGCGCCCGGTCGAGTACGGCACGCTGACCGCCGCCGACGGCAAGACGCCGCTGCATTACAGCTTGATCAAGCCGGAAGGCTTCGACCCGGCGAACAAGTACCCGGTCGCCGTCTTTGTGTACGGCGGCCCGGCCACGCAGACCGTGACCGACAGCTGGCCGGGCCGTGGCGATCACCTGTTCAACCAGTTCCTGGCGCAGCGCGGCTATGTGGTGTTCTCGCTGGACAACCGCGGTACCCCGCGTCGCGGCCGTGATTTCGGCGGTGCGCTGTACGGCGTGCAGGGCACGGTGGAAGTGGCCGACCAGCTCAAGGGCGTGGAATGGCTGAAGGCGCAGCCGTGGGTGGATGGCAGCCGCATCGGCGTGCAGGGCTGGTCCAACGGCGGCTACATGACCCTGATGCTGCTGGCCAAGGCCTCCAACCAGTACGCCTGCGGTGTGGCCGGCGCGCCGGTCACGGACTGGGGCCTGTACGACACCCATTACACCGAGCGCTACATGAACCTGCCGTCCGCCAACCCGGCCGGTTACACCGAAGGCCGCGTGCTCACCCATGTCGACGGGCTGACCTCGCCGCTGCTGCTGATCCACGGCATGGCCGACGACAACGTGCTGTTCACCAACTCGACCAGCCTGATGAGCGCGCTGCAGCAGCGGGGCCAGCCGTTCGAGCTGATGACCTACCCGGGGGCCAAGCACGGCCTGTCCGGCGCCAACGCGCTGCACCGCTACCGCATCGCCGAGGACTTCCTCGGCCGCTGCCTCAAGCCCTGAACGGGCATCCGCACGGAAAGCCGGTAACAGCAAAGGCGCCACAAGGCGCCTTTGCTGTCTGCAGCGACTGTCGCGCTGGCGGAGCGGTTACTGCTCCGCGCCCGGCGGCACCCAGATCGCCACGCCGGCCGCGCGCTTCTGCTGGGTGGGAATGCCCACGCTCAGGCCGCCGCCGGAATGGCGTCCATAACTGCCGGCACCGACCGACATGCCCACCGGCGATCTGCCGGCCCCCACGCCCATCAGGATCACGCCATTGGCGCCGAGCGCGGCGGCTTCACGCTTGAGCCGGGCGATGGCGGCATCGGTCTGGCCCTGGGTGCCGAAACCGACCGCGCTGGAGGATTCCAGCTGGGCGATCTCCACCGCACCGGCCGGCGGGGTGGAATAGATCTGTACACTGGCCGGGTCCACCGGCGCACGCGCCTGGCCCAGCATCACCTTGGAGGTGCTGGCGCAGCCACTGGCGGCCAGGGCCAAGCCCAGGCCCAGGATCAAGGTAAGCGGGAGCTTCATGGTTTCACCCTCCGGTGATCGTTGACAGTGGATGATCCGCGCAGCCGGGTGAATCGGCTGCGAATGGCCGGCGGCCGCAGGAAACTTGCAAGACCCGGTTTCCGGGCTATCGTGCTGACTATACGAATCAGGAGTGGAACCGTGGGATTGATCAGTCTGGTCTGGGGTGTCGTGGCACTGCTGTGGATGGTACTGGCGTTCATCCCGTTGCTGGGCTGGGGCAACTGGTTCCTGATTCCGTTCGCCGCGGTGGGCGCGATCATCGCCACCATCGGCCTGTTGTTCACCCACGCCAGCAAGCGTGGCCGCGCCAAGACCGGCCTGCTGCTCAACGCGCTGGTCATCGTGGTCGGGGTGATCCGCCTGTCCATCGGCGGCGGCATCATCTGAACCCGGCCCGCACGCATCCCGGCCTGGTGCCGGTCGACGGCGTAAAATGGCGGACTCCGGCGGTCGATGGCCCTCCGTTCCGGTGACGGAGGGCTGCCGTGCAGCGGGTGCGCGACAGCGTGCCCCGCTGCGACCGTCCGTGCCGGGCACCGTCCGGCCACCGTTTTCCGAATCCAGGAGTACCGCCATGGGACATCCCCATTACCGTCCGCGCCGCATGCGCCACGACGAGTTCTCGCGCCGGCTGATGCGCGAACACACGCTGACCACCGATGACCTGATCTGGCCGGTGTTCGTGCATGCGCTGGACGGCCGTGCGCCGGTCGGCTCGATGCCGGGCGTGGAGCGCATGTCCATCGACGAGCTGCTGCGCGAGGCCGAGCAGGCGCTGGAGCTGGGCGTGCCGGTGATCGACCTGTTCCCGGTGGTCGACGCCTCGCGCAAGTCGCTGGACGCGGCCGAGGCGTGGAATCCGGACGGTCTGGCGCAGCGCGCCGTGCGCGCGCTGAAGTCGCGCTTCCCCGAGCTGGGGGTGATGACCGACGTGGCGCTGGACCCGTACACCACCCACGGCCAGGACGGCATCATCGATGACGCCGGCTACGTGCTCAACGACATCACCGTCCAGGCTCTGGTCAAGCAGTCGCTGTCGCACGCCGAGGCGGGTGTGGACATCATCTCGCCCTCGGACATGATGGACGGCCGCATCGGCGCGATCCGTACCGCGCTCGATGCCGGCGGCCACATCAACGTGCGTCTGATGGCCTATTCGGCCAAGTACGCCTCGGCCTTCTACGGCCCGTTCCGCGATGCGGTGGGCAGCTCCGGCAACCTTGGCAAGGCCGACAAGAAGACCTACCAGATGGATCCGGCCAACAGCAACGAGGCCATGCGCGAGATCGCGCTGGATCTGGAGGAAGGCGCGGACATGGTGATGGTCAAGCCGGGCATGCCGTACCTGGACATCGTGCGCCGGGTGAAGCAGGAGTTCGGCGTGCCGACCTTCGCCTATCACGTCAGCGGCGAGTACGCGATGCTCAAGGCGGCCGCCGCCAACGGTTGGCTGGACGAGCGCGCGTGCGTGATGGAGACGATGATCGGCTTCAAGCGCGCCGGTGCCGATGGCGTGCTGACCTACTACGCCCCGCAGATCGCGCGCTGGTTGAACGAAGGCTGAGATGGACGGGCTCGACCTGCAACGCTACGGCTGGGTGGT
>DDVW01000007.1:62481-131265 GCA_002345545.1 Stenotrophomonas sp. UBA2302 | reverse complement strand
TGAGGCGTGGTGTGGAAGCTCCATTGCAAGGCCGGGCGGTGTGTCGGTGAACCGTCCTTCGTGACGTACAGGCGACGAACCGCCAGCGTCGAGGACGGCACGCTTTCGTGCAACCTGCGGCAGCAAGCCGGGGCGTAGCCCCACAAGTCCCGCCCATTGCAGCGGGGCGCGTTCGGAATGTCGTCAGCGCTGTGCGCCGACGCACTTATGGGCTTCAAGGGTTTCACGCGCACAAGGCCACTTGTGCGCCGCCCCTTCGCCGCCTGCCCGAAGGCGGCGAAGGGGCGTTCTGGCTTTGGGCCTTGAAACCGGGCGCGGCCACCGCCGCGCCCGGATTTTTGACCATCGGCACCAGGGCGGAACGGCCTGGGGCCGATGCTGATGGAACAGCGAAGCGCCCCGGCCGAAACCGGGGCGCTCGGTGGTGGTGAAGCTCAGGCGGCGAGTGCGTGAGCCTGCTGCTCGTCGTCGTTGTCGATGGCTTCCGGCTCGTCGTTCGTCACGGCCTGCGGCGCATCCTGCGCCGTGGTGTCGTCGGTGCCTTCGGCCTTGAAGATGGCAGGCATCCAGCCAGTGCCATCGGCCAGCCGCTCGGCTTCGCTGGCAATGTCGGCCTTCTTCAACTTCGCCAGTCGGGTGACGTGCGCCGGGGCGTACTGCTCCACGGCTTGCAGAATCGCGGCCTTCGGGATGTGCTGGAAATAACCCTCATTGGTGGGCTTCCACCATGCGGCCATGTCCAAGCCGACAGCCTGCGCCAGTTCCGCGCCCGGTTGCTGCTGCGTGGCGCGGGGTGTCACCACGTCCACCGTGACGGCCACGCATACCGCCAGCAGCCGCACCAGTTCATCTTGCGACTTCGCCAGCAGCACGGCGAACAGTTCGGCGCTGTCCTCCGGCAAGCCTTCGCCTGCCACCTGCTGCAACTCGCGCAGCGCCACGGCGGCGGGCGAATCCGGTATGTCCGGGGCGATGCCTTCCAGCCGGTCTTGCGCTTTGAGGCTCACGCCCAGCGGCAACGCATCATGACGGGGGCCGTAGTGGCTTCCCTGCAAGACGGTCTGCACCATGCCATGCACCAGCGCGGCCAGCGCCACTTGCGGATGCCGGGCGACTTCGATTTGCAGCGCGGCGGTGCGGTGGGCGCTCAACCGCTGCGCCAGCTTGTCGGACATGGCGGCGGTCTTGTGCTGCTCGTCGTCTTCGCCTTCGTCGTCGTTCCCGGCTTCGCTTTCGCTGCTGAAACCCTGCCGCAAGCGTTCCAGCGTGCGCAGCGCCTTGGCTTCGGCTTCGCGCAGCAGCCCGCGATGAATCACGGCTTCGCCGTTGCGGTCGATGGTGACGATGGCACCGGCTGCGGCCTTCACTGTCGCGCCGTAGTCCTGCAAGCCATCTTCCAGCGCCTGCAACTGCTCGCCCACGGTTTCACCTTCCTCCTGCAAGGCATCGGCCTTTTCTTCGTCCTCGGCATCCAGCGCGTCATCCACGGCTGCGGCCAGTTCGTGTAGCTTGGTTTGCAGCTTTTCGATGCGCTGCGCTTCGCGCTTGTTCGGTTCGCGGCGCTCCCTCGGCGCACGCTGGAAGNNGGCATCCACCCACGCCCAGCCTTCGGCCTTCACCTCGGCGGCGATGCCTGCCAGCTTGTCTTGCGCCAGCCGTTCCAGCAGCGCGGCATCGGTCAGATACACGCCCGCGTCACCTTCCGCGAACAGGTCGCGGCGGATGCCGCCGCCTGCGGCTTCGTAGGTGTCCAGTTCCACGAAACGCACCAGCGGATGCCGGTAGGCGTCAATCTCGCGCTCGGTGAGGCGGTCGCGCAATTGGGAAGGGTTGCGCTGCCACGTCGGCGCGTCGTAGAACGCGGTTTCCTGCGCGGCGTGGTCGTCGGTGATGGCAAGGGCCATCAACTGATCGAGCGTCACGGCTTCGGCGCGGTAGTCGGCCAGCAGGCGGGGCGACACGTTCGCCAGCTTCAAGCGGCGCTGCACCACCAGCGGGGACACGCTGAAATCGGCGGCTATGTCCTCGATGGGTCGGCCTTCGGCCACCAGCGCGGCGAATGCCTCGAACTGGTCGGCGGGGTGCATGGCTTCGCGCTGCACGTTCTCGGTGAGGCTGGCCGTGCGGGCGGTGCCATCGGCCACCAGCAGGCAAGGCACTTCCCATTCCTTGCTGATGCGGCGTTTCTTCGCCAGCAGCTTGAGGGCGGCAAGGCGACGGCCACCAGCCACTACTTCGTAATGCTCGCCATCGGCGGCAAGCGTGACGATCAGGTTTTGCAGCAGGCCCACGCGCTGGATGCTCGCGGCCAGTTCGGGGATGGACATGCGCGGGACGGTCTTGCGCACGTTGCGGCCCTTGGGGCGCGACACCAGCCGCGACAGTGGAACCAGAATCAGGTTCTTGCTCGGGTCGGCGGCTTCCAGCGGGATGACGGCGGCGGTATTGACGGCGCGGGCTTCGGTTTGAGTGATGGCGTTCATGGTGATAGCTCCTAACGGTTCAGGGATGCAGCAGCGAGGGATGCGGCAAGGGCTGCTGCCTGCCCCTGCCGCGTGGGGAATCAGGCTTTCAACTGGCGCAGGCCATCGGCCAGCATCCAGAGGGCGCGATTGAGGCGCACATCGGAATCAATGCCCTGCACGGGGCGGGTCTGCTGGCGACGTCCGTTGGCGCTGCGGCCATGCAATCCGCCTTTGGTCAGGTTTTCTTGCGTGCGGTTGAACACGCTCCACAAGTCCGGGCGGCGGTCGTCGAACCGGCGCGGCATCAGGATTTGCGATTCGGTGATGGGCGCGGGCTTGTTGTCGGTGGGGTCGTATTTGAGGGCCAGCGCGGAACGGGCGAACACTTCGGCTTCGCCTTCGTCCAGCGTGATCGCGCGCATGGCATCGCGGGATTCCTTCACGCGCTCGAAACCGCTCAACACCTCGAAAGCGCCTTCGATGACTTGCCCGGCCACGTCGCCCTTATGGGGTACGCGCACATCGGCCACGGTGTCGCCGCACACGAGGCCATTGCTGCACACAAACCGGAACATGCCCGCGAGCATCTGATAGCTGCTCGTGCCATCGTGCGAGTTCAACAACACGATTTCATTGGCTTCCGCGCCGTTGATCTGGCTGGCATGGCGCAGGCGCAGCATGTGTTTCGTATGCTCGCGCTTGCCTTCATCGCGCACGCGGGTTTGCGTCACCATGAAGGGCTGGAACCCTTCTTTGCGAAGCTCGGCCAGCACGGCAGCGGTGGGGATATAGGCGTACCGCTGCGAACGGCTTTCATGCGGCGCGTCCGCGAAGATGGACGGCGCTACGCGGTGAATCTGGTCATCGGTCAGCGGGTAGTCGCTGCGCAGCGAGGGGGAACGGGAAGCGAAACGGGATGCGAGTTGCATGGTCTTTCTCCTGACAAAGAAAAAAAAGGGTTTGCTGTTCACCGCACACCGGATTCCAAGATTCGGAGCCCAGCCTTTGTGGCTGTTCGGTGCGGTCGGCACGAGGAACCCGGTTGGCCCTGTTGCCACCGTCTTTCCTGAGTTCATCGCCCGCGACGGTCAGGAGCGCGCGGACGGGGGCCGTCAAGGAAACAAGCGCAGGGGGTGGTGCGGCCCGCAGGCGTAGCCGAGGACACGGCCCTGCGCGCCTTGATGGCACGCGGAAGCGGGCTACAGTCGCGGACAAGGTGATGAAGTCAGGGGAGACGGCTGGACATGGCAACGGCCGTCCCTGTGTGCCGAACCGCACGCAAGCGAAGCGCGCAGGCCCGAAGCTGGAAGCCGGGCCGTAGGCGTCAGGGATGTGGAAGGCTGGCGAATGCCAGTCCCGTCAGGGATGAGCGGATAGCGAACCTGGAGCAGCGCGGTTCGCGAAGCGGAGACGCAAGGATGTCTCCAGATGTTATGAATTTCTGATAAATTACATACTTGGGGCAGGTTGGCACCAAAAAACTATTTGGCTTGCCTTAAAGGAAAATATTGCCAGCGCCAAAATAATGTGAGGAAAAATATAGCTCTCACATTATTTAAATAAATTCAATATGAAAACGGGGTGTTGATGAGCATTCTTAGCGAAAAAGAGGCAGAAAGCCTCACCATTGAGCGAATGATCTTCCACGTTGTCGATCCAGCATCAGAGTCCCCCGTTTTCTTAGCAGAAGTCAAACCACCGCAATGTGTGGATTTTTTCGTTGAGCGAGTTAAAGAAACTCTTCGTGGAGCCGCGTATGAATTTCTCCCGGGCGCAGGAATTCCGGGCCTTCTTTATCGAGCCTTGCCGAGTCAGGGCGCGAAAGATGAATTTGTTAAAGTCTCGCACGACCTGGCGGATAGATTCAAAGAGAAAGTAAAACAAGATAAGCGACTTGCACCCGGCGTATTGATGCTTTTCTCCTTAAAAACGGAAGGTGATAACCGACTTGTCGCCGTCATAAAATATGAGCACCAGCAAGTTGTATCTTACTCCTACATTAAGGATGACAAGGGCAAGCCGATATTGGATGCAGACGGAAACCCTGTTCCTGATTTGCAGACGCTTGTGGAAACATTTACGAAGGATCGCAAGGCTATGCAGAAATCTGCAGTCATACGATTCCAAAGAAGTAATAGCTCTGAATCGGATGGAGACGTTCAATCATCAATCGTTGTAATTGACCATTCGTCCGGTCGCTACCGCGATGCCACTCAACACTTTGCAAATTTCCTGGATATACGCCGAGCCCTTGAACCTGTCGAACTGACCAAACGCCTCGAAGATGCGGCAGTCGAGTCCATCAAGGCGCACAAGAGCGAGGTCCCCCCAGAAGTTGCTAAAGCTCCCAAGCGGTTTGTACGAGCAGCCATGTCAAGGCTTGAAGGGTTTGACTTTGAAAAACCAGAGGAATTTCTTGGTGCCGTATTGCAAGGAGTGGCTCCAGAGGCCGCAATCCTCAAAACCTTCAAGAGCAAACTCGCCAGCAAGAATATAAGCACAGAAGCATTCAAGTTTGAGGGAGCCACCCCACCACCAGCCGAGTACCGACGAGTAGTCACAAACGAGGGGATTACTCTCTTGTTTAGTGCCGGGCATGAAGAAAACAAGAACGTAGAGATAAAAACAGAGGGGAATGGAGGCGTTGAAATAACCATACGCTCTACCGGCCTGGAACGTAACGATGAACTCGAAAAAATGCCTCGCATCCCTGATTGATTCTTTGGGGGAGCATGCCAACATCCGAGAAACCATCGGGCAAATCGACATTTCCGGGCATGTCTCTCCTGAAAAATCGGACGATTTCAAGCAGGCCTTCAAAGATTTCTCGGAAAAGAAATCTGAGGCTTGGTCGATTTCTATCCGTGATGGCGAATTTTCCGAGATCTCCACAGATGCCATTGCGAATGAGGATGTCACCCTTGTAATCAAGAAGCCAATAGGAGGCAGGATTTTCTTTGCGTCACTAGCAGGATTCTCGGCAGCCTTGGAAGACAAGGCGCTGACATTGGCTAGCGAGCTATTGGTGCTAAGTTCTTTTAATGGATTCAAAACCAGAGGATTTTCTGTCCTGCCTTGGGATGGTGAACCTTTGCCTGGCTTGCCGTGCTTGGAGCCTGATTCAGATGCAATCGACCCTAGAAAAGGCGTAGTACGAGACTTGACCGGCAACACTGTTCCGGCAGACCCCTATCGTTGGATACTAGTAGGTCATGACGGCGGCGGCGAGCCGTGGAATATATGGAAGACTCTGGCAACTAAAAATCTGGCAACACTACTTGTTTCGGATGTCTGGAAAGAAGATACAACGAAAGTATCCATCAATGGCGCGAGAAAGCGCACTTTCTCACTCGGAGAAAAATGCCAGGATAGCAACGCTTACTCGAAAATATGCCAAGCTGCCGATTGGATACTTGTAAAGCAGGACACGGAAGCCCGGCATGAAGTTCTTGTGCGACGTCTTTCTTCGATTGTCAGAGACTCCGACTCCAATGGAGTCGCGGAGTGGCTAACCGTATTGCCTGAATCTCTGCAAGAAGCCCTTGATGGGGCTCGGCTTGATCATCGCGCCTATGTGAGATCAAAGTCAGCAGAAACGGTAAAAGCTATGGCCGACCTCAGAAAGGCGGTTGGAGAAGATGTTTCGCGTATCGTAGAGCGCATTCATAGACTTTCTGCAGGTTTTGTGATTGGTCTGGCTGCACTGGCAACGGGGCTAGGTGTCCGCCTTACATTGCTGACCTCTCAGAAGAACACCTGGGCAGTTGCTGGGATAATTTTCTGCTGCGTCGTACTAGCGATTACATGGGCAAGCATTGTTCTTCAGCATCATGTTAGCTCTAAATCATTGGTAAATGAGTTGCGCAACATGAGGCGTTGGCATAAAAACATTCACATAGCACTAACCCGGTCGGACTATCGAGAGTTGGCATTACATCCGGTGCTTGATGCCATTCGCCTATATAAGAAAACAGCGAAGTCCACCATTAATGGAATGATTGCCGCTTCATTTGTTTTTATTGCCCTTTTTATTATTACCCCTTTTTTCTACTCGGCAGAACCTGTTGGCGCCAATGATAAAAATAGGGAGTCGCAATCATTACTTAATTCTGATATTGAAGAGTCGGCTTTAAAAGTTAGCCCTACCCAGAGAGAGGGCAGAAATTTGGAAGTAGCTCCCCCTACAGGGCAAGAGTCAAATTCAGAAGACGACAAAGCCGTACAAGATACGAGCATTCTTGATGATAAGCAGAGCAGCTCTTCCCAAGATGTATTTGAGGCCGGAGAAAAGGGCCGAAGCCCCGAAAATTATATTAGCCCTCGCTCGGCGAACGACACCGTTCCTACACCCGCTACGATCATGTGATCCAACGTGCGTACCTCCACCAGCCCCAGCGCTTCCTTGAGTCGCTGTGTCAGCACCTGGTCGGCATTGCTTGGCTCAGGATTTCCGCTCGGATGGTTGTGCGAGAGGATGACCGCCGCAGCATTGAGCCGCAACGCCTCCTTGACCACTTCACGCGGATACACCGATGCACTGTCGATGGTGCCGTGGAACATCTCCCGGTACTCGATCAGCCGATGGCGTGCATCCAGAAACAGCACCGCAAAGACTTCATGCTCGAAACCTGCCAGCTTGTTGTGCAGGTATTCTTTGACCAGCGCCGGGGAAGTGAACTCAGCACCGCGCTGCATCTTCAGCTCGATGGCCTGGCGTGCAGCTTCAAGAATTTGATCCACCGATGCCGGGAGGTAGCGCCCTTGGGCGTCACGCACCAGCAAAGCGTTATCGAACGAGGAAAAGGACAGTTGCGACATGATCGTGCTCCGGTTGCTCGGGCGGAATTGCCCGGAACCGTGGCCAGCACGGCGCAGCGCAAAGCAGTCAGGGGGCGTAGCCGACCGCCAGGGCGCAAGCGTGCAAGCACGCGCAGCCCTTGACGCTGCGAACGCCGTGATACGGTGAAGGGAACAGCAAGACCGCCTACACCCCACTCAGCCACACACCCGCCGCCGGCAAGTGCGCAGCACGCGCAGGCCCGGATCAACGATCCAGGCCGAAGGCGTCAGGGATCAGCGCCGAATGGCTGTGATTCGGCACGAAGCGCAGGGCGCAGCCCGCGAGCCCGACGGCGGTACGCCGGGACGCACTGATTCACTGTTTGAATAATCCTTTGGAGCGAACCGCATAAGACCCTTATAGTTCTGAAATGTCGGCCTACTGTCGGGTTGCTGTCGTGTTGTCGTTGTTCCTGGCTCCCCATACTTCGCCACATCGAATGAGAACGAAGGAGCCTTTCCATGAGCGCTACAGAACATGCCCAACAATCCCGTCTGCTGACTCCGACCGAACTGGCCGCTTGCATCAAGCTGTTCCGCGAGATGCGGCAGTGGTCACAGGAACAGTTGTCCGCGATTTCCGGCCTCAACGTGCGGACGATCCAGCGTGTAGAGCAAGGCCAAGTCGCCAGCCTTGACACCCGCCGAGCCCTTGCCCGAGCGTTCGAGCTTGAGGACATTGACGCGCTCAACAAGCCGTTCGTCATTCCATCCGAAGAAGACGCCAAGGCTGCGAAGGAAAAGTTCGACCAGGAGCACGTCACCTTGACGGCGACTCCGCTGACTACTGGTAAGCAATTGGCCAAGCTGGCAGAAACTTGCTCAATGGACTTGTCAGAACCGGCTTTTGAGCTGCCTCGCGAGGCCGACGAAACCTTCGCGATGCTGGTGGACTACCTGCGTGAGTATCGGGATTGTGCCGATGCCTATAACGAAACGCAGAAATTCGAGATATACGATGAGCTGCAATCCCACATCGACGCGCTCAAGGTGCTCGGCGTCTCACTGCGCTACGCCACGCGCAAGATTCAGGTGAAGTGGGGAACAGGTGCAGATGTGAAGCCGATGCTCGCCACGGTGCTTTATATCGTTGGCTTCCCACTCGGCAAAGAACCCGAACAGTTTGCAACACCGAAGTCTGCCAGCATCCGTCTGTAGTTGGGCAACCAACAAAGGCCACAGGCATCAAGGGTCAACGCCGGGCGACCTCGGAAATGAACCTTTCCTTGATCTGCTCCGTTTCAATGATCTGCTTCTCCGACGCCAGGTACAGCCGCTCGGCTTCCTCAGGTGGAAAACCTAGTTCCAGAAACAGATTTGCATCCGGCTTGGTGAGCTAGGCACTGTCTGGCGAATTGGCTCAGCCACAAGCCAGCCCAGCACGAGTGAATTTCCGAGACACTGTCTAGGAAATCCAGATGGGCAGCTTGCGAACCCGCCACTGCCTCCCGGGATGTCTACGATTGAGAGGCCCGCTGCTCAGAAATTCTCGTATCAGTGATACGGGAATCGACAGGCCCGGATAGCGTCAGTAGTGCGGCGAACTCCTGCAGCGTCTCCTGACTGATCGCGCTGGCTTCATGCAGCGCAGCCATGTCGTCCAGCAAGGGTTCAATGATCGGGCTTTCCATGGAAGTCAGGCCGCGACCGTAATGCCTGGCGCGTACTCGTGACGGGCCGGCTGCACCACGATTTCCACATGCTGATCCAGCGACACCAGCGCCTGCATCAAGCGCTCCAGCGAAATGTTCTGGAGCTTGTAGCGGCGAACCTGGGACACCTTGGGCTGGGTCATGCCGGTGATGTGGGCGGCTTCGGTCTGGCTCAGGTCGCGCTGGTCAATTAGTTCGTTGAGTTTGAGCGCGAGCGCGGCCTTCGCCGACAATTCTTCCGCATCGTCGAAACCGAGATCCAGCAGCACGTTGTCGGTGCCTTGAGGGGTATCTTTGCGACTCATAATGTTCTCCTGTTCGCTGCGTAGCGGGCGAGCACTGCCTTCAACCGCTTCTCGATCAACTCCACATCCGGCTGCGGCGTAGCGATGCCGGACTTGGACTTCTTCTGGAACGCATGCAGCACATGCACCGCGTCCCCGATCTTCACTGTGTAAACCGCACGGAAGGTGTCGCCCCGATGGTCTTCCACCAATTCGTACACCCCAGAACCGAGTCCCTTCCAGGGCTTGGCCGAGTCCGGCGTGCCGCCCAACTGGACGACGAACAATGACACGCCCATGTCCTTCTGCACGGGGACGGGAAACTCCTTGAAGTCCTTCTTCGATGAGCCTTCCCAGTACAGGAGCTTGCGTTTCTCTATCATGATTATATCCGTTCAGGTATAGATGGCAAGCGCCTGAATTGTCGCGACAGCGTTGCGACAATTGGGCCGGCAGGATCAGCATCAGGATGCCGCCGCACCACCGGCGCAGCGGGGCAAGACGTGAAAGCTCGCAGGCAGTTCATATCGCCATTTCCTCCGTGCGGCGCGCACCCGTAATCGCCAGCCGCCGATTCGCCACCAGTTCGGCCGCATCACGCACCGGCTTGTCCTCGGTGTGGACGTAGTGCATGAACATCGCCACGGTCTTGTGGCCCGTCAGCTTCATGCCCACCTTGGTCGGCACGCCCGAATTGGCAATGTCGGTTGTCGCACGGTGGCGGATGCCATGCGTGCCGACGTGCGGTACACCAGCGGCCTTGAGCACACGCGTCCAGCCGCCATAGTGTTCGCCGTGGGTCATGTGCCGGGTCGGGTCATTCGGCGACGGCAGGACATAGGGGCAACCTTCCCGGCGCGGCGCTGTGGACAGTAGCCGATAGGCTTCCTCACTCATGGGCTTGGAAATGCCGCCGGTCTTGCTGTCGGGCCAGACGACGCGGCGCTTTTCCAGATCAATCCAGTCCCACTCCAGCGGGCAGATTTCGGAGCGGCGGGCAGCGAACTCGAATTGCAGGCGAATCGCCAGCGGGATGACGTAGTTCTCCAGTCCTTCCGCCTCCAGCGACTCCAACTGGCGGAAGATCCGCACCAGTTCATCGTCCACGATGAGCCGGGTTTCCTTGCCGGGTGGGTACATCGGGACGTGGCGGCATGGGTTCGTCCCATCAGGGCGCAGCCCCCATACTTCGGCCAGGTTGAACATCTTGCGCAGCACGCCGAAGGTGCGGTTCGCCTCGGCCTGCTTGTAGGCCAGCTTCTTCATCAGCGTGGCCACGTCCGGGCGCTTTACGTCCTGCACCTTCATCCGGCCCATGATCGGGATGATGCAACGGTCAATGACTCCCTGGTAGCCGCGCTGCGTGCTGGGCTTGTTGCGCTGCTTGGAGTAGTCCTCCATGAAGGTGTGGCAAAACTCCTTCATAGTCGGTGCCTTGCGGGCGGCGTTCTTGGCCGCGCTTGGGTCGCCACCTTTGCGCACCTCGGCCAGCCACTCCTGCGCCATTGTGCGTGCCTGATCGACGGTCAATTCCCCGTATTGGCCCAGGGCGGGCTTACGGCGCTCGCCCGCGTTCGTGCGGTACTGGAGCATGAACACCTTGCGGCCCGCCGGGGTGATCTTGCACAGGAAGCCGGGCACCACGGTATCCCGCAGTTCGATGGCCTTGTCTTGAGGTTGTGCCGCATCGACTGCGGACTTGGTGAGCTTGATCTTCGCCATGATGACCCCTCGGAAAGCCCGGTTTCCAAGAGCCGCATGGGAGCCACGCGAGGGGAAGCCGGGTCAGGTTTCGGAAAGCACCGGCATATGTTGAACTCGCCTAAGTGATTGATAAACCTGCTGTATCGAGCCTTGGCGTAGTCCAGCGAATTGCGGTACTGGAGTCATCGTGAAACAAAAAAAGAGGCCGCTTTCCTCGACGACGTCTTGTCGCGCGGCAATGCTAGGGGGGCTACCCCGTCCAAGCGTCGCATCGGTGCTCTGGTCGCCGAACTTGCCCGCCGGTATCCGGAAAAGTAACGCGTTGCTTATTTAGCAGGGCTGATGCGGCAAGTCCCGCCATCCACCTTCAATGCGCTCGAGTCTTTTCCCTTGCATGCAACGTTGCCCAGGGCGAAGCGGTGCTCTTGGGATATGCATAGGCTGAGGGTCGAACCTTATTTCTCGGCGAACCTTGGCCAGCTCCTTTGCCGTTTCTGCCTCTATTTCCGCTTCCCAGCGCGCCATTTCTGCCTTGAACCTTGCTTCTTCTTTCGGCGTCATTGGGCGGGTGAGTTCAGCAGTCATTGCCGCAGCTTGCCTGCGAGCGTTCCACTCGATCAGCCCCATGGCTATGACCACCAGGGCTGCAATTCCGATTCCCACCTTCAGCCAGATTCCTGAATCTCTATCTGGCGGGCGCGTCGGGCCTCTATAGCTCCTTGGCCTGAACTCAACGTCGCCCATGTCGAGCTTCTTGCTCAGTGTTGGCTCTTCGCGCTCCATGAATCCCCCTGAATTCGTCCTGGGCGCATTGTAGCTGGGGTGTAGGGGCAGAGCCCCTACGGATGCGTTTCACTCGCGCCCTGGACACTGCCGCCCCAGCATGTCCGGTCCGCACGTTGGGTGCCGGCCACACCTGCCAGCACCCAACTGAAACCGCTTTTAAGCAATGGCTAATGGCCTGATGTCGCGTGATTTGCCGATGATCGCCGACAAAAGCTGCTTTATCAGCGCCCTTCCCCGCAATTTCCTTACCCGCGATAAGTGATAGTTATCGCGGGTAGATGGTGTTTTGATGTACATTGGACGTATGAAAAACAATCCCGTCATTCCTGTACTTGCATCCACTGCAACAACGCTGGTGTTGCCGGAACAGCTGGCACATCATGCCGCTGATGCGGTCCGCGAACTGCTGGCAGAAGCCGCGGCCGAGAATACCACCCGCAGCTACGCCACGGCGTTGCGCTATTGGGCCGGCTGGCACGTGGCACGCTATGGCATCGAACTGGCTTTCCCGGTGGCCGAGGCCACCGTGCTGCAGTTTGTGGTCGACCATGTCCGTCGCCGTTCGACCGATGGCTCGCTGACCTGGGAACTTCCCGCGTCGGTCGACCAGGCTTTGGTGGCCGCTGGCCTGAAAGCCAAGCTGGGCCCGTGGACCTTGTCGACGGTCCGGCACCGTGTGGCGGTGTTGTCCACCGCGCACCGGCTGAAACAGGCCGTGAATCCCTGCGAGCAGCCGGCCGTGCGTACGGTGCTCAGCCGCGCCGCACGAGCCGCGGTCAAACGTGGTGAACGGCCGCGCAAGAAAACCGCCATCACCCTGCCTGAGCTGGAGGCGATGCTGGCCACCTGCGACGACAGTCTGGAGGGGCTGCGTGATAGAGCCCTGCTGTGCTTCGGATTTGCCAGCGGTGGGCGGCGCCGCAGTGAAATTGCTGCCGCTGATATGCGCGACTTGCGCCGTATTGGCCAACAGGGCTACATCTACCGGCTGGAGCACAGCAAAACCCAACAGGCCGGCGTTACCGCCAGCTCCACGCCGGACAAGCCGGTGCTCGACCGCGCCGCGCTGGCACTGCAGGACTGGCTGGAAGCGGCCGGAATCACCGAGGGAGCCATTTTCCGGCGGTTGTGGAAGCAGCGCGTGGGCCCCGCCCTGTCGCCGGCCGCGATCGGCGAGATCGTGCAGCGGCGCGCGGGCATGGCCGGTCTGGCGGGGGATTTTGGCGGGCACAGCCTGCGTTCGGGATTCGTGACCGAAGCCGGCCGCCAGGGTGTGCCGTTACCGGCAATCATGCAGATGACCGAGCATCGTGCGGTTGCCAGCGTGATTGGCTATTTCCAGACCGGCAGTGCCGCGTCAAATCCGGCTGCAAGACTGCTTGAGGACGACTGATGCAGCTCGGGTCGATGCGCCGCTGCTGAGCTCAAACGCCATGGCCCGACGCTGAATACATGGATGGCACGGCTTTCCGCCCAGCCGCAAAGGTCATGCTTGGACGGTTCGCTTACGCATCGTCGATGGCGGCCATCAGCGCCAGGCGTTCCGGCTGCAACAGCAGGATTTCACGCTGTTTGACCGCGATGACCTCTTCGTCGCTCAGCCGCCTGAGCACACGACTGGCCGTTTCCGGTGCCATCCGCAGGTAGTTGGCGATTTCAGTGCGTGTCATGGTCAGGTTGAAGCGGTTCGCGGAGAATCCGCGCCGCGCGTAACGGCTGGAGATATCCAGCAGGAACGCGGCCATGCGCTCTTCGGTACGGTAGTTGGCGGCCAGCATGGCGGCCTTGCCGATCTCGGCACTCAACAGGCTGAAGAGTTTGGCCTGCAACCCGGGCATGCGACTGGCCAGCATGCTGATGCGCGGGAAGGAAATCCTGCACAGATGCACGGTATCCAGCGCCGCGGCATTGCACGGGTAGCGTGAGCCATGAATCGCATTGAGGCCGATCACCTCCCCGGGCAGGCTGAAGCCCAGAACCTGCTCGTTGCCGAGGCTGTCATCGACGAAAGTCTTGACCATGCCGGCACGCACCGCCGCGATTGAATCAAATGGCTCACCTGCCCTGAAGATGTAGTCGCCAGCATGGTAAGGCCCGACATGGTCGACCATCACGTGCAGCTCACTGAGTGCGCCCTTGTCTCCGTAGCCTTGGGAGCGACAGGCATCGGAGAACGCGCAGGTGCTGCAGAAGTTCAGCTCATCGCCATCATTTGCCGCAGCCGGATTCGGAGTGGTGTTTCCCGAAGGGCCGCGCGGAGGTCGGGCAGGAGGCGTCATGCGGGATTCAGGCAGTTGGGAGGAAACACGCTGCAATTATACGCCACAGCAGCCGGCCTTCATTCTCGATCAGCAACCGGTTGTCCTCACGGCGCACCCAGCCGCACTGCATAAAAGGAGCAATACGGTCGAGTGCAGCTTCGAAACAACCATCGAACGGCAAAGCGTTGTGCCATTCGAATACCCGCATATCCAGCGCATGATCACAGGCCAGACTCTGTATCACCTCGTCAACCAGGCATTCCTGTTCGGAAAGAATCAAGCCGGCCGCCACTCCCGGTTGGCCGGCAGCCAGGCAATCGCGCCACTGTGCTGATGACGGCTCGGTACGGCAGATGACGTTGCCGATCTGGCTGCAGGCTCCCGGGCCGATCCCGAGAAGATCATGTCGCTCGCGGCGAGGCACGCCCAGCAGGTCGCAATACCGCTGCCCCTCACCACTGCGCACGGGCAGCTCCAACCCCGGCCGCTGGTAATGATCGCCTCCCAAGGGCAGATATCCCGCAGCCTGTAGCAGCCGCCAGGCCTGGAGCCATGCCGAGGGATCAACCGCCTGAAGAGTCGACGCACAGGGGGCCGGCAGGAGAATCCGTTCCGGAGCCAAGGCAAGCACCGATTCCATCCGCTCCAGGAATGCAGGGTCATCGCGCAATGGAAGGCTGAGCTGGTAGTAGCATGCTGTGTACCCTGCTCTCTGCCCGCGGGCCAGCAGTTGCGGGCCGGCAGCACCGGCGCGATCGATCACAGTCAAGCGCGTACTGCCGATTCTGCGCAGATCCTCCGGCTGGATCCGGGTGGATGCGTCCACCCGGACCTCGACCTGCGGGCGCGCGATGATGCGCAGGTGCTCCGGCACCGCATCCAGCAGACGCCCCAGCAATGGCGCGGGCAACTGCTCGGCAATACCGGGCTGCAGCACCATCGCCGCCACTTCGCGGTCATCAGCCAATGCAGCCGCATTCAGGCGCAGGCAGATCAACAGCGCATCAAGCAGCGCTTCGGCATCCATGTCTCCATGCAGCGGAGCCTTGAAGCCGAGTGTGAGGCCGCGCGGAATGAGGTGCTCGTTGCTTGCCTGCATTGCCGCGCGCCAACCGGCTTCGGCAAAGCCTGGGCTGAGCTGGCTCGCGGCCGGGAAAAGCACATCGACAGGTTGTTCCAGCAATGCGCTGTGCAATGAGGTGTCGTCCATTCCATCGATTCCGGCGGGCCTTGTGACATCCTCGGCAAGTTCCTCCCCGGTTTCCCTGATCTGGATCAAGCCCGGTGTTTTTTTGTGGCGCATGTCGCCAGATACACATTCCTGGGCGCCGAAGGCTCCGGCACGGGCCGAGACATCATGCCGACTGTGCAGAGGCTTGTACTGTCGAGCTCAGCGGCAGGCATCGTGGACCGCATTGTCCCAGCGACTGGAAAGCGCAAAGCTCCGCCTGAGCCCCGCCTTCCTGAAAGCGGCGTCCCTCCCCGTTCGCGCTCGCTGGCAGGCATCCGCTCCCGGGCGCGTGGTGCGGCCCTGTCGACTTCCCACCGCTCTCGAGGCTTTCCTCGAAGCATTCCATTGATCGCGCAACTCGACGCGCAGCTGCTCCAGGTTCCGATCGACCGCCGGGTCATGCGCCATTGCGGCGACTTCCCATGAAGCCGCTGGAGTTCCCAGGCAAGGAGTGGACTGGTACGCGACCACTCCCGCATCCGTGCACTTGAAGACCCGCTGTACGGGCTGCCCGCCCGCAAGTTGCAGCGCAAGTACAAACGACACCAGATCGATGGCCATCTTCCCCTCCGCTTCCATTCGTGACACAGGCAAGGCTATGGCAATCCCGGCTTCTGGAATGCGGGACGTATCTGCATCCTGCTGTCAGGAAATGCCGCCGATCAGCCGGGTGCTTATGCGGGTTTCCTAGGTCGCAATGAAATCTTCAACAAACCGCTTGCGGTAAAAATGAAGGCCCGTTATCATTTCGTTCTCGGCAACATCGGGGCCATAGCTCAGCTGGGAGAGCGCCTGCATGGCATGCAGGAGGTCAGCGGTTCGATCCCGCTTGGCTCCACCAAATCCGGACATTAGGCCGTCTGGATTGCCGGAACAATTTGATGAAGTTTACGCGTCCCCATCGTCTAGAGGCCTAGGACATCACCCTTTCACGGTGGCGACCGGGGTTCGAATCCCCGTGGGGACGCCATTCATCAAGTAAAACAAAGACCCAGACGACCGGGTCTTTTTTGTTGGAAAGACTCCTTTGTTGAGGAGTTGGAAAAGGAAATAAACCTCTTCCCATCCAGCAGAATTCCGCTATAATGGCGGGCTCGCAGTACAACGCGGGGCCATAGCTCAGCTGGGAGAGCGCCTGCATGGCATGCAGGAGGTCAGCGGTTCGATCCCGCTTGGCTCCACCAAATTCGGACATTAGGCCGTCCGGATCGAAAATCCGAGATTTCAAAATACGCGTCCCCATCGTCTAGAGGCCTAGGACATCACCCTTTCACGGTGGCGACCGGGGTTCGAATCCCCGTGGGGACGCCATTTCAAAAAAGCCCTGAGAAATCAGGGCTTTTTCTTTACCTGTCCCTATTCTGCGGCTGTCTCCACGTGAAGTGCCGCGGCAGATTCTTCTCAGCCCACTTTCAGTGCGGACACCAGACCCGCAACCTGCTCCATATCCGACTGCGTCCAGTCGCTCTCAAGCCCGACCAGTGCCGGATTGCGGTGGCGCATGCTTGAATGGCGGGTGGTCTTCGCAGATGCATGCAGTTCGCGGCATCCGCTTTGCCGGGCCACGACCTGGATGTTTTCCGCATTCAGACCGGCACCAGCCATGACGCTGATCCGGGGACCGGCCTGGGTGACAAGCGAGGCCAGCACTTGAACACCTTCGGCAGCGCTTTGCCGTCCGCCTGAGCTCAGAATCCGCTGGGCTCCCAGTTCGACGATCTGCTCAAGTGCGGTTGGCAGATTGCGGGTGGCGTCGAAGGCGCGATGGAAGGTCACGCCCATCGGCCCAGCGGCGGCAATCAGTTCGCGGCATACGGGCATGTCGATTTCGCCATCGACAGTCAGTGCACCGATCACCACGCCATCGCAGCCCAGGTGCCGACAGTGTTCAATGTCGCGCAGCATGATTTCCACTTCCAGCCCGCTGTAGAGGAAATCACCCGGGCGTGGCCGGATCAGCACGAACAGCGGGATATGCAGGTGCTCACGGGCAACGCGGATGGTGCCGGATGAGGGCGTGGTGCCACCTTGCTCCAGGTTCTCGAAAAGTTCGATACGGGCGGCACCGCCCTGCTGCGCGGCAAGTGCGGAAGTGGCCGAATTGCATGCGATTTCAAGCAGGTAGCCGGAGCTCATGTCTGCGTGCTGGCATATACCGAAGCCGAATCCAGCAACGCATCCTGTTTGCGGCTGTCGCACACGGCGTAAACAAAACCGCGATGCAGTGCATAGGCGCCGACCTCGCCGTTGCGGTTCATTGCCAGGAAGCAGACCTGCAGCGTGCGGCTGGCCTCCGGGCGCTTGCGGACGACCCGCTGGATGGCTTCCTGGCAGGCCTCGGTCGGCGAGTGTCCCTGGCGCATCAATTCCACCACCAGGAATGAGGCTGCATTGCGGATCATCTCTTCGCCCATGCCCGAGGCGGTGGCCGCGCCGACTTCGTTGTCCACGTACAGGCCGGCGCCGATGATCGGGCTGTCGCCGACCCGCCCATGCATCTTGAAGGCCATGCCACTGGTGGTGCAGGCACCGGCCATCTCGCCCTTGGCGTCGATGGCAATCATGCCCAGTGTGTCGTGGTTGTCCTTGTCGCCGGGAATGCCGCGGCGCTCGGCGTTGATCTGCGGCGCATAGTGCTCGGTCTTCAACCACTGGCGCCAGGCTTGCTCTGCTTCCTGCGTCAACAGGTTGCGGCGTTCATGCCCCTGCTGCACGGCAAACTGCTGGGCGCCCTCGCCTACCAGCATCACATGTGGGGTCTTTTCCATCACCGCACGGGCCACCGAGATCGGGTGCAGGATGTCGACGATGGCCGCCACCGAGCCACAGCGGCCGTCACCGGCCATGATGCTGGCATCCAGGCTGAGCACGCCATCGCGATCCGGGTAGCCACAATGGCCCACGGTGGAATTGCACAGATCGCTTTCGGCCCAGCGGGCGCCGGCCTCCACCGCATCCAGCGCGCTGCCGCCGCCGGCCAATACATTCCAGGCCGCCTGGTTGGCACCGACACCGAAATCCCAGGTGGAAACCACGCGCGCCCCCTGCCCGTTCCGTGGCGAGGCCAGCAGGCCGGGCGCGGTGCTGCCCAGCGCTCCCAGCAATGTGGAGGCCTGCAGGAACTGTCGACGGGTACTCATGGCATCAAGGCTCCTGTCTGGCTGTCGCCCGACGCTGGCGGGAGCGTATCTCCGGCATAGGATGCCAGGGCGCCGAGGACACCGAGCTGGCCGTGGTCGATACGCCACACGGGTACTTTCTGCAGTGCCGGTGCGAGGACGCCCTTGGCCAGAAAGCGCTGCTGGAAGTTGCCACTCTCCAGTTCACGGGCCAGGTGCCCGGCGATCCCCCCGGTGAGGAACACCGAGCGCGCGCCGAAGGTCAGTGCCAGATCGCCGGCCAGGCTGCCGAGCCAGGCGCAGAACATGCTGACGGCTTCGGCTGCCAGCGTGTCGTTTCCGGACTGGGCCGACTGGATCACCTGCGCCGGTGTCTGCCAGCGGCGCGGCTGGCCGCGCAATTCGCACAGGCAGTTGCTGAGTGTCACCAGCCCCGGTCCGGAAAGGATTTCCTCGTTGTCGATGTGCGCGTTCCCGCGGGAAAGCAGTCGCAGCACTTCCTGTTCCGCCGGTGTGCCAGCGGAAAGCGCGGCATGCCCGGCTTCGCTGGGCATCACGCCATCAGCCAGACGCAGGGCAACCCCCAGCCCGGTGCCGGGGCCCAGCACTACCGCAGGCGAATACGGTGTGCTTCCGGTTTCACCATGAAGAATATGACGCGCACTGGCATCGGCATGGGGCAAAGCCTGCGCGACAGCGACAAAATCGTTGATCAGCTGCAAGTGCTCCAGCGCGGCATCACGACGGGTGGCCGACAGCGACACCGGCCAGGCCAGGTTGGAGTTCAGTAGCGCGTCGCCATCGAGCACACCGGCAATGGCGACCACGGCATGCCGTATCACAGGGCCCTGCTCGTGCTGCAGCCAGCGGCTGTAGTCGCGCAGGATCGCGGCCAGGTCCGGATAGTCGGCACAGGCGTATTTGCGCAATCCATGGATCCGGATCGGCTGTCCCGGCTCGACCCGCGTCCAGCCCAGACGGGCATAGGTTCCGCCGACGTCGGCGCCAAGAACCGCCGTGCCTCTGGATGGCGCGGATGGTTCATTGCCGCTTGACCGGATGTTCCCGCCAACAGGATTGCTCATTCCTGCGCTCGCTTCTGCTGCATGTCCATCCTGTTGTGTGTCGGTGCGG
The DNA here is from genome assembly GCA_002345545.1 of Stenotrophomonas sp. UBA2302. Lineage (GTDB taxonomy): Bacteria > Pseudomonadota > Gammaproteobacteria > Xanthomonadales > Xanthomonadaceae > Stenotrophomonas. Next base: position 111,790 of record DDVW01000007.1, on the reverse strand, counting down.
GGGTCACAAATGATGCGGCATCGGCAAGCATCAGGAAACCCGGAGGAGATGCCAGGTCCACCACCCCAGCGCGGTCATCGCCAGTGAGCCGAACAGGTTCAGTCCGGTGGTGGAAAGTGCCCAGATGAAATGCTGGCGATGCAGCAGTTCCACCACTTCGGCGGAGAAGGTCGAAAAGGTGGTCAGTCCGCCCAGCAGTCCGGTGATGATGAAAAGCCGCCATTCCGGAGCCAGGTCCGGCCGCGTCGCCAGCCAGGCCAGTGACAGGCCGACCGCATATCCGCCCAGCAGGTTGGCGGCCAGTGTGCCCAGCGGGACAGAACCACCCATCGGGTTCAGCCACAGGCTCAGGCCGAAGCGCAACCAGGCGCCCAGCGCTGCACCGACACCGATCGCCAGAAAGGAAAGCCACATGCACTCAATCTCCAACCGGATGGCCGTGGTATCGCATCAGCTGCCGGAGCCACGCTGCGCGCGGGCCTGTTCACGCGCGCTCCGCAGCCGGTCCAGCTTCTCCTTGAGTTTGATTTCAAGGCCGCGTTCGACCGGCTGGTAGTACACGCGTTCGCCCATTTCATCGGGAAATGCGGTCTGCTCCAGTGCGATGCCGCCTTCGACGTCGTGGTCGTACTGGTAGCCCTGCCCGTAGCCCAGCGTTTTCATCAAGCGGGTCGGCGCATTGCGCAGGTGCATCGGCACCGGCAAGGTGCCGAGCTCGCGGACATCGGCGCGTGCGGCATTCAGTGCCGAATAGGCGGCGTTCGACTTGGCCGTGCTGGCCAGATAGACGACCAGATTCGACAGCGCGATATCCCCTTCCGGCGCGCCGATGCGGTCATAGGCGGTCCAGACGTTGATCGCCATCTCCAGGGCGCGGGGATCGGCCAGGCCGATATCCTCCACCGCCATGATGGTCAGCCGCCGCAGCAGGTAGGACGGATCGCAGCCGCCGTCGAGCATCCGCGCCAGCCAGTAGATCGCACCGTCCGGATTGGAGCTGCGCACCGACTTGTGCAGGGCCGAAATCTGGTCGTAGAACTGCTCCCCATTCTTGTCGAAGCGGCGGGTACGATCGGCCAGCACCTGCAGCAGGGTTTCCGGGGTGATCTGTCCACCCTCGCCTTCGGCCAACTCGGCGGCGATTTCCAGCAAGGTCAGGGCGCGGCGCACGTCGCCATCGGCGGCGCGGGCGATTTCCAGCAACGACTCCGGCGACACCTGGATGCCCTGCCCGCCAAGCCCGCGCTCATCATCGTCCAGCGCCCGCTGCAATGCTTCCACGACGTCTTCTGGCGAGACCGATTCGAGAACATGCACGCGGCAGCGTGACAACAGCGCCGAATTCAGCTCGAACGAGGGGTTTTCAGTGGTGGCGCCGACAAAGATGATCGTGCCGCGCTCGATATGCGGCAGGAACGCGTCCTGCTGCGCTTTGTTGAAGCGGTGCACCTCATCGACGAACAGCACCGTGCGCCGGCCTTCGGTAAAGCGCTGGGCAGCCTCGGCCAGCACCTGGCGAACGTCCGGCAAGCCGGACAGTACCGCTGAAATGGCACGGAATTCGGCATCGGCATATTGCGCCAGCAGCAGTGCCAGCGTGGTCTTGCCGCAACCCGGTGGTCCCCACAGCACCATCGAATGCACGCGGCCGGACTCGACTGCACGCCGCAAGGCGGTGTTGGGGGCGAGCAGGCGCTTCTGTCCGACCATTTCATCCAGCGTGCGCGGGCGCATGCGTTCGGCAAGCGGACGCATGCTGTCGCGGTCCGCGCTCAGCAGGTCGGCGGGTGCTTCATCAAGAAAGATATTTCGGGATCTGGCCACGGCGGCATTCTACCGTGGCCGCCGTCCATGCTCAGCGGTCGCCGACGACGTCCACATTCTTGCCGGGCACGAACTTGAAGGTGCCTGCGGCGAAACCCGGATTCTTCTTCCAGCCGCTGAAATCGATGACGGTGCGCTGGCCCACGGCATCGACCACTTCCATGCGTGACAGGCCGCCCGCGGAAAAGCCCAGTGAGGCGTACTGGAAGTTGGTGTCGGTCTCGCGCTTGGGGGTCAGCGACAGCCACTGCATGCCATCGCGTGCGGCGGCTTCCTCGCTGACGTCGTACTGCTGTTCCAGCAAGGCGGGGTTGATCAGGGCGGTCAACGGACTGCTCTGCTCCTCGCTGCCCTGCTCGCGCACCGTGGCCTGCTCCAGGTCGGGCTCATAGACCCATACCTTGGCACCATCGGCGACGATCAGCTGCGGATGCGGGCGTGTGTATTCCCAACGGAACAGGCGCGGGGCCGACAGTGCCACGCGGCCGCTGGAGGATTCCTTGAGCTTGCCGCGCGTATCGAACACCTGCTGCGAGAACTGCCCATCCAGACCCCGCAGGCCGCTGGTGAAGGACTTCAGATCATCGCGCGCGCCTGCATGGGCATTGGCGGCAAGGCCGGCGCAGGCCAGGGCAACAGCAAGAACGGAATGGCGCAGGAAGGCAGTCATGGCGGCAGGAATCCGGAGGATGTCTGGAATGGGGCAGAGTCTGCCTCGTTGGTGCTGAATGGGCGGCAATCAACAGATAAATGCCGCCCCACGCTTCATTTCGGCGGTGGCGGTGCCAGCACCGTGCGGTCGCCATTGTGCTCGGGCGGGCTGACCACGCCGGCCGCTTCCATCGCCTCGATCAGCCGCGCGGCGCGGTTATAGCCGATCTTCAGGCGACGCTGCACGCCGGAGATCGACGCGCGGCGGGTTTCGGTGACGATGCGCAGCGCCTCGTCGTACAGTGGATCGGATTCATCGCCGGCGGCGCTGGATTCGGGCAGGCCGGTGGCGCCGACCACGGTGCCGTCGCCCATCATCTGCACTTCGTCCAGCACGCCGGAAATGTAATCGGTCGGGCCACTGGCCTTGAGGTGCTCGACCACGCGGTGCACTTCCTCGTCGGAGACGAAGGCGCCATGGACGCGATCGGGCAGTGCGGTGCCCGGCGGCAGGTACAGCATGTCGCCGTTGCCCAGCAGCGCCTCGGCGCCGGACTGGTCCAGGATGGTGCGCGAGTCGATCTTGGAGCTGACCTGGAAGGCGATGCGGGTCGGGATGTTGGCCTTGATCAGGCCGGTGATCACGTCCACCGACGGCCGCTGCGTGGCCAGGATCAGGTGGATGCCGGCCGCACGCGCCTTCTGTGCCAGACGCGCGATCAGTTCTTCGACCTTCTTGCCGACGATCATCATCATGTCGGCGAATTCGTCGATGAAGATGACGATGAACGGCAGCGGCTCCAGCGGCCGCGGCGCCTCGCCCATTTCCGGGTTCGGCTTGAACAGCGGGTCCATCAGCGGCTGGCCGGCGTCGATGGCTTCCTTGATCTTCTTGTTGAAACCGGCCAGGTTGCGCACGCCCACCGCGCTCATCAGCTTGTAGCGGCGCTCCATTTCGGCCACGCACCAGCGCAGGCCGTTGCCGGCCTCCTTCATGTCGGTGACCACCGGCGCCAGCAGGTGCGGAATGCCCTGGTAGACGCTGAGCTCCAGCATCTTCGGGTCGATCATCAGCATACGCAGGTCTTTTGGGCTGGCCTTGTACAGCAGGCTCAGCACCATCGCGTTGACCGCCACCGACTTGCCCGAGCCGGTGGTACCGGCCACCAGCAGGTGCGGCATGCGCGCCAGGTCGGCCACGGTCGGGCGACCGGCGATGTCCTTGCCCAGCGCCAGGGTCAGCACGCTGGCCGACTTGTCGTATTCCTTGGAGCGCAGCAGCTCGGACAGGAAAATCATCTCGCGGCTGACGTTGGGGATTTCCAAGCCGATCACCGACTTGCCCGGAATCACGTCGACCACGCGCACCGATTTGACCGACAGGCCGCGGGCGATGTCCTTGTCCAGCGAGCTGATCTGGCTGACCTTCACCCCCGGTGCGGGTTCGATCTCGAAGCGGGTGATCACCGGGCCCGGATAGGCGCCGACCACCTGCGCATCGATGCGGAAATCCTTGAGCTTGAACTCGATCTGCCGCGACAGCGTTTCCAGGGTTTCCTCGGAATAGCCCTTGGCCTGCGGCTTGGGATCGTCCAGCAGGGCCAGCGGCGGCAGGTCCGAACCATCGCCATTGACGCCCTGGAACATCGGAATCTGGGTCTCGCGCTTGGCCCGGTCGCTCTTCTCGATCACCGGCGCCGGACGCGGCTCGATCTTCACCGGTTCGCGCTTGGCGCGCACCTCGGCATCGACCTTGCGCACCTCTTCGCGCTCCTCGCGCAGGGCCCGGGTCTGCTGCCACTCGCTGGCCTGTTCCTTCTTCCTGTTGAGCAGCGGGCCGAGCGCCAGCACCCAGGTGCCGATCTTCTCCATTACCGTGAACCATGACAGGCCGGTTGCCAGAGTGATGGAAGTCAGCAGCAGTACCAGCACGAACAGGTTGCTGCCCACCGGCCCGAAGCCGCTCTGCAGCGACCTGCCCACCAGCTGGCCTAGTCCGCCGCCGGCATTGGCCACGTCGGTGCCGCCGATACGCAGATAAAGGAAGCCGGTGGCGGCGATCAGGAAACCGACGATACCGACCAGCCGCAGCGCCGGGCCGAGATCATCCTGACGCTGGTTCTCGGTCTCCTTCAGCCCGAACATCGCGATCCAGGCCACGGCGGCCAGCATCAACGGAATCAGGTAGGCCACGTAGCCGAACAGCTGCCGGGCGACATCGGCGATCCATGCCCCGACCTTGCCGCCCATGTTGTTGACGGGCGCGACCACCGAGCCCGACTGCGACCAGCCCGGATCGGTGGGGGAATAGGTGAACAGACTGGCCAGCAGGTACAGCAGCGCCGGCGCGATTGCGATCAGCGCCAGGTCACGCCACAGTTTCTGCCGTCGCGGGTTGTCCGCCGCGGCCGCCCGCTTGCGCGCAGTGGCGCCAGTGCTGGAATTCTTGCCACGTTCCGGAACCTGCTTCGCCACCGTTGAATACACCTTGGGAATGCGTCGTTAGTGATTGATATTAAACGACAGTCCGGCGCGTTTCACCCGTTCGTCGTGGCGCCCGTACGTTGTGCCTCTGTAATCGACCGTTATCAAGCTCCAACGCCGTGCAAACCGCAAGCGAGGCCTTTAGCGGGCCGCGCAGTTCCAGCGGCGTGTCTTGAATCACCCCCCTTCGAGCGCCACTCTATGGGTTGCCCGGACGGTTGCGGAATGCCCCAATCGTGCCGCCACTCCTGACTTTCGCGAGTATACATGAGCACTTCCAGCCTCCCGACCCTGCCCGTCCGCCACCAGAAACTCGTCATCCTGGGCTCCGGCCCGGCCGGCTGGACCGCCGCGGTCTATGCCGCCCGCGCCAACCTCAAGCCGCTGGTGATCACCGGCCTGCAGCAGGGTGGCCAGCTGATGACCACCACCGAGGTGGACAACTGGCCGGGCGACGCCCACGGGCTGATGGGACCGGACCTGATGGCACGTATGCAGGCGCACGCCGAGCGCTTCGAGACTGAAGTTGTGTTCGACCATATCCACACCGCCGACGTCAGCACGCGGCCGTTCACGCTCATCGGCGACAACGCCCGGTACACAGCCGACGCGGTGATCATCGCCACCGGTGCCACTGCCAAGTACCTGGGCATCCCGTCCGAGGAAGCCTTCAAGGGTCGCGGCGTGTCCGCCTGCGCCACCTGCGACGGTTTCTTCTACAAGGACCAGGACGTGGTCGTGGTCGGCGGCGGCAACACCGCGGTGGAAGAGGCGCTGTACCTGTCCAACATCGCCCGCAAGGTCTATCTGGTGCACCGCCGCGACACGCTGAAGGCGGAAAAGATCATGCAGGACAAGCTGTTTGCCAAGGTCGAAGCCGGCAAGATCGAGCCGGTCTGGCACCACCAGGTGGACGAAGTGCTGGGCAACGACATGGGCGTGACCGGCGTGCGCGTGAAGTCCACGCTCGATGGCAGCACCCGCGACATCGAGGCGCACGGTTTCTTCGTCGCCATCGGCCATCACCCGAACACCAGCCTGTTCGAGGGCCAGCTGGCGATGAACAACGGCTACCTGGAGATCCGCTCCGGGCTCGGCGGCAATGCGACCCAGACCTCGGTGGAAGGCGTGTTCGCCGCCGGCGACGTCGCCGACCAGCACTACCGCCAGGCGATCACCTCGGCCGGATTCGGCTGCATGGCGGCGCTGGATGCCGAGCGTTTCCTCGACGCCCAGGGCGGCTGACCCCTCCTACATCCACGACAGCCCGGCATGGACAAGGTGATGCTCAAGCAGCTGCTGTTTCACGGCAGCTGGCTGGTGTTCCCGGCCATCGCCTGGCTGCTGTGGCGCTGGCGCCGCGGCTACCCGCGTGCAGTACTGGCATTACTGTTGCTGGCCTGCATGGTGTTTGTCTGGGCCCGTTTCATCGAGCCGCAGATGATCCGGGTGGATCACATCGAGCTGCGCGGCACCGGCGTGGACACGCGGGTTGCCCTGGTCAGCGACATCCACCTCGGGGTCTACAAGGGCGATGGATTCCTGCAGCGGCTGGTCCGGCGACTCAATACGCTGGAGGTCGACACGGTGGTGATCGCCGGCGACCTGACCTACGAGCCGCGCGCTGAACAGCTGCACGACCTGTTTTCCCCGCTGAAACAGCTGCGTGTGCCTACGTACGTGGTGCTGGGCAATCATGACCAGCAAGCGCCTGGCCGGGATCTGGACAAGCCCCTGCGCAAGGCCTTGGCCGCCCACGGCATGCAGTTCATCGAAGGCCGCATCATCACCGACGCGCGTGGCGTACACTGGGCAGGGCTGGGCGACCGCTGGGCCGGCAAGGACGATGCGGACTTCCTGCGCCAGCCCGGTGCCCATCGTGGCCGCACGATCCTGATCGCCCACAATCCCGACAGCGCCATGCAGTTGCACCCCGGCGATGCGACGCTCGTGCTGGCCGGACACACCCATGGTGGCCAGATCCGCATCCCCTGGCTGTATCGCAAGGTCATTCCCAGCGTCTACGGCTTTGATCGCGGCGAACAGGTCATGCAGACCGGCCATGGCACGGTGCGCGTGTTCACCACCCGCGGGGTTGGCGAGACCGGGCTGCCGCTGCGGCTGTTCAATCCGCCCACCATCGATGTGTTGCAGCTGCGCCCATGACGTCCTGCTTGAATCTGCGTGTACTTGCGGATCTGGCCGGCATACGCCCGGCGCAGTGGGATGCCCTGCACGATGGGCGCAATCCCTTTGTCAGCCATGCCTTTCTGGCCGGGCTGGAGCAGCACGGCTGCCTGCGCCCGGACTGGGGCTGGCAACCGCAGCATCTGACGCTGTGGCGCGGCGATACGCTGGTGGCGGCGGCACCGGGCTATCTGAAGTACAACTCGCACGGCGAATTCGTCTTCGATCATGCATGGGCCAACGCCTACGCACGCAGCGGCATGGACTATTTCCCCAAGTGGCTGGGGGGCGTGCCCTACTCGCCTGTCACCGGTCCGCGGCTGCTGGCGCACAGCGACGAGGACCGGCTCGCGTTGCTGCATGCCGTGGTCGAGCATGTCACGGCCAGACAGCTTTCCTCGGCACATATCAACTTCCATACAGCTGCGGAAACGCCATTGTTCGACGAAGACTGGCTCGCGCGCCGCGACGTGCAGTTCCAGTGGCAGCGGCAGGCCGGCTGGCATGGCTTTGACGACTTCCTCGCGGCGATGGACCGCAAGCGTCGCAAGAACATCCGCCAGGAACGCGCCAAGGTCTTCCGTGCCGGCATCCGTTTCGCCGTCCGCCATGGCGATGAGGCCAGTGATGACGAACTGCGGGCGATGCACGGCTTCTACCTGCAGACCTTCGCCGAATACGGCAACGCGCCGGCACTGACACTGCCTTTCCTCCGCCATCTGGCCGCGCAGTTGCCACGGCAGCTGGTGCTGTTCCTTGCCATGCAGAACGATGTACCCATTGCCGGCGCACTGTGCCTGCGCGGCGGCGATACGCTGTACGGACGTTATTGGGGCGGTGCGCCCCTGCCCGGCCTGCATTTCGAAACCTGCTACTACCAGGGCATCGAATACTGCCTGCGCGAAGGCTTGCAGCGTTTCGAACCGGGCGCACAGGGCGAACACAAGCTGGCCCGCGGCTTTCTGCCGACGCCGGTGCACAGCCACCACTGGGTCGCCCATCCGCAGTTCCGCCAGGCGCTGCGCGACTGGTGCTCCCGGGAGCATGACGACGTGGCGCACTATGGCACCGCATTGCGGCATCACTCCCCGTTCAAGCCCACCGGTAACGCCGGATGAGCCAGCACGGTCCCTACCTGCTGGGCGAGGCCAGTGACTCGCCATTTCCACCGGCGGAACTGGCGCTGCACGAGCCCGACGGCCTGCTGGCTGTCGGGGGTGACCTGTCGCCGGTGCGGCTGCTCAACGCCTATGCCGGCGGCATCTTTCCGTGGTTTTCCGAAGGCCAGCCGCTGCTGTGGTGGTCACCGGACCCGCGCATGGTGTTCCGCAGTGACCGTGTCCACCTGTCCTCGCGCTTCCGCCGCAGCCTGCGCGCATCGCCGTGGCGCATCCGTGCCGACACCGCGTTCGCCGAAGTGATGCAGGCCTGTGCACAGGCGCCCCGGCCGGGTCAGGACGGCACCTGGATCACCGCCGACATGCACCGGGCCTATGTCGAACTGCACCAGCTCGGCTATGCGCACTCGGTCGAGGTGTATGACGATGAGGAACTGGTCGGCGGCATCTACGGGGTGGCAATCGGCCGCATGTTCTTCGGCGAAAGCATGTTCAGCGCCCGCAGCGGCGGCTCGAAAGTGGCGCTGGCGGCACTGGCGCGGCTGCTGGCCGGCTGGGGATGGCCGCTGATCGATGCGCAGGTGGAGAACCCGCACCTGCTGCGGATGGGCGCCGAGCACCTGCCGCGTACTGCTTTCCTGCAACAGGTACGCAGGCTGACGCATGAACCCGGCCAGCCCGGCTCCTGGACGCGGGGTTTCGGCGACGTTGCCGCCGCGGAACTGGCCAGTTCGCCGTCATTTAACGCTAACTTTGCATGATCGGGCGCAACGGCGTAAAATACCCGGCCTTAGGCCCCAAGGGCCGTCCGCAGAATCGCACAGGACTACATGTCGAAAGACGACTCCATCGAGTTCGAAGGCACCGTCAGCGAGACGCTGCCGAACACCACTTTCCGCGTTCGTCTGGAAAACGGGCATGAAATCATCGCCCACATTTCCGGTCGCATGCGCAAGAACTACATCCGCATCCTGACCGGCGACCGCGTCAAGGTCGAGATGACGCCGTACGACCTGACCAAGGGCCGTATCACCTACCGCATGAAGTAATGCGGTAAGTCGGGCGTTTGCCTGAAAAGCCAGCCTTGTGCTGGCTTTTTTGCGTGTCCGTTTCTCATTGGAAGCCGCCTGCGGCAGGCCGGAGACAGCAACGGCGGCCGTAGCCGCCGCTGCCCGGATGGAAGGAAGTAGCGCCGTTACACCGTGGCCGGCAGCAGGTGACGGGGTTCGGCCTCGGCCTCCACCACCAGCTCGCCTTCGCGCACATCGACACTCACCTTGCCGCCAGCGACCAGTTTGCCGAACAGCAGCTCGTCGGCCAGCGGGCGCTTGATCCTGTCCTGGATCACCCGGCTCATCGGCCGCGCGCCCATCTCCGGATCGAAGCCGTGCTGGGCCAGCCATTCGCGGGCCGCCGGCGTCGCCGCCAGCGTCACGTGCTTGTCCTGCAACAGCATTTCCAGCTCGATCAGGAACTTGTCCACCACCCGCAGGATGTGCTCGAAGCCCAGTGGTTGGAACTGCACCACCGCATCCAGGCGGTTGCGGAACTCCGGCGTGAAGCTCTTGCGGATCACCTCCATCGCATCGGTGGCGTGGTCCTGCTTGGTGAAGCCGATCGAGCGGCGCGCGGCCTGCGCCGCACCGGCATTGGTCGTCATCACCAGGATCACGTTCTTGAAGTTGGCTTCCCGGCCATTGGTATCGGTGAGGATGCCGCGATCCATGACCTGCAGCAGGATGTTGAAGATGTCCGGATGGGCTTTTTCCACCTCGTCCAGCAGCAGCACGCAGTGCGGCGTCTTGACAATCTTCTCGGTCAGCAGCCCGCCCTGGTCGAAGCCGACGTAGCCCGGAGGCGCGCCGATCAGGCGGCTGACCGAGTGCGGCTCCATGTATTCGGACATGTCAAAGCGCACCAGCTCGATCCCCAGCTGCATGGCCAGCTGGCGGGTGACCTCGGTCTTGCCGACGCCGGTGGGGCCGGCGAACAGGAAGTTGCCGATCGGCTTGTCCGGATTACCCAGCCCGGAGCGCGACAGCTTGATCGCCGAAGCGAGGCTGTCGATCGCCGGATCCTGGCCGAAGATCACCATCTTCAGGTTGCGCTCCAGATGCTTGAGCACGTCCTTGTCGGTGGCGCTGACCTGCTTGGCCGGAATCCGCGCCATCTTGGCGATGATCGCCTCGATCTCCTCGGTGTCGATACGCTGCTTGCGCTGGTCTTCCGGCAGCAGCCGCTGCCGCGCGCCGGCCTCGTCGATCACGTCGATGGCCTTGTCCGGCAGCAGGCGGTCACCGATGTGCTTGACCGACAGGTCGACCGCCGCCTGCAGGGCGTCGTCGGCATAGGTCACGCTGTGGTGGGCCTCGTACTTGGGTCGCAGGCCCTTGAGGATTTCATAGGCCTCGCCCACTGTCGGCTCGATGATGTCGATCTTCTGGAAGCGCCGCGCCAGGGCACGATCCTTCTCGAAGATCCCGCGGTATTCCTGGAAGGTGGTCGAGCCGATGCAACGCAACTCGCCCGACGCCAGCGCCGGCTTGATCAGGTTGGACGCATCCATGGTGCCGCCCGAGGCCGAGCCCGCACCGATGATGGTGTGGATCTCGTCGATGAACAGCACCGCATCGGGGATCTTCTTCAGCGCATTGATCACGCCCTTCAACCGCTTTTCGAAGTCGCCGCGGTATTTGGTGCCGGCTACCAGCGCGCCCAGGTCGAGCGAATAGATGACCGCATCGGCCAGCACCTCCGGCACCTCGCCATCGACGATGCGCTTGGCCAGGCCCTCGGCGATGGCGGTCTTGCCCACGCCGGCCTCGCCCACGTACAGCGGGTTGTTCTTGCGGCGGCGGCACAGCACCTGGATGGTGCGCTCGATCTCGTCACGGCGGCCGACCAGCGGATCGATGCGTCCGGCCAGCGCCTGCTCGTTGAGATTGCTGGTGAAATCGCTCAGCGCATCGCCCTTGGACTCGGCGTCCGCGCCTTCATGCCGGCCCTCGCCTTCCAGCGACGACGACGCGCCGTCCTCGTCTTCCAGCTTGGCCACGCCGTGGGACAGGTAGTTGACGATATCCAGCCGGGTCACGTCCTGCTGGTTGAGGTAATAGACCGCGTGCGAATCCTTCTCACCGAAGATCGCCACCAGCACGTTGGCGCCGGTGACTTCCTTCTTGCCGGAGGATTGCACGTGATAGACGGCCCGCTGCAGCACCCGCTGGAAACCCAGCGTCGGCTGCGTATCACGCCCATCGTCGTCGGCCAGCCTGGAAACCGAGGTTTCCACCGCCTGCTCCAGCTCCTGCTGCAGGCGATCCAGATCCGCACCACAGGCCTTGAGCACCGCCTGCGCCGATGGGTTTTCCAGCAGGGCAAGCAGCAGGTGCTCGACCGTCATGAACTCGTGCCGGGCCTCGCGCGCACGCTTGTAACACTGACCAATCGTCTGTTCGAGGTCTTTACTGAACATTGGGAACTCCGACTCCGGTTGGTGACAATATGCGGGCTGGTTGCGAAATTTCCACTACCCTAGCCGATCCTCCTGTTCATGCGGCGTCAGTATTCGCCCTGTTCCCGTAATGACCTGATGAGCCGTGAATATCTGCGGCGCTGGCGGCTGCATGTCGATGGCGCGCCGATTGCCACCAGCGGCGCCTGGCTGCAGCCGGTAATGACCGCCGACGGCCTGCCGGCGATGCTGAGATTGGCGCGTGATTCCAGCGAAATTGCGCCGGCAGCTGCGGCGCTCGATTGCTGGGCCGGTGATGGCGCGGTGCGGCTGCTTGCCGTCGATGGGCATGCCCTGTTGCTTGAGCGTGCTGTTCCCGGACACACGCTCTGCGAGCTGCCGTTCGAAGGGAGGGATCAGCAGGCCACCGCAGCGTTGTGCAGCGTCGCCGCGCGGCTACATAGTGCTGGCGGGACGAATACGGCAGGGCTGATCCCGCTGCACCACTGGTTCGATGCGCTGCTGCGCCCTGCCCTGCCCCAGCGCGCATTGTTGCGACGCTGTGCCGCACTCGCCCGACAGCTGCTGGCGCCCCCTCCGATCCCGTCGTGCTGCATGGCGACCTGCACCACGGCAACGTGCTTGATGGCGGTCGCCGTAGCCTGCTTGCCATCGATCCGAAGGGCCTCTACGGAGATCCCGCGTTCGATTACACGCCGCTGTTCCTGAATCCTGACCTGTGTTTCAACGGACGGCGTTTTGCCAGCGTGGCGGCACACTTCGACCGCCGTGTGGCGTGGGTCAGCCAGCAGTCGGCGATTCCGGAGCAGCGCCTGCTGCAATGGATCGCCGCCGGCGCGGGACTGTCTGCGAGCTGGTTCCTGCAGGACGGTGTGGATGCGGACACCAGCCTTGCGGTGGCCGGATTGGCCCTGGCCCGGCTGGAGGATTGAGCGGCCTCAGGCCGGTTCCATCGTGCACAGCAGCGGGTGCTGGTTCATGCGCGAGAATTCGTTGACCTGGGCAACCTTGGTTTCGGCCACTTCGCGGGTGTACACACCGCAGACGCCGCGCCCGCGGGTATGGACGTGCAGCATCACCTGGGTGGCCTGATCCAGGCTCATGGTGAAAAAGCTCTGCAGCACGGTGACCACGAAATCCATAGGCGTGTAGTCGTCGTTGAGCAGCATCACCTGATACAGCGGTGGCGGCGCGATTTCCGGCTTTCCCGGCGCAACCATCACGCCGTGTTCGCTATCGTGTCGGGTCTTCTGTGACATCCGGCGATTATAGCTTTTTGCCTCTTCCGATTGGACGGGAAGCCCCTGTACCCGCACAATTTGCCGTTGATTCCATTGCAACGGGGGAAACATGAAAAAGATCGTGACAGGAGCTGTTCTGGCAACCGTTCTGGCCGGCATTTCCGGTGCGGCCGTGGCGGGTGAGCCCGATCGCGCCGTGGGCAGGCTGCTTGACGGGCTGGAATACAAGTACGAGATCGACGAGGACGGCGACTACAAGCTGGTGTTCGACATGGAGAATGACCGCACACAGCTGGTGTTCGTGCGCTCGTCGGTGGAAACCTTCGGCAGCCACCACATCCGCGAGATCTGGTCGCCGGGCTACAAGTCGCCGGGCCCGCAGTTCCCTGCGCTGGTCGGCAATCGCCTGCTGGAAGACTCGCAGTCCTCCAAGCTGGGCAGCTGGGTCAAGCAGGACGACATCGCCATGTTCGTGGTCAAGATCGATGCCGATGCTTCGGCAGATGTACTCAGCGACGCCATCGATGCGGCAGTCCGCAGCGCCGATGCGATCGAGCTGGAGCTGACCGGCAAGGACGAGTACTGATAGTGAGCACAACGGGCAGTCCCCTGCAGCCACCATTGCCTTCCCCGCGCTGGTCGCCACACGTCACCGTGGCGACCGTCGTCGCGCGTGACGGGCAGCTGTTGTTGGTCGAGGAGGAGCGGCAGGGACGCCGGGTGCTGAACCAGCCGGCAGGCCATCTGGAGCCGGAGGAAAGCCTGCTGGAAGCAGCGGTACGGGAAACCCGCGAGGAAACCGGCTGGGACGTGCGCCTGACCGGTTTCATCGGCACCTACCAGTGGCAGGCTGCCGACGGTACCCCGTTCCTGCGCTTCGCCTTTGCTGCCGAGCCGGTCCGCCATCATCCCGGGCAGCCGTTGGATGCCGGGATTCTGCAGGCGTTGTGGCTGACGCCGGCGGCCATCCAGGCCGAATCCACACGCCTGCGCAGCCCGCTGGTGTGGCGCACGGTGTCCGACTGGCAGGCAGGCCAGCACTACCCGCTGTCGCTGTTGCGGACGGTGCAATGAGCCGCCCGGACATCATTGTCGGCGTTTCCGGCGGCGTGGACTCGTCGGTCGCGGCGCTGCTGCTGGTCCAGCAGCAACTGCCGGTGGCCGGGCTGTTCATGCAGAACTGGGCCGACGACGGCTCCGGCGAATGCCGTGCCGAAGAGGACCGCCGCGATGCGGTGGCGGTCTGCGGCCAGCTGGGTATCCCGTTCCACTTCCGTGATTTTTCCAGCGAGTACTGGCAAGGCGTGTTCGAGCATTTCCTCGCCGAATACGCGGCCGGCCGCACGCCCAATCCGGATGTGCTGTGCAACCGGGAAGTGAAGTTCAAGCATTTCCTCGATGCCGCCCGCGAGCTGGGCGCCGAGCGTATCGCCACCGGCCATTACGCGCAGGTGGACCAGCACGCCGGCCGCTGGCGGCTGTTGCGCGGTGCCGATCGCGACAAGGACCAGAGCTACTTCCTGCACCAGCTGGGGCAGGAACAGCTGGCCGCGACGCTGTTCCCGATCGGGCATCTGGAAAAAACCGCATTGCGCCGGATCGCCCACGAGGCCGGCCTGCAGACCCATGCGAAGAAGGATTCCACCGGAATCTGCTTCATCGGCGAGCGTGATTTCCGCGAGTTCCTCGGCCAGTACCTGCCCGCCCGCCGTGGCGAGATCCGCGATCCGGACGACCAGGTCATCGCCACCCATCCCGGTGTGTTCTATTTCACCCTGGGTCAGCGTGAAGGCCTGAATATCGGCGGCGTTCGTGGTCGCCCCGCGGCGCCATGGTTCGTGGTCGGCAAGGACGTCGCCCACAACATCCTTTATGTGGACCAGGGCCACGACAGCCCCTGGCTGCAGTCGCGCTGGCTGCGCAGCGAGCCGATGCACTGGATCGCAGGCACGGCACCGGCGACGGAATTCGAATGCACCGCACAGACCCGCTACCGGCAGCCGGACGAACCGTGCACGGTACGGGTACGCGATGATGGCACCCTGGATGTGCATTTCGCCCGCCCGCAACGGGCTGTGACGCCCGGTCAATCCCTGGTGCTCTACGACGGCCCGGAGTGTCTGGGAGGCGCGGTCATCGCCGCCACCGACGCACCGCTGGAGCGCCGTCTGGGCACGCCACCTTCCCCTTGAGAGGTCACCATGAGTTTTTCCTTTGACGACCGTGTGCTGGCGCTGGCCGGTATCGCCCAGGCGCTGCAGCAGGTCCGGCGGATCGCCGAAACCGGCCATTCCGAGGCCGCGATCGTGCGCACGGCGATGGACAGCGTCATGCGCATCGACGCGCCCACGCCGGAGGCCGTCTACGGCAGTGCCCGGCAGGTGGAGCCGGGATTGCGGCTGCTGCGCGACTATTTCCGCAACCAGGGCAAGGACCAGCTGCTGCCGCGGCTTGCCCTGTCGGTGATGCAGCTGGAGCGTCGCTTCGTGCGTGAGGCCGCCACCGTGGACAAGGTCGACACCGGCATCCGCTCGACCTCGGCACGGCTTGCGGAGCTGGGCGAGAGCAATCACCCCGATGTGCTTGCGGCGATGGCCGAGCTGTACAAGAACAGCATCAGCCAGCTCAAGCCGAAGATCATGGTCCAGGGCAACCCGCACTACCTCAACCAGGCCACGGTGGTGGCGGAGATCCGCGCCCTGCTGCTGGCGGCGGTGCGCTCGGCGGTGCTGTGGCGGCAGCTGGGCGGCAACTACTGGGATTTCCTGTTTTCCCGCAAGGCCATGGTCGAGGCCATCGAGCGCCACCTGCGCTGAGCGAGCCGCATGCGGCGCCGGACACCGCTGCATGCCACCACACGGACATTCCCGGGGAAACCCGCTGTCGGGCTAAAGCTGCCCTGCCTGCGGCCGATACTGCATTCGTGACTCTCCCGAGAACGTCCATGTACCCACGTATTGCAATCCGCCTGGCCGCTCCGCTGGCCCTGACTTTCCTGCTTCCACTGGCTGTCGCCCGTTCGTGGCCATCCCCCGCGATGTGGGCGATCCTGACCACGCTGGTGCTGAGCTGGCTGGTGTTCGCCTATTGGACCGTACAGTCGCAGGTCCAACGCTCGCCCGAGCACGCCAGGGTGCTCAAGGAGCAGGACCAGCTGCTCAATGAGCTGCGCAACTTCGTCAGCAACGAGATCGAAGGCTCGCGCAGTGAAGTCGAGCGCGCACGCGAGCTGATCCGCCAGGCCGTTGCCGGGCTGGGCAGCAGTTTCGACGCGATGAGCCGCAAGTCGCGGCAGCAGAGCCAGGCGCTGGCGCGGGTGGTTGACCGTACCGGTGAGGAAGGTGGCAACGGCGTCGATGTCGCCCGCTTCGCGCAGAACGCCAGCCAGCAGATGGAACAGCTGGTGGAAGCGCTGGAGCAGGTCAGTGGCCAGAGCAGCAACACCGTCCAGCACATCGACCAGATGGCGCAGCACCTGGATGGCATCTTCGCGCTGCTGGAGGACGTGAAGTCGATCGCCGACCAGACCAACCTGCTGGCGCTGAACGCGGCCATCGAAGCCGCCCGTGCTGGTGAGGCCGGTCGTGGTTTCGCGGTGGTTGCCGATGAGGTCCGCAACCTGTCCGAGCGTTCCACCACGTTCAACGAACAGATCCGCAAGCTGGCACACAGCTCCAAGGACGCCATCGCCAAGGTGCGCGAGACGGTATCGCACATGGCTTCGCGCGACATGGACCGTTCCCGCGAGGCGCGCCACGAGGCGGCGACGATGCTGGAGAACGTGGCGGCGATCAACGCCTCGCTGGGTGATGGCATGCGTGAGATTTCCGATTGTGGCCGTGCCATCGACAGCAGTGTGGCCGAAGCGGTCCGCGCCCTGCAGTTCGAGGACATCGCCACGCAGGCACTGGGTGGCGTCCACGCCCACCTTGACCGGCTGGGCACGATCAACCGTGAAGCGGTCGCATTGCAGGAGCTGCTGCAGCGTAACGGCGGAGTCATCGACAGCGAGATGGTGACCGCACTGCAGCGTACCGGCGGCCGTCTGCGCGAACTGCGCAGCGAATGGGAACGTCCGCCGCACAAGCCGGTCACCCAGCAGAGCATGGGCGCCGGTACGGTCGAGCTGTTCTGATCCGGCAAAGGGCGATCAAACAGCAAACCCCGGCAGGCCCGGGGTTTGCTGTTTCTGCCGGGTGGACTCTTTGTGCCCGCTTCCACGTGCCGGTGCCGGTTTTTGCCTGTCTGCTCCGCTTCAGCGTCCGCAGCCCGGTTCCCAGCGGACCATTGAACCGGGGCGCGCCCTGGGGCGTGCCAGGTGGCACGAACGCACCTGCAGAACGGAAGTTGTCGTGACGGGTCCGTCGCAGCGACGTATCGCATCTGCACCCCTGCCGTCTGGTCCGGGCTACAGCTATCGGCTGCCCGTACCTAGATCGCGCTGCAATGCTCGACGATCAACTGGATCGCGCCACCACCGCGGTAGTCGTCGCTGACCAGCCGGTAGGCGATATGGACCTGCGCGGCGGGAGCCGTGCCGGTCCAGCCACCGAAGTGGATCGCATTGAGCGGCGCGGCGATGCCGGGCCGGCGCAGTTCCAGCTTCAGGTGGCGCTCCTTCAGCACACGCCACTTCAGCACCTCGAAGTGGCCGTCGAACAGGGGCTCGGGAAAGCCCTGCCCCCATGGCCCGGCAAGCCGCAACGCCTCGGCGTGGTTGAAATCCAGTTCGGCCGCCGACAGCTCGCCATCGCTGAGCAGCTGCTGCTGCAGCAGCGCCGGGTCCAGTGTCGCCTGCACCTGCTGTTCGAACACGGCGCGGAATTCCTCCAGCCGTTCCAGCGGAAGACTCAGTCCAGCCGCCATCGCATGGCCACCGAACTTGTCCATCAGTCCCGGCCGCGCGGCATGGACCGCCGCCAGCGCATCGCGGATATGGAAGCCGTTGATCGAACGCGCCGAGCCGCGCAGTGCAGCGCTTCCGGGCTCCGCCGGCGCAAACGCGATCACCGGGCGATGCAGACGGTCCTTCATCTTCGAGGCCACCAGCCCCACCACGCCGGGATGCCATTCACTGTCGAACAGGCAAACCGCCACCGGCCGCCGGCCGTCATCGGCAAGCAGCACCCGGGACACCGCCTGCTCGGCGTCATCGGTCATGATCTGCTGCACCGCGCGCCGCTCGGCGTTGATCTCCTCCAGCAAGGCGGCGATCTCACGCGCCTTGCCGCTGTCTTCGGTCAGCAGCAGTTCGATACCCAGTGCCATGTCCTCCAGCCGGCCGGCGGCGTTGAGCCGCGGCGCAACCGCGAAACCGATATCGCTGGAGGTGAGGTGCCCGGCATCACGGCCACTGACCTCGATCAGCGCCCGCAGGCCGGCGCAGCCCTTGCCCGCGCGCAGGCGTCGCAGGCCGGCACCCACCAGTGCGCGGTTGTTGTCATCCAGCGGCACCAGGTCGGCAACGGTGCCGACGGCCACCAGATCCAGCAGCGACAGCAGATCCGGCTCGGTCGCCGCGTTGAAGGCCCCCTGCCCGCGCAGGTGCCGGCGCAGCGCCATCAGTACATAGAAGATGACGCCGACCCCGGCCAGTGCCTTGCTCGGGAACGCATCACCCTCGACATTCGGATCGACGATGGCGTCGGCCGGTGGCAGCTTCTCGCCGGGCAGATGGTGATCGGTGACCAGCACCTGCCAGCCCTGCGCCTTGGCCGCGGCGATGCCGGCATGACAGGCGATGCCATGATCGACGGTCACCAGCAGCTGCGGCTGCAACGGGGCCAGTTCCTCGACCAGTGAGGGCGACAGACCGTAGCCGTGCACCATGCGATTGGGAACCGCATGGACCACATTGGTGGCGCCGAGCATGCGCAGGCCGCGTACGCCGACCGCACAGGCCGTGGCGCCGTCGCAGTCGAAGTCGCCAACGATCAGGATGCGCTGGTTGCCGGCAATCGCCGCCGCCAGCAACGCGACGGCTTTCTGCATTCCGCCGAGCAGTTCCGGTGCATGCAGTTGCGCCAGTCGCGGCAGTGCCTGCTCGCGGGTGCTCGCCCCGCGCGCGGCATAGAGACGCTGCAGCAGCGGCGGCGTGTCATCGCTCCACAATCCGGCCTCGGCCGGCGGCCGCCGGACGATCTTCAACAGCTCACTCATCGGCCAGGGTCGTGCGTGGCTTCTTCCAGAAATGCCAGCGTTGTGCGCGAGTCAGGCGGAAACAGGCGCCATCTTCGAAATCCAGGGTCAATTCAGCCAGCTCACCGCGCCGCATCGCGTCCAGCAATGGGGTGATGGCCTCACCGGTGAGCTGTTCCAGCGAGCGCAGCTGGCGCAGGTCCACCAGCGCATCCACCGCCTGCTCGCCCCCCAGTCTTATCCCTGCGGCTTTGGCCAGGCCCTGCAGCAGCGCATCACGGCTGCGCACCTGCGCATGCGGGGTGCGTACGGATTCGGGCAGACCGCCGCTGCCCCAGAACCACAGTGAATTGACCGCGCGTTTGCCTTCGGCAACACGCTGTTCGTTCCACGGATGCTGGTGCAATACCACCTGCGCCTCGGTCAACAACGCCCGCCAGCGACGGCCATGCTCCCCTTCGGGCAGGTGCGAGAACAGGTCGTCACCGAGCACGGCTTCCGGATCGGAAAATGCGGGCAGCGGCGTGTCTTCGGGCAGGCGCAGATACCAGCGCGAGGGCGCAGGTGCATCCAGCTGGAAGCCGAAGCCGGCAAACAGGGGCTGCAGCGCCGGCAACAGCGCCGCCACGTCCTCCGGCTCCAGCCGCAGCGTTTCCGCCGACGCCATCAGGCGTGCGCCCTGCATGTCCGGCACGATGTTGGCCGGGTCGGCGCGCAGCCAGAAACCTCCGGCAGCGTCACCGGCATCGACCTCGCGGGTCAGTGCTGCAGCCGACCAGTCACCGGGCGTGGCAGTGAAATGCCGCCGCAGCTGTGCCAGTTCGCCGGCGGCACCGGACGAATGTCCGGCGCGGCCCAGCGCTGCCGCCACCTGCACCGGCAACGCGGCGGCCGGGAAACGGTTGCGTGCCGGCAGCAGCAACGTGGCCCTGGCCATCGTCAGTCGAGGTACTCGACGCTGACGATCTCGTACTCGCGCTGGCCGGCCGGCGCATCGATGACGATGGAATCGCCTTCGTTCTTGCCGATCATCGCCCGTGCCACCGGCGAGGAGATCGCGATCATCGACAGCTTGATGTCGGCTTCCAGATCGCCAACGATCTGGTAGCGCTTTTCCTCGTCGGTCTCCACATCGGCAAGCACCACGGTCGCGCCAAAGACGACCTTGGTGCCGGCGTTGAGCTTGCTGATGTCGATGACTTCGGCATGCGACAGCTCGCCTTCGAGCTGCTTGATGCGACCTTCGATGAAGCCCTGCTCCTCGCGCGCGGCGTGGTACTCGGCGTTCTCCTTCAGGTCACCATGCTCGCGTGCCTCGGCGATGGCGGCGATGACCTTGGGGCGCTTTTCCGACTTCAGGTGTTCCAGCTCCTCACGCAGGCGCTGGGCGCCCTTCAGGGTGATCGGGGCTCTCATACTTCCAACTCCTTGTGCAGCTCCTGCAGTGACCAGACCGGGCCGGTACCGCGGAATTCCAGCGATTGCACCAGCGCCTTGGCGCCGGCAACCGTGGTCGAATAGGTGACGCGCTGCTGCAGCGCCTCACGACGGATCGAGAACGAATCGCTGATCGCCGAGCGGCCTTCGGTGGTATTGACGATATAGACGATCTCGCCGTTCTTGATGCTGTCGACGATATGCGGACGGCCTTCCACCACCTTGTTGACCACCTCGCAGGTGTAGCCCTGCTGCTGCAGCCATGCCGCGGTGCCACGGGTGGCGACCAGCGTGTAACCGCGCTCGACCAGTCCCTGCACCGCCGGCAGCACGCGCGGCTTGTCGGCATCGCGCACCGAGATGAACACCTTGCCGACCGGCGGGGTCTTGATGCTGCCCGCTTCCTGTGCGCGCGCGAAGGCGGCGCTGAAGGTCCGGCCCACGCCCATCACCTCGCCGGTGGAACGCATCTCCGGCCCGAGGATCGGGTCCACGCCCTGGAACTTGGCGAACGGGAAGATCGCCTCCTTCACCGAGTAGTAATCCGGCACGATTTCCCTGGTCGCACCCTGCTCGGCCAGCGTCTTGCCGGCCATGCAGCGGGCGGCGATCTTGGCCAGCGGCATGCCGGTGGCCTTGGACACGAACGGCACGGTGCGCGAGGCGCGCGGGTTCACTTCCAGCAGGAAGATCACGTCGTTGCCATCGGCATCGGTCTGGATCGCGAACTGGGTGTTCATCAGGCCCACGACCTTCAACGCCTTGGCCAGTTCGGCGACCTGGCGACGCAGCTCGGCCTGGGTTTGCGCCGACAGCGAGTACGGCGGCAGCGAGCAGGACGAGTCACCGGAGTGCACGCCGGCCTCTTCGATGTGCTCCATCACGCCGCCGATCAGCACGTTGCCGTCCTTGTCGCAGATGATGTCCACGTCGGCTTCGACCGCGGCATCGAGGAAGTGGTCCAGCAGTACCGGCGAGTCGTTGGAGACCTTGACCGCATCACGCACGTAACGGGCCAGATCGGATTCGCCGTAGACGATTTCCATCGCGCGGCCACCCAGTACATAGCTCGGGCGCACCACCAGCGGGTAGCCGATCTCACGCGCCAGCAGCAGCGCTTCCTCGGCATTGCGGGCGATGCGGTTCGGCGGCTGCTTCAGGCCGAGCTTGTCGACCAGCTGCTGGAAGCGCTCGCGGTCTTCGGCCAGATCGATCGAGTCCGGCGAGGTACCGATCACCGGCACGCCATTGGCTTCCAGCGCACGCGCCAGCTTCAGCGGGGTCTGGCCGCCGTACTGCACGATCACGCCCTTGGGCTGCTCCAGCTCGACGATCTCCAGCACGTCTTCCAGCGTCAGTGGCTCGAAGTACAGGCGGTCGGAGGTGTCGTAGTCGGTGGACACGGTTTCCGGGTTGCAGTTGACCATGATGGTTTCATAGCCGTCCTCGCGCAGGGCGAGTGCGGCATGCACGCAGCAATAGTCAAACTCGATGCCCTGGCCGATGCGGTTCGGGCCACCGCCCAGGATCATGATCTTGTCGCGGTTGCTCGGCGCGGCCTCGCACTCGTCCTCGTAGGTCGAATACAGGTAGGCGGTGCCGGTGGCGAATTCGCCGGCGCAGGAGTCCACGCGCTTGTAGACCGGGCGCACCTTGTGGGCGCGGCGCAGCGCACGGATCGCCGATTCGTTGGTGCCGGTCAGCTCGGCCAGACGCGCATCGGAGAACCCGGCGCGCTTGAGCGCGCGCAGGCGCGTGGCGTCGAGCGAGTCGATACCGCCGGCCTGCACCAGCTTCTCATCGGCGATGATCTCTTCGATCTGGTCGAGGAACCACGGGTCGATATACGACAGCCCGAACACCTCTTCCACGCTGAAGCCGGCGCGGAACGCATCGCCGACAAAGAACAGGCGCTCCGGGCCCGGGGCCTTGAGCTCGCGCTTGAGGGTGGTGATGTCGTCGTCGTTGGCCAGGTCCAGGCCGGTCGGATCGAAGCCGATCTTGCCGGTCTCCAGTCCGCGCAGGGCCTTCTGCAGCGATTCCTTGAAGGTGCGGCCCATCGCCATCACCTCGCCCACCGACTTCATCTGGGTAGTCAGGCGCGCATCGGCGGCCGGGAACTTCTCGAACGCGAAACGCGGAATCTTGGTGACGACGTAGTCGATCGACGGTTCGAACGAGGCCGGGGTCAGGCCGCCGGTGATCTCGTTCTTCAATTCGTCCAGCGTGTAGCCGACCGCCAGCTTGGCGGCGACCTTGGCGATCGGGAAACCGGTGGCCTTGGACGCCAGTGCCGAGGAACGCGACACGCGCGGATTCATCTCGATCACCACCACGCGGCCGGTAGTCGGGCTGATGCCGAACTGCACGTTGGAGCCGCCGGTGTCCACACCGATCTTGCGCAGCACGGCCAGCGAGGCATCGCGCAGGCGCTGGTATTCCTTGTCGGTCAGGGTCTGCGCCGGGGCCACGGTGATCGAGTCACCAGTGTGCACGCCCATCGGATCGAGGTTCTCGATCGAGCAGACGATGATGCAGTTGTCGGCGGTGTCGCGCACCACCTCCATCTCGAATTCCTTCCAGCCCAGTACCGACTCTTCCACCAGCACTTCGGACGTCGGCGACAGTTCCAGACCGCGGTTGACGATTTCGATCAGCTCTTCGCGGTTGTAGGCGATGCCGCCACCGCTGCCGCCCAGGGTGAAGGACGGACGGATGATGGTCGGGTAACCCACCGTCGTCTGGATTTCCAGCGCCTCTTCCAGCGTGTGGGCGACGGCAGCCTTCGGGCATTCCAGCCCGATCTCGCCCATCGCCACGCGGAACAGCTCGCGGTCTTCGGCCATGCGGATGGCCTCGCGCTTGGCACCGATCAGCTCGACGTTGTACTTCTCCAGCACGCCGTGGTCGGCCAGGTCCAGCGCGCAGTTCAGCGCGGTCTGGCCGCCCATGGTCGGCAGCAGCGCGTCGGGGCGCTCCTTCTCGATGATCTTCTCGACGGTCTGCCAGTTGATCGGCTCGATGTAGACGGCATCGGCCATCTCCGGGTCGGTCATGATCGTGGCCGGGTTGGAATTCACCAGCACCACGCGGTAACCCTCGTCGCGCAGCGCCTTGCACGCCTGCGCGCCGGAGTAGTCGAACTCGCAGGCCTGGCCGATGACGATCGGGCCGGCGCCGATGATCAGGATGGTTTTTAGGTCGGTGCGCTTTGGCATTTTCTTCTCTAAGTCAGTACAGCGTGTCTGGGGGAAGTGATCGCACGCTGTCGATCAGGAAAATTCGTTGCTGTCGATGGTGATGCCACATTGCTCATGGACGCGCCCACTCATGCTTGCAAGCAGGTCGTCGGGCATTTCGAGCATCTCGGTCAGTCCATCGACCAGTACCTGGTACGCTCCACTGGCCATGAATTCGCTTACCTGGCTGCGTACCAAGGCATTAGGCTGCTCCTCGACTCCGGCGGGAAACGCCGTGCCGTGGCTGGACTGACGTGATTTGGCGACGAGCCAGCGGCCGCCTGGGCTGCTATAGAACGTCTGCCAACGCTGCAGATACTGCTGATCATCGTCACCAAGGCGAGTGGCCAGCCCCTCCACCATCATTTCATCAATGGTGCGGCTGAGCACCCCGGCAACACATTGGCGCTTTGTACCGGCCAGCTGCGCAAGTTGCGACACATCGGAAAGCAATGCCTCAGTGGCATCATTCCCCATGCGCTCGAAGCCGGTCAGCGGCAGCAGATCGCGGATCTCCTGCGCGGTCACTGCCGCCGCGCTGGTCACCGAGGTGGCCAGCAGCGCCGGCAACATCAGCCAGCGCGCCTTGCTCACGCCTTGGCCCCTTCCATCAGGGTGATGAAGCGGTCGAACAGCGGCGACACATCCTGCGGGCCGGGCGACGCTTCCGGATGACCCTGGAAGGAGAACGCCGGCGCATCGGTACGCTCGATGCCCTGGATGGTCTGGTCGAACAACGAGCGGTGGGTGACGCGCACGTTGGCCGGCAGGCTGCTTTCGTCGAGCGCGAAACCATGGTTCTGCGAGGTGATCATCACGCGGCCGCTGTCGATGTCCTGCACCGGATGGTTGGCGCCGTGGTGGCCGTGCGCCATCTTCATCGCCCGTGCGCCCGAAGCCAGGCCCAGCAGCTGGTGACCCAGGCATATGCCGAAGGTCGGAACCTTGTGCGCCACGAATTCCTTGATGGCAGCGATCGCGTAATCGCACGGCTCCGGATCACCGGGGCCGTTGGACAGGAACACGCCATCGGGCTTCATCGCCAGCACCTCGGCCGCAGGCGTCTGCGCCGGCACCACGGTGAGTGCGCAGCCACGCCCAGCCAGCATGCGCAGGATGTTGGTCTTCACGCCGAAGTCGTAGGCCACCACCTTGAATTTCGGCTCGGCCTGCTGGAATTCATTGCGGTCCAGATCCAGCTGGCCTTCATTCCAGTCATACGGCTTGACGGTGGACACCACCTTGGCCAGGTCCATACCCTTCAAACCGGGGAACTTGCGGGCCGCTTCCAGCGCCTTTTCCACGTCGATCTCGCCCGCCATCAGCGCACCGCTCTGGGCGCCGCGCTCACGCAGGATGCGGGTCAGCTTGCGGGTATCGATGCCGGAAATGGCCACCACGCCGCGCTGCTGCAGCCAGTCCTGCAGCGACACCTGGCTGCGCCAGCTGCTGGGACGACGCGGCACGTCGCGCACGATCAGGCCGGCAGCCCACACTTGGGATGCCTCGTTGTCCTGGTCATTGGCGCCGGTATTGCCGATATGCGGATACGTCAGGGTGATCATCTGCCTGGCGTAGGAAGGATCGGTCAGCATCTCCTGATAGCCGGTCATGGCGGTGTTGAATACCACCTCACCCACGGACAGGCCGGGCGCGCCTACGGATTCGCCCTCGAATACGGTGCCGTCTTCGAGCACGAGGATTGCGGCTTGGGTCACGGAAATCTCACTTTGGCTACCGGGGGGACTCCGAAAGCCACGCCTGCGCCCACGGTGAAAACCGGTTGCAAAAAAGCGCGGACGGCGGTCTGGAACCGGTCCGGCTGACGTGTTTCGGCGAGCGGGAATTGTAAAGGCAACCCGGCCTCAAGCGCCAGCACCTGACGGGTTTTGCCAGGTTTCAGTCGCAACCAAAACCCGGCCCGACGCCCTGTTCAGGTGATGGCCGGCCCTACCAGGTCGCGCACCCGGTAGCCACCCGGCGGCCGTTGCCGCAGCTGCCCGGCAACATGCAGAGCACCGCGTGCGAAGATGTCGCGGTTGGTGGCGCGGTGCACGAGCTCGATCCGCTCACCCTGTCCGGCGAACTGGACGAAGTGCTCGCCGATGATGTCACCCGCGCGCAGGCTGGCATAACGCGGGGCGGCACCACCCTGCTGCGCGGCCTCGCCCAGGGTCAGCGCGGTGCCCGAGGGCGCATCCTTCTTGTGCACGTGGTGGGATTCGACGATATCGCAATCCCAGCCCGGCAGCGCCGCGGCGGCACGCTCCACCAGCTCGGCCAGTACTGCGACCCCCAGACTGAAGTTGGTCGCCCACACCAGCGGGATACGGGTACTGGCAGAAACCAACGCCGCCTGTTGCGCCTCGCTGATGCCGGTGGTGCCGGAGACAAAACCCGCGCCCCGCTCCACGCACAGCGCCAGTACCGGATCAAAACCCTCCGGCAGGCTGAAGTCGATGGCGACATCGAAGGCCGGCACTCCGGCCAGCTCACTGGCAGCGAAATAGGGAATGCCCTCCACCACCCGCTGTGCCGGCGGTTTGCGTACCACCGCCGCCACGATTTCCAATGCAGGATCTTCCGCGGCCAGCCGCAACAGCGTTTGGCCCATACGCCCGGAAGCGCCGTGAATCAGCAAACGAACAGGTGACTTTTCCATTGCCGCAAAGTACGGGCCCCTCGACCAATACACAAGGGTCGAAGACCGGCAGGCGTTCAGCGGTAGGCCGGCCCCACCCAGACAACCGAATTGCTGCGCAGCGCATACATCCGCCAGCGTTCGCGCACGACGGTATCGCGACTGCGGCTGCTTGAGCGCATCCCCGGCATTTCCAGTGTGGCCCGCATCTCGACATCGGCCGAGCGCCGGTCCGGTGCCAGGGTCACGCTTACCACGGTCTGCGAGTAACGCATCGGCGAATTGCCACGCATGGCATCGCGCAATTGCCGCAACTGCTGTGTCGTTTCGGCCGTGCTACGGCAATACCCGGCCTTGTCCATGGTGGCCCGCATCTCGTTGGATTCAACCCGGGTTACCGTGGTCTGCTCAAAGTCTTCGGCCAGCATCCGGCACAGAGTTTCGTCGTCCAGTGCCAGCATCGCCTGTTCGGCGCGCTGGTAGAAATCGCGTACCTGCGCCTCGTCCAGCCGGTTGCCTCCCAGCCAATAGAAGCCCGCCACCGCGGCCAATACCAGCAACAATCCGATCACCCGCATGTCCTTCCCCTCTTGGTTCCCGCATCCTGCGGCCTGCACAGTCTAAGGCGCCGACCAGGCTTGCGCGTCCTTCCGCGGGGAAATCCGTTCATGCGATTCCGGACAACTGGAATCGGGCACCGGCGCCGGGTGTGGCCCAGGCGTGACACTACTGGCAAGGCTCTTTGCCGCCGAAGACGCGAAGGCAGGAAGGTCTGGGGACTGGCGACGAACGAGGGTCGAGTGATTGCGGACTTGAACGTACCGGCCCTGCTGGCAACAACCTTGGGCATCGGTGACGTTTCTACGCCAGGCATTGAGTGTCGAATGCCGAGCGACTCCCGGTCGGCACCCACCCGGATCAGTCCGCCATCGCGCACTCGATCCGTTCGCCACTGGATGCGTCGAAGAAATGCAGGGCCGCTGACTGCAGGGCCACCGCGATCTGCTGCCCCACTTCCGGCAATGGCTGCGGCGGCACGCGCATCACCAGTGCCTGCGCGCCATGGCGCAGGTTGACGAAGATCTCGTTGCCGACCGGCTCCAGCCCCTCGATCAGGGCAGGGAAAGACGTGGGGGTGCTGGCCGGCTGCAGGTGCTCGGGCCGAACCCCTACCACCAGTTCGCGCCCCGACCATCCCGCCGGCAGTGTCGCCGCTCCCAGCGGGACAACTGAACCATCGGCCAATCGAAGCGCCGCCTTTCCCTGTTCATCGTGAGCGATCACACCGCGCAGCAGGTTCATTGCCGGACTGCCGAGAAACCCCGCCACGAACAGGTTGGCCGGGCGCTCGTACAGCGCCATCGGCGTGTCGATCTGCTGCACCACACCTTCCTTGAGCACCACGATGCGCTGGCCCAGCGTCATCGCCTCGACCTGGTCGTGGGTGACGTAGATCATCGTGGTCCCCAGCTTGCGGTGCAGTTGGGCGATTTCGGTACGCACCGAGTGGCGCAGCTTGGCATCCAGATTGGACAGCGGCTCATCCAGCAGGAACACCGCCGGCTCACGTACCAGCGCCCGGCCCAGCGCTACCCGCTGCCGCTGACCGCCGGACAGCGCCTTGGGCAGCTTGTCGAGCACCGGCATCAGCCCCAGCACTTCGGCGGCGGCATGCACGCGACGCTGCACCTCCGTTTTGGGACAGCCGCGCAGTTTCAGTCCGAACGCCAGGTTCCCGGCCACGCTCATGTGCGGATACAGCGCGTAATTCTGGAACACCATGGCGATGTCCCGGTCCTTCGGCGCCACGTCGTTGACCACGCGATTGCCGATGCTGAGCGTCCCGGCACTGATCTCCTCCAGTCCCGCCACCATCCGCAGCAACGTCGATTTGCCACAGCCCGAGGGGCCCACCAGCACCATCAGCTCGCCATCGGCGATCTCGAAACTGGCGCCATGCACGGCCGCCTGGCCGTTGTCGTAGACCTTGCGCACCCCATCAAACCGGACCTTGGCCATGCTCACCTCGTAGATTTCCACACCACTGCGTCCATTCGCCTACGTCCATGCCATCCGGCCCGGCAGGCTGCGCCGGGCTGCAATCGTATACATAGGAAACCTTACGTCCCTCAAGCATATTCATATGGCAACATCGATAGGTATGCACGCGTAAGCAGACCATCGCCCCGCGTTCCAGGCCCTTGCCGCAGGCGTGATGGATGACCCCATGCACCTCCTTGCGACGGTCTGCGCATTCATACCCGACCGCATGCGACACCCTTCCCGAATAAGAATTGACAACGATGTCATCCGCACACGAAACTCGAGCCATGCACGACACTCTCTTCCTGTTCGGTGCCACAGGCGATCTGGCCCAGCGTTATCTGTTCCCCTCCCTGTTGCGTCTGCTTGGAGACGGCCTGCTGCCGGAAGACTTCCGGGTACGTGCGCTGGCCCTGTCCCCGCACGACACCGAGAAATTCCACGGCATTCTGCGCCCACGCCTCGAGCAGGCCATGCCGCAGGCCAGCCAGGACGACATCAACAACCTGCTCTCGCGCATCGACTACCGCTCGGTGGACCTGCGCAATCCGGAATCCGTGGCCGATGCGGTCAAGGACCTGGTGCACCGCAGGTGCCTGAGCAATCTCGCGATCCCACCGGGCCTGTACATCTCCACCTGCGAAGGCCTCGCCCTCGGCGGCGCGCTGGCCACACCGCACCGGCTGATGCTGGAAAAGCCGATCGGTTCGGATTCGGCCAGTGCCGAGGAGATCCTGCAGTCGATCGCCAAGCTGATCGACGAGGACCGGGTGTTCCGCATCGACCATTACCTCGGCAAGGCCGCGGTGCAGAACCTGATGGCGCTGCGTTTCGGCAACACGCTGCTGGAAGCGGTCTGGAACCGCAATTACATCGAGTCTGTGCACATCCTCGTCGCCGAGAGCGATGGTGTGGATGGCCGCGACTCGTATTACTCGCGTGCCGGCGCGATGCGCGACATGGTGCAGAGCCACATCCTGCAGCTGCTGTGCCTGGTGGCGATGGAGCCGCCGGCCTCGCTGGAGGCCGACCGGATCCGCGACGAGAAGGTCAAGGTGTTGCGCGCCCTGCGTCCGCTGGATGCAAAGCACGCCAGCACCGACAGCGTGCGCGGCCGCTACACCGCCGGCACCATCAACGACCAGCCGGTGCAGGCCTACCAGCCGCCGGAAGGCAGTGAGGCGGAAACCTTTGTCGGCGTCACCGCCCATATCGACAACTGGCGCTGGGAAGGCGTGCCGTTCCATCTGGTCACCGGCAAGCGCCTGCCCGAACGCACCACCCGTATCGAGGTCAACCTCAAGCCGGTCACGCACTGGGTGTTCGAGCGCCCGGACCGCCACAACGCCCAGCCCAACCGCCTGACGTTCCAGCTGCAGCCGCAGGAAAACATCCAGCTCGGCCTGATGAGCTCGCTGGCCGGCCCGGAATGGGGAGCGCTGGAGCTGCAACCGCTGGAGCTGGAGCTGTCTGTGCCGACTGGCCTGCATCGCCGCATCGCCTACGAGCGCCTGTTCCTGGACGCCCTCAACGGCAACCACGCGCTGTTCGTGCGGGATGACGAGGTGCGTGCCGCATGGGCATGGATCGACAGCGTCAGCAATGCCTGGAAAGACGCCAACCTGCCGATGGAACCCTACACGGCGGGCAGCTGGGGGCCGCTGCAGGCTCCGGACTTCCTGCCCGAACATATCGTCTCGGCCGCTGGAAACGCGAAGTGAGCGGCGGCGCCGGACGGGTACTGGTCGCCGACATCGGCGGCACCAATGCCCGTTTCGCGCTGGCTGACCTCCACGCCGCCTCGCCGCTGGACCAGGCCAGCATCCGCGAGTATCCGGTCACCCGCTTCCCGTCACTGGCCGAAGCGGCCGCGCACTATCTGCACGAGAGCAAGGCCGAGGCGAGCAGTGGCGTGTTCGCCGTGGCCGGGCGCGTGGAGGGCGACGAGGCCCGCATCACCAACCACCCGTGGGTGATCTCGCGTTCCCGCATCGCCGCCGTGCTGGATTTCGCCACGCTGCACCTGATCAATGATTTCGTTGCCCAGGCCATGGCGATCTCGCTGTTGCAGCCGGCTGACGTGACCCGCGTCGGCCCGGCCGGCTGGCAGCCCGCTGCAGCGGATACCGCGCGCAACTACTGCGTGCTCGGCCCTGGCACCGGCCTGGGCATGGGCGCGCTGGTGATCCGCGATGGCCGCTGCTATCCGCTCGCCACCGAGGGTGGCCACGCCAGCTTTGCTCCGGTCACACCCGAGCAGGTGCGTATCCTCGAGATTCTGTCGGCGCAGTTTGGCCGCGTCTCCAATGAACGGCTGATCTGCGGACCGGGTCTGGTCAATATCCACCGGGCGTTGTGCCAGATCGCCGGCAGCGATCCCGGCGTGCTGCAGCCGGCCGATGTCGGCACCCGCGCCGCCAGCGGTGACCCGCTCGCCACACGCGCCATCGATCTGTTCATCGAGATTTTTGGTGCCGTTGCCGGTGATGCGGTGCTGGTACAGGGCAGCTGGGATGGCGTATTCCTGACCGGTGGACTGGTTCCGCGCCTGCTCGGACCGGACCAGCATACCGGCTTCCGTCGCGGCTTCGAAAGCAAGGGCCGCTTCGCCGATACCCTGGCCCGGATTCCTTCCCTGGCCATCATCCATCCCTGCCCCGGCCTGCTCGGCGCCACCGCCTATGCGCTGGATGCCGCTTCCCGGGGCCGTGTTTCTGGAGTTGTTGAATGAGTGCTGTGAGTTCGGACCGTATCTCGCTGATCCGCCATGCCGATGCCGATGCGTGGACCGAGGGCGTGGCCCGGGAAATGGAAACGGTACTGGCCCATGAAATCGAACAGCGTGGCCGTGCCCGGATGCTGCTGTCCGGCGGCACCACGCCAGCTCCCGTCTACGAGGCTCTGGCCGCGGCCCCGCTGGAATGGGCGCGGGTGGAAGTGGGCCTGGCCGATGAGCGCTGGCTGTCGCCGCAGGACAGCGACAGCAATGCCTGGCTGGTCCGCAACAACTTCCTGAACCATGCCGAAGGCGCACACTTCGATCCGCTGGTGCGGGTCGGCAAACCGCTGGCCGAGTGCGTGCACGATGCCAACCTCGTGGCGCAGCACACCCAGCCGGCCTGTCTGGTGGTGCTGGGCATGGGCAACGACGGCCACACCGCGTCGCTGTTCCCGGAGTCTGTCGATCTGGATCGCACCCTGCGCAGCTCGCAGACCTATGCCGCACTGGATGCCAGCGGCTGCCCGGTCGCCAACGGCTGGCCGCTGCGCATCACCCTGACGCCCAAGGGTTTCGAGCCGATCAAGACGCGCCTGCTGCTGTTGCGCGGGCAGCAGAAGCTGGATGTGCTCGATGCCGCGCTCGCCTCCGGCAATGTGTCCCGCTATCCGGTGCTTGCCGCCATCAATGCCCCCGGCACCCGCCTGCGCGTGCACTGGTGTGCCTGAACCTCCCGGCTCCCCGCCCCGCACAGGTGACGGGGAGCTCCCCACCCGGCCCAGCCGTGGCGCGCCTGCGCACCTGGACCCCGCCTCTCATCACAGCTGGTAGCCCATGAGCCTGCATCCGAAAATCCACGCCATCACCGAACGCATCATCCAGCGCAGCGCTGCGTCCCGCGCCGCCTATCTGGCCGGCATCGATGCGGCACTGCGCGAAGGCCCGTTCCGCTCGCGCCTGAGCTGCGGCAACCTGGCCCATGCGTTCGCCGCCTGTGGCCCGACCGACAAGGGCCGCCTGCGCGCCGATGTCACCGCCAACATCGGTATCATCACCGCCTACAACGACATGCTCTCGGCGCACCAGCCGTTCGAGCACTACCCCGAGCTGATCCGCCAGACCGCCCGTGAGCTGGGCGCCACCGCGCAGGTCGCCGGCGCCGTGCCGGCGATGTGCGACGGCGTCACCCAGGGCCGTGGCGGCATGGAGCTGTCGCTGTTCTCGCGCGACGTGATCGCCCAGTCCACCGCGATCGGCCTGAGCCACGACATGTTCGACAGCGCGATCTATCTGGGCGTGTGCGACAAGATCGTGCCGGGCCTGCTGATCGGCGCGCTGGCGTTCGGCCACCTGCCGGCGGTGTTCGTGCCGGCCGGGCCGATGACCCCGGGCATCCCCAACAAGAAGAAGGCCGAAGTCCGCGAGCGCTACGCCGCCGGCGAAGCCAGCCGCGAGGAGCTGCTGGAAGCCGAATCGGCGTCCTACCACGCCGCAGGCACCTGCACCTTCTACGGCACCGCCAACTCCAACCAGGTGCTGCTGGAGGCGATGGGCGTGCAGCTGCCGGGCGCTTCGTTCGTCAATCCGGAACTGCCGCTGCGCGATGCACTCACCCGCGCGGCCACCGCGCGTGCGCTGGACATCTGCGCGCTGGGCGATGATTTCCGCCCGCTGGGCCGGCTGATCGACGAGCGTGCCATCGTCAACGCCATCGTCGCGCTGATGGCCACCGGCGGCTCCACCAACCACAGCATCCACTGGATCGCGGTGGCCCGCGCGGCCGGCATCGTGCTGACCTGGGACGACATGGACCAGCTCTCGCAGATCGTGCCGCTGCTGACCCACGTCTACCCCAATGGCGAAGCCGACGTGAACCGCTTCGCCGCGGCCGGCGGCCCGGCCTTCGTGTTCCGCGAACTGATGGACGCCGGACTGATGCACGACGACCTGGCCACCATCGCCGAGGGCGGCATGCGCGCCTATGCGCAGGAGCCGCGCCTGCTCGATGGCAAGGTCGGCTACGTGCCCGCCGCCGCGGTCAGCGGTGACGAGGACGTGGTGCGGCCGGTCGCCAATCCGTTCGAGGCCCAGGGCGGCCTGCGCCTGCTGAAGGGCAACATCGGCAATTCACTGATCAAGCTGTCGGCGGTGAAGCCGCAATTCCGCACCATCGAAGCGCCGGCCGTGGTGGTCGATGCACCGCAGGTGTTGAACAAGCTGCACGCCGCCGGCGCGCTGCCACAGGACTTCGTCGCCGTGGTCCGCTACCAGGGGCCGCGTGCCAACGGGATGCCGGAGCTGCATTCGCTGGCACCGTTGCTGGGCCTGCTGCAGAACCAGGGCCGGCGCGTGGCGCTGGTCACCGACGGCCGCCTGTCCGGCGCCTCCGGCAAGATTCCCGCCGCGATCCACGTCACCCCCGAGGCTGCACGTGGTGGTCCCATCGCGCGTGTCCGCGAAGGCGACATCATCCGCCTGGACGGCGAAGCCGGCACGCTGGAAGTGCGGGTGGACCCGGCCGAATGGGCAGCGCGTGGTATTGCCGCCAATACCGCGCCGGCCGGCAACGACATGGGCCGCAACCTGTTCGCGATGAACCGCCGCATCGTCGGCCCGGCCGACCAGGGTGCCATCTCGATTTCCTGCGGCCCGGTCCGTGCCGATGGCAGCTTCTGGGAGTACGACGCCGAATACGAACTGGGTCATGACGCCGCGGCCGCCGCTGCGCCGCATGAAGCCAAGGACGCCTGATCTTCCGCGTGCCGCTCACTGCGGCGCGCCTACCGCCAGTACGAGGAACACAATGAGCATCGCCCAGCACCAGGACCGCGCCGAACAGCTGCTCAGCGCAGCCGGCATTCTGCCCGTGGTCACCGTCCACACCCTCGACCAGGCCCGCGCGGTCAGTGCCGCGTTGCTGGAAGGCGGCCTGTCCGCCATCGAGTTGACCCTGCGCACGCCGGTGGCGATGGATGCACTGGCCATGCTCAAGCGCGAGCTGCCCGATGTGGTCGTCGGCGCCGGTACGGTGCTGACGATCGAGCAGATGCAGCGCGCCATCGATGCCGGTGCCGACTTCCTGGTGACGCCGGGTACGCCGGCGCATATGGCCGACGCCCTGGCAGCGGCACCGCTGCCGGTGGTGCCGGGTGCGGCCTCGCCGACCGAGCTGCTGGCACTGGTCGCACGCGGTTTCCGCATCTGCAAACTGTTCCCCGCCACTGCCGTGGGCGGGCTGGCGATGATCAAGGGCGTGGCCGGTCCGATCCCCGAGCTGAAGCTGTGCCCCACCGGTGGCATCACCGAAGCCACTGCCGGCGACTACCTGTCGCAGAAGAACGTGGTCTGCATCGGCGGCTCGTGGATGGTGCAGGACAGCTGGATCCGCGCCGGGCAATGGGACGAAGTGAAGAAGTCCGCCGCCGCTGCGGCCGCCATCGTCCGCCAGGCGCGCGCCGGCTGATCGGCTGTCACAAGCCTTGAGCTGCTGAAACCGGCCCGTTCTTCCTGGACGGGCCGGAGTTTTTTTCCAGTCCGTAGAGGGACATGGGAGCGTGGAATACCGGCCACCCCTGCCGGCTCCGGAGGCGGAAATTCCACTCCAGCTACTTCGCCCAACCGGTCGCAACCCGATGGCTGTCGCCTGTCACGGCGAGCCACTCCGGAAACACATCCATTCCATCCGGATGAATGGATGAATCAGTGGCCATTCTTAGTAGAATGCCGCCATGAACGCCGTTCCCGTCCCCTACGATGCCCAGCACCTGAGCGAACTGGCCCAGCTGCTGATCGACAACGTCCGCGAGCTGGCACACGCCGGCTGGACGCCCGCCACCAGCAGCAATTTCTCGCACCGGCTCGATGACCGCCACGCCGCCATCACCGTGTCCGGCAAGGACAAGGGCCGGCTGGTCGAAAGCGACATCATGGTCGTGGACTTCGCCGGCAAGGCGGTCGGCCGGCCACTGCGGCCCTCGGCTGAAACCCTGCTGCACACCCAGCTGTACGCCCGCTTCCCGGAGGTCGGCTGCGTGCTGCACACCCACTCGCCAGTGCAGACCATCGCCTCGCGGCTGTTCGCCGGCCAGGGCCATATCCGTCTGGACGGCTACGAGTTGCTGAAAGCCCTGCACGGCAATTCCACCCACGAAACCACGGTCGACCTGAAGGTGTTTCCCAACACCCAGGACATGGACGTGCTGGCCGCGCAGGTGGAAGCCGAACTCGACAAGGGGCCGATGTGGGGCTACCTGATCGACGGCCACGGTCTGTATGCCTGGGGCCGCGATATGGCCGAGGCGCGCCGCCATCTGGAAGCCTTCGAGTTCCTGCTGCACTGCGAGCTGGAGCTGCGCAAACTGCGCGGCAACGCCTGATCGCCCCGCCCCATCCGGCACCCCACCACTGCGGTGTGTGCCTCCACACTTCCTTCCCCGTCGAGTCCACCGCCATGAGCCGACTGCGCATTTTCAACGACACCGCCCCTGACACGCCATTGCTGGACAGTCACGACGGCGACGTCATCGCCGCCGAACTGCAGAAGATCGGCGTCACCTTCGAACGCTGGCAGGCCCGGTACCCGGTCACCCCGGGCGCCAGCCAGGAGGAAGTGTTCGCCGCTTACCGCGAGGACATCGACCGGCTGGTCGCCGCGCACGGTTTCAAGAGCGTGGACGTGGCCTCGATCGCCCCGGACAACCCCAACCGCGCCGAGATCCGCGCCAAGTTCCTCGACGAGCACTTCCACAAGGAAGACGAGGTGCGTTTCTTCGTCGCCGGCTCGGGCCTGTTCACCCTGCACGTGGGTGACAAGGTCTACGCGGTGGAATGCGTCAAGGACGACCTGATCTCGGTGCCGGATGGCGTCACCCACTGGTTCGATATGGGCGAGGAACCGAACTTCGCCGCGATCCGCTTCTTCACCGAGCCGGACGGCTGGGTCGGCCACTTCACCGGCACCGACATCGCCCAGCGCTTCCCGCGCTACGCACCCAGCGCCACCTGACACTTGCACCTTCTCCCGCCAGCGGGAGAAGGATCGGGCTTCAACTGCCCGCATCGAACCCGCCTCACCCACCGGCACGCCCGGCGCAGGAACACGCAGCAATGACCATCAACGCCATCCTCACCGACATCGAGGGCACCACCTCGAGCATCTCCTTCGTCAAGGAAGTGCTGTTTCCCTATGCCCGCGCCGCCCTGCCCGGTTTCGTGCGCGACCACGGCCATGAGCCGCAGGTGCGGCAGTGGCTGGACGCGGTGGCCACCGAGATCGCCGCCAGTGCCTGCCAGGACGAAGTGATCGTGGAGACGTTGCAGGGCTGGATCGACCAGGACCGCAAGCACACCGCGCTCAAGGCGCTGCAGGGCATGATCTGGGAGACCGGTTACCGCAACGGCGACTACAGCGCGCACCTGTATCCGGAAGTGGCCGCGGTGCTGCGCGGCTGGCATGCGCAGGGGCTGCCGCTGTACGTGTACTCCTCCGGCTCGGTGCCGGCGCAGAAGCTGTTCTTCGGCTTCAGCCAGGCGGGCGACCTCAACGGCCTGTTCTCCGGCAACTTCGACACCGAGGTCGGCGGCAAGCGCGAAACCGCCAGCTATGCCCGCATCGCCGAGGCCATCGGCATCGCACCGGGTGAGATCCTGTTCCTGTCGGACATCGTCGAGGAACTAGACGCCGCCCGCGAGGCTGGCCTGCAGACCGTGCTGCTGGATCGTCTGGCCGACTATCCGATGCCGCGCACCGGCGAATCCACCCATGGCCACCCCCGGGTGGAGAACTTCGAGCAGATCGTGCTCTAAGCCTGCGCTGGGGCTGGGCCGGCTCTCCGTGTGATCCCGGTCGCGACCCTGCGCGGGCATGAAATCCCCTTCGCACGCGTCATGCCACCATCGCTCCGCATACCTTGGGCTGGGAACACGGCATGGGCATCGTTTCGCAGATCGGGCCGGCACTGGCCGCTGAATTCGCCATTCCGGATGTGGGCGCGTTGACGGTCATCGTCTCGCGCCTGCTCACCGCCATCGTGCTCGGCGGTGCGCTGGGGCTGGAGCGTGAAAGCAAGGGCCGCGCCGCCGGACTGAAGACCCACATCCTGGTCAGCCTGGGCTCGGCGCTGTTCGTGCTGGCGCCGCTGCAGGCCGGCGCCAGTCTGGACGATGTCACCCGGGTGATGCAGGGCATCGTTTCGGGCATCGGTTTTCTCGGTGCCGGCGCCATCCTCAAGCTGGACAAGGAGGAACGCGTGCAGGGCCTGACCACTGCCGCCGGCATCTGGATGACCGCCGCGATCGGCATGGCTGCCGGCATGGGTATGCAGATGGTGGCCGTGGCCACCACGCTGGCGGCACTGGCGGTGGTCGGCATGTTGCCGCGGCTGATGCCCGACAGCCTGACCAGTGCCGGCAAGGTCGATACCGGCCCGGATACCTGAGTAGCGGCGTGTTTTGCCGCCTCAGCGGCTGCCGTCGGCCTTCACTGCCGGAGCGGACCGCAGCACCAGCACCTCGATCCGCGACGGCACGCCCAGTCGCGCGGTGAAGCCATCCCACTGCCCCGCCCCACTGCTGACGAACAGCGTCATGTCCTGCAGCCGGTACTCGCCACGCACATAGCCGTGGTTGGCCGGCGCCACCACCCAGCGGTCGAAGCCGAGGATGTGGCCGCCGTGGGTATGGCCGGAGATCTGCAGGTCCACCGCGCCGGTCGCCACAGCCGCGCGCGCCTGCTTGGGCTGGTGGGCGAGCAGCACATGCACGTCGCTGCCCTTGGCCGCCGCGACCACCGCCGGCAGGTCCGGCGCCAGTCCGCCGCGCATATACGGTGCCGCCCGCAGCGCGGCCAGATCGCCCACGCCCGACAGCGCCATCGTCCGGCAGTTGATGGTCAGCGTGGCAGTCTGGTTCTCCAGCACGCCCAGCCCCATCTGCCGGAAATGCGCCATCCAGCGCGTATAGCCGTGGTAGTACTCGTGGTTGCCCGGCGCCAGCCACACGCCGTGCGGCGCCTGTAGTTTCGCCAGCGCGGTGACGAAGGCCGCGGTGTCCTCGACCTCGCCATCGACCATGTCACCGGGCAGCACGATCAGGTCGGGTTTCACCGCCAGCGTCGCCGCCACGATCCGCTCGGTGCGCCAGCCGCGTTTGACCGGGCTGATATGCAGGTCGGCCAGTACCGCCACCCGCAGCCCGTCCATCTCCGCCGGCAGATTCGGCACCACCAGTTCGCGCTCCTGCACCGGCGGCGGCTTCAGGCCGTTCCAGATGCCCAGCGTCGCCAGCAGCACGATCAAAGCCGCCGCGCCGTGATTGAGGCCGACGCCGTGCCATACCGTGGCCAGCCGCGAGCTGCGCGGCAGCAGCCGTGACAGCAGCCATCCGGCCTCGCGCAACAGCACGAATGCCAGCGCCAGAATAAACATCACCAGCACCCAGCCGAACGCCAGCTGGATCCACGCTTCCACCGCGTAATCGAACACATCCAGCCGCCACAGCGTGGCAAATGCCAGTCCGCTCAGGGCCAGCAGCAGGCTGATGCCGGTACGCCAGCGGCGTTGTGATCGGGTCAGGGGATTGACCGGCCGCCAGAACAGGAAGGCGAGCAACGGCAGCAGCAGCGAAACGATAAAAGTCATCAACGGTACGCGGTGGGTGAGCAAAGCAGGCCCGCGACCGGCGCACTGACGGGGCCGGTCGCGGGCCTGCACTTTGGCACAGCCGGGCGGCAGGTCGCACGGTGATGGCTGGAACACTACGTCGCCCGGGCCGGGGGCTCGGGGGGCTGTCGCCACTCACGTCGCTCCTGCAGCGGCAGGAGCGGTGTCGGCCACTCCTGCTGCAAGGTTGCGCCGGCCGTTTATTTGCCGGCGTCAGCGATCCAGGCGTCGACCTTCTGTTCCAGCACTTCCAGCGGCACCGAGCCGTCCTTGAGCACTTCGGCGTGGAACTGGCGGATGTCAAACTTGTCGCCCAGCTTCTGCTCGGCACGCTTGCGCAGTTCCTGGATCTTCAGCTCGCCGGTCTTGTAGGCCAGCGCCTGGCCCGGCCAGGCGATGTAACGCTCGGCTTCGGCAATGGCGTCGGGCTCGCTCACCGAGGAGTTGGCGAACATGTAGTCCAGCACCTGCTGGCG
The DNA here is from genome assembly GCA_002345545.1 of Stenotrophomonas sp. UBA2302. Classification (GTDB taxonomy): domain Bacteria; phylum Pseudomonadota; class Gammaproteobacteria; order Xanthomonadales; family Xanthomonadaceae; genus Stenotrophomonas. Next base: position 72,459 of record DDVW01000007.1, on the reverse strand, counting down.
GCTCCAGTTCTTCGAATGCAGGCCGGTATCGACCACCAGCCGCACCGCGCGCCACAGCTCGCCCTGCAGGCGGCCGAAGTAGCTGTACGGGTCGGTGTACACGCCCAAGTCCTTGCCCAGGCTCTCTGCGTACAGGCCCCAGCCTTCGATGAAGGCGGTCTCGCCACCAAAGCGGCGGAACGCCGGCACGCCGGTCAGCTCCTGCTGCAGCGCCAGCTGGAAGTGGTGGCCGGGGATGGCCTCGTGCAGGAACAGGTCCTCCGCGTCCCAGGTCTTGCGCGTGGGCAGATCGTACGTGTTGACGTAGAAGATGCCCGGGCGGCTGCCGTCCTCACTCGGCGACATGTAGGAGCCACCGGCCGCCGACTTGGCGCGGAACGCCTCCACCGGACGGATCTCGAAGCCGGCCTTCGGGGTCAGCGAGAACAGCTTGCCGACGTTGGCCTCGACCTTGGCTTCCAGCCCGCGGTAGTGCTCCAGCAGCGCCTCTTCGGACTTGAACTCGAACTGCTTGTCGGTCTGCATGAATTTGAAGAAATCCTGCAGCGAGCCCTTGAAGCCCACCTGCTGCATCACCTGGTTGATCTCGCCGTGGATGCGCGCCACTTCGGCCAGGCCGATTTCATGGATCTGCTCCGGGGTCTGCGTGGTGGTGGTGCTCTGCTTGGCGTTGAACGCATACCACGCCTGGCCGTCCGGCAGCGCGGCCAGGCTCACCGTGTCGCGGGTGGCAGGCAGGTACTCGTTGGCGATGAAGTCACGCTGCTTCCTGATCGCCGGCATCAGCTGATCGCTGATCAGCGTGCGGTAGGCGGCGGTCAGGCGGTCCTTGTCGGCCTGCGGGAAATCGGCCGGCATGGCCTTGATCGGTCCCCAGAACTGGCTGTCCTCGGCCTTGGCGGTGATCAGTTCGTCGAACTGCGGCACCACCTTTTCGATCAGCACGCGCGGCTGCACCACGCCGGCCTTGATGCCCTCGCGCATGTTGGCGATCTCGGTATCCAGCACCACCGGGATGCGCGCCGCACGCGCCAGCCAGTTGTCGTAGTCCTTCACCGTCTTGAACGGCTGCGCCACCTGGCCCGAGCCCAGCATCACCGCATAGCTCACGGTCGAGCCCATCTGGTTGACCGGCATCATCCAGCTCGGGAACTTCTCCGCTTCCAGCGCCTGCTGCTGCTCCTTCACGAAGATGCGGTAGCTGAGCAGGTCCTGCCCGCTCAGGCCCGCCTCGCCGAGCTTTTCCACCTTGCCCAGCCACTCGGTGGTGAAGTCGTGGCTCTGCTGGCGGAACTGCGCCGAGGCGAAATCCGGCAGCTGGTCGTTGTAGCGGTTGTCACCCTGGAAGGTGGCCTGCAGCGGATTCAGCTTGAGCACGCCTTCCCAATAGTCGGCATAGAGCTGGTTCAACTGTTCGGCCTTGTCGGCCTGCTCGGCCTGGCCGGCGGCCTCGTTGGCGGCTGGCGGTGTGGACGGCGAACAGGCGCTGAGCACGGTGGCCAGCGACAGCGAAACGGCACAGGCCAGGGGACGCAGGTTCATCGGGATATCCGGACGGTGGACAAGGCCGCCAGCGTCCATCCGCACCGCAGCGCATGGAAGGGCCAAAGGTCACAGATGGCCGGAAGATCGCCGCGCGGGCGCCGAACCGTCATAATCCGCCCCCTGCGCGTTCCGGCCTGCGGTCGCCAGCTCCTCTCCTTCCGCCTGCCGTGCCGCCCTGCGGGTGCCCCGGTCCGGCCCATGCTGTTGTTGCCGTATCTCTATGACTACTTCCCGCCGCCCGCTGGGCTTCTGGTCCACCACCGCCCTCGTGGTCGGCAGCATGATCGGCTCCGGCACCTTCCTGTTGCCGGCCACCCTGGCCCCGTATGGCGCCGCCAGCCTGATCGGCTGGGGCATCACCCTGTGCGGCGCGCTGCTGCTGGCGGTCACCTTCGCCCAGCTGGCCAAACGCTGGCCGCAGACCGGCGGCCCGTATGTGTTCGCCCGCAACGCCTTCGGCGAGCTGCCCGGCTTCACGGTGGCGTGGAGCTACTGGATCTCGATGTGGTGCGCCATCGCCGCGATTGCGGTGGCCTTTGCCGGCAGCATCGGTGCCATCTTCCCCGCGCTGACCGCCACCCCGGTGCGGGCGGCGACCTGCGCCCTGGTCGCGCTGTGGTTGTGCGCCGGGGTGAACCTGCTGGGCGTGCGCGAGGCCGGCCGCCTGCAGCTGCTGACCACCGTGTTGAAAGTGGTGCCGCTGTTGCTGTTCGGACTGGTGGCGCTGTGGTTTGTCGATACCAGGCATTACGTGCCGTTCAATCCCAGCGGGGAGTCGTTGGGTGCCGTGGCCGGGGCCACCGTCGCGCTGACCCTGTGGGCGATGATCGGCCTGGAAGCGGCCACCGTACCGGCCGAGTCGGTCGATGACGCCCCGCGCACCGTGGCCCGTGCCACCGTCGCCGGCACCGCCATCGCCGGCATCGCCACCGTGCTGGCCTGCACCACGGTGATCGGCCTGCTGCCGGCCGAGGTGCTGGCCAACTCCGGCGCGCCGATGGCCGATGCCGCCGCCGCATTGTGGGGGCCAACCGCCGGCCTGCTGCTGGCGGCGGTGATGGCCATTTCCTGCGTCGGTGCGCTCAACGGCTGGACCCTGCTCTCGGCGCAGCTGCCCATGGCCGCCGCCCGCGACGGCGTGCTGCCGCGGGCCTTCACCCGCGAAAACCGCCGTGGTGCCCCGGCCTTCGGCGTCATCATCAGCTGCCTGCTGGCCACAGTGCTGGTGATCAGCAACTACAACCGCTCGCTGGTGGACCTGTTCAAGTTCTCGGTATTGCTGTCCACCGCTGCCACCCTGCTGCCCTACCTGGCCGGCTCGGCCGCCTGGCTGTGGCGCGGTACCGGCACCGGCTCGCGCATTGCCGCCGCTGGCGCGCTGGCCTTCAGCGGCTACGCCATCGTCGGCGTCGGCAGCGAGGCACTACTGTGGGGCGCGGCACTGATCATTGCCGGCCTGCCGATCTACTTCTGGCTGCGCCGCAAGCGCTGAGCCCGGCGTCCCATACCGCCGCCGCAGGCTGGCTGGCAATGGCGGCGTACATGAACAGAAAGGGCCCCGAGGGGCCCTTTCTGTTTCAACGCTCAAACATACCGATTACCAGATGCGCACGCGGTCTTCCGGGGCCACGTAGTGGGTGTCGCCCGGCTGCACGTTGAACGCCTCGTACCATGCATCGATGTTGCGCAGCGGGGCGAACGCGCGGATGTGGCCCGGCGAGTGGGTGCCGTTGACCAGCTGCTGGCGCAGGGCGTCGTCGCGCCACAGCGTGCGCCAGACCTGCGCCCAGCCCATGAAGAAGCGCTGCTCGCCGCTGAAACCGTCGATCACCGCGGCCGGCTTGCCGTCCAGCGAGCGGCGGTAGGCTTCCAGCGCGATGGTCAGGCCACCCAGATCGCCGATGTTCTCGCCCATCGCCACGCGGGCGTTGATCTTCATGCCCGGCAGCTGCGGGAACTCGAACGCCTCGTACTGCGCGCCCAGCTTGGCGGCCTGCACCTCGAACTTGGCCGCGTCCTCGGCGGTCCACCAGTCACGCAGCACGCCGGCGCCATCGGACTTGCGGCCCTGGTCGTCGAAGCCGTGGATGATCTCGTGGCCGATCACGCCGCCGATGCCACCGTAGTTCACCGCCGGGTCGGCGGACGGATCGAAGAACGGCGGCTGCAGGATTGCGGCCGGGAACACGATCTCGTTCTTGACCGAGTTGTAGTACGCATTGACCGTCTGCGGGGTCATGCCCCACTCGTTCTTGTCGACCTTCTGCCCCAGGCGGGCACGGCGGTAGTCCCACTCGAAGGCACGCGCGCGCAGCGCATTGCCGACGATGTCGCCGTTGCGCACTTCCAGCGCGCTGTAGTCACGCCACTGTTCCGGGTGGCCGATCTTCAGGCCGAAGCCCTTGAGCTTGGCGTGGGCCTCGGCCTTGGTGGCCGGGCTCATCCAGGCCAGGGTATCCAGCCGCGCGCCCATCGCCACCTTCACGTTGGAGACCAGCGCGTCCATCTTGGCCTTGGCGTCGGCCGGGAAGTACAGCTTGACGAAATCGCGGCCGATGGCCTCGCCCATGATGCCTTCGCTGTAGCTGACCGCGTTCTTCCAGCGCGGCTTGGGCTCCGGCTGGCCGGACAGGAACTTGGCGCGGAACTCGTACTCGGCATCGACGAAGTTCTTCGACAGCAGGCTGGCGGCGTCATCGGTGGTGTGGAACGCCAGCCACGCCTTCAGCGTGTCCAGATCGGTGTCACCGAATACCTTGGCCAGTGCCGGGATGGCGGTGTTCTGGCGCAGCACCACGCTCTCGGCCTGGCCAACACCGGCAGCGTCGAACAGCACGTTCCAGTCCACCTGCGGTGCCTGCGCGGCCAGCTCGGTGCGGGTCAGGCGGTTGTAGGTCTTGTCGCGGTTGCGGCTCTCGGCGCGGGTCCAGTGGCCCTTGGCCACCTCGGTTTCCATCGCCATGATCTTCGCGGCGGCCTCGGCCGGCTTGTCCCAGCCGGCCAGCGTCAACAGCTGCTCGACATAGGCCACATAGCGCTCGCGCTGCGGGGCGAACTTCTCGTCCAGATACATCTGGCGATCGCCCAGGCCCAGGCCGGACTGGCTCATATAGAGGGTGTAATGCTCCGGGTCGCGCTGGTCATCGGAGACCATCACGCCGAACAGCGTGGCGCCGAAGCCGGTATTGCGCTGGCCCATCAGCGCGGCGATGGCGGTTTTGTCCTTGGCCGCACGGATGGTCGCCAGCAACGGCTGCAGCGGCTGCGCACCGGCCTTCTCGGTGGCGGCTTCATCCAGATAGCCACGGTACAGCGCGGCGATCTTGGCAGCGTCGCCATCGGTGGCCGGGTTGCCCAATGCGTAGCCTTCCAGCAGCTGGTGCACGCGCGCCTCGGACAGGTCGCGCAGCGCCATGAACGCGCCGAAGCTGGATTTGTCCGACGGGATCGGGGTGTTCTTGGCCCAGTTGCCGTTGACGTAGGCGAAGTAGTCATCGCCCGGCTTGGCGCTGGTATCCATGCCGGCGGTGTCGATGCCCCACTCGCCCATGCGCGGCGCGGCAATGCTGCCAGCAGCGCTGGCGCTGCCGGCCTCGTCGGCGGCGAACAGGGTCTGCATGGAGCACACATCGTCCACGCAGGCATGTTTCTGGTGGGCGGACGCCGAACCGGCAATCCCCAGGGCCAGCAAGGTGGCGGTGGTCAACAGCGTCTTTTTCAACAGAACTCTCCTGGAATTGGTGACGGAGCCGACTACCCCCGGCCCTCGAGTGCCGGCAAGCATACCGGCGATTGCCCCCGCCCCCATGTGCCGTAGGCCATGCAGGAACGACGCCGGGTGGCCTCGGGCCATCAGTCCCGATCCTGGCCTTGCCGCAGGAACGGCAATCCCCCGCCACACCTTGATACATGTCACCCCCACCACAGCGCCCACTTGCTACGGTTGGGCCACACCTGAACCGATGCCACGACCATGAAGATGCGCTTCCTCCATGTCCCCGCCACCGCCCTTGCATTGGCACTTGCCGTGACCGCCTGTGCCGCCGGCGATGACCATGCCCCGGCCGCCGACACCGCCCCTGAAACCACCGCCGCCGCACCGGCCAGTCACAGCCACGACCACGACGCCGCACACGGCCCCGCTCCGGTACTGGCCGAAGGCCAGCGCTGGGAAACCGACGAACCCCTGCGCACCGCCATGGACCGCATCCACGCTGATGTGCTGAAGAACCTGCCGGCCTTCCATGACGCGCAGCTGCAGGCCGCCGATGCCGAGGCCCTCGCCGACTCGATCGACAGCAACGTCCAGTACATGTTCGCCAACTGCAAACTGGCCCCCGAACCCGATGCCGCCCTGCATGTGCTGATCACGCAGATGCTCACCGCCGGCGAACACCTGCGCGAAAACCCCGCCTCAGCCGAAGGCATGCCAAAACTGGTGGCCGCAGTGAACACCTACCAGGCGACCTTCGATCACGAAGGCATGCAGCCGTTCACCCACGACTGAGGCAACGCGCCCGCACGCCGTTCTACCGCTGCTGCGACAACGCACTCACCCCACAACAAAGCCCCGCATTGCGGGGCTTTTTGCTTCGGCATATCGCCAACTTTTCGCAACGGCAACCAGAGCCACAGTATCCCGGCGATTCAGCTGATGACTTCTTCAGCCTCGTCCTGTGCTGCAGCCGAAGTCCGCCGATGCCGCATCAGGTGGTCAGGATGGGGGGCATCCATCCTGCGCTCCGGCAGGCGCAGAGCGCTCCCCTCCAACTCTCCGTAGCAGGAGCCCCGCAAGCCGTCAGCAACACGCACCTTCATCTCCACATCGATCCACAACTGCCCCAGATCGAACAATGTATGGATATCGGCCCGCAGCAGGAGGCCGTTATCCATGCGATGGGTGTGGTCACCCAGATAAGGCACGATGTGCGCCGCCTCGAGTACATCACGCACATCGCAGCCGGTCACCGCGCAGCGCCCACCGTAAGCTTCAAGCAACAGCGTCCTGAAAGTTTGCTGTCCACGTCGCATCACCACCGCGCGGAGCTGGCGGTCCCGCGCATCGGCCTCCGAAGCAATCGACTCTGCCTTGACACTTTCCTCAACCGCCTGCTCGGCGGCGCCATAAGCCGCCACAAGAACCGGCCCCATTACCTGTACCGCACGGAACCGCCCATCCGCGTCCGCAATCAGATCAAACACGCCATGTTGTGACGGTACGTAGCGTTGATAGCGCGTCTGCGCTCCCTCACCACTTCGGTAAAGCACGTCGCGCCGATGTCCCTGATCACTGCGAAATGACGGACGGCTACGGTCATAGTGGCGACGATTCGGATCGTTCACCGTCAGGTGTGAAAGGTTTTCCCGTGTATCGGAGTAGTCCGCGCCCGGCATATTCCGTTCGAGCCATTGGCGGACCTCGGCTACACTGGCCACACCGCCCAGTGCGTCCACCGCATCGAGCATCCGCCAGTACTTTGCTGGCGAATGCTCCGCCACCACCGGCAGCGCCATCAGGTCCACTACACCCGGCCACTGCCAGAGCACGTCGGCCACCAGATACCCTTCAGGTTGCCGGTCATCCTGCAACCAGATGGTCGGGCTATGACCATTGGCCGCATGATTCTTGCGAAGATTCCCCAGCCTTCCTGCCGCTATCAACGTGTTGCTGACTTCATACTGCCGCTGCCATATTCCGGTTACCGCACGCGTGGGAACCAGCGCCGCATATACCTCCGTCTGCACATTGCGCTGGAAAAAAAGCGTATGTGTCACACCCTCGGCCAGATCACGCCGTTCCAGATAATCCAGCGTTGTCTGCCAACCGCCTTCGCGGGTTTTGGCAGCCAATTGCGCCGCCGAATACATCGCTTCTTTGGCATTACGTCCATCGCGCCGCCAGCACAACCGCACCCGCAAACGCAGGACCTCGCCCTGCGGCGAGCGGGCAATCACCTGCTGCGACTGCCCCAACCCGACCACTGAACGCAGGTCATCCTGATCATTCACGATGAAGCCACGCGAACGCAAAAAAGGAACCACCGCATTGCGAGCCGCATGCTCGAACGCGTAGCTCTGCTCACTACGGAAAGGACGGTCACTCATCACCATGTACTTCCAAAAGTGCAAGCTTGCCCGGCAGAGGCATCGCGTTACTCAAGCGCGCCCCCTTGCAGGGCACCGCGCGCCTGCGTGATCGCCGTCGCAAGTCGCTGGCTGAAATCGGATGGGCGATCACTGAGCAGGATCAGCCGCTCCAGCGCACGGGTCATCGCCACATACAGCAGCCTCGCCTCCTCCGCCGGTTCGGCGTTATGCAACGGCAACTGGCCCACACCAGGAATCAGTACTACCGGAAACTCCAGGCCCTTGCTGGAATGCATGCTCACCAGCTTCACCGTATCGCCGCTGGCAAACAATGCATCACGCCCTTGCGTACTGAGCGCCGAGGTAAAAGGAATCGCAGCCCGTTGCAGGACCTGCTCCAGTGCCTTGGCCTGATAGTTGGTGCGGTAGATCACCGCCATCTCCGACCAGCTTTTCCCTTCTTCGGCCGCCTGTTGCAACGCCAACACCAGCTCCCGCATTTCCTCACCGGTGTGAGCGCATTGGCGCAGCTCTGGATACGGCCCATGGCGCCCTGCGCTTTCCGGCAACACCTGCGGCACACCATCCTCATCGGCATCCCGCGCGTTGAGCAGCTCCTGCGCGAAGGCCCGTGCCACCGCCAGCACCTGCGCGGTGTTGCGGTAATTCAGACGCAGGATGGTGGTGCGTCCCTGCGCCCGTATACCCACACTGGAAAAGCTGAAAGCACGCCGTTTCGGCCCGGGACGATAGATCGACTGCGCATCGTCATACAGCACCAGCAGCGAATCGGAGACCGGGTCCAGCATCTGCACCACCAGCTGGAACCAGTCCGGCTCAAAGTCGTGCCCCTCATCGATCAGAATCGCCGCATACTGCGAACGAGGTACACGCCCCTGCTCCACACCATTTATAAGTGTGGATACCATCTGCTCATTGCGCGTATCGAAATTCACCCCGTAGGCCGGCTTTGGCAGGTGATAGCTGGTGAGCATTTCACCACACCAGCCATGGAAGTGATGCACCACTACCCGGCCCCCACCACCACGTTCGTTGATGATCTGGCGCAATCGCGCCGCCAGTGAGCGGTTGAAGCACAGGATCAGCACAGGCTTGGGCACTACCTGCGCGATATGCAGACTGCGATAGGCCAGGATCATGGTCTTGCCACTGCCCGCCACCCCATGGATCACCCGGTGGCCTTCTCCCAGCGAGCGGGCCAGTTGCTCCTGCTGCAAGTCCATCACCTTCATCAGATCAGGCAATACATCCTGCTCAGGGGAAAACAGGCCGAACTGGCCCGGCATGTGATTGACACGCAGCTCGGGAAACAAGTGCCCGCGCACCCGGTCAATCTGCGGCAGGCTCAACTGGCATGGAAACACCTGGGTGAACATGTCCCACAGGCGCTGCTGGAAATCCTCCGCCTCCACGCCCTCGGTCATTTCATCCGAACAGATCACCCGCTGCGGGTCCAGCACCTCGCCCCAACCAGCCTCGTTGAACTGCTTGCGCGTGATACGGGTGAGTACCGCGCCCCAGCCGTAGGGCATACAGAGCTTGCCGGCATACGGCGTATTGGCGGCCTGCCTCAAGGCAGGATCTTTCTCCAGCAGACTGTTGACGCTGAGCACATACTGCCGCGCCTGCAGCTGCGGATTCACCACTTTCTTGATGCCGCCGCCGACATGGATCTGCGCCTGCGTGCGGTCCATGGCTTGCACCGTTTCCACCCGCCAATCCTTGACCTCCAACACCAGCAGGCCGCGACTGGGGTGCAACACAATAAAGTCCGGGTAGACAGCCTTCGGCCCAACCGGCACGTTGCACCACACCAGATAGTCATCTTCCAGCTTGCGCTGCAGGCGCTCGGCCAAGCGGCGCTCGCCCGGCGTATCAAACCGGCATGCGGAGAACTGGGGAAATAAACGGGCCATAAGGTTCCTTCCAAGACGCGCCGTCAGTTATACGCAATTACCCGGCCCAGGGCCCATCCTCCAGTTAATAGGCCGGTGCACAGGCAGGCTTGCCATCAGCGCAGGTGCGGAAATACCTGCGCCAGCAAGTGGGCATCCTTCAGCGCCCCATGCAGGCCGCGGTTGTGCTGGATGCCCAGCCGCAGCAGCAGGTCATCGAGCTTGTTGGGCTGCTTTGGCCAGCGGGCGCGGGCCAACTTGAGGCTGCAGGTGATGCGGCAGTGCCGGGCCAAGCCGCCGTGCACACCGGCCAACGCCAACTCGTTGTCCAGAAAGCCCACGTCGAAGGTGGCGTTGTGTGCCACTGTAATGACCCACTGAAAACCTGCTCAGGTGTTACAACCCTCCGAAGGAGACACCGATGAGCGAA
>DDVW01000007.1:0-62342 GCA_002345545.1 Stenotrophomonas sp. UBA2302 | reverse complement strand
GTTTGGTTACCGCACGGTGGCTGCGTTGCTTGGCATGAACAAGAACACGGTACAGCGGATTTTCCAGCTCAAGGGCTGGCAGGTCCGCAAGCGGGCCTTGGGGCAGCGCCCGCGGATCGAGGCCAAGGTTTCCCGCGCCGAACTTCCCGATCAGCGCTGGGCAACGGACCTGTGCCGTGTCTGGGGTGGGAAAGACGGCTGGCTCAGCCTGGCGCTGGTGATCGACTGCCATACCCGACAACTGCTGGGCTGGCACCTATCGCGCACCGGCAGGGCGAGCACTGCCTCCGCCGCCTTGGAGCAGGCCTTGATCAGCCGCTATGGCACGCTGGGCCGCGTGCCCGAACCGTTCCTGCTGCGCTCGGACAATGGCCTGGTCTTCACCAGTCGCGACTACACCCGCCTGGTGCGCAGCTACGGTTTGAAGCAGGAGTTCATCACCCCGCACTGCCCACAGCAGAACGGAATGGTGGAGCGTGTGATTCGAACACTGAAGGAGCAGTGCGTGCACCGGCATCGCTTCGAGAGCCAGACCCATGCCTTGCGCGTGATCGGTGACTGGATCGCCTTCTACAATCAACGGCGCCCACATCAGGCGTTGAAGATGATGACCCCTGACGCGGCCTACGCCGCTACATTAACCGCATGACCTGAGCAGGAATCGGTGGGTCATTACACCACCAGTTCGCTGCCACCGATGAAGTCCAGCAATTCGGCAGCCTTGTGGGCGAACAAAGGCTGTCCGACCAGCATCGCGTCACTGATGCCATGCACACGCATGGCACCGTAATCCACCGCCCGCTGCGGCTGCAGATAGGTGTGGAACTGGCGGCCACTGAGGCGGCCGTCGATCAGCTCCACCGCGCCGATCTCTATCACACGATGGCCTTGCCGGTACGAGATGCCTGTGGTTTCAGTATCTAGGGTGACGATGCGGCTCATACGCTGATTGTCACTGGTCGGAAATGCCATTTGCCGCAAGAACTAGCGGAAATGTCGAGTGCAACAGAAATAACGCCTGAAGCTCCATTCCCGCATCCGCAAGATGCAACGGGTTCATAACTGCGCCAATCACTTCCCTAGTTTTTCTTACAGCCCAATCAGACAACTCATATGTCATCGCCATATCGAATGAGCTTCTGGTCGCCTGTGGACTTCCCTTTTCGCTATGCACCACACCCTTCCGCTGCAGCTCCCTGATCAATGGAGATCGCAGCGGATGAGCAATTCCGAGTTTGTCAAGCTCGACGAACTCGGAAAGATTTCCGTGGGCGATATCATTTCGCAGCTTCACCAGCAACTGGAAGTCCTGGAACGGGGAGCTACCCCAGTCAACAGTCTGATCCGAAAGATCCTTAGTAGCAGCATTCAACCCTTTCTTGATCAGATCCGGGCTTCGGGCTTTGACCATCTCGTTATAGGTAAAAGCGTAACGTCGAAGATTTTCCTTCAGCAAGCCGCCATTCCCATAACCATGATGGTCGGCAACTGCCGATATCTGCGCCAACTCGCCTAGCATGGCCTCAACTGCGGTTACGCAAAAAAATACGGTGACGGCAGGATCAGAGGATGAAACCTCCCTTCCTTTACCGCGCATGCGTTCACGAGCCTGATAAGCAGCCAACAAGAGCCGATAGCAACTGATGTGCGTGCCATGTGGGGAAGATGTCATTCAGCCGTCCTCGCGGATATCCAGCGCCGGCAATGCGTTGACGATCTTCTGGGTTTCCAGGCTGACGGTGACCACGCGCTGGAACAGTTCCAGGGGGTACTTCGCATTGCCCATGGTCTCGGTGGCCCAGTCGTTGGCGTCGTTGACGATGCCGCTGGCCTTGTCCACGCGCACCGCCTGGCGCTCCATCACCCAGTCCAATGCGGCCTTGCCGTTGACCACGTAGTCCCAGGCCGCCTCGGGTATACCGCGCAGGGTGATCTTGTTGTTGTAGATCACCGTGCTGCGGTCGTTGATCGACTTGCCGGTTTCCAGGTCTTTCTTCTTGGCGAACTTCATCTTCTCGACGCGGTAGTCGGCATCGGTCAATGGCCCCTTGGCGTCGATGGTCAGCGGGTACTTCTCCACCGTTTCGTAGTCCAGATGCAACGCGGCCAGATCGCGACCGGCCTTACTGAAATGCCAGAAGTCAGTGGCAGTGCGCACACGCGGGATGCGCGGCAGCTCCTTGCTCAGGTTGTCGGCATAACGCTCACGGTAATCGGGCGAATGCAGGATGCCGTAGATGTAGTAGAACAGGTCTTCCTTGGTGATCGCTGCGCCCGGATATGCCGACTGGAAATGGGTGAGGCCTGCGTCGGTGATGGCGTCGCGACGTACAGGATTCTGATCTTTCGACTTGCCAGTCGAGAACATGTCTGATTGTGCTACGCCGCTCATGCTTCGTCCTCCTGCTCCTCGTAGAGGAACATCGGAAAGCATTGTGAGTCGCCGATCACATGAAGATCCGGAATGATGTCCGTGATCATCACTGAAAACCCTTTGCTCCCCATGGTCAGGCATATGGCAAGATTCTTCGGATCGCGCTTCAGGCTGCCATTCTGGTATAATGTTGCGTTGCGTTGCGTTGCGTTGCGTTGCGTTGCGTTGCGTTGCGTTGCGTTGCGTTGCGTTGCGTTGCGTTGCGTTGCGTACACCGACAGAGGAAATGATTGAGCGCCTCCATCAGTCTGAAGTTCTGGTGGGCAATCCACCATCAACGCTAAATGCCCTTCTTCGGCTGGCCGCTGCTTCACCATGATCGCGAAGTTATTGACTTCTGCGGTCGGGAATATTTGTGGCATTTGGTAAACGCAGTTGTTGAAATGTCGGTCGAAATAGAGCCAATTCTTTGTAAACGGTCGATACAGCGACTGCACAATTCCTGACCTCCTAAACTCCCGCGAATTGTGGCGGCTAAGGTCTTTCTTAACCTCTCGGGTCCAGCTAATGGCGTTGGAGGTGAAGTCTAGAAATTGGTCGACATCTGGCCATGCTGATTTGTTGAGCCCATCGCAGGCAATTTTGTAACGCGACACTTCACTATTGTAAAAGTCAATCATCTTGCGAACGGTCGTAGTCAGGCTAGCTTCGGAAAAGTTGTAGACCCAAGCGTCTCGGTTGGTCTTTACGCCGTTCGAGAAGTTATCGAAAAGCACGACCGCGCTCTGTTCAGCCTTGTTCCCCAAAGCGATGAACTTTCTGAAGCTATCGTCGCGCTGCTTGAGCCAGTCGCCGTGCATATCTGGAATGATCTCCTGCCAGGCTTCTGCGGGAATGCCGCCCACGCTGGCGTAGCTGACGATCTTTTTCAGCTTCTCCTCGCGGCTCAGGTAGTCACCTATGTCGTGGAAGAAGATGCGGCCATGCTCGGTGGCCTGCGGGTTCTTGACCAGCAGCGAGATGGCGATGGGTGCTCGACTGCCGCTGCCGAAGATCTTGCCGCCCTCCTTGCGAGAGGTTTCGCCACTGGTGCGCTGGTTGCCACGCAGATGGAACACGTAGATATTCGAGAATTCCTCGGCGAGGCATTGGCGCAGACCATCAGCGGTATTGGCTTCCAGGAATCCAGCATTGGTGACGAATCCGATGATGCCAGCATCACCAACCCGGTCGCTGGCCCAGCGAATGGCGCGGATGTAGCTGTCGTAGAGCGCGTTCTTAAGCGTCGCATCCGAGCGCGCGGCATAGGTGTTGCGGATGCGGGCATCCAGCACCGGGTACTCGACGTTAGCGTTGTTGTCGTTGGCGCTGGACTGGCCTGCTGAATACGGCGGATTGCCCACGATCACCCGGATATCCAACTGCTTCTGTCGCTTGCGCCGCTCGCTGTTGTCCACCAGCAGTTCATCCACCAGATCTTCCGTCTCGTACATCTGGAAGGTATCGGTCAGGCAGATGCCCTCGAATGGCACATAATCGCCACCGGCCAGGCTGTGGTAGGTGGACTCGATATTGATCGCGGCAATATAATAAGCCAGCAGCACCAGCTCGTTGGCGTGGATTTCATGTTTGTATTTGTGCGCCAGTTCCTCCGGCTTGATCAGGCCAGACTGCAGCAGCCGGGTGATAAAGGTGCCGGTGCCGGTAAACGGGTCAATGATATGCACGCCCTTGCTGCCCAGGGTCTGGCCGAACTCTTTCTGCAGCAGGTGGTTGACGCTATGCAGGATGAAGTCCACCACCTCCACCGGGGTGTAGACGATGCCCAGCCGTTCGGTCATTTTCGGGAAGGCGTTGCGAAAGAACTTGTCGTACAGCTCGACAATGATCTTCTGCTTGCCCTGCGCGCTGTCGATGCCCTCGGCACGCAGCTTCACGCTGTCGTAGAAGTCCTGCAGCGTGGTGGTTTCTTTTTCCAGGCGCTGCTCATGCAGCACATCCAGCACCGCCTGCATCGCCTTGGACATGGGGTTGTGGCTGGCGAAGCTGTAATCGGCAAACAGCGCATCGAACACCGGCTTTGTGATCAGGTGTTGGGCCAGCATCTCGATGATTTCAGCGTTGCTGACCTTGTCGTTCAGGTCATCGCGCAGCTCGGCGGCGAAAGCATCGAACGCTTGGCGGGCTTTGATCTGACTTTCGTCTTCCAGCAGCGCGCTGATGCGGTCGATATGGGTATTGGCGATCTTGGCGATATCGTCAGCCCAGTCCTCCCAGTGGTGGCGGTTGCCGCATTTGTCCACCACCTTGGCGTACAGCGCACGCTCGATCTCGCCGACTTCGAAGGTCATCTCAAACTGATCCGGTGCCGGGCCGTAGATCTCGGCCTTCTCACCGATGGCGTACTTGCCCTTGGCCTTGTCCGCCGGGCTGACTTTCAACGTGCTGGTCTTGCGTTGCACGGTATCGGCGATGGCGATGACTTCCATCTTGCTGCGGTCCGGGCCGACCAGATCCAGCTTGTTGACCATCGCATCGAAGCGGTCATCGTGGGAGCGCAGCGCCTGCAGCACCTGCCAGACCACGGCATAGGTCTTGTTGTCGTTGAGGGCCTCGTGCGGCTCCACGCCGGCCGGGATCACCACCGGCAGCACCACGTAGCCACGCTTCTTGCCCGGTGCATTGCGCATCACCCGGCCCACCGACTGCACCACGTCCACCTGCGAATTACGCGGGGTCAGAAACAGCACCGCATCCAGCGCCGGCACGTCCACGCCCTCGGACAGGCAGCGCACGTTGGAGAGGATGCGACAGGTGTCATCCGGTGCGGCAGCCTTGAGCCAGTCCAGCTTGGCTTCCTTCTCGCTGGCGTTCATGCCGCCGTCCACGTGCTCGGCCTCGCAGGTAAGCCGGGCCGCCTCTTCAATGTCCTCAGCGTCCTGGTAGGCCTCCACGACCTGCTGGAACATGCCGGCGATTTCCTTGGAGCTGACCTTCGGCGTCTTGCCGCCCTTGCCGGGTTCGATCACTTGGCAGAACGCGACCGCCCGCTTCATCGGCTCGGGTGTGTCGCTGCCATCCTCCGTAATGCCGAGTTTGGCCAGGGCCTTCCAGCAGCCGACGATCTTGGCCGCGTCATCCACGCGCAGGCTGTTGTTCTCATCGGCGAGCAGCGCCTGCAGGCGGCGGTTGACGTGGGATTCCTCCACCGCCAGCACGATGACCTTGTAGTCCACCAGCAGGCCGCGCTTTACCGCCTCGGAGAAGGTGATGACGAACAGCTGCTTGCCGTACCAGTCCTCGTTGTCCATCGAGTACAGGGTGGCGTTGTCGCGTTCGGCGATTGCCTTGGCGCCATCGCCGTAGATGCGTGGCGTGGCAGTCATGTACAGACGCTTGGCAGCACGCAGGTAATCGCCGTCATGGACGCGTACAAAGGCGCTTTCATCATCGCCCTCGAAGGTAGCACCGGTGGTGCGATGGGCCTCGTCGCAGACAATCAGGTCGAATTCGGGAAGGCCCTGTTGCTGCGCCTGATGGATCACGTCGATGGAGTGGTAGGTGCTGAACACCACCGTCATATGGTCGGCGTCATGGCGGGCAGCCACGCCCAGCGCCAACCGCCTGGCATCGGTGGTGGCCGGATAACGCAGCTCATGGGCGAAGGTCTGCACGGCATCGTCCTGCTTGCGGCCCTTCTTCTTGCCGACGTCACTGTCCGAACAGACGGCGAAACTGTGCAACGGGATAGCGCTTTCCTGGGTCCATTCGGTCAGGGTCTGCGACAGCAGCGACAGACTCGGGACGAGGAACAACACATGCTTGCCCTTGCCAGCCATCGCTTCAGCGATCTTGAGACTGGTGAAGGTTTTGCCAGTGCCGCAGGCCATAATCAGCTTGCCACGGTCGGCATCGGCCAGACCGGAAACAACCGCCTTCAGTGCGGACTGCTGGTGCGGACGAAGTGATTTCTGTGGTTTCAGGACCGGCGCGACTTTTGACTGGTACCGCGACCAGTCGATCTGGCTTTCCTCCAGATCGTGCAGATCGATCTTGCTGACCGGTGGCTGCTGATCCACCAGCGCATTTTCCGCGTGCTCGGACCAGTGATTGGTAGTGCTGACGATGATGCGATGTGCAAACGGCTTGCGGCCCGACGCGGTGAAAAAGCTGTCGATGTCCTTTTTCTGCAGTTTGTAGTCCGGATCGTAGAACTTGCACTGGATGGCATGGATTTCACCGGTGCCGACAACCTCGGCCACCAGGTCGATGCCGTCGTCCTTGGCGGTGAAGCCGTTGGCCGGCGCCCATTCGGCCCAGGTCCACACCCTGCTGTACAGGTCACGATAGGTGGCCTCGGTACGAAGGTAAGCGAGGATCAATTCCTCGAAATAGGTACCCTTCTCGCGCTCGGACAGCGAGGCGCTGCGGAAACCTTCAAGGAGTAGATTCAGTGCGGTCATGCTTCAACCTGAAAATATTGGATGTCGTGCGGAAACAATCGTGTGGGATTACGCTTCGCCCGCCAAAAACCACACCGGCTTGAGTGGCAGGCGGCGACGGGCGCTGTCATCGAGCTGGCCGTAGTGGCGGGTCCATAGCTCGACCAGTTGGGCGGCGTCGATCAGGGTGATGCGGCGGTGGCTTTGCCGCGCTTCCAGGTCGGCATCTTTGGTGAAGCCGGACAGGGCCACGAACAGGCCCACATCGCCCTCGCCCAGCACGGCCATGAAGCTGCGCAGGCCCATCACGTCGATCTTCGGCGAATTGGCGTTGCGCTTGACCTGCACTTTGATTCGCGGCGGGCGGGTGCCCAGCGGGTCGTTGTAGGCGATCACATCCACGCCACCGTCCTTGCCGGGCGGGGCGATCCACGCCACGTGGTAGCCCATGGCGGTGAGCAGCGCGCCTACCAGTTCCTGGAACTCGTAGGGCGGCATGTCGGCCAGGTGCGCCTCGATCTCGGCCCAGGCCATTTCCTCGGCCTGCTCCAGGGTGATGCTGGCCGATTTCTCCACCGCCTCGTCATCGCCCTCGTCGTTTTCCACCACCGGCTGCGCCTTCTTCCACTTGTGATACAGGCGCACCGCCTCGCGGTAGAACTGCTCGCCGTCCGGGTACTGCTGCAGCGCCTGCGCGCCCTCGGCGGTGACCGACCAGATGCCCTTGTCCTTGATCAGCCAGCCGGCCTTGACGGTATCGACCGTGGCAAAACGCACGATCTTCTCGAAGCGGCGCCCACCGGTGGGGTAGTCGCCGGCCTCGTAGGCGGTCATCTCGACCTGTGCGGCCAACACCGCCAGCGCTTCGGCGGCCTTCATGCCGTCGGGCCGGGCCTGCAGGATGCCGAACAGCTTGCGTATCAGGTGGCCGGTCCGGGCCTTGGTTACTTCCGCCATGCGTCTCTTGCCCCTGTTTGGCGCCAACGGGCCCGCGCTGCAACGGCAGGGCCTGATAATCCGCAATGGCGCTTGAGGCGCCAATCATAGCTGCAGCGGCGGTATTTCCGGCTGCGCCGCCCCCATCGTCAGGCTTCGCAGATGCGATCGCGGCCTTCGTTCTTCGCGCGGTACAGCGCACGGTCCGCGCGCATGTACAGCTGCTCGGGGGTCAGCTCGGTGACATCCAGCTGCACCACGCCGGCGCTGAAGGTCAGCTGCAGTCCGTCGATGTCGGCCCAGTCCTGCTGTGCGTGGAACAGGCTCCGCAGCCGCTCGCAGATAAGCCGGGCCTCCGCCAGCGAGGTATCCGGCAGCACGAGTGCGAACTCCTCGCCGCCCAGCCGGGCCGGCAGGTCGGAATCGCGGCTGGTACTGCGCAACAGCTGCCCGACCTTGCGCAACACGAGGTCGCCGACGCTGTGTGACCAGCGGTCGTTGACGCTTTTGAAGTGGTCGATATCCAGCACCACCAGCGACAGCGGCTGCCGGCTGCGCTGTGCGCGTGCCACATCACGCGCAAGGATCTTGTCGAAGGCGCGTCGGTTGGCCAGCCCGGTCAGCGCATCCTCCCGCGATTGCCGTTCGAAGGCTTCGGCCTGCTCGCGCAGGCGCTCGGCCAGCAGGCTCTTTTCCGCGTTTGCCGCGAGCAGGCGGTCGGCCTGCTGCTCGAGGTCGCGGGTGCGCTGGCTGACCAGCTTTTCCAGGCGGGCGTTCTTGTTCCTGTAACGCCGCAGCGCGTGGCGGAACAGCACATACAGCATCAGCATTGCCAGCACGGAAGCGGCGATGCGCACATCCAGCCGCTGCCACCACAACGGCTGCACGGTGAAGTGCCACAGCGCCGCGCCTTCGCTCCAGGCGCCGTCCGGGTGCGCGGCGGCCACATGCAGCACATAGTTGCCCGGTGGCAGCCCCACGTATTCCACGTTGCGCTGCGTGCCGCGCTCCACCCACTCCCCTTCCAGTCCCTGCAGGCGCGTGCGGTAACGGATGCGGTCGGACATCAGGTAGCTCAGTCCCGCATAGGACACCGCCACCCGCGCGCCGCCGGGAATCGCGCTCACGGCGGCAGCGTTCCAGTTCAGCGGCTTGCCATCGACCGACACGTTTTCAATCACCGCAGGCGGAGCCTGCCACGCCTGGAAATGCGCCAGCGCCGCCGGTTTCACCGCGGCGACGCCGCCGGCGGTCGCCACCCAGATGCTGCCGTCGCGGCGCCGTATCGCCGCCGGTCCCGAACTGCCATTGGCCTGCGCATTGGCGATGCCGTCGATCTCGCGGTACATGCGCCCCTCCAGCCGCGCCTGCCTGCCGTCGGCCACGGCTTCCAGCGCCTCCAGCCGGGCCTGCCAAACACCGCGATTGCTGCTCACCCAAACGTTGCCGAGTTCGTCCGGAATCAACTCGAATACCGTGTCCACCGGCAGTCCGTGCTGCAGCCCGACGTGCGCCAGCTTTCCACCGGTATATCGGTACAGCCCGCGATCACTGGTGATCCATACCGCCTGGCCGATCTGCCGGAAGCCATAGGCCGCGCGGGCGTCTCCCAGTGTGGCGATGTCGAGCTTCTCCACGTGCCCGCCCTGCAGGCGCCACACCCCTTCCGTGGTACCGATCCACAGCGCATCCTGCAGCCAGGACAATGCGAGGACCACCGTCTGTGGCATGTCCGGCAGTTCCAGCGGAACCCCGCGGCCATTCTCCAGCTGCAACACGCCGTTGGCTGAGCCCAGCCACACCTGCCCCGCCGGCCCGGTTGCCACCGCCCGGTAATTTCCACGCGGCAACTCGCTGCCGGGCCGATAGTGGCGCACCCGTCCACTGCTGCCGATATGGAAAACCCCGTCGCCTCGGGTGCCTGCCCAGATGCCATGGTCGGCCCCCACGGCCAACGACAGCACCGAGGGCTCCTGGTCACCCGCTGCGAGCACGACCGGCTGGATGCGACCGTCCGCGGACATCCGGTCCAGGCCGCTGCTGCTGCCTATCCATAGTTGCCCGCGCGCATCTTCCACAAGCGTGCGGACGAAATCCCCGCTCAGGCCATCGGCGCGGCTGTAGCTGCTGAAGGGCGCCGCACGCAGCCGCAGCAGTCCGCCATTCAGTCCGACCCAGATGCTGCCCTCCTGGTCTTCCAGCAGCCGGGTGACGCGCGAATCCCGCGGCGTTCCCGCCGCTCCCAGCTGCTCGACGCCATTCGGGCCCAGCCGCCACACACCGTTGTTTTCGGTTCCCAGCCAGAGGTCGCCGTGACGATCCTGCAACAGGCTGGTCAGCTGGCCGATGCCGGGAAGCCGGTGTTCGAGCTGCAGCCGCTCACCTTCCAGCCGGTAGAGGCGCTCCACGCCCGCCACCCACAAGGTGCCATCGGGGGCCCGGTACGGCCACGCCAGTCCGGGCGGCAAGCCGAACGATTCCGGTGCGCGCTTCAGGACACCGTCGACGTCCAGATACAGCAGCCCGTCGAAGGTCCCCAGCCACACCCGGTCCTGTGCATCCACCACCAGCTTGGTGAAATTGATGGCGTTGCGCAGCGGGGCCGGTGGCAGGTAACGCTGATAGGTGCCATCCGGGTCCAGCCGTCCCAGACCGACGCCTTCATACAGCAGCCATAACCGGTCGCGGCTGTCCTTCTGCATCGCCTCGATGATGACCGCCGGCGCGCCCACGGCCTCCGGCGTCCACTGCCACCAGTTTCCCTGCGGGTCGAAACGGGTCACGTTGCCGCGCGAGTCCCCCAACCACAGCCGGCCGGCACCATCCACGTGCAGCGCACCGATGCCGTTGTCCGGCAAGGACGGGCGGCTGGCACGGTCGAACACGGTGAATTCCAGGCCGTTGTAGCGGGCCACGCCCTCCCAGGTGGCGAACCAGAGGTGGCCTTCTGGCGTCTGGGCGATATCGCGCAAGGTGTTGTGCGGCAGCCCGTTGCCGCTGCTCCACAGGTCGCGACTGTAATCGTGCAGCGCGATGCGCTGCTGCCCCCAGGCCGGGAAAATGCCGGGCAACAACAACAGCAGCGCCAGCAACCGCAGCACATTTCCTGAATACAAGCGACCACGTCGCAGCACCACCCTGGCGCCGCCGGTCGGACACGTTTTACAAGCCGCCTTCACTTCCATTTCGGACCACCTGCTCCTGCCTGCGCCCCGGCCGGGCGCACCCCCTGGGGCCGGATGTCTGGACCGCTCCCGTTACCGGCCAAACCGGAACCTGGGGGACCAGAACTGCAGGGTAGTTTCGCATCAAACAGGTCCTCCGTTGCAGCAGCCCGTACCAGGCCGATCCGCCGCCCGATCCGCCCGGCTCCAGGAGCCGGGTATCGGCCTGTCGTCGCGAATCACGCCCTGCCCGCCCCCGGCTGTTGCCCGGCCTTGAGCCACCGGCTCATCTCGCGCGGGGGCAATGGTTGCGAGAACAGGTAGCCCTGCAGTTCGTCACACCCCTGGCGCCGCAGCAGCGCCTCTTCCTGCGGAGTTTCAACGCCCTCGGCGATCACCTGCATGCCCAGCGCGTGGCCCAGATGCACGATGGCCTGGGTCACCTCGGCCATGGCCGCGTCGTGCAGCATCTCCTGCACGAAGCTGCGGTCGATCTTGAGCCGCTGCACCGGGAACCGGTTCAGATAGTGCAGATTGGAAAAGCCGGTGCCGAAGTCGTCCACCGACAGCGAAATGCCATTGCTCTCGAAGATGTCGAAACATTCGCGCAAGGCATCGCTGTCGCGGACCAGCGCCGATTCGGTCAGCTCCAGTTCCAGCTGCTGCGGCGGCCAGTTGTGTCGTGCGCAGGTCTGCAGCACCCGGCTGGCGAAGCCGCTTTCACGCAATTGCAGCGCCGAGATATTGACGGCGATGCGCTCGAACACCAGCCCGCCCTGCCGCCATGCTGCCGCCTGGCGGCAGGCCTCATCCAGCACCCATTCGCCGATGCGGTTGATTTCCCCGCATTTTTCCGCGATCGGAATGAACTCGGCCGGGCCACAGCCGGCCACCACCGGCGATGCCCAGCGCACCAGCGCTTCGATGGCCGGCGGCCGGGAGGGATACACGTTTACCAGCGGCTGGTAGACCAGCGAGAACTCCTGCCGGTCGACCGCGCCGTGCAGGGCATATTCGATCTCCAGCGCCCGCCGGGTACGCACAAGCGCCTCGGGGCTGTAGTACTGGTAGGTGTTGCGTCCGGCCGCCTTGGCCGCGTGCATGGCGGCATCGGCGGCGCGCAGCAGCGAATCGAAATCGTTGCGCGATTCCTCCATCAGGGCGATACCGACGCTGGCGCCGACCTTCAAGGTGTCATCGTTGCGGTACAGCGGCTCGGCCAGCGAGGCGATCAGCTTGCGCGCCACCACTGCCGCATCGTCCGGGCTGGGCAGGTCGCGCAGGATGACGATGAACTCGTCGCTGCTGAAACGGGCAAAAAGATCGGCATTGCCCAGGCTCTGGTGCAGGCGCGCGGCCGCCACCTTGAGCAGGGTGTCGCCGGTGGCGTGGCCGAACGCGTCGTTGACGCTCTTGAAGCCGTCCAGGTCGATGAACAGCAGCGCCAGCGTCCCCCCGCCCTCACGCGCCTGCAGGATGGCTTCGTCGGCCTGCTCGCGCAGCAGCATGTGGTTGGGCAACCCGGTCAGCAGATCGTAATGGGCCAGAAGCTCGATACGCTCGTTGGCCTCGCGCTCGCGGGTGATGTCGCGGAACAGCACCACGAAGCGTTCCGGCAACCCCTCGCGGCGGTCCAGCTCGATCTGCACCTGCGCCCAGATACGCTGCCCCGACGGCCGGTAGAAGCACAGTTCCAGCTGCTCGGGCAGTCCTCCCGCGCCGATGCGGTCCAGTGCGGCGAGGAAGTTGTCACGGGAATCCTGCGTGTACAGCGAAAGCGCCTGTTCCAGCGCGACCGGTTCCTTGCGCAGGCCATGGAGGCGGTAGCACTCCTCGGTCCACAGCATGCCGCGGCCGACCACTTCGATCTCGCAGCCGCCGATTCCCCCCAGTGCGGATACCCGGTTGAGCAGCTCGGTACGCCAGCGGATCAGTGCATCGGTCTGGCGCTGGCTGGAAATGTTGCGGGCCTGGCCGATGATCCGTTGCACGTCGCCGCGCGCATCCGTACAAGGCTGCATCCAGATGCGCAGCTGCATGGCACTGCCATCGGCGGAGCGGTGGTCGAGATCAAAGGTGTATTCCCTGCCTTCGCGCAGAACCCGCCGCCAGGCGGAAAGCACCTGGGTGCGGGCACCGCGCCCCAGATGCAGCATCCAGCGCCGGTCCTGCCGCAGTGCGCCGTGGGGATGATCGATAACCGCGTGCAGCGCCTCGCTCCAGTGCATGCGTCCGCCGCCGGCACCGGCTTCCCAGACCCAGCTGCCCATGCCGGCGATCCGTTGCAGGTGGTGCAGTTGTGCCTCCAGCAGGTGGCTGCCGGGATCGGGCGTGATCGGCAGACAGTCTCCGGCCACATCCTCGCCGGCGCCGGGAAAAGCCGGTGGCACGCCCATCATCTGCTGCCTCAGGTTTGAACCGACACCCTGTTCCACGCCCCACTGCTCCGATATCCGGGAAGTAAAACGGTAGCGGCGGCGTTCTCCGGAAATTGAGCGTTCCAGCCTGCCTGATTGGAACGAGCGGCTAAGATAGGCGCCGGATCTCCCCAGCGCGCAAATGGAAACCGTACCGTCCCCCGACCCCCTGCCGCCCCCACCTGCCGCCACGCTGGAAGCGTCAAGGCGCAGCCTGCGCCGGTGCACCCTTTTCCTTCTGGCGTTGTTGCTGGGCTGCGGCGTCTGCGCACTGGCGATTCCGGCGTTCTCATCACCGGCGGCCATTTCCATTGCGGTGGTTTGCCTCGCCACCCTGGCCCTGGCCAGCCTGCTGCTCGTACTGCATGCGCGGCGCAAACTGGCCGCAGTGGAAACAGAGCAGGCCCGGCTTGAAAACGGCTACCACGACTACCGGCAGCGCTTCCATTCCAATGCCGGGGCGATGCTGATCTACGACATCGGTTCGTTGCAGGTACTGGATGCCAATCCGGCAGCGGAAGCCCTGCTGGGCTGGAGCGCCGAAGCGCTGTCAGGTGTTTCCATCGAGCGGCTGGTTCCACCGGAGCGGGAACAGGCGCTTGGCCAACACATGGTGGACGTGCAACAGCAGCCCGGGGAACGCGCGCACCTGCTGATCGAGCTGCTGCTGCGCGACGGCAGCCGGCGCGCGGCCGAACTGTGGGGCAATCCGCTCACCTTCCGCGGCCGCCCGGCCCGTCTGGTCAACCTGATCGACCGCGCCGAGGAGGTCGCCACCCGGCACCAGCTCAGGACCGCACTGGACCGCATACGCGAAGCCCAGTCGATTGCCGCGATCGGTGCGGTTGAAATCGATCCCCACAACCGCCGCATCCGCCTGTCCAACGAAGCCGGCCACCTGCTGGCACGTCGACCCGCACCGGCACCGCTTTGGCAGCCGTTGCGCGAGGCCCTGCCGCTTGGCGAACGCCAGGCCGATGAACTGCAGCAACGCATCGCCGCGCTGGCCGGTGCCGGGGCGACGCCGCTGGACATGCTGCTGCAGGTACGGGCGATGGATGGCCGCCTGCTGACGCTGCACCTGCGTGCGCGCGCGGTGCCGGCGGATGCGGAAACCACAACGATCCAGGGCACCTTGCAGGATGTCAGCGAGCGCGAGCAGTCCAGGCAACTGCTGCGCGAGCGCGAAGAACAGTTCCGCGAACTGGTGCGGGTACTGCCCGATGGCGTTGTCATCCTCTCCGACGAGCACGTGCTGTACATCAACCCGGTCGGTGCCGAGCAGTTCGGTTCCACGGCCGAGCAGTTGACCGGAACGGGCCTGCAATCGCTGATCGCCAGCGAGGACCTGCCGCGGGTGCGCGATTACCTCAATCTGCCGCGCCGCTATCTGGACCGGCTTCCGCCACTGGTACCGCACATCCAGCGCCAGGACGGAAGCCGCTTCCTGGCGGCATTGTCGGTGGGCGAGCTGCGCTATGGCGGCCGCGACTGCCGCCTGCTGGTCATCCGCGACCTTACCGAGCTGGAATCGAGCCGGGTGGCGCTGGAGACCGGCAACCGGGAATTGCAGGCTATGGCGGCGCGGCTGTTTTCGGTACAGGAAGACGAGCGCAGGGCCATCTCGCGTGATCTGCATGACGATATCGGCCAGTCCATCACCGCGATAAAGCTGGCCGCGCATGCCGCCATGCATGAAACCGATACGGCGCATCGCAACGAGGACATCGGCCAGATCATCGAGCTGGTCGACAGCACCGTGACCCGGCTGCGCAACCTGTCGATGCTGCTGCGCCCGCCCCAGCTGGACGCCCTCGGTCTGGAAGCGGCGCTGAGCTGGCAGGCCGGCCAGCTGTTCCGCGTCTCACCGGTGGAACTGCTGCTGGACATAGAGGCGCTTTCACAACGGCCGGACAATGCCATCGAGCAGGCATGTTTCCGTATCGCCCAGGAAAGCCTGACCAACTGCCTGCGCCACGCCCGCGCCAGCCAGGTCCGCCTGCGTCTGGCCGAAACCGGCGACGGCCAGCTGCACCTGACGGTCGTCGATGATGGCGAAGGCTTCGACCCGGATGGCCCGCGTGGTCTTGGCCTGATCGTGATGCGTGAGCGCGCACAAAGTGTGGGTGGACGGCTTGAGATCATCACCGCGCCGGGTGAAGGTACCTGCATCGACCTGCACCTGCCCCTTCGTGCTTCGCCGCCGCCCGAAACAACTGCCGGACACTGACCATGTGGATGACCGCCCCTTCTTCAATGTTCGCGCCGGACACGCAGACGGCCCGGCTGGGTGCCGGCAATCCCGAGTTCGCGGCTCTGGTCAGCGCTGCCGCCAGTGGCGGTCCGCCGTTGATGGTGATGCACCTGGATATCGACCACTTCGCCTCGGTCAACGAGAACATGAGCGCGGAAGTCGGCGACCAGGCGCTGGAGCTGATCGCCGAACGGTTGCGTGACCAGTTGCAGGGGCGAGGAAAACTGTGGCGACACGGCAGCGACGAGTTCCTGATCGCCATTCCCCGCATGCCCGGCGATCCACTGCCGGAAGAGATCGCCGAGCAGTTGCGCCAGCAGATGGAGCTTCCGCTCTCGGTATTGCCCTACACCCTGTTCCTGACCGCCAAGATCGGGGTCAGCCTGTGCCCGGAGCATGCCACCCAGCCCAGCCGCCTGCTCGACCTTGCCGAGGACGCGGTGCACCAGGCCGGTCGCGAAGGCGGCAACTGCGTGCACCTGCACATGCTGCACAAGCCGCGCAGCGCGCACAGCGAAAGCATCATCGCCCGGCAACTGGTCGATGCCATCGACAACGGGGAGCTGCGGCTGCGCTACCAGCCACTGGTCAGCGCCCGCGATGGCCATGTGGTCGGCATGGAAGCGCTGCTGCGCTGGCAGTCGCCAACCCTGGGGCTGCTGGTTCCCGAGCGTTTCATGCGCACCGCCGAGCGGCTGGGCATCATCGTCCAGATCGGCTCCTGGGTGCTGGAGGCCGCCCTGCGCCAGGTGCGGCTGTGGCTGGACCAGGGCTTCGACGACTTCAGCGTGGCCATCAACGTCTCCACGCTGCAGCTGCTGCGCCCCAGCTTCTTCACCGAAGTGCTGGAGACGCTGCAGTCCACCGGTGTGCCGGCGCGCATGCTGACACTGGAGATCAATGAAAGCGCGCTGACCAACAACGTCAACTTCGTCTACGAAACCCTGGCCAATCTGCGCAACGAAGGCATCAGCCTGAGCCTGGACAATTTCGGTACCGGCGATTCCAGCCTCAGCGCGCTGGTGCGTTATCCGGTCGACAAGCTGAAGATCGACCGCAGCTTCATCAAGAGTGCGCCGGCGGCCAACCGCGAGGCGGCGATCAGTCGCGCGATCATCGCCATGGGCCACCAGCTGGGCATGACGGTGATCGCCAACGGCGTCGAATCACAGGCGCAGCTGGGCTTTTTGCGGCGCAACGACTGCGACGTGTTCCAGGGCTACATGTTCGGCGAGCCGATGTCGGCCGATGCCGCCGGCATGACCCTGCGGCGCCGCTACCTGCGCCCGGAGGCCTTTGCCGAAACCCGCCCGGACCAGACCCTGCTGCTGCTGGATGACGAGGAAAACGTGCTGCGTTCGCTGGTGCGCCTGTTCCGCCGCGACGGCTACCGCATCCTTGCCGCCGGCAATGTGCGCGATGCCTTCGACCTGCTGGCGATCAATGACGTGCAGGTGATCCTGTCCGACCAGCGCATGAGCGACATGAGCGGAACCGAGTTCCTCGGGCGGGTGAAAATGCTCTACCCGGACACCATCCGCCTGGTGCTGTCCGGCTATACCGACCTGACCACGGTGACCGACGCGATCAACCGCGGCTCGATCTACCGCTTCCTGACCAAGCCGTGGAACGACGACGAGTTGCGCGAGCACATCCGCCAGGCGTTCCGCACCCACGACGAGAAGCGCGGGGTGGTCAGGAGCGAGTGAGATCAGGCAACGGGTAAAGAGGAACGAGGGAAGCCCGAAGCCCGGAGCAACGCCACGCAGCGGCTATTTCTCCTCGCTACTCTCCACGCGTTCCTAGCTCTTGGGCTGACGCACCGGCAGGGTGATGCGGAAACACGACCCCTCGCCCACCGTGCTGTCCAGGTCGATGCGGCCATGGTGCTTGTTGATGATGCCGTAGGAAATCGACAGGCCCAGCCCGGTGCCGCTGCCCACCGCCTTGGTGGTGAAGAACGGATCGAAGATACGCTGGCGCAATTCCGGCGAAATGCCGCTGCCGTTGTCCTTGAACTCCACCCACACCTCATCGCCGCTGGTGCCGGTGCTGACCACGATATGCCCGCGCTCGGCCACCGCATGGCCGGCATTGAGCAGCAAGTTCATGTAGACCTGGTTCAACTCCGACGGCAGGCATTCCACCATCGGCAGATCACCGTAGTTGCGTTCCAGCGTGACCTTGTACTTGAGCTCGTTCCAGATGATGTTGATGGTCGACTCGAGCCCGGCGTGCAGGTCCACCAGCTTCCAGGCGTCATCACGACCCGAATAGGAGAAATCCTTCAGATCGCGCACGATGCGTGTCACCCGCTCGATACCCTCGCGTGACTCGGCCATCAGTTGCGGCAGGTCGCGGCTGATGAAGTCGATATCCAGACGGCTGCGGATGCCGTCGATCTCCGGAATCAGCGCCTTGGGATCCGGTGCCCGCAATGCGCGCTCGTAGGCCTCGATCACCGTGAACAGGCTGCGCAGGTATTCCTGCAGGCTGCCCAGGTTGGAATGTACGTAGCCGATCGGATTGTTGATTTCGTGGGCGACACCGGCCGCCAACTGGCCGATGGAGGCCATCTTTTCCGATTGCAGAAGCTTTTCCTGGGCTCCGTTCAGGCGCTGATAGGCCTGCCGCAGCTCGGCGTGGCGTTGCTGCAGCTCCTGCTCGTAGGCTTCCTGCCCATTGATATGGCGGAACAGAACGAGGTAGGTGTCCTTGCCGTCGTCCAGATGGTGATAGATCTGCACGATGACCACGCGCTCGCCGACCGGAAGACTGCCGCTCCACAGTCCGGCACTTCTGGCCTGCACCAGTGCGGCCGGCGGCAACAGCTCGGACAGCCGCGTGCCGAGGGCGGCAGGCGGTACGCCTTCGGCATCCAGCAGCTCGCGTGCGGGCTGGTTGATCAGCGAGGTATTGCCGTTTCCGTCACACAGCAGCATTCCGTCCTGGATGCGCTCGGCCAATACGCGCAGCACATCGGCAGAAGGCAGGGGAAACAGGGCGTTGGAAAGAGGGGAAGAATCGGAGATGGGCACAGCTACCGGCAGTCCACGGAATGGAGGGGCAATATATACCGTTCACCACGGCAGGTTCCGGCACGGCGGCACACTGCCGGCAGGCTCAGACCACCGCCAGCGGCTTGCGGGTGTGCAACAGCTGCGCCTGGCCTTTGGCGTCGTAAGCGGACGCGGTCTCGCTGCGTCCCAGCTGGCGCAAGGCCCAGTTGACCTCACGACGCCGGCGCGCCAGCAGGGCGCCATTGGCACGGTTGCGCTCGGCCAGTTCCTGCAGCCTGGAGGCCTCTTCGAGCGGAGGCTGCGCTTCCAGCAACCGCAGGGCCTCAAGCTTGCGACCGGTCGCGGCGATCAGCGCCGGAACGTCATGCTCGACCAGCGCCTGACGCTCACCGTCCAGCGCATCGCTCAACTGCTGCAGCGGATTGCCCATGGTCAGCTTCATGCGAGCAGCTGCTGGTCCAGGTCCAGCATGCGCTGGGCGATGACCTCCGGATTGATCCGGTAGCTGCCGTTCTCAAGCGCCTCACGCACCGCCTGCACGCGGGCGTTGTCGATCGCCGGTGCATTTGAAAGCTCGCGCTGCAGGGCCTGCAGGTTGGTGGCCTCGCCGGTCAGGCGCAGGCTGTCGGCCGCTTCCACCGGGCGTGCCGGAGAATCCCCGGCCGGGGTGGTCTTGGCCGGAGCGACCGGGCGAAGCTGGGCGTTTGCCGTGATGCCGCCGTCGATTTTCTGGCTCATGTGATGAGGGTCCTGATTCGGTTCGTATAGGTTAGCGGCACCGGGCCGGCGATCTTTAAGGGAATTTACCGGGAAACGACAACTTCGCCGTCCGCGCTCACCACGCCCTGCAGCACCTTGCGGGATGAGAGGTTCTCGACCGAGACCCGCTCGTGCTCGCCGGCATCGCCCAGCGCCCGTCCCGCCATGCGTACTTCCACGCCGCCGCGCCGTGCCACCAGCGCCACGCTGTCACCGCGACGGATCACCCGCTGCGCGACCAGATCCCCCGCCGACAGCAGGCTGCCTGCCGCCAGTGTGCGCCGTGCCACCTGCCCTATCGCGCGTTGCGGATCGGACAGCACCGCACCGGCGATCCGTGCGGTATCACGACGGACGATGGAAATATCGGCCGCGGTCAGGGTTTCTCCAGCGGCGATCCCACGTCCCAGCACCAGCACGGGTTGTTCGCGGCGCACCTTCACCGGCACGAACAGGCGCCAGCCACCCGCCTGCGGGCACGTCACCTCGGTGGTGCTGGTGCCGGTGGCCCGTGCCTGCAGCGGCTGCGGACAGGCAGGCAGACGCAAGCCGGCATCGACCAGGGCCTCCCCTTCGGCGGCCGGGTCCAGCAGCGACAGCGCCGCGGTCTTGATCGATGCCACCGACTGGAACCCGGCAGCCCACGCCGGCGCGGCAAGCAGCAGGCACAACAGAAGCGACAGACGCATGGAAACTCCAGGAACAGAATGCCCCCGCAACCATGCAAGCGCCGTGCCGGAATGCGGGCTCAAGTCCATGCCGGCGGCGCCGATACCGCTTGCATGTCACATGACCTGCTCAACCGCATCGATCAGCGCACCCGCCTGGCGGGCCACAACCGGCTCGCCCTGCTGTTGTTCCGCCTTGGCGGACGTCAGCTTTTTGGCGTGAACGTCTTCAAGGTCCAGGAAGTGCTGCGCCGCCCGTCGCTGTTCCTCGTGCCGGGCCTGCCCGCGCAGTTTGCCGGGGTGGCCGATGTGCGGGGGCGCTCGGTGCCGGTACTGGATCTGGGACTGGCCATCGGCCATCCCGAGCGCGAACCGGAGGCCGACACCTCGCCGGGCTACCTGGTGGTGACCGAGTTCAACCGCTCGGTGCAGGGTTTCCTGGTCAGCGGCGTGGAGCGCATCGTCAATATCGCGGTGGAAGACATCCAGCCACCGCCTGAACTGGGCGCCGAATCCAGCTACCTGACCGCGGTCACCCGCTTCCAGGGCGAGCTGATCCAGGTCATCGACGTGGAAAGCGTGCTGGCCGACATCGCCCAGAACCGTGACGAGGCCGTGCTTGATCCGTCGATGGCGCTGCCGGCCGATGCGCCGCCGATGCAGGTGCTGGTGGTGGACGACTCGCGCGTGGCCCGCCAGCAGATCCGCAGCGTGCTCGACCAGCTGGGCGTGACCGCCACCCTGCTGTCCGACGGCAAGCAGGCGCTGGAGCACCTGCTGCAGATCTATGCCGGCGGCGAGGATCCGGCTGAACGCTACGCCATGGTGATCTCCGACATCGAGATGCCGGCGATGGACGGCTACACCCTGACGACGGAAATCCGCCGCCATCCGGGCCTGGCCGGCCTCTACGTGCTGCTGCACACATCCCTGTCGGGCGTGTTCAACAACGCCATGGTCGAACGGGTGGGTGCCAACGCCTTTGTCGCCAAGTACAGCCCGCACGAGCTGGCCGATTTCGTGCTGACACGGTTGCGCCACGTGGCCGCAGCCGGCTGAAAGCGGTAACACCTCAGAGAAAAGCAACGGGCTGAGCAGCAGCGAACTCCGCCTTCACGGGGATGACGGCCTTTGCGGTGGCTTCCTCTCCTTCCTCGTTCTTTGTCACCCGCTCCTGCCTTCTGGCACAGGCCTTGCACCTTACCCGGCAACGTTCCGTGGAAGGTGCCGAATGGCCAATCTGATTTCCGACTATCTGGGCATCCATGCCCAGGCGATGCCGCTGCGCGAGCAGCGCATGAAACTGATCGCCGGCAACCTGGCCAACGCCGACACGCCCGGCTATCAGGCGCGCGATCTCGATTTCGACGCTGCCCTGCGCCATGCCCAGGGCAGCGCCGTCAATGGCGTGATGACCACCACTGCCGAGCAGCACTACCGCATCGGTGGTGACGGCCTGAATCCGTTCCAGATCCTGCGCGAAGCCAACCAGCCCAGCCTCGACGGCAACACCGTGGATCCGGACATGGAGCGTGCCGCCTATGGTCGTGCCGCACTGGAATACCGGGCCTCGCTGAGCTTCGTCGAATCCAAGGTCAAGAACATGTTGACCGCCATCACCGGTCAGTAAAGGATCGCCATGAGCAACCTTCCCATTTTCGATATCGCCGGCTCGGCGCTGCAGGCGCAGTCGGTGCGCATGAGCACCATCGCCTCCAACCTGTCCAACGCCGATTCGCTGGCCGGCTCGCCGGAGGCGGTCTACAAGCCGCTGGAGCCGATCTTCCAGGCCGTCACCAGCCGCGAGGACCGCAATCTCACCGGCGTGCAGGTCAAGGAAGTGACGCAGAGCGATGCCGCGCCGATCAAGCGCTATGAACCCAACCACCCGCTGGCCGATGGCGAAGGCTACGTCTATGCCCCGGATATCGATCCGGTTGCGCAGATGGTCAACCTGATCTCCACCTCGCGCAATTACCAAGCCGGTGTGGAAATGCTCAGCACCGCCAAGGAACTGGCGCTGGCCACCTTGACCATGGGCCGCTGACCCGCGAGCCGCAGGACTCTTTATCTATGACTACCGTCAACAGCGACCTGTACGGCGCCCTAGGCCTGACCGGTGCCCCGCAACAGGACAAAAAGAAGAACGACGCGCTGGACCAGGCCGATTTCATGCGCCTGATGACCACCCAGCTGCAGCACCAGGATCCGCTCAAGCCGATGGACAACAGCCAGATGGTCGCGCAGATGGCGCAGCTGTCCACCGTGCAGGGCATCAACGACCTCAACAGTGCGGTCAACGGTTTCCAGCAGCAGCTGAGCAGCGACCAGATCCTCAAGGGTGCGGCGCTGGTCGGCCACGAGGTACTGGTGCCCTCCACCGAGCTTGCACTGGAGGAGGAAGGCGCGGTCAGCGGAACAGTCGCCGCACCCGGCCCCGGTACCGTCACCGTGGACATCACCGACGCCAACGGCGTGAAAGTCACCCGGCTCACGGTGCCGGCCGATGCCGCCGGTGAAGTGTCCTTCGAATGGGACGGCCTGGATGCCGACGGCAAGCGCATGCCGCCGGGCAGCTACACCATCACCGCCAACCACACCGACACCAGCGGCACCGAGTCCAAACTCAGCACCTATGTGCAGGCCGAGGTTGAGAGCGTCACCGTCGGCTCCGACGGCCTCTACCTCAACCTCAAGGGTTTGGGCACCGCCCCGCTCGACTACGTGCTCCGCATCAGCTGAACCGGCCCAACGATTCCAGAAGGGAACTTGCCATGAGCTTCAATATCTCGCTGTCCGGCATCAATGCCGCCAATGCCAACCTCAACGTGACGGCGAACAACATCGCCAACGTCAACACCACCGGCTTCAAGGAATCGCGCGCCGAGTTCGCCGACCTGTTCAACTCCACCAGCTACGGCCTGTCCTCCACCGCGATCGGCTCGGGCGCGCGCCTGACCAACGTTGCCCAGCAGTTCTCGCAGGGCAACATCGACACCACCGGCCGCAGCCTCGATCTGGCCGTCGCCGGCGAAGGCTTTTTCACCCTGTCGATGAACGGCAACCGTGTTTACTCGCGCGCCGGCAACTTCCAGACCGACTCAAACGGCTATGTGGTCAACCCGCAGGGCGCCCGCCTGCAGGTGTTCGCCCCCAACGCCGCCGGCACCGGCTTCGAGGCCGGCCAGTTGACCGACCTGCGCCTGCTGACAACTGACAGCCCGCCGCGCCCGACCAGCAATGTCGAACTGGCCTTCACCCTGCCGGCCAACTCCGCCGTGCCAACGGTAGCCACATTCGACCCGGCCGATTCCAACAGCTACAACCAGTCCAGCGGCGGCATCACCGTGTACGACTCGCTGGGCGTGAGCCACACGCAGACCTCGTACTTCGTAAAAACCGCCAACCCGAACGAATGGCAGGTCTACAACTACGTCGATGGCATACCCGTCAATGACGGCAGCGTGCCCGGCAATCCCAACGCCGTGCCGCCGGTCCCGGCGGTACCCGGCAATCCCATCACGCTGCAGTTCTCTGACAGCGGCCAGCTCACCGCACCGGCCGACGGCAAGATCGTCATGGACCCGTTCACCCCTAGCAGTGGCGCCGGTTCCTTGAACATGTCGCTGGACATCACCGGGTCCACCCAGTACGGCGAGCGCTTCTCGCTGCGCAACACCGCCCAGGACGGCTATGCCTCCGGCAAGCTCAACGAAGTGAGCATCTCCGAGGAAGGCGTGGTCTATGCCCGCTATTCGAACGGCGTGGACGTCGGCCTGGGACAGGTGGCGCTGACCAACTTCAACAACCCGCAGGGCCTGAAGAGCGACGGCAACAACCTGTGGACCGAGACCTACACATCGGGCACGCCGCGCACGGGCGCACCGGACAGCTCGGACTTCGGCCAGATCCAGGCCGGCTCGCTGGAAGCCTCCACCGTCGACCTGACCGAGCAGCTGGTCAACATGATCACCGCCCAGCGCAACTTCCAGGCCAACTCGCAGATGCTCTCGACCCAGGACCAGATCACCCAGGCCATCATCAACATCCGTTGATGATGGCTGCTGATCCGCACACGGAACCGTACTGATGGACAAGGCTCTCTACGTTGCCATGACCGGCGCCCGCGCTTCGCTGCAGGCGCAGGGCACCGTGTCGCACAACCTGGCCAACGCCGATACGCCCGGCTTCAAGGAAGCACTGGCCAACACCGAGGCGTTCCGCATTCCCGGCAAAGGCCATCCTTCGCGGATCGACGCGCTGCATGTGGATGCCGGCTTCAACCGCCGCATCGGCGCGCAGCAGATCACCGGCAATGCGCTGGACCTTTCGCTGCAGCCGGGCAACTGGCTGGCGGTGCAGGCCGGCGACGGCAGTGAGGCCTATACCCGCAGCGGCGGGCTGTCGCTGACCCCCAATGGCCAGCTGGTCACCGCCGAAGGCAACGCGGTGCTGGACGAGAACGGCAACCCGCTGGCGGTGCCGCCGTACCAGGCGATCGAGATCGGCCATGACGGCACCGTGTCAGTCATCCCGCAGGGCGAAGGCCCGCAGACGATGGCGATGGTCGGGCGCCTGCGGATTGTCGACGCCGCCGACGAACGTTTGACGCGTGGGCTGGACGGGCTGATGCGCAACACCGAGCCACAACAGCCGTTCGCCCAGGCAATGGGCAAATCGCTGAACAGTGGCATGCTCGAATCCAGCAACGTCGATGCCGCCGGCGCGCTGGTGCAGATGATCCAGTTGCAGCGCCAGTTCGAGATGCAGGTCAAGGTGATCAAGCACGGCGACGAGAACGCACGCAGTGCCAACACCCTGCTGCGCCTGAACGGCTGAGTACCCGCTTCCCTGCTGTGAAGTCCGAATCCGCGTGCCGCACTGGCGCGCGGATTTTTTTTATGCGTGTCGTCGGGAAAGCCCTCTGTTCCGCCCATGTCGGTATTCCGGCGCCGGGTTTGGCACGGCTCATGCATTGAACCGGGCAAGGCCGCAGCGGCCAACTGGATCAACAGAGGAATCGCACCATGAATCAGGCACTGTGGGTTGCCAAGACCGGCCTGGACGCGCAGCAGACGCGCATGTCCGTCGTCTCCAACAATCTGGCCAACACCAACACCACCGGGTTCAAGCGCGATCGCGCCAGCTTCGAGGATCTGCTGTACCAGCAGGTGCGCCAGCCCGGCGGCGCCTCCTCGGCACAGACGCAGCTGCCGACCGGCCTGCAGCTGGGAACCGGCGTGCGCGTGGTCGCCACCTCCAAGCACTTCGAACAGGGCAGCCAGCAGCAGACCGGCCGTGCGCTGGATGTGATGGTCAACGGCCGCGGCTTCTTCGAAGTGATGATGCCCGACGGCACCTCGGCCTATACCCGTGACGGCAGCTTCCAGGTCAACGACCAGGGCGAGCTGGTCACCAACAGCGGCTACGCGGTGCAGCCGGGCATCCAGATTCCCGAAGGCGCGCAGTCGATGACCATCGGCAGCGACGGCACCATCAGCGTGAAGATGGCCGGCGAAGCGGCATCCGTCGAGATCGGCTCGTTGACGCTCACCGACTTCATCAATCCGGCCGGACTGCAGGCACGTGGCGAGAACCTGTTCCTGGAAACCACCGCATCGGGTCCGGCACAGAACGGCACGCCGGGCTTCAACGGTCTGGGCAGCGTGGTCCAGGGTGCGCTGGAAGGCAGCAACGTCAACGTGGTCGAAGAGCTGGTGTCGATGATCGAAACGCAGCGCGCCTACGAGATGAACGCCAAGGCGATCTCCACCACCGACTCGATGCTCGGCTACCTCAACAACAACGTCTGACCGGTTGCCACAGGGATACCGTCATGAATCGCACTCCACTCCTGCGCCCGTTTTCCGTCATCGCCTGCGCCCTTGTTCTCGGCGGCTGCAGCGTGGCCGGCGACATCCGTCCGTACGCGCCGATGGCACCGATCCAGCCGATCGTGGTGCAGGCCGCCGCCCCCACCGCCGGTGCGATCTACGCCGCCGGCCCGGGCCTGAACCTGTACGGCGACCGGCGCGCACGGGAGGTGGGCGACCTTCTGACCATCACCCTGGTCGAGAACACCATGGCCACCACCAGCGCCACCACCACGATCAGCAAGCAGTCCTCGGTCGATGTCGGAACGCCCACCGTGTTCGGCGCGCCGGTCACGCTGGGTGGCAAGGACATCCTGGGTGCCTCGGCCGAGGCCGAACGCGACTTCGCCGGCAAGGGCAACAGCGCGCAGAGCAACCGCCTGCAGGGCAGCGTCACCGTCACCGTGATCCAGCGCCTGCCCAACGGCAACCTGGTCGTACAGGGGCAGAAGAATCTGCGGCTCAACCAGGGCGATGAGCTGGTGCAGATCCAGGGTGTGGTGCGCTCGGCCGACATTGCCGCCGACAACACCATTTCCTCCAGCAAGGTCGCCGACGCGCGCATCGCCTACGGCGGTCGCGGCGCGGTGGCGCAATCCAACGCGATCGGCTGGCTGGGCCGCTTCTTCAACTCGGCGCTGGCGCCGTTCTGAGCATGGCCATGAATCTTTCTCCCTTCTTCCGCCGCGTGCCGCTGTTGGTGCTGCTGCTCGCCTGCGCCCTGCCCGCCCACGCCGAACGCATCAAGGATCTGGCCCAGGTCGGTGGCGTGCGTGGCAACGCGCTGGTCGGCTACGGACTGGTGGTCGGTCTGGATGGCAGCGGCGACCGCACCAGCCAGGCGCCGTTCACCGTGCAGAGCCTGAAAAACCTGCTTGGCGAGCTGGGCGTCAACGTCCCAGCCAACGTCAACCCGCAGCTGAAGAACGTCGCTGCCGTGGCGATCCACGCCGAGCTGCCGCCGTTCGCCAAGCCCGGCCAGACCATCGACATCACCGTGTCCTCGGTCGGCAATGCGGTGTCGCTGCGCGGTGGCTCGCTGCTGATGGCACCGCTGAAAGGCGCCGACGGGCAGGTCTACGCGATCGCCCAGGGCAACCTGGTGGTCGGCGGCTTCGGCGCGCAGGGCAAGGACGGCTCGCGCGTGTCGGTCAACATTCCCAGCGTCGGCCGCATCCCCAATGGCGCCACCGTCGAGCGTGCCCTGCCTGACGTGTTCGGCGCCGGCGGCGAGATCACCCTGAACCTGCACCAGAACGACTTCACCACCGTCTCGCGCATGGTCAACGCCTTGAACGCGACCTTCGGCGAAGGCGCCGCGCGTGCGGTCGATGGCGTCACCGTGGCCGTGCAGGCGCCCACCGATCCCGGTGCCCGTATCGGCATGCTGGCGCGGATCGAGAACGTCGAACTCTCACCCGGTGCAGCCCCGGCCCGCATCGTGGTCAATTCGCGCACCGGCACGGTGGTGATCGGCTCGCAGGTGCGGGTCAGCCCGGCGGCGATCGCCCACGGCTCGTTGACAGTGACCGTCAGCGAATCGGCGCAGATCAGCCAGCCCAACGCCTTCGGCGGTGGCCAGACCGTGGCCGTGCCGCAGTCCACCATCACCGCCAGCAACGAAGGCAGCCGCATGTTCCGTTTCGACGGTGGCGCCACGCTGGATGAAATCGTGCGCGCGGTGAACGAAGTCGGCGCGGCGCCGGGCGATCTGATCGCGATCCTGGAAGCCCTCAAGCAGGCTGGCGCGCTGAGCGCCGAGCTCGAGGTGATCTGACATGCGCATTTCCGCCTCGCCGCTGGAACTGAACCCGGCCATCGCCAACGACCCCGCCAAGATCGACAAGGTCGCCCGCCAGCTGGAAGGCCAGTTCGCGCAGATGCTGATCAAGAGCATGCGCGCGGCCAGCTTCGGCGACTCGCTGTTTCCGGGCGAAAACCAGATGTTCCGCGAGATGTACGACCAGCGCATCGCCGAACAGATGACGCGCGGACGTGGCCTCGGGCTGTCGTCGGTCATCGCCCGCCAGCTGGGCGGTGCTGAAGCGGCCGGCAAACCGGCACTGGACACCACCATCACCCCGGCGGCAGCCGCGCGTGCGTACCAGCTGGCTGCGCCCGCCGCCGCAGCGATGCCGTTGCAGCTGCCGGCAAACCCGGCGGACGATCCGCTGGCCGCGCTGGGTGGCGAAGGTCATTCGGCCTACCTGGAACCGCAGGCGCAGGCGCTGGACCTGATTGCCGGGCGTGACACCCGCACGCTGCACAGCTCACTCGGTGGCAGCAATCCCTATGTCCAGAACGAGACCACCATCGCGCCGGACTGGGCGATGGGCAACGACCGCTGGAACAATGTGACGGCCGCCTCGCGCGGCGACACCGTGGACAGCGCCAGCGCCGATCTGGCAGCCGCGTCGCTGGGCAAGCACACCCCCGAAGGCTTCGTCGCCAGCATCTGGCCGCACGCGCAACGCGCCGCCAGGGAACTGGGCGTGGACCCGCGTGCGCTGGTCGCCCAGGCCGCACTGGAAACCGGCTGGGGCAAGCGCCAGATCAAGCATGCCGACGGCAGCACCTCGCACAATCTGTTCGGCATCAAGGCCACGGGCTGGAGCGGCGAGCGTGCCATCACCGGCACCCACGAGTACGTCAACGGCCAGCGCCGCAATGAAGTGGCGAGCTTCCGCGCCTACGGATCGATGGCCGAGAGCTTTGGCGACTACGTGCGCCTGCTGAAGAACAACCCGCGCTACCAGGCCGCGCTGCGTGCCGGCGATGACGTGCAGGGTTTTGCACGGGGCTTGCAACAGGGGGGGTACGCCACCGATCCGTCCTACGCCGCAAAGATCACCGCCATTGCCAATGGCCCGACCATCGAACGCGCGGTAGCCGCCATCGGCGATGCCGGTGTCCGCATGGGCCGCACCTTTGCCAGCAACGCCGGGTTGTCCGGCATCACCCGACGTTGAGATAGCCGTCCATGTCCAATGTTCTTTCCACCGGTACCAGTGCCCTGCTCGCTTTCCAGCGGGCGCTGGCCACCGTCAGCCACAACGTGGCCAACATCAAGACCGACGGCTAC
Source organism: Stenotrophomonas sp. UBA2302 (assembly GCA_002345545.1). GTDB lineage: Bacteria > Pseudomonadota > Gammaproteobacteria > Xanthomonadales > Xanthomonadaceae > Stenotrophomonas. The sequence continues at coordinate 33,353 of DDVW01000007.1, read as the reverse complement.
AGCCGGCAGAAGGTGGATTTCGCCACGCGCGATCCCTCCAACGTCGGCTATGGAGACGTGGGCAACGGCACCAAGATCATCGATATCCGCCGCGTCGCCGACCAGCTGGCGATCTCGCGGCTGCTCGACAGCAGCGGTGAACTGGCGCGGCTGGAGAAGCTCTCGACAATGGCCGACCGCGTGGATGCGCTGTTCTCCGATTCGGCCACCAATGTGGCCGGCGTGTGGTCGAACTTCTTCGATTCGGTCAGCGGCCTGTCGTCGAATGCGGCGGGCACCACCGACCGCCGCAACATGCTCGACAACGCCTCCACGCTGGTCACCCGCTTCAAACAGCTCACCGGCAACCTGGAGTCGCTGGGCAACGAGGTCAACAACGGCCTGATCGCCGGCGCCGGCGAGATCAACCGGCTGGCGGCGGAGATCGCCCAGATCAACGGCACCATCGGCAGCAACGCCGCGGCCGCCGCGCCGGATCTGCTCGACCGCCGTGACCAACTGATCACGCAGCTGATCGGCTACACCGGCGGTACCGCGGTGATCCAGGACGGCGGCATCATGAACGTGTTCTCCGCCGGCGGTAACGCGCTGGTGGTCGGCACCACCGCCTCAAAGGTCACCACGGTGACCGATCCGTACCAGCCCGAGCGCCTGCAGCTGGCGATCAAGACCCAAGGCATGACCGTGAACCTGGGCAACAAGTCGCTGGGTGGGCAGATCGGCGGCCTGCTGGAATTCCGCGACAACGTGCTGACGCCGGCCGAGGCCGAGCTGGGCCGCATCGCCGTGGGTCTGGCCCAGTCGTTCAACGCATCGCACCGCGAAGGCATGGACCTGTATGGCGACATGGGTACGGACTTCTTCAACCTGGCCCCGCCCAGGATCAGCAACCACAGCGGCAATGCCGGCAGCGCCACGCTGAGCGCCAGCTATGCCGACACCACCGCGCTGGACGGCCAGAACCTGATGCTGCGCTTTGACGGCACCAACTGGCAGGCCACCCGCGCCGATACCGGCGCCAGCGTGCCGATGGCCGGCGCCGGCACCGCGGCCGATCCGTTCGTGGTCAATGGCGTGGAATTCGTGGTCGGCGGCACGCCCGCCGCCAACGACCGTTTCCTGCTGCAGCCCACCGCCGCGGCCACCGGTGGCCTGTCGGTGGCGATCACCGATCCCTCGCGCATCGCCGCCGCCGATCCGGTCAAGGCCGCCGCCGATCTGGCCAACAGCGGCACGGGCGTGCTCGGCAAGCTGGACATCCTCGATGTCGGCAACCCGGCGCTGCTCAACCCGGCCAGCATCGAGTTCCTCGACGCCAACCAGTTCATGATCGATGGCGCCGGCCCGTTCCCGTACACGCCGGGCCAGACCATCAGCGCCAACGGCTGGAGCATCGTGCTCGATGGCAAGCCCGCGGCCGGTGACACCTTCACCATCGGCAAGACCGCGCCTGGCTCCGGCGACAACGGCAACGCTTCGCGTCTGGCTGGCGTGGAAGATGCCAAAGCCTTCAACGGCGGCACCATCACCCTCAACGGCGCACTGGGCGGGCTGACCACCCAGATCGGCTCGGCTGCCCGCGCGGCCGAGTATTCGCTGCAGGCGCAACAGGTGATCAACCAGAACGCACAGGCCAGCCGTGACGCGATTTCCGGCGTGAACCTCGACGAGGAAGCGGCCGACATGCTCCGGCTGCAGCAGGCCTACCAGGCTGCCTCGCAGCTGATCTCCACCGCCGACACCATGTTCCAGACCATCCTGGGAGCCGTTTCCCGATGAACAACCGTATCTCCAGCAGCATGATGTACGACCAGTCGGTGTTCCTGATGATGTCCAAGCAGAGCAAGCTCTCGCATCTGGAACAGCAGCTGGCCACCGGCAAGAAGATCGTCACCGCCAAGGACGACCCGGTCGCCTCGGGTGCCGCCGTCGGCATGGATCGCATCCTGGCCGAACTCGAACAGCTCGGTGCCAATGCCGGCAACGCGCAGAACCGGCTGGGCCTGCAGGAAAACGCGCTGACCCAGGCCGGCGACCTGTTGCAACGCGTGTCCGATCTCTCCATCCAGGCCAACAACGCGGCCCTGTCGGCCGATGATCGCAAAGCCGTCGCCAACGAGCTCAAGTCCATCAAGGAGCAGATTCTGGCGCTGTCCAACACCACCGATGGCAGCGGACGTTATCTGTTTGGCGGTGCCGCTGACGGTGCTGCGCCATTCACCCTGAGCAACGGATCGGTGATCTACAACGGCGACCAGAACCAGCGCCAGGTGGAAGTCGCCCCCGGCACGTTCATCAAGGACACCCTGCCGGGCAGCGAGATCTTCCTGCGCATCCGCACCGGCGATGGCACGGTCGANNTCCAGCTACACCCTGCGCTTCACCGCCGCCGACACCTATGAAGTGGTCGACGCCAGCAACACCGTCATCGGCACCGGCAACTACGCCAGCGGCGAGGACATCGTCTTCGAAGGCCTGCGCGTGCGCATCGAAGGCGCGCCAGTTGCCGGCGATGAATTCAACGCCGGTCCGGCCGGTACCCGCGATGTGTTCAGCACCCTGGACAAGCTGGTGCAGACGCTGGAGATGGACACCTCCACCCTCGCCGGCCGCACCGCCCAGCAGAACGCGCTGCAAGCGTCCATCCGTGACGTGTCCCGCGCTGCGGAGGCACTGATCGATGCCCGCGCCGCCGGTGGCGCCCAGCTCAAATCCATCGATGACGCCGCCGCCCTGCGCGAGGCCAATTCGGTGACCTTGAAAACCTCGCTGTCGCAGCTGCGCGACCTCGACTACGCCGAAGCCATCGGGCAATACAAGCTCGAAGGCGCGGCACTACAGGCGGCCCAGACCATCTTCACCCAGATGCAGTCGATGTCGCTGTTCAACATGATCCGCTAATTCCTTTACCCCTAGCCGCCCGCCCAACCATTCGACGCCAACGTCCGAATACAACGGAGAAGACCATGTCCCAAGTCATCAATACCAACATCATGTCGCTGAACGCCCAGCGCAACTTGAACACCAGCGGCGCATCACTGGCCACCTCGATCCAGCGCCTGTCTTCGGGCCTGCGCATCAACAGTGCCAAGGACGATGCGGCGGGTCTGGCGATCTCCGAACGTTTCACCACCCAGATCCGCGGTCTGGACGTGGCCGTGCGCAACGCCAACGACGGCATCTCGCTGGCCCAGACCGCCGAAGGTGCGATGGTCGAGATCGGCAACAACCTGCAGCGCATCCGTGAGCTGGCCGTGCAGTCGTCCAACGCCACCAACTCCACTTCCGACCGCAAGGCGCTGGATGCCGAGGTCAAGCAGCTGGTGGCCGAAATCGACCGCGTCGCCCGCCAGACCAACTTCAACGGCACCACCCTGCTCGACGGCACATTCGCCGGCGCACTGTTCCAGGTGGGCGCCGACGCCGGCCAGACCATCGGCATCAACGCCCTGGTCGATGCCAACGCCGATGCGCTGGGCACCAGCTTCTTCGCCAACAACTATGTCGGCGACGCCGCCAGCACGCTGGCCCCGGCCGCCACCGGCGCCACTGCCGCCGGCACCCTGACAGGGCTGGTAATCACGGTGACCGATGCCGACAGCAATGCGACTCCGGTTACGATCGGCGATGTCGATTACGCCATGGGCGCGACCGCCAAGGAGATGGGCAACGCCATCGCCCAGGCCATCAACGCCAAGCTCGACCAGACCGGTATCTACGCCGAGGCTGATAAAGACGGCGTGCTGACCCTGTCTTCGCTCAAGGGCGGGCAGACCTTCACCGTCACCGCCGGTGGCACCAGCACCCTGGCCGAGTACGGCCTGGCCAACTCGACCGCTACCGCCGGGCAGCTTTCTACCTCCGCCACCGCCGCCAAGAATCTGAACGTCAACGATTTCGTCGGCGCGCAGCGCGCCATCGATGTGGTGGATACCGCCCTGACTGCGGTCAGCTCGGCCCGTGCCGAGATGGGTGCCATCCAGAACCGCTTCACCTCCACCATCGCCAACCTGCAGACCACCTCGGAAAACCTGTCGGCCTCGCGCAGCCGTATCCGCGATACCGACTACGCCAAGGAAACCGCGGAGCTGACCCGCACCCAGATCCTGCAGCAGGCCGGTACCGCCATGCTGGCCCAGGCCAACACCTCCACCCAGAATGTGCTGAGCCTGCTGCAGCAGTAAGCACTTTCTGCAGCGACATCACGCCAGGCCCCTCTCCGGAGGGGCTTTTTTGTTGTGAGATGCCGGGGCGACCCTTAAACGCAGCAGCGTCGGGTGGGGCTTCCAAACAACCCTGCGCGCTGTTGTATGCCGCCAGGGGCCACCGGTGTTGAGCAGCCCAGCCAATTTCATCTCCACCGCTAAAGCCCCTGCGTCCAGTGCCGTTATTGATTACAGCAGCGGCAAGGTCTTCAAGCCTGACCACACTGCCCAACACCGGCCGTCCAGCTGTGCCGGATCAGACACCAAAGAGGATTTGCCACCATGGCACAAGTAATCAATACCAACGTGATGTCGCTGAACGCACAGCGCAACCTGACCACCAGCGGCAACAGCCTGGCCACCAGCATCCAGCGCCTGTCCTCGGGTATGCGCATCAACAGCGCCAAGGACGATGCCGCCGGTCTGGCCATCTCCGAGCGCTTCACCACCCAGATCCGTGGTCTGGACGTGGCCGTGCGCAATGCCAACGACGGCATCTCGCTGGCCCAGACAGCCGAAGGCGCGATGGTGGAAATCGGCAACAACCTGCAGCGCGTGCGTGAACTGGCCGTGCAGTCGGCCAACGCCACCAACTCCGACTCCGACCGTAAAGCCTTGCAGGCCGAAGTCACCCAGCTGGTCTCGGAAATCGACCGCGTCTCGCGCCAGACCAACTTCAACGGCACCAGCCTGCTGGACGGCAGCTTCTCCGGCGCCCTGTTCCAGGTCGGCGCCGATGCCGGCCAGACCATCGGCATCAACACCATCGTCAATGCCAGTGCGTCCAGCTTGGGTTCGGCCAGTTTCGCCGCCCAGTACGTCGGTACGAGTTTGGCCGCCGCTGACAAGGCCGCTGCCGACATGACCGTTACCGGCCTGACCATCAGCTATACGCCTACCGGTGCTGCAGCGGCCACCGACGTGGTGCTTGAAGACTTCACCGTCAAGGCCGGGCAATCGATCACTGCAGCTACCGCTGCGGCGATCAATGAAAAGCTGGACATGACCGGCGTGCACGCGGGAGTCAAGAATGGTGTTATCACTCTGACCAGCGTCAAGGCTGATCAGACTTTCACTGTCGCGCCGAGCACGGCTCCTGCTGGCACCGCTCTGGCTGATATCGGGTTGGCAGCTGGTACTGGCGGTGTCGCAGCAGGCTCTCAGACCATTGCTGATGTGAGCATTTCGACCGTTGCTGGCGCCCAGCAGGCGCTGTCCATCGTCGACAAGGCGCTGAATGCGGTGAATTCCTCGCGCGCCGACATGGGTGCGATCCAGAACCGTTTCACCTCGACCATCGCCAACCTGAACACCACCTCGGAAAACCTGTCGGCCTCGCGCAGCCGTATCCGCGACACCGACTACGCCAAGGAAACGGCCGAACTGACCCGCACGCAGATCCTGCAGCAGGCCGGTACCGCCATGCTGGCCCAGGCCAACAGCTCCACCCAGAACGTTCTGAGCCTGCTGGGCTGATCCCTTTCGCCGACAGCTACTGGTGACACAGAAGGCCCCTCTCCGGAGGGGCCTTTCTGTTGTGGCGCCGCATGCAAATGAAAAGGCCAGGCGCTGGTCCGGCCAGTACCCTCCCTGCACACAAGGATTCTGCTCCCCGCCCGATGGGGATCACAGCCACTGAGCGCGCCAGAAATCACGCGCGCATTCCGATTGCCCGGGTGGATTCGCACTGCAACCGGAAAACCGAATTTCCTTTGCACCAGCACTAAAGCCCGCGCGTCAAGTGCCGTTATTGATTACAGCAGCGGCAAGGTCTTCAAGCCTGACCACACTGCCCATCACCGGCCATCCAGCTGTGCCGGATCAGACACCAAAGAGGATTTGCCACCATGGCGCAAGTAATCAATACCAACGTGATGTCGCTGAACGCACAGCGCAACCTGACCACCAGCGGCAACAGCCTGGCCACCAGCATCCAGCGCCTGTCCTCGGGCATGCGCATCAACAGCGCCAAGGATGACGCCGCCGGCCTGGCCATCTCCGAGCGCTTCACCACCCAGATCCGTGGTCTGGACGTGGCCGTGCGCAACGCCAACGACGGCATCTCGCTGGCCCAGACCGCCGAAGGCGCGATGGTCGAGATCGGCAACAACCTGCAGCGCGTGCGTGAACTGGCCGTGCAATCGGCCAACGCCACCAACTCCGACTCCGACCGTAAAGCCCTGCAGGCCGAAGTGACCCAGCTGGTCTCGGAAATCGACCGCGTCTCGCGCCAGACCAACTTCAACGGCACCGCCCTGCTGGATGGTTCGTTCTCGGGCGCCCTGTTCCAGATCGGTGCCGACGCCGGCCAGACCATCGGCATCAACACCATCGTCAATGCCAGCGCCAAGGCACTGGGCGGCACAGTCTTCGACAAGGGCACCTTCACTATTGCGCCCCCGACAGCCAACGGCGCACAAGAAATCACGGGGATGAAAATCACCGGCACCGATGGCAAAGAGATCGCCTTGGAGACGATCAAAGTCGCTGCTGGTGCTGACGCTGCCGCCACCCAGAAAGCCACTGCTGCTGCCGTTGCCGCTGCCATCAATGAAAAAATGGATCAGACCGGCGTTTACGCTGAAGTCGATACTGCAACTGCCGGAAAGATCAACCTGACATCCGTCAAGGACAGCGTTGCTGCAGATGGCACCTTCAACGCCATCGATATCGACTACGGCACTTGGTCGAATGCAGGCAGTATGCCTGCTGCTGCGTATTCACCGACAGGCGCCGCTCCAACGACCAAGTCTTTTGCCTACGATCTGGACATCAGCAAGGTCGCCGGCGCGCAACAGGCGCTGTCGATCGTGGACAAGGCGCTGACCGCAGTGAACTCCTCGCGCGCCGACATGGGTGCGATCCAGAACCGCTTCACCTCGACCATCGCCAACCTGAACGCCACCTCGGAAAACCTGTCGGCCTCGCGCAGCCGTATCCGCGACACCGACTACGCCAAGGAAACGGCCGAACTGACCCGCACGCAGATCCTGCAGCAGGCCGGTACCGCCATGCTGGCCCAGGCCAACAGCTCCACCCAGAACGTGCTGAGCCTGCTGGGCTGATCCCTTTCGGCGACAGCGACTGGTGACACAGAAGGCCCCTCTCCGGAGGGGCCTTTCTGTTGTGACGCCACATGCAAATGAAAAGGCCGGGCGCTGGTCGCGCCAGTGTCCTCCCTGCAAACAAGGGTTCCGCCCCCCCGCTCGACGGGGATCACAGCCACTGAACACGCCAGACATCACGCGCGCATTCCACTTGCCCCGGCGGATGCCCGCTGCAACCGGAAAACCGAATTTCCTTTGCACCCGTACTAAAGCCCGCGCGTCAAGTGCCGCTATTGATTACAGCAGCGGCAAGGTCTTCAAGCCTGACCACACTGCCCAACACCGGCCGTCCAGCTGTGCCGGATCAGACACCAAAGAGGATTTGCCACCATGGCACAAGTAATCAATACCAACGTGATGTCGCTGAACGCACAGCGCAACCTGACCACCAGCGGCAACAGCCTGGCCACCAGCATCCAGCGCCTGTCCTCGGGCATGCGCATCAACAGCGCCAAGGATGACGCCGCCGGCCTGGCCATCTCCGAGCGCTTCACCACCCAGATCCGTGGTCTGGACGTGGCCGTGCGCAACGCCAACGACGGCATCTCGCTGGCCCAGACCGCCGAAGGCGCGATGGTCGAGATCGGCAACAACCTGCAGCGCGTGCGTGAACTGGCCGTGCAGTCGGCCAACGCCACCAACTCCGACTCCGACCGCAAGGCCCTGCAAGCCGAAGTAACCCAGCTGGTCTCGGAAATCGACCGCGTCTCGCGCCAGACCAACTTCAACGGCACTGCCCTGCTCGATGGTTCGTTCTCCGGCGCCCTGTTCCAGGTCGGCGCCGATGCCGGCCAGACCATCGGCATCAACACCATCGTCAATGCCAGTAAGGATGCGCTGGGTGGCGCGATGTTCGCTTCGGGTTCCATTACCTTGGCAACACCGGCTACCACGGCTGGCACGCCAATTACCGACTTCACCTATGACGCCGTCTCAGTTGCCGCCGGAGCTATCGAGATCAACGGCATCAAATTGGATGCTATTGAAGTTCCCGCTTCTGGCGTATTTACCGGTGGCACCGCACAACCTGACGCGGAAGCTGCTGGCAAAATTGCTATCGGGAACGCACTGGCAGCAGCAATCAACGCAAAGAGCGGCGAAAGCGGCGTCAATGCCAAGGTTGATGCCACTGGCAACCTCGCCTTGTCCTCCTGGAAAGAAGGCAAGGTGGGCGACTCGATGACCGTCACTGGCATCCCGACGAACGTTGCGGCCGGTGCAAGTGTTGTCACAGGCGCCATTACCGCAGCAGACGCCAAGTACGCCAAGGATTTGGACATCACCAGCTTCGCCGGTTCGCAGCAAGCGCTGCAGATCGTCGACAAGGCACTGAATGCGGTGAACGCCTCGCGCGCCGACATGGGTGCGATCCAGAACCGCTTCACCTCGACCATCGCCAACCTCAACACCACCTCGGAAAACCTGTCGGCCTCGCGCAGCCGTATCCGCGACACCGACTACGCCAAGGAAACGGCTGAACTGACCCGCACGCAGATCCTGCAGCAGGCCGGTACCGCCATGCTGGCCCAGGCCAACAGCTCCACCCAGAACGTGCTGAGCCTGCTGGGCTGATCCCTTTCGGCGACAGCTACTGGTGACACAGAAGGCCCCTCACCGGAGGGGCCTTTGCTTTGCCCGGGAATCACCAGACGGCACAGAACCGGTACGCGGCAGCGACCTTTCCGCAGCTCCGTCGACCGGGCACGGCACAGAATTTGCACGTGTGCTGGGGACTCGTCACGCTGTCATGCCGGCAGTGCCCTCAAGTCTGCCGGCAACTGGCCGATAGACCACACAGGCCTGCCCGGCCACCACGACGGCCATCTGGCCCGCAAGGAAAACCATGGCTCTGAATACAATCGGCTCCGGCCTCGACATCCCCACCATCGTCGCGCAGCTGGTCGCCGCCGAGCGTGCGCCGACCGCCAACCGCATCAACAGTGCCGGCACCGCCGCCACCGCCAAGCTGTCGGCGCTGGGGAATATCAAAAGCGGGTTGAGCAACCTGCAGACCGCGCTGGAAGCACTGGGCAAGAGCGCGTCCAACCCGGCGTTCAAAGCGAACGTGGCCGAAGGCGCAGGATTCTCCGCCAGCATCGGCACCGGCGCGGTCGCCGGCAGCTACAGCATCGAGGTGGCCAGCCTGGCCCAGGCGCAGAAGCTGACCTCCGGCGCGTTCGCCAAGGACGAGGCCGTCGGCGACGGAACGCTCTCCATCGCCTGGGGCGATAGCTCGCTGGACGTGGAGATCGCCGAAGGCAGCACCCTGTCCGATATCGCCGCGGCCATCAACAAGGCTGCCGGCGGCAAAGGCGTCAATGCCAGTGTCATCACCGCCGACGGTGGTCAGCACCTGGTTCTCAACGCCACCGAGCTTGGCACCGACGGCGCGCTGACACTCAGCGCCAGCGGCGGCGACGGTGGACTGGCCGCCCTGACCTGGGATGGTAACCCCCTCAATAACAGCAACGGGCTGGCACAGCAGCAGGAAGCCACCAATGCGGTGGTCCGCGTCGACGGCTTTGAGCGCACCTCCAGCAGCAACAGCATCACCGACATCATCCCGGGTGTGAACCTGAGCTTGGGCAAGGCCGACGTTGGGGTGACCAAGACGCTCACCGTGAGCCAGGACAATGCGCCGCTCAAGGCCAATGTGCAGGCCTTCGTGGCCGCCTACAACGCGACGATGGGCGTGCTGAAGTCCAGCAGCAGCTACAACGCCACCAGCAACACCGCCTCGGCTTTGACCGGCGATGCGATGGTGCGCGGCCTGCAGCAGCAAATGCGTAACCAGGTCAGTGGCAGTGTCAGCGACCTGAAGGCACTTGGCATCAGCATTTCCAAGGAAGGCACGCTGAGTCTGGATGCCGGCGAATTCGACAAGGCCATGGCGGCCAATCCCGCCGCGGCCGATGCGTTGCTCGGCGAGAAAGGCAGCCTGGCAACCAGCATGAAAACCATGCTCAAAAGCCAGCTCGACGCCACCCACGGCTCCCTGAGCCTGCGCACCGAAGGGCTGAACAAGCAGATCAAGAAGCTGGAAAGCGACCTGGACAAACTGGATGCACGTATGGAGAAGGTCTCCGACCGCTACACCAAGCAGTTCACCGCAATGGACACTATGGTCGCGAAGATGCAGAGCACCAGCGACTACCTGACCCAGCAGCTGGCCTCGCTGACCCCCAAGTCCAAGTAAGCATCCACGCACCGCCCTCAAGCCTGGGCCTTCCGGGCCGATAGAAAAAGCGACACATCGCATCGCCCCGGCGCCTGTTGGCGCCCCCCGCCACTCACCCATGGTCGCGGGCCGGGCACAAAGGAGATTCCGACCCATGTACGGTTCCAGCCGCCAGTTCGCAGAGCAATATCGCAAGGTGGGAATTACCAGCAGCGTCGCAGACGCCGACCCCCACAAACTGGTGGCAATGCTGCTGGGCGGCGCGTGCGAGCGAATCCGCCAGGCCGAAGCCTGTATGTCGCAAGGTGACCAGGCCCGCAAGGGCAAGGCCATCGGCGAGGCCTGCGCCATCGTCGGCCACCTCAACGGCACCCTCGACCACGAAGCCGGTGGCGAGATGGCTGGCAACCTGTCTGCGCTATATGACTACATCGCCCGGCGCCTGACCGAAGCCAACCTGCACAACGACCCTTCTGCACTGCACGAGACCCTGCGCCTGCTCGGCGAGATCGAATCGGCCTGGAATGCGATTCCCGTCGCCCAGCGCCAGCGTCCGGCCGCTTCCCATGCCTGAGTCCACCATGACCAACGACGCCGGGCTGGAGGCACTGTACGACAGTCTTGAGACTCTTCGCATCGCGCTGGGCGAGGAAGACCACGAGCTGGCGCAGCGCATCGTCGCCCATCACGACCAGCAGGTCCGGGAGTACATTGCGGCCAACGGGGGCCAAGCGCCGGCCAGCGCATTGCGTTCATTGCTGGAAATGCAGCAGTCGCTGACCGCCGACATGGCGGAGCTCCGCGATATCGCCGCCACCCACCTGCGTGCCGGCCACCAATCGGTACGTGCGGCCAGCGCCTACAACCAGACAGAATCGCTGGCATGAGCCTGACCGCCCCCGCCCTGCTGCCGCACCCCGCCGAGACCGAACTGTTCGCCGACACCTTGGCCTGCGATATCACCCTGCCGGCCACGTTCGATGCCGGCGCGGTGGTGCGTCGCCCGGGCAGCACGGAAATGCTGCTGCGCAGTGTGGCGCTGGTGGAGGATTCGCGCGGTGGCGACGAGGGCGAGGAGCGTACCGACAGCAGCGCCCAGCTGCAGCGGCTGGAAGCGCGTCTGGACCTGACCCTGGTGCTGCTGGGGCGGCTGCTGCAGCAATCCACCCCCGCCCTGCCGCCCTGCCCGCTGCGCTGGTCGCGGCGCGGCCTGCGGCTGGATTCCTCGCACGGCTTTACCGTGGCTGCGGACACCCGTGGAGTGATCCGCCTGCAGCCGGCGGAATGGCTGCCCGACCATATAGAGCTGCCCGTGCAGGTGCTGGCCGAAGAGAATCTCGCCGGCACTTTCCACCTGTGGCTGCGCCTGCAACCGGGCAGCGAAGCGCTCAATACCGCACTGGAACGCCACCTGTTCCGCCTGCATCGCCGGCAGGTCGCCGAAAGCCGCCGCATCCGCTGACATCCGGCTGGCACCACCTCGGCCACTCGGCTAAGGTGACGGCCTTCCTCCTGCGGACTTCCTGCCAGCCCGTGCGCGTCCTTGTCGTCGATGACCACACCCTTGTCCGCGCTGGCCTGTGCCGGCTGCTGCAGAGCTTTGCGGGCCTCCAGGTCGTTGCCGAAGCCAGCAGTGCCGAGGAAGCGGTGGAAATGGCGGTCCTGCGCCAGCCGGAACTGGTGCTGATGGATCTCTCCATGCCCGGCCGCAGCGGCCTGGAGGCGCTGTCGGAGATCCGCCAGAAAGCGCCCGAGGCACGTGTGGTGATGATGTCCATGCATGACGACACCAGCCATGTGCGCGACGCGCTGGACCGGGGTGCGGTCGGTTTCATCGTCAAGGATGCCGCGCCCCAGGAACTGGAAGTCGCGCTGCGCGCCGCCTACTCCGGGCAGGTGTTCCTGAGCCCGCAGATTTCAGCGCGCATGCTGGCACCGATCATCACCCGCGAGCGCCCCACCGGCATCGCCGCGCTGTCACCGCGGCAGCGGCAGATCCTGCGCCAGCTCGGCAACGGCCAGAGCACCAAGGAAATCGCCGCCGAACTGGGCATCAGCATCAAGACCGTGGAGACCCACCGCGCGCGGATGATGGAGGCGCTGGGCTGCCGCCGCGCCAACGATCTGCTGCTGTTCGCAGCCCGCAACCAGCTGGACCTGTCGTAAAAACGGCGCCCGGAATGGGCCAGCGTCACACTTCCGGAAAGCCGTCACCGAGCACCACGGAAACGGCTGGAAGCCCGTGTTTTCAAGCCTCTGCGGCTTTCTGGCGCGTCAAAATGACGGCGTCCTGTAGGGGTTTCCCCCACAAGACGTCGGTCATCGCACTACACGTATAGGGTTTGCACCGATTCATTCCCCGACATCGGGAACGCAAGATGCGTTCCACATTGCAGCGTCGTCACGCTGCTATTGGGGAATCCGATGAAAACCACCCTTTCCGCCCAGTTGGGTCAACAACTGCAGCTGACACCGGCGCTGCTGCAATCCATCCGCCTGCTGCAGCTCAACAGCATGCAGCTTGAGCAGGAAGTCCAGCTGGCCCTGGAAACCAACCCACTGCTGGAAATGGCGGAAGAATACGACAGCAGTGCCGATGCCCAGCCCGCTGCCGAGGCGTCGCTGGAAACCGCCGCTTTCGACGAACTGCCGGAAAGCTCGATGTGGGATGTGGCCGGCGGCGGCTGGGGGGATGGCGAGGATGACCGCACCGCGAACATCGCCGCAGGTGAATCCACCGATCCGCATGTCCGCATCCTGCGCCAGCTGGCGCTGGACCTGGACGCGGGCGATCTGGAAATCGCCGCATTCTGGCTCGAGCACTGCGATGACGCCGGCTACCTCGATGCACCGCTGGCATCGCTGACCCTGCTGGCCAGTGCCCGTTACGACCGCGATGCCGCGCATGTGGAGTCGATCCGGCAGCGCCTGCTGGGTGGCGATCCCGCCGGCATGGCCGCCGCCGACCTGCGCGAGTGCCTGCAGGTGCAACTGGCGCTGCTGCCCGGCTGTGTCCCGGCGCGGCACCTGGCCACCCGTCTGCTGGCCGGTGACCTGGAGCAGCTCGCCTCGCATGACTACGCCGCGATCGCCCGCACGCTGGAAGTGGAGCTGGACGATGTGCGGGAGGCATTTCGGCTGGTGCTCTCGCTGCACCCGCGCCCCGGCGACACCCTGCAGCCGCAGCAGGACACCGCGATCATCCCCGACGTGGTGGTCTGGCATGCCGATGCGCAGTGGCGCGTGGCCCTGAACCATCGCACCACGCCGCGCCTGAACATCAATCCGGCCTACGAGAAGGCCGTCAGCGAAAGCTCCGGCGAAGCCGCCCAGCCGATGCGCGAGATGCTGCAGGAAGCACGCTGGCTGACCCGTGGGCTGTCCATGCGCTATGACACCCTGCTGCGCACCGCGCGGGTGGTGGTCGAGCGCCAGGCCGGGTTCCTGATGCGTGGCGAGGAAGCGATGGCGCCCCTCACCCTGAAGGAAGTGGCCGATGCCATCGGCATGCACGAATCCACCGTATCGCGCATCACCTCGGGCAAATACCTGCAGACCCCGCGCGGCACGTTCGAACTGAAGCACTTCTTCGCGGTCCGCCTGGAGGGCGCCAGCATTTCCGGGCAGGCGGTCAAGGCGATGGTGAAGCGGCTGATCGAGACCGAACCGGCCGCCCGGCCGCTGGCCGATGAGGCCATCGCCCTGCTGCTGGCCCGGCAGGGGGTGAACATCGCCCGCCGGACCGTTGCAAAATACCGCGAACAGCTGGACATCGCCCCGGCCCGTGAACGCCGCAGGCAGAATGCCAAGCCCTCCCTGGCCCGCGCGGGCTGAGAACAAGGATTTCCATGAGCAAGCTCACCGTGCTGCTGGTCGACGACCATGAAGGTTTCATCAACGCCGCGATGCGCCACTTCCGCAAGGTGGAGTGGGTACAGATCGTCGGCAGTGCCGCCAACGGGCTCGAAGCCATCGAGCGTTCCGAAGCGCTGCGCCCGCAGGTGGTGCTGATGGATCTGGCGATGCCTGAAATGGGCGGGCTGCAGGCCACCCGGCTGATCAAGACCCAGGACAACGCACCCTACATCGTGATCGCCAGCCACTTCGACGATGTCGAGCACCGCGAACATGCCCAGCGTGCCGGTGCCGACAACTTCGTCAGCAAGCTTTCCTACATCCAGGAGGTCATGCCGATCCTGGAACGTCTGCGCGAGGAGCCAGGCAATGAGTGAGTCACGCATCCTGGTCATCGACAGTGACGAGGTCCGCGCCGAGCGCACCGTCGCCCTGTTGGAATTCATGGATTTCACCCCGCGCTGGGTCACCGACGCCGCCGATATCGACGTCAAGCGTTACCGCCCCAACGACTGGCTGGCGGTCGTGGTCGGGCACCTGGACGACACCGCCAGCGCCGAACCGTTCTTCACCTGGCTGGCCCATGCCGCGATGCCGCCACCGGTGCTGCTTGGGGAAGGCGATCCGCTGGCCTTCGCACGCCATTACAGCCTGCACGAGGCCAACGTGTGGCCGCTGGAACTGCCGCTGCGGCATGCGCAGATGGAGGCGCTGCTGCGTCGCGCCAGCCTGAAGCGGCTGGATACCGAGCACCAGCAAGGCGCCGCGCAGGACAGCGGCCCCACCGGCAACAGTGCCGCGGTGGTCGCCCTGCGCCAGCTGATCGACCAGGTCTCCGCATTCGACACCACCGTGCTGGTGCTGGGCGAATCGGGCACCGGCAAGGAAGTCGTGTCGCGTGCGATCCACCAGCGTTCGCCGCGCCGCGACGGCCCGTTCGTGGCGATCAACTGCGGCGCGATTCCGCCGGACCTGCTGGAAAGCGAGCTGTTCGGCCATGAGAAAGGCGCTTTCACCGGCGCGCTGACCGCCCGCAAGGGCCGTTTCGAGATGGCCGAAGGCGGCACCCTGCTACTGGACGAAATCGGCGACATGAGCCTGCCGATGCAGGTGAAGCTGTTGCGCGTGCTGCAGGAGCGCAGCTTCGAGCGCGTGGGCGGCAACCAGACCATCCGCTGCAACGTCCGCGTGATCGCCGCCACCCACCGCAACCTGGAAACGCGCATCAGTGACGGCAAATTCCGCGAGGACCTGTTCTACCGCCTCAACGTGTTCCCGATCGACGTGCCGTCACTGCGCGAACGCACCGACGATATCCCGGCACTGGTGGAAACCATCGCCGTACAGCTGGCCCGCACCGGACGTGGCGAAGTCCGCTTCACCGCCGAAGCGCTGGAAGCGCTGGCCGCCCACCCGTGGCCGGGCAATGTGCGCGAACTGACCAACCTGGTCGAACGACTGGCCGTGCTGCATCCGGGCGGTCTGGTGCGGGTGCAGGACCTGCCCACCCGCTACCGCGGCGACACGCTGCCGCCGGCAGCGGCCGGCGACGAGGAACGCCCACTGGCGGCGATGGTGGCCGAGGCGGCGGTTGCAACGGCGGCCCCGACCGCGCCGGCCGGCACGGTGTCCACCAATGCCACGGCTGCACAACTGCCCAACAGTGGTTTCGACCTGCGCGACCACATGGCCAACATCGAGCTGACCCTCATCAACCAGGCGCTGGAACGCACCCAGGGCGTGGTCGCCCATGCCGCGCAGCTGCTCGGCCTGCGCCGCACCACCCTGGTGGAAAAGCTGCGCAAGTACGGCATCGAGCGCGAGCCGACGGAAGCCCCGCTCGGCTGACTCGCACGGTATCCCTCCCCTGCAAACGCCCTTCGGGGCGTTTTGCTTTTCTGCTGCCCCGACGCATACGCCGGCACCGGCGGCAGCGCCGGAATCCGGACGGCGGAAAGCCGTCGCACGCAGCGGAATGCACGCCAGCACGGCCTTTCAACCGCCTGCCGGTTTAGGCACGTGTCTTGCACATGAATTGGCAGCAACCCCGTTCCGGAAGTCTGTCGATGTCCCACTCCGTCAATTCGATCCTTTCCCAGATCCGTACCTTCCAGACCCAGGTCGGCCCGACCGCACCGCTGGCCGATGTCCGCCGCAGCGACGCGATCAACGGGCTGGTCACCGGCCAGCCGGTTTCGGCCCCGAGTTTTTCCGAAACCCTGCAGGGGGCGATCAAGGGCGTGAACGATGCCCAGCAGAAGTCCGGCGCGCTGGCCGTCGCCTTCGAGCGCGGTGAACCCGGCGCCGACCTGGCCCAGGTGATGGTCGCCTCGCAGCAGTCCCAGATCGCCTTCCGCGCCACCGTGGAAGTCCGCAACCGTCTCGTCCAGGCCTACCAGGACGTGATGAACATGCCGCTGTAAGGACACGCTTCCATGGCACTCGCGCTCCCCACTGACGCCCTCAACTCCGAAAAAGCCGGCGCCTGGTTCGACCGGCTGCAGAGTCTGCAGATCACCCGCCGGCTGGGCCTGATGGCAATGATTGCCGTCGCCGTGGCGGCGGGCCTGTTCGTGTTCTTCTGGTCGCAGAAGCCGCAGATGATGCCGCTGTACACCGGGCTGGATACCAAGGCGACCGCCGAGGCCACCGACCTGCTGCGCACCGCGCAGATTCCGTTCGAGCTCAACGCCGCCACCGGCGCGATCAGCGTGCCGGAAAAGCACGTGCACGATGCCCGCCTGAAGCTGGCCGGCTCCGGCCTGACCGACAGTGGCCGCCTCGGCTTTGAAATGATGGAGCGCGATCCCGGCTTCGGCGTCAGCCAGTTCGTCGAGAACGCCCGCTACCAGCACGCACTGGAAACCGAGCTGGTACGCACCATCACCGCGTTGCGCCCGGTACGCGATGCGCGCGTGCACCTGGCCATCCCCAAGCCCAGCGCGTTCACCCGCCAGCGTGATGTCGCCAGCGCCTCGGTCGTACTGGAACTGCGTGGCGGCCAGCAGTTGGAACGCAACCAGGTCGAGGCGATCGTGCACATGGTCGCCTCCAGCATTCCCGACCTCGCCCCGGAACGGGTGACCGTGGTCGACCAGAGCGGCCGCCTGCTGACCCTGTCCGATCCCAACAGCGACGCCGCGCTCAACGCCGCCCAGTTCGAACAGGTGCGGCGCCTGGAAACCTCCTACAACCAGCGCATCCGCGAGCTGCTGGAGCCGATGACCGGCGCCGGCCGGGTCAACCCGGAAGTCAGCGTAGACATGGACTTCTCGGTCACCGAGGAAGCGCGCGAGCTGTACAACGGCGAACCGCAGAAGGTGCGCAGCGAACAGATCAACGAGAATTCCTCGGCCAGCGCCGGCCCGCAAGGCATTCCCGGTGCCGCCAGCAACACTCCGCCCGGTCCGGAGGCAGTGCCGGCCAATGCCGCCACGCCGACCGAAACCAGCAAGAGCGCCACTCGCAATTACGAGCTGGACCGCACCCTGCAGCACACCCGCCAGCCGGCCGGGCGCGTCAACCGCGTGTCGGTGGCGGTGCTGGTCGACCATGTCCCGCGCGCCGGTGCCAACGGCAAGCTCAGCGACCAGCCGCTCAGCGCCGCCGAGCTCACCCGGGTCGAGGCACTGGTCAAGCAGGCGGTCGGTTTCAATGCCGAACGCGGTGACACCGTGTCGGTGATGAACGCCCCGTTCGTGCGCGAAGCGCTGCCGGTGGAAACGCCCAAGTGGTGGGAACACCCGCAGGTCCGTGACGGACTGCGCCTGCTGCTGGGTGCCATTGTGGTGCTGGCGCTACTGTTTGGCGTGCTGCGTCCGGCGCTGCGGCAGATTTCCGGCCCGCCCAAGGCCCTGCCCGGTAGTGACGAGGATCCACTGACCGCCGACGTGCAGGTCATGGACGGGGCCGACGGTGCGACGGCGCTGGCGCCGGACCAGTTGCAGCTGGGCGCACCGGCACAACTGGCACTGCCGGTGGATGCCTATGAGGAACGTTTGCGGATGGCGCGTGAAGCGGTGCAGGCCGATTCCAAGCGCGTGGCACAGGTGGTGAAGGGTTGGGTTGCCAATGACTGAGATCGTCCAGATGACCGGCGTACAGCGCGCCGCCGTCCTGCTGCTGTCGCTCGGCGAGCAGGATGCCGCCGAAGTGCTCAAGCACATGGAACCCAAGGAGGTGCAGAAGATCGGCATCGCCATGGCCACCCTCAACGATGTCACCCGCGAGCAGGTGCAGCAGGTGATGGACGATTTCGGCAACGAACTCGGCAACAAGACCTCGCTGTCCGTCGGCTCGGACGACTACATCCGCAACATGCTGGTACAGGCGCTGGGTACCGAGAAGGCCGGCAATCTGATCGACCGCATCCTGCTCGGCCGCAACACCACCGGGCTGGATGCGCTCAAGTGGATGGACCCGCGCGCGGTGGCCGACCTGGTACGCAACGAGCACCCGCAGATCATCGCCATCGTCATGGCGCACCTGGAAACCGACCAGGCCGCCGACGCGCTGAAGCTGCTGCCCGAGCGCACCCGCGTCGACGTGCTGCTGCGCATCGCCACGCTGGACGGCATTCCGCCCAATGCGTTGAACGAGCTGAACGAAATCATGGAGCGCCAGTTCGCCGGCAACCAGAACCTGAAGTCGTCCAACATCGGCGGCGTGCAGTGCGCGGCCAATATCCTCAACTACATGGACGGCGGCCAGGACCAGGCCATCCTCGGTGCGATCGCACAGATCGACGCCCCGCTCGGCAGCCGCATCCAGGACCTGATGTTCGTGTTCGACGATCTGGTCGACCTGGACGACCGCGAGATGCAGCTGGTGCTGCGCGAGGTCAGCGGCGAGCGGCTGGGACTGGCGCTGCGTGGCGCCGACATCAAGGTGCGCGACAAGATCACCCGCAACATGTCCCAGCGTGCCGCCGAGATCCTGCTCGAAGACATGGAGGCACGCGGCCCGGTGCGGCTGTCCGATGTGGAGGGCGCACAGCGCGAGATCCTCGCCATCGTCAAGCGCATGGCCGATGAAGGCACCGTCACCCTGGGCGGCAACGCCGAGGCGATGCTGTGAACGGCGCCATCCGCTGGCATGCCCCGGACCTGATGAGCGCGCCGCTGGCTCCGGTCATCGAAACCGTGACCGATGAACTTCTGCAGGAGCCGATCGCGTCCGAGCCGGCACCGCCGCCGATGCAGCTGCCCACGCTGGAAGAAATCGAGGCCATCCAGGACGCGGCACGCCGCGAGGGCCAGGAGGAAGGCCATGCCGAGGGTCATGCGCAAGGCTATGCGCAGGGCCAGGCCGAGGTGCGCCGGCTGATCGCGCAGATCGAAGGCATTCTCGACAACTTCACCCGGCCGCTGGCACGGCTGGAGGACGAGGTGGTCGGTGCGCTGGGCGATCTTTCAGTACGTATCGCCGGCAACCTGGTCGGCCGCGCCTACGAGGCCGAACCGGCGCTGCTGGCGGCACTGGTCAAGGAAGCCATCGCCACCGTCGGCAACAGCAACCGCGAGGTCGAGGTGCGCCTGCACCCGGACGATATCGCCGCGCTGGCGCCACTGCTGTCGCTGCCCGAAGGCCAGCGGCTGGCGCCGGACATGGGCCTGAGCCGCGGCGACCTGCGCGTGCATGCCGAAGCGGTCCGTATCGACGGGACGCTGGATGCGCGCCTGCGCTCGGTGCTGGCGACGGTCATGCGTCGCGCCGGAGCCGGTCAATGAATGCCGCCCCCTCGCCCGTCGACTGGGCCACCGCACGCAACCTGCGCCTGGCCGCGCGGCTGGATGACATCACCCTGGACAACGGCCACGGCCATGGTCTGATCCGCGAAGGGGTGCTGCGCCGTGCTGTCGGCCTGACCCTTGAAGCCGTCGGCTGCGAGGCGCCGATGGGCGCCAGCTGCAAGGTGGAAGTCATCGACGGTGGCTGGGTCGATGCCGAAGTGGTCGGCTTCTCCGGCGACCGCACCTACCTGATGCCCAGTGCCGAGCTGCATGGCCTGCTGCCCAACGCGCGGGTCGTTCCGTCGTTCCATCGCGGTGGCGTCGAGGTCGGTGAAGGCCTGCTCGGCCGCGTCATCGATTCGGACGGCATTCCGCTGGATGGCAAGGGCCCGATCCGTGCCGAAGGCAGCGTCGGCATGGCCGGTGTGGCGATCAACCCGCTGGCGCGTGAACCCATCACCCAGCCGCTGGACGTGGGCGTGCGCGCGATCAACGCGCTGCTGCCGATCGGCCGCGGCCAGCGCGTGGGCCTGTTCGCCGGCTCCGGCGTGGGCAAATCCACGCTGCTGGGGATGATGACCCGTTTCACCGCCGCCGACGTGATCGTGGTCGGCCTGATCGGTGAGCGTGGCCGCGAAGTGCGCGATTTCGTCGAAAGCACGCTGGGCGAAGAAGGCCTGCGCCGCGCCGTAGTGGTTGCCAGCCCGGCCGACCGGCCACCGCTGGCGCGCCTGCACGGCGCCTACCGGGCAACCGCGATCGCCGAATGGTTCCGCGACCAGGGCCTGAACGTACTGCTGCTGATGGATTCGCTGACCCGCTTCGCCCAGGCGCAGCGCGAGATCGGCCTGTCCGTGGGCGAGCCGCCGACCACCCGCGGCTATCCGCCGTCGGTGTTCGCCAAGCTGCCGGCGCTGGTCGAACGCGCCGGCAATGGCGCCAAGGGCCGCGGCTCGATCACCGCCTTCTACACGGTGCTGACCGAAGGTGACGACCCGCAGGATCCGATCGCCGATGCCGCCCGTGCCATTCTCGACGGCCACATCCTGCTCTCGCGGCGGGTGGCTGACAGCGGTCTGTACCCGGCCATCGACGTGGAATCCTCGGTCAGCCGCGTGGTCCAGGACATCGCCGACGACACCTGGCGCGCCCGCATCCGCAAGCTCAAGCAGCTGGTCTCGGCCTACTCGGCCAACCGCGACCTGATCGCCATCGGCGCCTACCAGCGCGGCAACGACCCGCTCACCGACGAGGCGCTGGCGCGCTGGCCGGAGATCATGGAGTTCCTCGGCCAGGACGTGCACAACGCCGCCGCACTGGATCAGAGCCTGGAAGCATTGCAACAACTGGTAGACAGCGAGAAACCCGCATGAGTCCGTCCCGTCGCCTCGATCCGCTGCTGCGCCACGCGCAGGACCGCGAAGATGAAGTGGCCAAGGCTCTGGCCGAGCGCCAGAAAACCCTGGACATGCACCAGTCGCGGCTGGCCGAACTGCGCCAGTACGCCGACGACTACGCCAATGCGCAGCTGTCGGCCACCAGCGCCGCGCAACTGATGAACCGGCGGGCATTCCTCGATCGTTTGGACAACGCCGTGCAGACCCAGAGCAGGACCGTGGACAGCAACCGCGAACACGTCGACGCCGAGCGCGCGCGGCTGCTGCTGGCCTCGCGCGACAAACAGGTGCTGGAACAGCTGGCCGCCAGCTATCGCGCGCAGGAAAAGCAGGTGGCCGAACGCCGTGACCAGCGCGAGATGGACGATCTCGGCGCCCGCCGCGTGCGCCTGGCCAAGGCCGCCGATGACGGGGAGCCGGCATGAACACCCTGCCATTGGGCGCCACCGCCGCGTCCGCTGCCGGCCATGCCGCAGCGGGTGCACGTTCCGGCGGGTCATCGACAGACAAGCCGGCGGGCGGTTTCGATGCCCTGCTGAACCCGGCGACCGGGTCCGGCGGAAACATCGCACCTGCAGCCGATGGCAACACGCCGCGTCAGGATTCCGGCACCCGACCCGACGAGGACACGCCGACAGCGGAAACCTCGGTCAGTGAGGACGCAGGTGTCGAAAAGCCGTCATCCGGCGATGCCGATGACCACAGCAGCGATACGCCGTGGCCGCCGCTGGGCCTTTCCGCGCTGATTCCACCGCCGGCCGAACCTGTGCAGCCCGCCGCTCCGCCGCCGCCCACCGCGGCAGCGGCGGCCGGCAAGCAGCTTCCTGCCGCCCTCCCGCAAACGCTGGCAACGGCTTTGCCGGCCGCCGCCACAGCTCTTGCGGCAAGCACGAAAAGCACGCCGGACGCCCTGCCGCAGATCTCACTGCCGCCCGCGGCCGTGGCCGCCGGGATCGACGACAGCACCGACAGCCCGGATCTGCTCGCGTTCCAGCAGATCCTGCAGGGCATCAGCGCACCGGAAGCGCGCGCCCCCGCCGCCACTTCCAGCATCGTCCCTGGCGCTCCACCCGATGTGCAGAGTCCGGATTTTGACGAAGCCTTCGGTGCACGCATCGGCTGGATGGCCGAGCAGAAGATCGGCCATGCCCATATCCGCGTCACCCCGCACGACATGGGCCAGATCGACGTGAAGCTGCAACTGGATGGTGACCGCGTCCATGCCACCTTCAGCAGTGCCCACGCCGAAGTCCGCAGCGCGCTGGAAAACAGCCTGCCGCGGCTGCGGGAAATGCTCGGCGAGCAGGGATTGCAGCTGGCCCAGGCCGATGTCGGCCAGCAGCGGGATGCCCCTGCGGACGAGGATGCGCGTGCCGGCGCCGACGCGTCCAGGGCCTCCGTCGCTGAGGGCGGTGGTTCGCCTGTGACGGAACAGGCCGCGCCCATGCGCTATCTGCGCGGTTTGCTGGACACCTACGCCTGAACCGGTACCGGCCATAGCGGCCGGCCACGCCATTTGGGCACACGGCTTGCATCGGAAGGGGCAGCATTCCCGAGGAGCACACCGTGGCCGCAGCCGCCGACAAATCCCGTAATTCCCCCGATACCAAGGACGCCACCGCCACGCCCCGGCGTTCGCTGCTGGTGACCGCCCTGATCGCCCTGCTGGCCGCTGGCGCCGCCGGTGGCGCGGTGTGGTATTTCACCCAGGGCAAGGTCGAGGCGGCGGTGAAATCCTCGGCCCCGGCAAAGCCGGCGCCGGCCCAGTACTTCGCGCTCGACCCGGCCTTCGTGGTCAACCTCGACAGCACCTTCGACGGCCCACGCTACCTGCAGGTCGAAGTGCAGCTGATGACCCGCGATCCGGAGGCCGTGGCCGCGCTGCAGACCCACGCCCCGGCCATCCGCGCGCGGCTGCTGATGCTGTTTTCGCAGGTGCAGGTGGAACAGATCGCCGACCGCGCCGGCAAGGAGAAGCTGCAGGCCGAGGCGCTGGCCGAAGTGCACAAGCTGATGAGCAGGGAGACCGGCAAGAAGAGTGCCGACGAACTGCTGTTCACCAGTTTCGTGACCCAGTAAGGCACGCCGATGAGCATCAACGATCTGCTGTCCCAGGACGAAATCGATGCGCTGCTGCATGGCGTCGATTCCGGCGAGGTCAATACCGAGGACGAGGGCCCGGCCCCCGGCGAAGCCCGCACCTACGATTTCGCCAGCCAGGACCGCATCATCCGCGGCCGCATGCCAACCCTGGAGATGGTCAACGAACGCTTCGCCCGGCTGTGGCGGATCGGTCTGTTCAACCTGATCCGGCGTTCGGCCGAGCTGTCGGTGCGCGGTATCGAGCTGATCAAGTTCGGCGACTACCTGCACTCGCTGTACGTGCCGACCAATCTCAACCTGATCCGTTTCAAGCCATTGCGTGGCACTGGCCTGATCGTGTTCGAGCCGACCCTGGTGTTCGCCGTGGTCGACAACTTCTTCGGCGGCGACGGCCGCTACCCCACCCGCATCGAGGGTCGCGAGTTCACCGCCACCGAGATGCGCGTGATCCACCTGATGATCAAGCAGACCTTCGCCGACCTGCGCGAGGCCTGGGGGCCGGTGATGAACGTGGACTTCGAGTACATCAACTCGGAGATCAACCCGCACTTCGCCAATATCGTCAGCCCGCGCGAGTACGTGGTGGTCACCCGCTTCCACGTCGAGCTGGATGGCGGTGGCGGCGACATCCACATCACCCTGCCGTATTCGATGCTGGAACCGATCCGCGAACTGCTCGACGCCGGCATCCAGAGCGACCGCAACGACCGCGACGAAAGCTGGGCAATCATGCTGCGCGAGCAGCTCAACTCCGCCGAAGTGGAGCTTTCCAGCGTGCTGGCCAAGCGCCGGATGAGCCTGCGCGACCTCACCCGGCTGAAGATCGGCGACGTCCTGCCCATCGAGCTGCCCAAGGACGTGCCGCTGTGCGTGGAAGGCATCCCGGTCTTCACCGGGCAATTCGGCGTGGCCAACGAGCGCAACGCCATCAAGATCACCGCGACCCATCCGCCCGGCACCCGCAAGCCGCTGCCGGCGATCCAGGAAGAAAGCCATGACTGACACCCAGACCCCCGATACCCCGCAGGCCGCCCCGGCCCAGTTCGCTGACCTGAAGGCCGACGGCATCGCCACCACCGACCTGGACCTGGACGTGATCCTCGATGTGCCGGTGACCCTGTCGCTGGAAGTGGGCCGCGCGCGCGTGCCGATCCGCAACCTGCTGCAGCTCAACCAGGGCTCGGTGGTGGAACTGGAGCGCGGCGCTGGCGAATCGCTGGACGTGTTCGTCAACGGCACCCTGATCGCCCACGGCGAAGTGGTGGTGATCAACGACCGCTTCGGTGTGCGCCTGACCGACGTGGTCAGCCCCGCCGAGCGGATCCGGAGACTGCGGTGATCGCACTGCTTGCCACTGCCACACCGGCCGCAAAGACAAGCGCAGCGGTCGGCCAGCACGCAGCCACCACGCCGGGAATGTTCGGCGCGGTGTTCACCCTGCTGCTGGTGCTGGGCCTGATCATCGGCCTGGGCTGGCTGCTCAAGCGCCTGCCCGGCGGTGGCTTCCGTCCGACGGAGGGCCTGAAGGTGGTCGCCAGCCTCAATGTCGGTGCCAAGGAGCGTGTGGTGGTGGTGGACATCAACGGCCAGCAGCTGCTGCTAGGCGTGACCGCAGGCGGCATCAACACGTTGCACCAGTTGCCCGAACCGCTGCGGCCGGCCACCCCGGCACCACTGCCGGACCTGCGGCAACTGCCGAATTTCGCCCAGATGCTGGCGCAGAAGCTGCGCAAGGAATCCTGAACCATGTCGGCCTCTCCCCTCCCCCGCGCTTCCCGCCGTAACGGTTGGCAATGGCTGCTGGTACTGGCGCTGTTCGCCTTTCCGCTGCTGGCGATGGCCACACCGGCCGGCCCGCAGATGCCGGCACTGCCGGAGGTGAATGTCGGCAAGATCGGCAGCCAGCCGGTCAGCCTGCCGCTGCAGACCCTGCTGCTGATGACGGCCATCACCCTGCTGCCGTCGATGCTGCTGGTGTTGACCGCCTTCACCCGCATCATCATCGTGCTGGGCCTGCTGCGGCAGGCGCTGGGCACCGGACAGACGCCCTCCAACCAGATCCTGCTGGGCCTTGCGATGTTCCTCACCGCGATGGTGATGATGCCGGTCTGGGACAAGGCCTGGTCCACCGGCATGGCGCCGTATCTGGACGGCCAGATCGACTTCCAGACGGCCTGGACACTGACCACCGAGCCGCTGCGCGCCTTCATGCTGGCGCAGGTACGGGAAACCGACCTGATGACCTTCGCCGGCCTGGCCGGCCATGGCACCTACGCCAACCCGGAGGCGATCCCGTTCCCGGTGCTGGTGGCCTCGTTCGTCACCAGCGAGCTGAAGACCGCCTTCGAGATCGGCTTTCTGATCTTCATCCCCTTCCTGATCATCGACCTGGTCGTGGCCAGCGTGCTGATGTCGATGGGCATGATGATGCTCTCGCCGATGCTGATCTCGGCGCCGTTCAAGATCCTGCTGTTCGTGCTGGTCGATGGCTGGGTGCTGGTCGTCGGCACCCTGGCCGCCAGCTTCAACGCGGTTTGACCGGAGCGCTGCAATGACCCCCGAACTCGCCCTGACCGAACTGCGTGGTGGCCTGGTCGCCACCCTCTGGGTTGCCGGCCCGCTGCTGCTCACCGTGCTGGTGATCGGCGTGGTGGTCGGCGTGATCCAGGCCGCCACCCAATTGAATGAACCGACCATCGCCTTCGTCGCCAAGGCCGCCGGACTGACCGTGGCGCTGTTCGCGCTGGGCAGCCTGCTGATCGGGCACCTGGTGGAATTCACCACGCTGCTGTTCCAGCGCATTCCCCACCTGATCGGTTAGCGCTCCCGTGGACAGTGCCACCCAGATGGCCATTGACGGGCAGCAGGCATTCGCCCTGATCGGCACCACCTTGTGGACGATGCTGCGCATCGGCGCCATGGTGATGGCGATGCCGATGCTCGGCACCCGCGCGGTACCGGGACGGGTACGGGCGATGCTGGCGATCGCCCTGTCGGTGGCGCTGGCACCGGTACTGCCGCCGGTGCCGGTATGGAATGGCTTTGATGCCGCCACCGTGCTGACCATCGCCCGCGAGCTGGCGATCGGCATCTCCATCGGCTTCCTGTTCCGGCTGATCTTCGAAGCCGGCGCGATGGCCGGTGAAATGGTCGCGCAAGGCACCGGCCTGGCCTTCGCACAGATGAACGACCCGCTGCGCGGTGGCAGTTCCGGCGTGATCGGGCAGTGGTTCTATCTGCTGTTCGGACTGCTGTTTTTCACCGTCAACGGCCATCTGGCCCTGATCTCGCTGCTGATGGACAGCTATCGGGCGCTGCCGATCGGCACCGCCGTGCCCGATCCACACGCGTTGGCGGCAATGGCGCCGACGCTGGCACTGCAGATTTTCCGCGGCGCACTGACGCTGGCACTGCCACTGACGGTAGCGATGCTGGCGGTCAACCTCGCCTTTGGCGTGCTGGCCCGTGCCGCGCCGGCATTGAACCCGATCCAGCTCGGCCTGCCGGTATCTCTGCTGCTGGGGATCCTGCTGCTGGCGCTGCTGGCCGGGGAAATGGGGCCACCGGTCCAGCGTCTTTTCGATGCCGCATGGGATACCGCCGGCCAGATCCTGCAATAACAGATCGGCCGGTTCCGCCTACCATCGGATCCCTATTGCCCTTCCCGCCAAGGATGTAGATAGTCGGCATCTATATGCACAGCGGAGCGGTGCATTGAATCTTTCAGGGAGAAGGGACTGATGCTGAGCGGCAGCTACAACCTGCTGTTTGTCGTGCTTTCGGTGCTGATCTCGATTCTTGCCTCGTTCACCGCACTGAGCATGGCCGACCGTGTCGCTGTCGCCCGCACCCGCCAGCATGCCCGCCTGTGGCTGGTGGGCGGCGGTATCGCGATGGGCGCGGGAATCTGGTCGATGCACTTCATCGGCATGCTGGCGTTCAAGCTCCCCATCCCGCTCGGCTACGACCTCGGGTTGACGCTGCTGTCGCTGCTGGCCGCCATCGCCAGCTCGCTGTTCGCGCTGTGGCTGGTATCCCGGCCCACGCTGCCGCACCTGCACCTGTTGCTCGGTGCACTGCTGATGGGCCTGGGCATCGCCTGGATGCACTACAGCGGCATGGCCGCGCTGCTGATGCACCCGGCCATCGTCTACGACCGGTTCTGGCTGGTGCTGTCGATCGCCATCGCCATCGCCGCTTCATGGAGCGCGCTGTTCATCGCCTTCCGCCTGCGCAACAGCCCCCAGCCGCTGCCAATCCGCATCGCCGCCGCGACGGTGATGGGTCTGGCGATTGCCGGCATGCACTACACCGGCATGGTGGCTGCGCAATTCCCCGAAGGCAGTATCTGCGGTGCCGCCGGTACCGGTGGGGTGCGCACCGAATGGATGGCCGTTTCGGTGGTCGCTCTGACACTGGTGGTGACCGGCGCGCTGCTGCTGATCGCGCTGCTGGAAGAGCGCATGCAGGCGCGGCTGCTGGCGGTCCACAACTCGGTGCTCAGCACCTCGCTGGATGACACCCGCAAAGAGCTGTTCCACGCCACCCTGCATGATCCGCTGACCGGCCTCCCCAATCGCCAGCTGGCGCGTGAGCGGCTTGAACGGCTCGGTGCCACGCCAAGCGAGGACGGCAGAACGCTGGCGGTGTTCTCGCTCGACCTGGACGATCTGCGCCATATCAACGGCGCCTTCGGCCACCAGGCCGGCGATGCGGTACTGGTGGCGATGGCCGAGCGCCTGCGCCAATACGCTGCCGGTGACAGGCTGGTGGGCCGCCTTGGCGGCGATCATTTCATCGTTGCCACCCACGTCAGGGATGAGGCCGAGGCGATGGCGGTGGCAGCGCACATCATCACCCTGGTCAATAGCCTGCGGGTCGGCAACCGCGACATCCGGGTCACCGCCAGCATCGGCTATGCCCTGCTGGACAATGCATCCGGCTCGACCCAGCTGCTGCTGTCGCATGCGGAAACCGCGATGCGCCATGCCAAACAGGCCGGCAGCAACAGTTGCCAGCAGTTCGCCGAATGGATGAATGACAGTGTCGAGCAGGACCTGCAATTGCTGGCCGACCTGCGCGATGCCATCGGCAGCCCGGACCTGCTGCTGTATTACCAGCCGCGCATCCATGCCGGCAGCGGCCGGGTATGTGGCGCGGAGGCGCTGTTGCGCTGGCAGCACCCGGAACACGGGCTTATTCCTTCCGAACGCGTGCTGCGGCTGGCCGAACAGTACGGCCTGATCGAATCGCTGGGCCAGTGGATCCTCGACGCGGCCTGCCGGCAGCTGCGCAGCTGGCATGACGCCGGCAATGGCGACTGGCGCATTTCACTGAACCTGTCGCGGCGCCAGCTGCGCTCGGAAAAGCTGGCCGGGCAGATCGGCGAGGTGCTGCGGCACAACGCACTGGAACCTTCGCAGCTGATTCTGGAGATCAGCGAAAGCGCGGTAACCCGCGATGCCGATGCCGCCACCCGGCAGTTGCATGCGCTGGCGGCGCTGGGGGTGGGGATTTCCATCGACGACTTCGGCACCGGCTTCTCCAGCCTGTTGCGGCTGCGGCGCATCCCCGCCACCGAGCTCAAGATCGACCGCGCCTTCATCCTCGCCGTCGACGAGAGCGACGAGGATGTGGTGATCGTCTCGGCGGTGATCGCCCTGGGCCATGCGCTCAATCTGGATGTGGTCGCCGAAGGCATCGAAACCCAGGGCCAGCGCACCTATATCGAGCGGCTTGGCTGCGACTACCTGCAGGGCAACGTGCTGGGCCAGCCGGTCAACGCGGAAACCTTCCTGCGCCTGTACGGCGACACCCAGCCGGAGCCCTTCGCGGAAAACCCGCTGCACCTGTAGCTGCGCGCTGGTCGGCGTGGAAATCCCTGCACCGGATTTCCGCGTCCATGCAAACACCGCAGGTTCGCCCGGGTGAGATGGGGTGTGCAGCGCATGATCGAGCGGCAGCGTGCCCGGCACGCCCTGATGGAACAGTTCTTGCAGCCAAGCCGGTAACCCCGCTTGCGTGCTGTGCGATGTCCGAGAACGAACAGTCCGGCGAAAAGACCGAACTTCCCACCGAAAAGCGCCTGCGCGACGCCCGTGAGCAAGGCAATATCCCGCGCTCGCGCGAGCTGGCCACTGCCGCAGTCTTCACCTCTGGGGTACTGGCGATCTACGCGCTGGCCGGCCATATCGGCAATGGCGCGCGCAGCTGGCTCAAAGCAGCGCTGGCACCGGAGCCGGCGCTGCTGCGCAACAGCGACCTGCTGTTCGGACATGCCGGCTGGCTGCTGCTGAAGCTGATGGTGGCGATATCACCGCTGGTCGCCGTCTGCGTGCTGGCCAGCTTCATCTCACCGGTGCTGATGGGCGGGCTGAGGTTTTCCAACA
The DNA here is from genome assembly GCA_002345545.1 of Stenotrophomonas sp. UBA2302. Taxonomy (GTDB): domain Bacteria; phylum Pseudomonadota; class Gammaproteobacteria; order Xanthomonadales; family Xanthomonadaceae; genus Stenotrophomonas. The sequence continues at coordinate 3,387 of DDVW01000007.1, read as the reverse complement.
AATCGCTGGTACCGGACTTCAAGCGGCTCAATCCGATGAGCGGCCTCAAGCGCCAGTACGGCCCGGAGGCGTTGGCCGAACTGGCCAAATCGCTGCTGCGCGTGCTGTTCGTCGGTACCGCTGCCGGGCTGAGCATCTGGCACGGCATCGACGGCCTGCGCGGATTGCTGCACCAGCCGCTGGAAGCGGCGGCACGCAACGGGCTCGGTTTCACCCTGCAGTTGCTGCTGGCCACGGCCGGGGCGATGGCGCTGCTGGCCGCCATCGATGCGCCGTACCAAAAATGGAACTGGCTGCGGAAATTGAAAATGACCCGCGAGGAGCTCAAGCGCGAGCTCAAGGAGAGCGAGGGCAGCCCCGAGGTCAAGGGCCGCATCCGTCAGATGCAGATGCAGCTGTCGCAGCGGCAGATGATGGAGGCGGTGCCGTCTGCCGATGTGGTGGTGGTCAATCCCACCCATTACGCGGTGGCACTGAAATACGAGGGCGGCCGCATGAGCGCTCCCACCGTGGTGGCGCGCGGCGTGGATGAAATGGCGCTGCGCATCCGCCAGGTAGCCGACGGCAACAAGGTCGCCATCGTCTCGGCACCACCTTTGGCACGCGCCTTGTATCGGGAAGGGCAACTCGGCAAGGAAATCCCCGTGAGACTGTATTCGGCCGTCGCCCAGGTCCTGTCCTACGTCTACCAGCTGCGCCAATGGCGCACCGGCCCCATGCCCGCACTGCCACCGCTGGAGGTGGATGAGTTCGGCAAGGCGGGACGTCCATGAGCACCACTTCAATACCGCCCACTGTGCGCCGCGCGCTGGAAATGCTGCGCAACGGTCTGGGCACGCCGCTGATCGTGCTGGCGCTGCTGGCGATGGTGGTGGTGCCGCTGGCCGCGCCGGTGCTCGATGCCCTGTTCACCTTCAACATCGCCATCTCGCTGATGGTGCTGCTGGCAGTGGTGTACGTGCAGCGCCCGCTGGACTTCACCATTTTCCCGATCGTGCTGCTGGTCACCACTATGCTGCGGCTGGCGCTGAACGTGGCTTCCACCCGGGTGATCCTGCTCAACGGCCAGGACGGCCAGGACGCTGCCGGCAAGGTGATCGCCTCCTTCGGCGAGTTCGTGATCGGTGGCAACTACGCGGTCGGTATCGTCGTGTTCGCGATCCTGACCATCATCAATTTCGTGGTCATCACCAAGGGCGCCGGACGCGTGTCCGAAGTGGCCGCGCGCTTCACCCTCGACGCGATGCCCGGCAAGCAGATGGCGATCGACGCCGACCTCAACGCCGGTTTGCTGACGCGCGAGGAAGCCAAGCTGCGCCGCGAGGAAGTGCGCGAGGAAGCCGACTTCTACGGCGCGATGGACGGCGCCAACAAGTTCATCCGCGGCGACGCGATCGCCGGCATCCTGATCCTGTTCATCAACCTGATCGGCGGCCTGGCCGTCGGTGTCCTGCAGCACGGCATGCCGTTCGCCGACGCGGCAGCCACCTACACCCTGCTGTCGATCGGTGACGGTCTGGTGGCGCAGCTGCCGGCGCTGCTGGTGTCCAGCGCGGTCGCACTGCTGGTCACCCGCGCCTCGCGCCGGCAGGACATGAGCCAGGCGATGATGGGCCAGGTGTTCGGCCAGTACCGGGCGTTGGCCATCGCCGCCGGCATCATCGGCCTGGTCGGGCTGGTACCGGGCATGCCCAACGTCGCTTTCCTGACGCTGGCCGCGATTCTGGCGTTCCTGGCCTGGAAATTGTGGAAGCGCGACAGCGCCGCCGCGGCCAGCACGCAGCCAGCGGTCGCCGCTGCCGGTGATATTCCGGGGCTGCCGTCCTCCGCGCCGGCGGCCACCGCCGAACTGAGCTGGGACGAGCTGCGCCCGATCGACCCGCTGGGTCTGGAGGTCGGCTACCGGCTGATCCCGCTGGTGGACAAGAACCAGGGGGGCGAACTGATGGCGCGCATCAAGGGCGTGCGCCGCAAGCTCACCCAGGATGTCGGCTTCCTCATTCCCTCCGTACATATCCGCGACAACCTGGAACTGCCGCCCACCGGCTACCGCCTGCTGGTCCACGGCGTGCCGGTGGCCAGTGCCGAGATCCATCCCGACCGCGAACTGGCGCTGGATCCGGGTAGCGCGCTGGGCCAGCTCGACGGCATCGCCGGCAAGGACCCCGCATTCGGCCTGGATGCCACCTGGATCCAGCCGCACCAGCGCGCCCACGCCGAATCGCTGGGCTACACCGTGGTCGATCCGGCCACCGTGGTCGCCACCCACCTGTCGCACCTGATCCGCGAACACGCGCCGGAGCTGCTCGGCCACGAGGAAGTCCAGCAGCTGCTGGCGACGCTGGCCAAGAGCGCGCCCAAGCTGGTGGAAGACCTCACCCCGAAGGCACTGCCGATCTCCGTCGTCGCCCGCGTGCTGCAGAACCTGCTTACCGAACGCATCCCGGTGCGCCAGCTGCGCAAGATCGCCGAGGCACTGGTGGAGAACGCCGCGCAGACCCAGGACCCGGCCGCGCTCACCGCCGCGGTACGCAACGCGCTGGGCCGCTTCATCGTGCAGGAAATCGCCGGCATGTCGCCGGAGCTGCCGGTGTTCACCCTCAACCCGCAATTGGAACGGGTCTTGCAGGAATCCACGCAAGGCAATGGTGCCGCACTGGAACCCGGTCTCGCCGAACGCCTCCATCAGAGTCTTGCCGAATGCGTCGGCAAGCAGGAGGCACGCAACGAGCCGGCGGTGGTGCTGGTACCGGGCCCGGTCCGCGCCGCACTCGCCCGGATGGTCCGCCACAGCGTCCCCGCGCTGTCGGTACTGGCCTACAGCGAAGTGCCGGAGGACAAGCGCCTGAAGCTGGTCGGCACGATCAGCTGAAGCACTGGAACCCGGCACCGGTGACGTAAACCGGACGCCTGAAAAAACCCGCAGCAACGAAGGACGAAGGAGCAATCACCGCCATGTTCAACAGCAGCAACCCCACATCGCCTTCGTCGCAACCGAATTCAAATTCCCGGTACCACAGCATGAAAATCAAACGTTTCGTCGCCGCCGACATGCGCACCGCCATGAACCTGGTCCGCAAGGAACAGGGGCCGGATGCCGTGATCCTGTCCAACCGGCGGATCGAGGAAGGTGTCGAGATCGTGGCGGCGGCCAACTACGACGAAGCCGCGGTGCAACGCGCCCTTGAAGCCAGCCGCCCGGCCCCGGCGAAGCCGGCCAAGCCGCGCAGTGCCGCCGAAGCGATCATGGCCGCCGTCACCCGGCGCAAGAGCGCCGAGACGGAAGCCGTCATCCCCACCACGTCGGCCGTGGCGGCGCTGGCCCGCTCGGCGGTGGGCGCCACCGGCCGTTCCCTGGACAGCAGCGCCGACCTGCTGCCGCGCCAC
>DDVW01000065.1 GCA_002345545.1 Stenotrophomonas sp. UBA2302 | reverse complement strand
AGTTGGACCCGGCCCTGCTGGCGCAACTCGATGGCCTGCTCGACGGCGCCACCGGCGGTCTGGCCCAGCCCACCCGCATCCGCGTCGCCGCCACCGGGCAGGTGCTGCGCGACTGAGCGGCCATCGGCACAGTCTTGCCTCAATCCGGGTGAGGCCATCTGCGTCCGCGCGCAACGTCAATCCGGCCCCGGTTCCGGCCAGGTACACCCGTCCCGCGCCCGCGTGGCACCATGGCGCCATGAGCGCCCGCCCCTTCCTGATCGCCTGCCTGACCCTGCTGCCCGTCGCGCTGTCGGCGACCGAGCCGCCGGCGACGGACAGCGTGCGCATCTACCGCTGCGTCGGGACCAACGGCGCTGTGGCGCTGCAGGATGCGCCCTGCGATGGCGCACGCCAGCAGCAGGTGCTGGACATGCAGCGCCCCCAGGATCCACCGCCGCGACCGGCGGCGCCCGTCCAACCGCCACCGGCGGCGGTCATCGAGCGTGAAGTGCGGGTGGTCACCGTGCAGCCGCCACAGCCGATGTACGAATGCGTCACCGCCGAGGGCGAGCGCTATACCAGTGACAGCAACGAGGGCAATCCACGCTGGGTGCCGATCTGGGGCTTCGGCCGCAGGCCGCACGGCGGCCACGGCCCACGACCGCCAGCTCCGGGTCAGCACCCGCATCCTCCGGGAAGTGCGATCGTGCCGATCGGCTCCACGCTGGTGCGTGACAGCTGCCATGCGCTGCCGCAGCAGGAAGTCTGCGCACGCCTGAACGACCGCCGCTGGGAGCTGATCCGCCGCTACAACAGCGCACTGCAGAGCGAGCGCCAGCAACTGGTACGCGAACAACGCGGCATCGAAGCGCGGCTGGATCAGGATTGCGGCGGCGCATGAGGCGCTGGCTGCTGACGCTGTTGCTGCTGGCGCCCGGTCCGCTGTTGGCCGCCGAGATCGTGTTCTACCGCTGCACCGATGCCAGCGGCGCGCTCACCGTGCAGAACCTGCCCTGCCCCAGGGGCACGCAGCAGACCCGCAAGGTGATGCAGGCGCCCGCGACACCTCCACCGCCGTCCACCGCACCGCCAGCCGCGCTGCCGCACCTGTTGCCGGCACCCATGCCAGCGGCCGCCACGGATAATACGCCGCCGATACCGGTACTGCCGGCGAAGGAGCCCGTCCCGCTGCCGCCGCTGTTCCAGTGCCGCACCCGGGAGGGCGAGAGCTATCTGGGCGAAACCGGCGAGCCGCCGTCACGCTGCATCGCCATGCGCGTCACCGGCCTGGACGGCAATCCCGGCACGGGCGCCGGTGAGGCCTGCGAGGTGGTGCGCGATACCTGCAGCGAGGTGCCACCGGCCCTGCTGTGTGCGAGCTGGCGCCAGCGCGTGCAGGACGCCGAGTCGCAATGGCGCTTCGCTTCCCCGGCCCGTGCCGAAACCTTGCGGCTGGAATTCCAGCGCCTGCGGTCACAGCTGGATGCCAGCGACTGCGACGCTCAGAACCCGTAGCGCAGGAAGCCGCCGTCCACGGCGATGCATTCGCCGGTGATGTAGCTCGCCGCCGGCAGGCACAGGAAGCCGACCGCGGCGGCCACCTCCTCCGGCTCGCCGATACGGCGCATCGGTGTCCGCGCGATCACCTCGTCGTAGTAGTCCGGATCGGACAGCGGCCCGGAGGTGCGTCGGGTGCGGATGTACCACGGCGCCACCGAGTTCACGCGGATCCCGTCCTCGGCCCATTCGCAGGCCAGGTTGCGGGTCATCTGCTGCATCGCCGCCTTGGTCATGCCATAGACCACGCCGCTGCGCACATGGGTGATGCCCGAGACGCTGCCGACGTTGACGATGGCCGAGGAGGCATGTCGCGTGAGCAGCGGATAGGCGTAGCGCGACAGCTCGAAGGCCGAGAACAGGTTGCTCTCGAAGATGCCGCGCCATTCGTCCTCGGAATAGTCATTGGCCGGGCGGGTGATGTTGCCGCCGGCGTTGTTGATGAGCAGGTTCAGGCCGTCGCAATGGTCCTCGACCCAGTCGAGGATGGCGTGGCGGTCCTCGTCGTCGGACACATCGGCCGACAGGCCATGGATCTCGCGCCCGGGGAAGCTGTCGGCCAGCTCGTCGCGCACGGTTTCCAGCGCATCGGCATCACGGCCGACGATCAGCAGATCGGCACCGAAGCCCAGCAGCTCCCGCGCAATCGCCAGCCCGATGCCGGCACTGGCGCCGGTGATCAGTGCGGTTTGCCCATCCAGTCGCCAGCGCTGCGGATTCACCCTGCTCTCCTTCGTGTGTTGCCCGGCAGGGCGTCATGGGGATGGCGTTAGGATAACCGCTGTTTCCGACGGAGCCCGCCCATGCGCCTGCATCTGCCGCTGTTGCTGCTGTCACTGGCCACGCTGCCGGGATGCGGCAAACCCGAATTGCCCGATAACGAACGTCCCCCCGAGCCGCAGGCCACCGCTCTGCGTGACGCCATTGCCCAGCCGCTGGAGCAGGCCAAAGCCGCGCAAACCGCGGTGGATGAGGCGGCCAGGGCGCAACGGGCGGCGATCGATGCGGCTGCGGAAACCTCCGCCACACCGGCACCGCAATAACGGCGGCGCCCCCCACCGGCCTGCCACGCAGAGACGACAACGCCGCCCGGAGGCGGCGCTGCCGGTCAGCGGATTGCCCGGCTCAGAAACCGCAGAAGCAGTAGGCCAGCGATTTCACCGGCGCACCGTTGCGATCCTTCATCGCATCCTCGACAAAGCGCAGCTGGGTATCCAGCTCCGGCATCTGCCGCGCCAGCAGCATCCGCGCGATGCCCGAATCGGCCAGCATCCACGCCCCGGCACGGCTGCCGGCAAAGCCGCTCATGAACTGTGCGAACGGAGTGGCGGCCTTCTCGATATAGCGCACGCGGAACTTGCCGGCCTCGCCCAGCTTGGCGCGCCCGGCGGCATCGGCCACCGCGGCCTTGAGCCCGCCGAATTCGTCGACCAGCCCGCGCTCCTTGGCCTGCGCCCCGCTCCACACGCGGCCCTGCGCGACCGCGTCGACCGCCTCCACGCTCTGGTTGCGCGCCTGCGCGACCTTGCCGGTGAAGTCGGCGTAACCCTTGTTGATCACCGACTGGATCACCTGGCCCACCGCCGGGTCCATCGGCCGGGTGACATCGAACGCGCCGGCGAAACGGGTGGTGCCGACACCATCGGTATGCACGCCGATCTTGTCCAGGCTGCGGGTGAAGTTGGGAATCATGCCGAAGATGCCGATCGAGCCGGTGATGGTGGATTCATCGGCGTAGATGCGGTCGGCGTTCATGCTGATCCAGTAACCGCCGGAGGCGGCCAGATCGCCCATCGACACCACCACCGGCTTGCCGGCGGCCTTGAGCGCGTCCACTTCGCGGCGGATCTGCTCGGAGGCGAACACTTCGCCGCCGGGCGAGTCCACGCGCAGCACCACCGCCTTCACATCGTCATCGTCGCGCGCGGCACGCAGCAGCGCCGAGGTCGACTCGCCACCGATGCGGCCGGCCGGCAGGTCGCCACCGGCGATCTCGCCTTCGGCCACCACCACCGCCACCTGCGGGCGCTTGTCGATCGGCGAGCGCTGCGCATCCAGCTGCAGCAGGTAATCGCCCAGTGCGATCTGGCGGTAGCCGCCATCGGCATCGCCGTCGGCGACGCCACGCTCGGCTAGCAGCGCGTCCATTTCCTCGCGCGTCTTCAGGCCATCGACCAGCTTCTGCTGCAGCGCGAAGCGGGCCAGGTCGCCCTCGGCGGCGGCAATGCCCTCGGGCAGGGTGTCGATACCGGCCGCCAGCTGCGCGGCATCGAGCTTGCGCGCCGCGGCGATGTCGGCTAGGTAGCGCTGCCACACGTCGTTCATCCAGAACAGGTCCGCTTCCTTGGCCTCGGCCGAGGCGGCGTCGAGCACATACGGCTCGGCGGCGGACTTGTACTGGCCGACCTTGAACAGGTGCACGTCCACGCCCAGCTTTTCCTGCAGGCCGGTACGGAAGTACTGGCGATAGCGGCCCAGCCCTTCCAGCAGCAGCCCGCCCATCGGGTCCAGGTAGACCTCGTCGGCCTGCGCCGCCAGCAGATACTGCGACTGGCCCATGCTCTGGCTGAAGGCCAGCACCTGCTTGCCCCCCGCACGCAGCTCCTGCAGCGCACCGGCCACCTCACGCAGCGAGGCGAAACCGGACGGCTGCAGCCGGTCCAGGTCCAGCAGCACGCGCTCGATCTTCTTATCGTCCTTGGCCGCCTCGATCGCACGGATCAGGTCGCGCAGCTGGATTTCCCCGGCATTGCGCTCACCCAGTGCCTTGGCCAGCGCGCGGCTGACCGGGTCGGTGCTGTACTGCTCCACCAGCCGGCCTTCGGGCGCGATCACCAGCGTGGTGCGCTCATGCAGCACCCTGGTGGAGGATGCGCCCATGCCCAGTGCCGCCACGAAGGCCATCAACAGCAGCAGCAACAGGCCGAAGAACAGCAGGTTGAGGATCAGCCGGCGGGTGAAATTCATCACGTCCCACAGGCCGATGAAGAAGCTGGCAATGGGGTTGCGACGCGGGAGAGGCGGGGGATTCATGGACGCTCCGACAGGGGCTTGTTGCGGTGCAGGATACACAGGACCGGCAGCGCCGGCATGGGCTGCAAGTCAGGGGGCCAGCTGGTGCAGCAGGCGCCGGTTGTTGACCCGCAGGCGCCAGCCCAGCAGCACCGCGGCCACGCTCAGGCCCATGATCAGGCCGACCCACATGCCCTGTGGTCCCCAGCCCAGCCCCAGGCCGAGACCGGCGCCCATCGGCATACCGACACCCCAGTAGGCGAACATCGCGATGAACATCGGCACGCGGGTGTCCTTCATGCCGCGCAGCGCACCGGCCGAGAGCACCTGGACGCCATCGGGCAGCTGGAACATCGCCGCATACAGCAGCAGCGTCGAGGCCAGCGCCGCCACCGCCAGATCGTTGGTGTACAGACCCACCACCGCGTTGTGGCCGAGCAGCAGCACGCTGATCGACAGCAGCTGGGTGACCAGCACGATGGCATAACCGGCCCAGGTGGCGCGGCGCACGCCCAGCGCATCGTTGCTGCCGACCGCGTGGCCGACCCGCACGGTGGTGGCCTCGGCCACGCCCATCGGGATCATGAAGCACAGCTGCGCGACATTGATCGCGATCTGGTGCGCACTGGACTCGATCGCACCGATGCGGCCGATCAGCAGCGCGGTGATGATGAACAGCCCGCCTTCCATCAGCACGGTGATGCCGATCGGCAGGCCGGTGCGCAGCAGCTCCCAGATCGCGCTCCAGCGCGGCAGCTCGAAGCACCCGAACAACTGCAGATGGGCGAAGCGCCGGGTGGTCCACAGGTAGGTGGCAAACGCCAGCGCCTGCACCCACATGGTCACCGACGAAGCGATACCCAGACCTTGCGCCCCCAGTTCCGGGAAGCCGGCCTTGCCGTTGCACATCGCATAACCCAGCGGCCCCAGTACCAGCAGGCCACCGAAGCCGATCAGCATCGTCGGCAAGGTCCAGTGCATGCCCTCGGTCAGGTAACGCATGCAGAAATACAGGGTCAGCGCCGGTACGCCCCAGCGGATGCCATGCAGGAAGCCGGTGGCGCCGGGCACGATCTCCGCGGCGATGCCGAAGGTGGGCAAAAACGCCGGCACCACGCTCAGGAACAGGAACATCAGCAGGCTCAGCCCCGCCCCCAGCCACAGCGCCTGGCGGAACAGCGGGCCGATCTCGCGATCACGCCCGGCGCCGTGCAATTGCGATACCGAGGCGGTCAACGAGATCAGCGTGCCGATCGGCACCAGCATCGGCAGCCACAGCAGCGCGGTGCCGATGCTGACCGCGGCGAAGGTGTCGGTGCCGTGATGGCCGGCGATGGTGTTGTCGACGAAGGCGATCAGGCCGGTGGAGATGTGGCCCAGTACAAGCGGCAGCGCGAGCAGGCCGGTGGCGCGCACTTCCTGGCGGAAACGCGGCGTGGCGGTAACGGTGGACATACGGATGGGGGCAGGTGGACTGCGGACGGCGCGGAAAGCGCGCAGATGCCGGGTCACGCAAGCCGCACAGTGTAAAGGCAGCGGCCGGCGAAAAGGAGCGGCGGCAGAGTCCGTTCAGCCACCTGCCGGGGAACCGCCGCGCGGGGCCGTCAGCGGCCTTCGACCTTCTGCCGCAGCCATTGCGCCCGCGCCGGCGCGTCCAGTGCCAGCAATTGCGTGCGCAATTCAGCCTGCTCCTGCGGCGGCGTGCGCTGGACGATCAGGCCCAGCTGCACCAGCTGGTCGGCATCGAGCTGGTGCAGCTGGGCCAGCAATGGCGTCCGCTGTTCGGCCGGCACGTAACCCAGCAGGGGGTGCAGCTTCGGATACAGCGCGCCGAGCTGCGGACCCAGCCGCCAGCCATCCCGGAACAGGCGGTCCTGCTGCTGGAAACGGTGATACAGCGCGTCGCGTTCGCCCGGTGGCAGGGCCGCCACCCGCGCCACGGCCTGGCGGACACGCTGGCGCTCGGTCTCCGGCAATGCCTGCCAGGCGGCATAGCGGGCGCGCAGATCGCGCTGCCGGGCCGAGCCCATCGCCGACCAGTCGACCGCCGGATCGCCTGCGTCCGGCAAGGGGGGCAGCAACGGTGCGGGCACGGCCGCCGCCGGCAGTGTCTGCACGATCAGCGCCAACACCAGCAGCAACCGCCACGGCCGCGAACGCTCACTCCTCGGCATCGACAGTTTCCAGACCGCGGGTGGCCGGTTCCGGCCGGCTCGGCTGCAACTGGGATTCGTCCACCGGCAGCGGTCCACCGGCGGCGATCCACGCATGGAAATCGGCATCCCGCGCCACCGCCAGCTCCGGATCTGCCAGCATCGCCGCGTCGGCAGCCGCATCGGCCGCGACCGACGCGGTGGCCGGGGTACTGTCATCGCTCAACGGCTCGACCTGCACCGGCCCGCTGTCGACCAGTACCCCTTCGCGCGGGGCAATACCGGCAACACCGGCGTGCTGGCCACGCCACCACCACAGCGCCACCACGACCAGCAGCAACAACGGCAGCATCAGCAACAGCCAGGTGTGCCAGCGCCAGCGCCTGGCCGCCTTGCGGGCGGCGGCCGAGCGCGGCCTTGCCGCCGGCAGATCGGTGGCGCTGGCGGGCTTGTCCGCAGAAGGCCCCCGGCTGACCGATTCGCGCAGCGCTTCCAGTTGCTGGATCCGCGCCAGGCTCAGGTCGCGCACCTGCGCCTGCACCGCCTCGGCCAGTGCGCGCCAGGCGACGGCATCGGGTTGGCCCTGCGCATCGAGCGGACAGGCAGCCGCCAGCGCACCACGGTAGGCATCGGCCTCGACGCCGAGCACGGCGGCCGCCACCGCCTCATCCAGACCGGCACC
>DDVW01000018.1 GCA_002345545.1 Stenotrophomonas sp. UBA2302 | reverse complement strand
GCAACAGCAACAGCAACAGCAGAATCAAAATTCGAAGCGACTGCCTACGGCACGATTCGCCAAACGGCAGCAGGCATCACACGTCCGGCACCAAGCGGCTTACTTGCCCGCGGCGCCGGCCAGCGCCACCTTGTCGCCATCCTTCAAGCTATCCGGTGGATTCACCACCACCGTCTGCCCGGCACTCAGGCCCGACAGCACCTGCCTGTCCTTGTTCAATGTCTGGCCGGGCTGCAGCACCTGCAGCTGCACGGTGTCGTCGGCCTGCAGCACGAACGCAACGGGTTTGCCATCGCGCTGCACGATGGCGGTTGCCGGGATGCGCACGCCTTTCGGGGCGTCGGTGCCGGCCGGTGCGGCCTTCTCCAGGAAGCTCACCCGCACGCCCATCTCCGGCACGATGCGGTCATCTTTGACACCCAGCCCGACCCGCACCTTCACCGTCGCCTTGCCGCGATCGGCGGTGGGCACGATGGCGATCACCTCGCCGGGAATCTTCCAGTCCGGATAGGCGTTGAGCACCGTCTCCACCGGCATCTTCGGTTGCACGCGGCCGATGAAGGCCTCGCCGACTTCCACTTCCACTTCCAGCGAATCCATGTCGACGATGGTGCCGATGCCGGTACGGGTGAAGCCGCCACCGGCCGACAACGGCGAGACGATCTCGCCCGGCTGCGCCGCCTTGGCGGTGACCACGCCGGAGAACGGTGCACGCACGATGTTGTTGTCCACGCCCAGATCGGCGATGGCCAGCGCATCCTGCGCCACCTTGGCGTTGTAGCGGGCGGTCTGCAACTGCGCGCGCAAGCTGTCGCGCGCGGCCACGGCCTGGTCGTACTGCGAGCGCGAGACCAGCTGCTGGCCGACCAGTGATTGCAGGCGCGAGGCTTCGGCGTCGGCCTGGTGCAGCTGTGCCTGCAGACCGCCGATCTGGCTGCGTGCCGCCTCCAGCTGCGCGGCGTTGAGGCGGCGCTGGGCATTGGCGTCGATCGGATCGAGCGTGGCCATCACTTGGCCTTCCTCCACGCGCATGCCTTCCTCGATCATCACCTCGCGCACCTTGCCGGTGATCTTGGCCGACACCGTGGCCATGCGCCGGGCGACCACGTAGCCACTGGCATCCAGCACCGCGGTGCTGCCGGCGCCGGCCTGCGCCATGGGCACGACCGGGGCGGTCTCGACCGTCGCGGCCGGCTTGCCGCTGGTGAACATGCCGACGGCAAGGGCCGCCAGCAGCACCAGCACCAGGGTGATGACCACCCACAACCAGCGCCGCGAGGACGCCGGCCCGCGTGGTGGCGGCGTGGCCGAACGGTCGATGCGGAGTTCCTTCAGCAGTTCAGCGGATGCATTCATGTGGGAAAGGACGGCGCGGCCAGTGGAATGTGACGGAAGGTAACCCAAACCGGTGCGATGACCAGGTCAGGACTGGGGCAGAGCATAGGCGGCCGGCAGCGGCGACACAGGTGACGGCTGTCACCTGCTTTGCCTGACCGCCATGACTGCCATTACGCCGGCACCACGCCGAGGATGACGCCATTCCACCCGGAGATGAGTGTGATGGCGCAGGGCAAGGAGGTATTGGCCAGCCTGCATGGCGTATACAAACGCTACGGCAACGTGCGGGCGCTCGATGGCATGGATCTGGAACTGCAGGCCGGCCAGGTGCTGGCACTGCTGGGTCCCAACGGGGCCGGCAAGACCACCGCGATCGGCCTGTTGCTGGGCCTGTTGCGTGCCGATGCCGGCCAGGTGCGGCTGTTCGGCCAGGACCCGCAACAGCTGGCGGCACGGCGTGGCATCGGGGTGATGCTGCAGGATGCGCAGCTGCCCGAAACCCTCACCGTACAGGAACTGCTGCGGCTGGCGGCCAGCTACTACCCGGCACCGCGTCCGCTGGCCGAGAGCGCCGCGCTGGCCGGTATCGAGGACCTGCTGGGCCGCCGCTACGGCAAGCTCTCCGGTGGTCAGCAGCGGCGGGTGCAGTTCGCCATCGCCCTGTGCGGTCGCCCGCGGCTGCTGTTTCTGGATGAACCCAGCGTCGGCCTCGACCTGCCCGCGCGCCAGCGGCTGTGGGCCACGGTGCGCGCGCTGGTGGGTGAGGGGACGGCGGTGGTGCTGACCACGCACTATCTGGAAGAGGCCGAGCAGCTGGCCGACCGCATCTGCGTGATGCTGCGCGGCCGGGTGGTCAGCGATGGCAGCGTGGACGCACTGCGTGCCCGCGTGCTGATCCGCGCGGTGCGCTGCCGGTCGCGATTGGATGCGGTGCAGGTCGGCAGCTGGCCGGGCGTGCGCCAGGCACGGCGTGACGGCGACCACCTGCAGTTGGCCTGCGACCAGGTCGAGGCGGTGGTGCGCCGCCTGCTCGCCGCCGATCCGGATCTGTCCGCACTGGAGGTCAGGCCGGCCGGTCTGGAAGAGGCTTTCCACGATCTCACCGACACCCGCGCAGAGGCTGCCTGATGAATACCCTGTCCTCCCCGATTCCGGCCAGCGCAGCTGCCGACACCGCAATGTCCGCCTGGCGCGTGCTGGGCGCCTATCTGCAGGAGGCACGCGCCGAATGCCTGCGTTACCTGCGCAACCCCGGCTTCGTGTTGCCATCGCTGCTGTTTCCGGCGGTGTTCTACCTGATGTTCGCGGTGGTGCTGGGCCTGGGCCACTCCGCTGACGGGCCACGCTTCCTGCTCGGCACGTACTCCACGTTCGGGGTGATGGCGCCGGGCCTGTTCGGTTTCGGCGTGTCGCTGGCGATGGAGCGCGGCAACGGCCTGCTCACGCTCAAGCGCGCGCTGCCGATGCCGCCGGCGGCCTACCTGCTCGGCAAGATGGCCATGGCGATGCTGATGGCGCTGGTGATCGTGGGGCTGTTGCAGGCGCTGGCGGTGCTGGTCGCCGGTGTGCAGCTGTCACCCGCACAGATGCTGCGCCTGGGCGTGACCGGCATGCTGGGCGCGTTGCCGTTCTGCGCGCTGGGCCTGCTGATCGGCACGCTGGTCAAGGGCGATGCCGCACCGGCGCTGGTCAACCTGCTGTACCTGCCGATGGCCCTGCTGTCGGGGCTGTGGTTCCCGCTGTCGGTGCTGCCACCGGTGCTGCGCACGTTGGCACCGGTATGGCCCAGCCATCACCTGAACATGCTCGCCCAGTCGGCGGTCGGCTTCGATACGGGCAGTGCATGGCCGCACGTGGTGTGGTTGGCGGTGTTCACCATGGCAATCACCACGCTGGCCGGCTGGCGTCTGCGCCGGCATGGCTGATGGCATCATTGCCCCACGACAACAGGACCTTGGCCGATGGCACTGCAGCGCCCTGAATGGTTGAAGCCGGCCCCGGATTCGGTGGTCGCCGACAACATCAAGCTCGGCAAATGGCCGTGGATCGATGCCGTGCACCTGTTCTGGACGGTGTGGGTGTTCATGACCCCGGCCTTCAGCGGCGGCTACGACCTGCGCTGGATCCTGATCACCCTGTGGTCGTACCCGCTGTTCCTGCTGCTGTATGCGATGGCCCTGCTGGCGCCGCGGCGCAGTGCGCCATTGTGCGCGCTGGCGATGGTCGTGCTGTCACTGGTGCTGCTGCGGGTGTATCCGTCCGGCCTGAGCTACTTCATTTTCGGCTGCGTGATGTTGCGGGCGAACCGCGCCATCGGTACCGGCCAGTACCTGATCGAAGTGCTGCTGTTGAACGCGGTGTTCGTGGCGCTGGCCTCGTGGATCGGCTACCCGTGGCAGACCATCGCCTGGGTGCCGGTGCTGGCGATCATCATCGGCATCATCGTCAACGTGGAGCGCGCCAGCAGCGAGAAGGACGCCGCGCTGCGGCTGTCGCACGAGGAGGTACGGCGGCTGGCCGCCACCGCCGAGCGCGAGCGTATCGGTCGCGATCTGCATGACCTGCTCGGGCACACGCTGTCGCTGATCACACTGAAGATGGAGCTGTCGCGCAAGCTGTTCGAGCGCGATCCGGAACGCTCCAGGCGCGAACTGTCCGAAGCCGAGCAGATCGCCCGGGACGCGCTGGCGCAGGTGCGCAGTGCGGTCACCGGTTTCCGCGCCGCCGACCTGGCTGCCGAGCTGGCCTCGGCGCATCTGCTGCTCGAATCCTCCTGCGTGCACCTGCGCTACGCGCCGCCACCGCCGATGCCGGCGTGGATCGAAGCCGGGCTGTCGATGGTGCTGCGCGAGGCGGCCACCAATATCGCCCGCCATGCCCAGGCCAATGAAGCGCTGATCAACCTTGAGGGCGATGCCGAGGCCGTGGTGATGGAGATCGTCGACGATGGCCGCGGTGGCGTGGCGGCCAACGGCAATGGTCTGGCCGGCATGCGCGAACGCGTGGCGGCACTGGGTGGCACGCTGGAGATCCATTCGCCGCGCGGGCAGGGCACGCGTCTGAAGGTGCGCGTGCCCATCACCGCCGCGACAACGCCGTTGCCTGAGCCGTCACCGACCCCGGAATCGCACGACGTGACCGGTTCACACGAGGTCCGCACATGATCCGCATCCTGCTGGCCGAGGACCAGGCGATGGTGCGTGGCGCGCTGTCGGCGCTGCTCAACCTGGAGTCCGACCTGGACGTGGTCGGTACTGCACCCGATGGCGAGGCGGCATGGCGCGAGTTGCAGCGCTTGAAGCCCGACGTGCTGGTCACCGACATCGAGATGCCGGGGCTGACCGGGCTGGAGCTGGCCCAGCGCGTGCAGCGTCACCAGTTGCCGGTGAAGGTGGTGATCGTGACCACCTTTGCCCGCAGCGGCTTTCTGCGCCGCGCGCTCGATGCCGGTGTGCAGGGCTATCTGCTGAAGGATGCACCGGCGGAAAAGCTGGCCGAGGCGCTACGCCAGGTGCAGCGCGGCGGCCGCGCGATCGATCCGCAACTGGCGGTGGAGGCGTGGTCCGAAGCCGATCCGCTCAACGACCGCGAACGCCAGGTGCTGCGTCTGGCCGGCGACGGCCGCTCGGCCAACGAGATCGCAGAACAGCTCGGCCTGTCGCACGGCACCGTGCGCAACTACCTGTCCGAATGCATCGGCAAGCTGGGCGTGGCCAACCGCATCGAGGCCTATCGTCTGGCACGGCAGAAGGGCTGGCTGTGACTCAGCGCCTGCCGCCGCGCGCCATCGCCTGGAACACCCCGTCGCGGCGTACCCAGGCGTGGTACAGCGCCGCGCCCACGTGCAGCAGCACGGTGGCCAGCAGCAGGTAGGCCAGCAGGCTGTGCGCGCTGCGCAGCGTCGCATACAGCGCCGGCGTGTGCGGCACGATCGCCGGCAGCTGCACGCCGCTCCACAGCACGATGGGATAACCGCCGGCCGAGAGCATCGCCCAGCCGACCAGTGGCATGGCCAGCATCAATGCATACAGCAGCCAGTGCGAGGCGAGGGCGGCGGCTTTCTGTATCGCCGGCAGGTCGGCGGGCAGCGGTGGCGGCCGGTGGGTCAGGCGGTTGTACAGGCGCAGCAGGGCCAGCAGCCCGATGGCGATGCCCAGCGGCCGGTGCAGGTCGATCAGCAGCGGTCGCAGGTGGATCGAGGCGACCATGGTCACGCCGATGAACAGCATCGCCACGATCATCAGCGCCATGCTCCAGTGCAGCACGCGCGCGAGCAGGTTGAAGTGTCCGCTGGAAGCACTCATGGGCGATCTCCCGTGTCGTCAGCACTGGCAGCGGCTGCGCGTTCGCGTTCGCGGCGGTTGAACGATTGCGAATACACCGCCGAGCGTGCAGCCAGGATCGGATCGTCACTGCCGTCGATGCCCTCGGGCAGGATCAGCGGATCGAAGTTCAGGTCATTGCAGCGGCCGTGCGCCTCCGATTGCATCTGCTCGAGGCTGAGCACGCCGGCCAGGACCTGCTCGCGTTCGGCCGGCCACGGAATGGATGGATCGGTGATGACGTCCTGCGGCCCGGCCAGCGTCACCAGCAGGTTCCAGCGCACCGGGCCGGCGGCCAGGCGTTGCTGCAGATCGGTGGTAAGGAAATCCACGCCGGCCTGCTCACGCGCGGCGGCGTCCAGTTCGCGCGGCGTGGCCTGCGGCTGCCAGCGCCAGCGTACCGCCCGACGTTGCCCCTGCGCGTTCGTGAACCAGAAGCTGTTGACGCTGTTGAACTCGGTGCTGGCCCAGCTGTCGGTCCATGGCGCGTTCTTGGCCCATTGCGCGAAGGCGCGGGCGCTGGGGTACTTGTCCTGGATCGCCGCCAGCCTGGCCGGGTCCGGTTTGCCGGTGGCCGGATCGGGAATCTGTGCGCGGGTCTGTTCGTAGAACGCCTCGGGTGTAGGCACAGCCAGGAACGGAAAGCTGTTCATCGCCATGCGCCACTGCTGGCCGTCATCGCTGCGCAACTGCAGGCCGATGCTGTGCACCCGCGCGCTGTTGTCGGCGCCATGCGGATTGCCGCCGCCGATCGACAGCCGCCCCAGCACCGGCACGCGGGCCTGCTCGAATACACGCGCCCGCGACAGTGTTGCCGCCTGTGTGGAGGGCTCGAACCAGCCGGACACGCATACGCCTTTGCTATGCGCACGGCGGAAGCCCGGATGCTTGCCGCCGGTGGCTTCGATGGTGTCGGTGAAGGTCTGCGCGGTGAGCCGGTCGCGGCCGATCCAGCCGGCCAGCCAGGCGAAGGCGAACGCGACCAGCGCCAGGATCAGCGCGATCAGCGCCAGCCAAGGCAGCGGGGAATGTCCACGGATGCCGCGTGGATGCCCGCCGGCGCGGGTGAACTTGAACAGGGGCATGGCTCGTCCTGTCGTGACTGAAGAAGCGCAATCACGGTGGCAGAACTCGCCGGCAAGAGCCAGTGAAAAACGGCACGCGCCGGTCCGCTGCCTCTTCCGTACGGGTGATGCGTTGAACGTGGATGAAGTCGATCTGCTGATCAGCGGCGCCTGTCAGTGGCGCCGCGCCGTTCCGGTTGCATCGGAACAGACGGAAGGGATCTTGCGATCAGCGCAGCAGCGCTTTGCCCGTTGTCACCGCCAGCACCGGCAAGATGACCACGAATGAGCAATTGAACCGGCGATGGGCGGCCAGCGGCCACCGCAGAGAAGCGAAGCGCGCACCGCCCACACCCATCAGCGGTCAGATGCAGGCCGCCATCTCGAAACAGCAGGGCCGGGCGTGTGCATGCTCCCGGCCCCGTGGTTCAGCCGCCATAGCGGGCCTTGAGCATCGCCCAGGCCGAACGCAGTGCCAGCGCTTCGCCACCGGCTGGACGGCCCGCGCGGTCGCTGTCGTTCCATGCATACACGTCCAGATGCGCCCAGGTCTGGCCTTCGCCGATGAAACGCTCCAGGTACAGCGCGGCGGTGACGCTGCCGGCCATGCGCGAACCGGCATTGGCCATGTCGGCGATACCGCTGTTGAGGTAGCGCAGGTACGGGCGCCACAACGGCATGCGCCAGACCGGATCGCGGGTGGCCTCGCCGGCCTGCAGCCACTGGTTGGCCAGGGTGTCGTTGTTGGCGAACAGCGCCGGCAGGTCCGGGCCGAGGGCGACGCGCGCGGCGCCGGTGAGCGTGGCGAAATCGATGATCGCCTCGGGCTGCTGCTCACTGGCGTAGGCCAGCGCATCGCACAGCACCAGCCGGCCCTCGGCGTCGGTGTTGTCGATTTCCACGGTGATGCCCTTGCGGGTGGTGATGACCTCGCCGGGACGGAACGCGTCCGGGCCGACCGCGTTCTCGACCGCGGCGATCAGCAGGGTCAGCCGCACCGGCAGCTGCTGCGCCATCACCAGCCCGGCCAGCGCCAGCGCGTGGGCGGCGCCGCCCATGTCCTTCTTCATGTTGCGCATGCCATCGGCCGGCTTCAGGTCCAGGCCGCCGGTGTCGAAGCACACGCCCTTGCCGACCAGCGCCAGATGCGGCGCCTCCTGCTTGCCCCAGCGCAGCGCGATCAGTCGCGGTGCTCGATGCGAGGCGCGGCCCACCGCGTGGATGGTCGGGAAATTCTGTTCCAGCAGTTCATCGCCGGCGATCACTTCCAGCTCGCCGCCGTGGGCGTTCACCAGCGCACGCGCGGCGTCTTCCAACTGCTGCGGCCCCATGTCCTCGGTGGGCGTGTTGACCCAGTCGCGCACGCGCAGGCAGGCGGCGATGACATCGGTCACTTCGCTGGACGGCGAGGCCAGCAATTGCGCCGGCACGTGCGCCGGCTTGCGATAGCGGGCGAAGCGGTAGCTGCCCAGACCCCAGCCCAACTGCAGGTTGGTGGCGCTGGTTTCATCCAGTTCGCCGGCCACCTTCCAGACGCTGCCGGCCGGCAGTGCGAACGGGGCGTGCGCATAGGCATAGGCATCGGCGCGGTCGCCGACGCCCAGCACCGCCCCGGCCAGGCCGCTGTCATCGGGCAGCAGCGCCACGCTGCCGGGGGCGGCGCTGAACTGCTGGCTCTTCAGCCAAGCCTGCACGGCGGCCGGCTGCTGCGCGTTCCACGCGGCAAAGCCGTCACGGTCCAGCACATGCAGCGGCAGGGCGTGGGTGGAATCGGTGGTGAAGCCGTTCGGAAGGGACATGCGATACCTCTACTGCAAGTGGTGGGGCGGCCGGTTCAGCGGGGGGCGGATGCGTTGCCATCCAGCCAGTCGGCCAGCCCAGTCAGGGTGTCGAACTGCAGGTCGGGCTGCAGCTCTTCATGGGTCCATGTGTGTGATTCGCGGTTGATCCAGCAGCCACGCAGGCCCGCGCGCATCGCCCCGGCCACGTCCATTTCAACGTGATCGCCGACGTGCAGCACCTGTGCCGGCGCAACGCCGAGGCGGTCGCAGGCGGCGTGGAAGATGCCCGGGTCCGGCTTGGCAGCGCCGTACTCGCGTGAGCCCAGCTGGAAGGCGAACAGCGCGCCGATGCCGATGCGCTGCAGGTCGGCGTTGCCGTTGCTGACTGCGGCCACCGGCACCCGCGCGGCGATGCGGCGCAGCGCGGCCAGTGCGTCGGGATAGAACTCGACCTGGTTGCGCGCGGCGTAGAACGCTTCGTAGGCGGGTTCCAGCAACGCCATGCTGGCGCCGCTGTTGTGCAGGGCTTCGGTCAGGGTCAGGCGCCGCAGCGCACTCAGGTCATAGTGCAGGTGCGGGTTGTCATCGAAGGTGCGCACGCGCAGTTCGCGCATCGCCTCCACCGGGTACATCGCCGCCGTGGCGGGGCTGTGGACGCACATCCAGTCGTGCAGCACCTGGTCGATGCGCGCGCCGATGGGCGCGAACGGCCACAGCGTGTCGTCCAGGTCGAGGGTGATGGCAAGGACAGGGAAATTCACCGCGCCATTTTACGCCAAGCCACCGCCGCGGGCCTGCGACGCACTATTCCAGCAGGCGTGCCCAGCCCTGCATGCCGTCCAGCCGGGTCAGCACCAGCTTCACGCAGACCAGCAGCGGCACCGCCAGCAGCAGGCCGACCATACCCCACAGCCAGCCGAACAGCATCAGCGCCAGGATCAGCATCAACGGTGAGATCGCCATGCTGCGGCCGAGCACCACCGGCGTCACCAGCTGTCCCTCCAGCGTGTGCAGGGCCAGGTAGCACAACGCCGGCAGCGTCGCGGTGAGCGGATCGCGGAATTCGACAAAGCCCACCAGCAGCATCAGCGCGATGCCGATCAGCGCACCCACGTACGGTGCGAAATTCAGCAGCGCCGCCACCGTGCCCCACAGCAAGGCGTCGGGCAGGTCGATGCCCAGCAGCACCAGCGTACCGGCCAGTGCCAGCCCCACCAGCACGTTGATCACGCTGATGGTCAGCACATAGCGCGAGATCTCGTGTTCGATCGAACGCAGGATCTCGGCGGTGAAACGCTTCTGCTGGCGGTTGGGCAGCAGCGCCAGCACATGCCGTTGCAGGTTCTGCCCGTAGATCATGAAGAACAGCGTCAGCAGCACCACCGCCAGCGCCGAGGCGGCCAGCTTGGGCGTGCGCACCAGCACCTTGTACGGGTCATCGAGCTGGGTGCGGACCACCTCCACCTTGCGGCTGCCTTCGCCGCCGGCGGCACGGGCGAAACTTTCGGCCGCCTGGTTGGCCTGCTGCACCGGCTTGACCAGCGCCTGCACCTGGCGCGAGATCTGCCGCAGCTGCTGGGGCGCCTGTTGCACCCAGTCGCTGGCCGGCCCGGCCAGTTGCACCGCCAGCGCACCACTGCCGGCCAGCCCGCCCAGCAGCACCAGCATGGCGGCCAGGAAGCGCGGGACGCGCAGCTTCTGCAGCCCGCGGATGATCGGATTGCCGACCAGCGCGAAGAACATCGTCAGCAGCACCGGCAGGATCACGCTCTGCGCGGCCCACAGGGTGTAGCCGACGGCCAGCGTGGCCAGCACCACCAGCGCGGTGGGCGCGCGCGGGCGTGGCGCGGGGAGGGCGGTGTCGGCAGGGGTGTCGGCTTCGGGCAACGACTCGGACATGCGGACGATGCTCCCGGAGATGGGACGGCAGGGCGGCGGGTTCAGTCTTCCGATACTTCGGTGGCGGCTTCGGCTGCGCGCGGTGGCATCGGATGGGGCGCTGCGGCACTGGCGGTGCCGGGCGATGGCGGGATGTCGCTGGCCTGTCCGGCTTCATCGGCCGCTTCGCCGGCCTGCTGCGCCGCCATGCCCGCCGCGGCGGCGGCAAGGGAGGCCACCGAGGCCTGCGCCGAGGCCACCAGGCCGGACACCGAGCCGATCATCTGCAGCCAGCGGGCACCGCTGAAGGCGCCGTTCGGCTCCAGCTTCCCGGCCACGAAGCCACCGGCCAGGCCGGCCACGAGGATGCGCCCGGGCGTCCACGCACTGCGCCAGACACGCTCCAGCGTGCTCCAGTGCTGCAGGGTCTGCTCGCTGCGGATCTGGGCCAGCGCTTCGGCGCGGCGCACGCGGTGCTGCAGGTCATCGAAATTCATGGTGTGCCGTCCCCCGGAAGCTCCACCTCGGCCTCGGCATCGTCCGCGGCAGGTTCGTCGAACAGTCCCAGCCGCGACAGCTGCCGGCGGGTGGCATGCATGCCGGTGTGGTGGAAGAAGTACGACACCCGCCAGACCGCATAACCGGCCATCGCCAGGCTGGCGAGGGTGGGAACCAGCAGCGAGGTGAACAGTGACAGGCCGATGTATTGCAATAGTGCCACCAGCGTGGCGGCCAGCAGCAGCCACGCCGAGGCGCCGAACACGATGGCGACGCCGCTCCACGCCAGTGCCCGGCCGAACGCGCTGCGCGCCAGCGCGAAGTCGGCCGATACCAGCCGCCGCAACGAGCGCACGGTGTGGCCGGCGGCATCCAGCGTGTCGCGGCCGGCACTGCCGATCTGGCGGATGCTTTCCTCCAGGCCGGGAGCCGGGGCGGCCTGACCGTCGCTGTTGTCAGGCTCCGGCCCGGGAGTTGCGGTTTCGCTTTCGCTCACGCCGGTCAGTCGTTGCTGCGAGCGAGCTTGGCGATGATCCAGCCGGCGGCGAAGGCGACGCCGAACGAAGCCAGCGGACGCTCGCGGATCAGCTCGGCGGCGCTGTCGACCAGATCCTTGCCCTTGTCCATCAGCGCGTCCATCTGCTCCTTGGCGGCGGCACCGCCGAGTTCGGCGGCGGCCAGTCCGGACAGCGCGCTGTCGGACAGCTCGGCCTTCAGGTTGGCCTTGCCCAAGCGCAGTTCGTCGGTGGCGGCGCCGGCGGCGCCCTTGACCGCCGAACCGGCGGCGGAGGCGGCGGACTTCAGGTGCGATCCGGCCTCGCCCAGGTGTTCTTTCATGTTCTCGGTATTGGTGGGGCTCATCGTGATCTCCAGGTTTCAGCGGGAGCGCCGTCACGCGGCGCGCGGTTGCAAACGGGCTTCCAGAAATACCAGCCGTGGGGTGTAAAGCGCGTTACGGCCGGGCTCCATCATCGCATCAACAGCTGCCCACGGCCGTTGCCGCGCAGGATGCTCAGCACCAGCTGCTGTGGCCGTGGCTGGAAGCTGGCACGCCAGCTGGCCAGATCGCTGAACTCGCCACTGCTCGAGGCCAGGATCACATCGCCGCTGGCCAGTTGCGATTGCGCCGCACGGCTGCCGCGTTCCACCTCGCTGACCAGCACGCCCTTGAGGCCGGACTGGCGCAGGGATTCGGGAAGGTCGACAAAGGTGGCACCGGACAGGCGCGGATCCAGCGTGTCACCACTCACCGCACGCGGCTGCTCCTTCAGCGTGACCTTGAGCTGCAGCGGCTTGCCCTCACGGCGCACGTCCAGCTCGACCGTGCGTCCCACCGCCTGCAGACCCTCGTAGTTGTGCAGCGCCTGCGCGTTGTCCACGCGATGGCCGTTGATCGCGGTGACCACATCGCCTGCCTTCAATCCGGCCGCGGCGGCGCCGGAGCCGGCCAGCACGCGGGTCACCAGCGCGCCGCGCGCTTCCTCCAGGCCCAGCCCCTGCGCGATCTGCTGGGTCAGGTTCTGGGTTTCCACGCCCAGTGTGCCGCGTACCACCACGCCCTTGGTGATCAGCTGCTCGACCACGTCGCGGGTTAGGTTGGAGGGAATCGCCAGGCCCAGGCCGATATTGCCGGCCATGCTGCCCTGCGGGTTGAAGCTGGCGGTGTTGATGCCGACCAGCTGTCCGGCGAGGTTGACCAGCGCGCCGCCGGAGTTGCCCGGGTTGATCGAGGCATCGGTCTGGATGAAGTTCTGGTAGCCCAGTCCGCGGATGCCGCTGCGCCCCACCGCCGAGACGATGCCGCTGGTCACCGTCTGGCTGAAGCCGAACGGGTTGCCGATCGCCACCACGAAATCACCCACCCGCAGCTGGTCGCTGTTGCCCAGCGGCAGGGCGGTCAGGTTTTCCGCCGGGATGCGGATCAGCGCGATGTCGGTGTCGCGGTCCGAGCCGAGGAACTCGGCCTTCACCGTGCGCCCGTCGGCCAGCGTCACCTGCACGTCGTCGGCGTTCTCGATGACGTGGTGGTTGGTCAGCACATAGCCCTTGGCCGCATCGATGATCACCCCGGAGCCCAGCGACTCGTTGATGCGCTCCTGCGGCACCTGCGGGAACAGGCGGCGGAAGAACGGATCATCGAAGAACGGGTTGCGCACCCGCACCACCTGTTTGGTGTTGACGCTGACCACCGCCGGCATCGCTTTTTCCAGCATCGGTGCCAGCGACGGCAGCGGCTGTCCGGCCACCGTGGCCGGCAATGCGGCCACGGCAGGAACGGCGCTGGCCACCACCGGCGCGGCGCTGGCGCGGTTGTCCAGGTGGGCATCCAGGGCCATGGCGGTAAAGCCGCCAAACGCGGCGGCCAGGGCCAGGGTCAACAGCGTGGGGATCGGTCGCATAAGCCGGTAGCTCCGTGCACAGGCGCCGGGTCGGCGCATCGGGTGGGGGCGGAATTCGCTGAACAGGAGTGTGGCCGGCAGCAGCTAAATCAACAATGAAATCTTCTGCACTGCCGCAATCCCAAGGCCGGCAAGCGCTTCGCCGATTGCAAGAGGGAAAGGGCAGATTTTTCGTTTGACATCACCCGGCCGGTGGGTAAGCTTGAGTCCGCCATCAGCCACAAGATATTGGGTTGGTGTGAAAATCGTCCCCAAGCAGTAGGGTTAGTGCTCGGGGTGTCGGCACCCCAATGGAAGGCGTGCAATGACCGCGAAAGTGATGCAGAAAGCCGGTGTTTTCCGGATCCCCCTCATCCCGTCCGCAGACGCGTAAACACGCGCCTGCGCATCGTCGTCGTTGCCGCCCGGCCCGCCGGGGAACAGTTCAACCGCGCCTCAGGGCGCTCCAGGAGAATTTCCATCATCATGAGCACGGTGCGTCTTGAAGTGGTCAGCAATCAAACCAAATCGGACCTGATCCCCCTGCAGCCTGCCTCGCAGGACATCTGGGAAAAGAAGTACCGCCTCACCACCAAGGCCGGTGAGGCGCTGGATGCCGATATCGACGGCACCTACCAGCGCGTCGCCCGTGCCCTGGCCGATGCCGAAGCGACCGACGAGAAGCGTGCCTACTGGTACGAGCGTTTCGTCTGGGCGCTGCGCCGCGGCGCCATTCCAGCCGGGCGCATCACCTCCAATGCCGGTGCGCAGGAACACAAGCCGGCCACCAGCACCATCAACTGCACCGTATCGGGCACCATCACCGACTCGATGGACGGCATCCTGGAGAAGGTCCACGAAGCGGGCCTGACGCTGAAGGCCGGCTGCGGCATCGGCTACGAGTTCTCCACGCTGCGTCCGCGCGGCGCGTTCGTCGCCGGCGCCGGCGCCTACACCTCCGGGCCGATGTCCTTCATGGATATCTACGACAAGATGTGCTTCACCGTGTCCAGTGCCGGTGGCCGCCGCGGCGCGCAGATGGGCACCTTCGATGTGTCGCACCCGGACGTGAAGGATTTCATCCGCGCCAAGCGCGAGGACGGCCGCCTGCGCCAGTTCAACCTGTCGCTGCTGATCACCGACGGTTTCATGGACGCGGTCAAGACCGACGCCGACTGGCCGCTGGTGTTCCCGTTCAACACCAAGGAACACGGTGATATCGACCTGGCCAAGGCCGGTGACGTGGTCTGGCGCGACTGGCCGACCCATGAGAACTACATCGTCCGCGACGATGGCCTGGTCGCCTGCAAGGTCTACGGCCACATCCGTGCCCGCCACCTGTGGGACATGATCATGGTCTCCACCTACGACTACGCCGAGCCGGGTTTCATCCTGATCGACCGCGTCAACGAGATGAACAACAACTGGTGGTGCGAGAACATCCGCGCCACCAACCCGTGCGGTGAGCAGCCGCTGCCGCCGTACGGCGCCTGCCTGCTGGGCTCGGTCAACCTGACCAAGTTCGTGCGCGACCCGTTCACCGACAAGGCCGCCTTCGACTGGGAGGAATACAAGGAAGTGGTGCGCGTGTTCACGCGCATGCTCGACAACGTGGTCGAGGTCAACGGCCTGCCGCTGGAACAGCAGCGCAACGAGATCATGCGCAAGCGCCGCCACGGCATGGGCTTCCTCGGCCTGGGCAGCACCATGACCATGCTCAAGATGAAGTACGGCAGCACCGAGTCGTGCGAGTTCACCGAAGCCATCGCCCGCGACATGGCCGTGGCCGGCTGGGAAACCGGCTTGGAGCTGGCCCGCGAGAAGGGCGCCGCACCGATCATGGACGAGCAGTTCGACGTCACCGCGGCGATGCTGCGCCAGCGTCCGGAAATGAAGAAGGACGGCTGGAAGGTCGGCCAGAAGATCGCCGGCAAGGTGCTGCACGCCCGCTACAGCCGCTACATGCAGCGCATCGCCACCGTCGCTCCGGAACTGGTCGATGAACTGGCGCAAACCGGTGCGCGCTTCACCCACCACAGCTCGATCGCGCCGACCGGCACCATCTCGCTGAGCCTGGCCAACAACGCCTCCAACGGCATCGAGCCATCGTTCGCGCACCACTACAGCCGCAACGTGATCCGTGAAGGCAAGAAGTCCAAGGAAAAGGTGGACGTGTTCTCCTTCGAATTGCTGGCCTACCGCGCGCTGGTCAACGCCAAGGCCATGCCGTTTGCCGAAGACGCCGCCGCGCAGCTGCCGGACTACTTCATCAGCGCCGACGACATCTCGCCCAAGGAGCACGTGGACGTGCAGGCCGCCGCGCAGAAATGGGTGGACAGCTCGATCTCCAAGACCGCCAACGTCCCGACCGACTATCCGTACGAGGACTTCAAGGACATCTACCGCTACGCCCACGAGCAGGGCCTGAAGGGCTGCACCACCTTCCGCTTCAACCCCGCCGCCTTCCAGGGTGTGCTGGTCAAGGAAGCGGACCTGGAAAACACCACCTACCGTTTCGAGCTGGAAGACGGCTCCACGGTGGAGGTCAAGGGCAATGAGCAGATCGAATACGACGGCGAGATGCACACCGCCGCCAACCTGTTCGACGCCTTGAAGGAAGGGTATTACGGCAAGTTCTGATTGCCCTGCCTGCCGCTCCCGCCCACCCGGCGGGGCGGCGGTGACGGTGGTCGCCGCCATCGGGTTGTTGTGCGTTTGTTCCACGCTCCATCGGCTTCGATATAGCATCGCCAACGTGACAGACCCGACGCCCTGAGGAGGGCTTTATGAGCAATGGCAATGGTGTGACGGCGACCGTTTCCCAGGTTGTCGAGAATGTGCAAGAAACCGCCGCCCACCTGGGCGATACCCTGGCCGTCACCGCCAGCGACGCCGTCGTCGCGGTCAAGACGCGCGCGCGCAAGGCCGAGGCCGGCGCCCGCAAGCAGGTCGCCAAGGTGAAGAAGGTGGTGGCCAAGGCCGAGAAGGCCGTCGCCAAAAAGGCCGCCGCCGCCAAGAAGGAAGTGAAGAAAACCGTCTCTTCGATGCGCCAGAAGCTGCAGACCGCCAAGGCCAACGCCGCCGCCGAAGCCGAGGACCTGAAGAAGAAGGGCGCCGGCAAGCGCGCCGCCACCCGCAAGGCCATCGCCAAGGTCGAGAAGCAGGCCGCCACCAGGACCGCCTCGGCCAAAAAAGCGGTGAAGGCCACCGAGAAGAAGGTTGCCAAGGCGGTTGCCAAGAAGACCGCCGCGGTCAAAACGGCGGTGAAGAAGGTCGAGAAAAAGGCGGCCAGGAAGGTCGTCGCGGCCAAGAAGTCGGTGAAGGCCACCGAGAAGAAGGTCGCCAAGGCCGTCGTCAAGAAGGCCACTGCCGCCAAGAAAGCAGTGAAAAAGGTCGAGAAGAAGGCCGTCAAGAAAGCTGCCGCGGTCAAGAAAACGGTGAAAGCCGTTGAAAAGAAAGCGGTGAAAAAGGTGGCTGTCGCCAGGAAGGCGGTGAAGAAAGCCGAGGGCAAGGTCGTCAAGAAGGCGGCTGCCGCCCGGAAGACCGTCGCCCGCAAGACCGCCACCGTAACGAAGGCGGCCAAGAAGGCCGCTCGCAAGTAAGTCGCAACGCGCCCCGTCCCGACCGGGACGGGGTTGCCCCGTACACCCGCACTACAACGCATATCCAGGACACGCACCATGGCCGTCAAGATCGACAAGAAAATCAAGGGTTATTCCGTCATCACTCCGGATGACAAGGCCCGGGAGGCGGCGGCCAGCGCCACTGTCGCAGCGACCGCGAATGCAGCCCCGGCCGACAACATCGTGCACATGCACGAGCGCATCGAGCGCCCGGACGTGCTGATCGGCAGCACCTACAAGATCAAGTCACCGCTGGTGGAGCACGCCTTCTACGTGACCATCAACGACATCGTGCTCAACCAGGACACCGCGCATGAACTGCGCCGGCCGTTCGAGATCTTCATCAACTCCAAGTCGATGGAGCATTTCCAGTGGATCGTGGCGCTCACCCGCATCATGTCGGCGGTGTTCCGCAAGGGCGGCGATGTCACCTTCATCGTCGATGAGATGAAGGCCGTGTTCGACCCGAAGGGCGGCTACTTCAAGGCCGGTGGCGTGTACATGCCGTCGCTGGTGGCCGAGCTGGGCTACATCGTCGAAGAGCACATGAAGTCGATCGGCCTGCTGCACGACCCGGAAATGAGCGCGCACCAGCGCGCGCTGATCGCCGAGAAGCGCAAGCAGTTCGAGGAACACGCAAAAAAAAACGCTGAAGAAGCCGTCGTAGCAGAGACCGCCGAGGTGGTGGAAGCCGGTGAGGAAGCCAGTGCCGACAACGGCAGTTTCCCGTCCGCGGCGACCATGTGCCACAAGTGCAGCACCAAGGCGCTGGTGGTGATGGATGGGTGCCAGACCTGTTTGAATTGTGGGTATAGCAAGTGCAACTAGCGGCCTGAAGTGTATACATAGAGAGCTTTTGGAGCCGTCCGCACTAGAACCCCAAGGCCTTGTTCCTTGGGGTTTTTTCTTTTGCCGCTCTCAATCAGTCGATCTCGCTGTGTTTTGTGTTGCAGGTAAAGTGCGGTGATAGTATGTTTACATAATGAATTCATTCGTAAGTGATTAATTTCAGTGGTCAAGTCATTGTCGAACGCCGCTCGATCACCAGCAGAAAGTAACCAGATTAGAGACTCGAAGGCGTCCGCATCGTTGTTTCAAGTAAGCGTGGTCGTTGTTCCGGGGGCTGGCGTCAGACACGTGCTATCCGAACGCGAGACGCATTTGCCAAGGCCGGCTGCGTCGCTCTACGAAGCGCACCTGGCGCTGAAGACGGATTCACACAACACCCGGGTCAAGGAGTTGGCCACCTTCGCTTCCCTGTATGCCTGGGCTGGGGCCGCGAAGATCGATCTCGATCGGGAGCTTTTGAGGGGACTGGGCCTAACAGCGCCTCAGGTCCGGGCCTTCGCGGCATGGCTCCGTAAGCCAGTAGCCCAAGCCAACGGTGTGATTCCGCTCGGTAAGCGGCAGTCGATCAACGGCGTATTTCGCTCCGCATCAGTCATCTGCCGTTGGTTTATCAAACAATTCGCCAGTCTGCCAAGCGGCAACCAGGCGCGGCGTGCCATC
The DNA here is from genome assembly GCA_002345545.1 of Stenotrophomonas sp. UBA2302. Taxonomy (GTDB): domain Bacteria; phylum Pseudomonadota; class Gammaproteobacteria; order Xanthomonadales; family Xanthomonadaceae; genus Stenotrophomonas. The sequence goes on along the minus strand of DDVW01000018.1, from coordinate 2,664 downwards.
GAAATCGAAATGCTGCTGGCAGCTCAGAAAAGTGCGTGGAAAGAAGTATTGATCAAGGTGCGGACGCGCTCGGTTGCCCCCGACCTGACGGACCAGGAGGTTGCCGCGATTGAGCGGTTTCTGAGGCCAGAGACTCGATCAAAAGCCGTCGGCGAATCGATCGCTTGGCGGGACTACCTGATGTGGCGAATGGCCATCGAGTTCGGTATGCGCAAGAGCGAAATTCTGTCGATGCGCCTCTCCGATTGCCCCGCGCGCGCAGCGCCCTACTTCAAGATTGTGCGGATCGAAGAGCGGGGCGACAGCTATGTCGATCCTCGATCCAATCCGCCTCGCCCCAAGACCCTCTCTCGTGATCTGGGCTTGCTGTTCGATCACACCGTCTTCCCCAGATTGGTCACCGACTACGTGTCGACTTACCGATACACGATGGTTCAGGTCAACGGTCGTCGGAAGAAAAAATTCCTGCTGTCGCATGACTTTTTGATCACAGCTGAGAGCGGTGCGCCGCTGTCGCTACGCGCGGCCGACGACGTGGCCAGGGCGATCAAAGAGGGCGCCGGCGTCGACTTCAATTGGCATCTGGCACGACATGCCTTTTTCAACCGCGCTTATGAGGGTGTGACCGGCGAGGCCAGCAAGGAGACGCGAGAGGCCAAGATCGAGGACCTCGTGCACTGGGGCGGCTGGGAGAGCCCCAGAAGCCTTGAGATCTACACGAAGAGGGCGAGGGCGCAGAGAGCGCGTCAGGCATTGATGGTCTGGCAGCAGGGAGGTAACCAGTGGACGGCACTGACCTGATCGAGAACTTCGAGACCGGACTCTGGGAAAGTGCCGATGACCGGCGCTTCGTGCGCTGCGAATTCAACCCGGATGTGCCGGTATGGATTGATGTAAGCGGTTCTTCGTGGAGTGTTTCGTACGCTGGCACCGAATACACGCTGGATTGGGCGAAGCTCGGGCTTTCGGACGCTGTCGCAGTCCCCCTCCAGCGGGCGATTCAGGGGCGTCTGAAGAGTAGATCTCCCAGCTACCTTGGGACTGTCCACAATAACTTATCGAGTCTGCGCAAAGCGCTAGACGCAAACAATGTCAGCTTGCATAGTGGACTAACCGGGATCACTGCTTCGACCTGGCTAGGTGTGTGGGGCCGCATGCATGCACACGCGCGATCTCTCTTTCGGAGCTTGTACACAGAACTTGCGGGAACGGGGACGGCGGGGGCCGACTTCTCTGTCGCCACGCAAATGGATTCTTGGAGGGCCAAGAATGACCCGCAGACCTTGCGCCGCGTCATGGAATGGGACGCGCAGGCGGGAGCGTTTACATCCATGGAATGGGAGCTGATAAGGGTGGTACTCAATCGTGCCGATCCTGCAGAAAACGACGTCGATTGCGCGACGCGGGTCTATGGGCGCGTGCTCAATGAGACTCTCAAACGGCCGATGCAAGTGTTGTCCATGAAGTGTGATGCCCTCTGGATCGCCCCCACAGGGCGCGAGTTTTTCCTCCGTATCCCGAAGGCAAAGGGGCAGGTAGGTGAGAGGCCAGAATCGTGGCAAATCACGAGCGAGCTGGCGGAAGCCATCCGGGCGTACTCCAGGCGCCCTGAGATTCACGCACTACAGCAGCGGTTTGATCGATTAATCGTCATGCCATCGGCTGAAAATCAAGAATTGAACTGGATGGAGCACGGACAGGTTCCTGTCGGATTCGCGAAGGAACGCCTGCAAGACTGGGCCAAGAAGCAAGGCATCATTAGCCCCCGAACCGACAAGGAGGTCAATCTTGCGTCCACTAGGATTCGTCATACGGGCGCGACAGCGATGGCGATGCAGGGTGTGCCTCGGAACGAGATTCAGGAGATACTGGAGCACGACTCGCCCTACTCGGCGGATGCGTACATCCAGGCAGTGGGCTCAGACCTCATGCCCGCCTTGGAGCGGGCCACCGATCGAGGCGTCGGCCAAGTCTTCTCTGAATTGCATCACATCTACTTCTTCAAGGGCGCAATCGTCGACAGGGTCGGGCTCCGGCCCATCCATATCCCAGTCGTCGTCGAGGGCATCGCTCAGCCGGCCGTCGTGGGCTCCTGCGGGAAGAGCGGCGCCTGCAAGAAGCATCCTTTCTGGGCCTGCTACAACGGTTGTCCAATGTTTCTAGCGTGGCGAGAAGGTCCACACGAGAAATCGCTCGAGTTCGTTGAGTCCGAACTGAAGCGTTGGAGCGATGTGGAGGGCGGAAAGGAGCGGAGCAAGCTGGGTAAGGACTTCGACCGGGTTGGCGCGGCCATCCATGAGGTCATTGACCAGATCAAGCAAGCGCAGGAAAACAGGAGCGAGTGATGCGTGCCTCTGAGCTTGCAACCTGGCTGGAAGAGCAAGGAGCCAACAGCGCGTTTCGGGATATCCGCGACGACGTGCTGGGGCGACTTCCGGACGGGCTGAAGTTTCACGAGGATGATTGGAACGTCATTTCGTGGATCACGAAGGTTGGCACCGCGACGGAGAGGAACGCTCGCTTCGGTAGGATCAAGCACGAGAACCTGAAGCGCCTATGCAAGCTGTGGGTGCTCTACGCCCGTCTGACCGGGGCACTCAACTCGAAGGCGGGCGTCGATCAGCGCATATTGGCATTTGCAGCGCTGGGTTCACCCCCGTTATC
>DDVW01000001.1 GCA_002345545.1 Stenotrophomonas sp. UBA2302 | reverse complement strand
TCTGCTCTTCGGTGAACTTGGACTTCTTCATGGCGACGGGCCTCCTTAGGCCTGAGTGTCGCCGAATCCTCTACTTCTGGCTGGTCCGAATTACAGGGAGGACGTCACACGAGCTTGTGCAACAGGCCACTGCTGAAGACGCCTCGCGCTTCGCCCAGCACCTGCATCACCAGCAACCTATGGGCAACGACCGCTTCCGCAGCGCCATCGAAGCACAACTGGGCCGCAGCATCATCCCACGAAAAGCCGGAAGACCCCGAAAGCAGACTCAAGAAACATCAGCACCAGACAGCCCCAGCCAGAAGAAGATTTAATTGACTCTGACCCCTGATTTTCCTGACCCCTGTTTTTCCCAACCAGAAGCAGATTTAATTCGCTCTGACCCCTGTTTTGGTTTTTCAACCGGTTCTAGGAAGGGTCTTTCTACTTAGCCGAAGCCTAAATCCAGGCTCGATACTTTCAATAAAGTTTATCAACCCCTCAAGCTCTTCTTTCTTTTCTTCGTTCAACACACCGAGAACCAGCTTATGGTGCATCGCTCTGACCTGGCGTTTCCTTTCGCGACCCACCGACAAGTCTCCACCGGGCGTCAGTACAATCCCCGTGACCGTTCGATTAGTCGCACGAGAAGCGTGAATGGTCTTCTCGTGATTCACGGATAAACGCGGATAATCTGCAGATGAAATAATCTTATCTACGATATTAGGAATGCACCCAAGAACCCCCTTTTCACTACATGAAAAGGTTAGATCGTCGGCATATCGGCTATAGGTTACGCCGAGACTCGAAACCTCATCCTGAATGGCGGAATCAATATCAAAAAGTATCGAGTTTGACAACCACGGCGAAGATGGAGCTCCAATACATAACCTCAGGGGCCACGAGCGATTCTCCGCCCAGCAGCATATGTAAGTAAATGCTTCGACGTCGTCCTCATTAACGAGGCGGGGGCAATACTTTTGCAAGTGAAGACCGACATCACGAGCGGTAATTGAAGGAAAGAAATTCACGAAATCCATTTTTAAAAGAAATCGCGAATTGGAATGCCTTAATGCGTTCTTTTTTATGGAGTCCCCTGGCCTGTAAGCCGCAATGCTCTCGTGAAATGGTAGTAGCGGCTCCATCAGAGACTTGAGAATACTCTGGAGAAACTTCACCTCCCGAGCGGGCTGTGCAACAGTTCTGATTCCACCATTTCTCTTCCGGATAGCGAAACTCTTGTATCGCAACGGAGATGTCCGGGCAATCGCCGCCACCTGTGCAGGAAGCATGCCACCGACGTCGGAAATCTTCTTGATCAGGCTGGACTCCGAGGAAATCATGCTCTCCTTCCTTCAACTAGGGCCTTGTGACGCTTCTTGTCGTTTCTCTCGTAGTACGCGACCGCGTCCATCTGTAGACGGGCGAGATCAAGCTCGGTGGGTGATATCTTGAAATTCAAAAACTGCTCGCTTCGCAGCGATACATAGAATCGCTGATTTGATCTCGCGACGACCCTAATAACGCCAAGCTTCTCAAGAAGGAAAAGGCGCCTTCTAAGATCAACCAGAGATTCCTCAATACCCATCTTCTGCAAGTATCCAGTGACCTCGGTTATCGTCAGGGCCGACATAATCCAGATAAGGTCACATACGAGCAAAGTTACGTGGAGCCACTCAGCACTCCTGAATGGAACCTCATTCTTGGCCGGCTTCAATCGCTCGGTAAGCGCCTCGAAAACTTCGGAAGCAGATTGATCTAACCACTCGGGATCTGGCACTGATCGCACACCGTCCGTCATCCATGGAAAGACCTCGGCCACATTATCGAGAGAGTTCTCTAAGAATTTCAGAGGCCCCAATCTAATGAAAGATGATTGCTCGTAGTGGGTGGAAGCAACGAATATCACCAGTTTCGATCGAAAACTCTCAATCGCACTGAACATCCCCAGCTCAGCCAAGGCGCCCGGACTTTCCAGCGCCAAAACAATTACCTCAGACATCTGAGCGATGTGCTCCTCAAATGTCAGCAGGTCATGGTAATGACCATCGTCGGCCCAGTCTTTGAACTCTTCTGCCAACCGTAGCCGCTTCTCGATATCCGGAGACTTCACAGCCTCCCGATAGATAGCGTCCCTGAGGGAAACGGGCTGATTTCTAGTGGCGTCAACTGATCCACCACATAAAAAAATGGGTATGCGGATTTAATGGTTGACGGGGCACCTTGACCCCATCAACCCGATACCACCATCAGATGGTTGATAGATCGACCCCGTAGTTGAGTTCCTCTGCGAAATCCGGCACGCCGTAACCGATGGTTTGCCTTTGGAACGGAGAGACCTTCGCAGTCGGGGCCTTCTTCTTGTGTTTCGTGGTGTAGAGCATTCGTGCCCGCATCACCTCGAACGAGTAACCACGCCCCTCACGGTTCTTATCCTTGGCCAAGCGGTTGATGGACTCCGTGTAAGCGTTGGTGACGGGTATGTCCGTCTCGAAGTAGGTCATGATCTCTTCGCGCCAATTGCCCACCGCCCTGACCAGATCGCTCCAGACTTCCTTCTGACCCTTGGGGATGGTGGCTATCCACTCGTCCAAAGCGGCTTCTGCCTGGGGCCGGGCAGTGGCGTTCCAGATGCCGTAGAAGCGCTCTTTGTGCTCGTAGGCTGCCAGCAGTTGCGGAAATGCACCTGTCCAAGTCTCCATGATCAGCCGTTCCCGGTCTGAGACTTCATGAGCGCGTTTCAGTAGGATTTTCCGGTCTCCCTTGAGAGTTCGGCTCTGGGAGGGTTTCAGCTCCTTCCTGAGGCCCTTGCGCACCTTCTCCAAGGCTTCATTGGCCATGCGCACCACATGGAACTTATCGACCACGATGCGGGCCTGCGGCAACACTGCTTTGACCGCTGCCCGGTAGGGGTTCCACATGTCCATGCTGACGATCTCGACCTTCTGACGATCTTTCAGCCTTGTCAGGTAATTGGTCACCACGTCCTGACGGCGGCTGGCCAGCAGGTCGAGCAGGGTTCGCTCCTCGATGTTGGTCAGGATGCAGCGGTAGCGCTTGTTCAGGTACAGCTCGTCGATGCCCAGAATGCGGGGCGTCTCGAAACGGTGCCAGCGCCCCAGGAACTCGGCTCGGACATTGAAGATGTCGCGCACCGTCTTCTCGTCCAGGCCGGTCTGGGCCGCCACGAAGGTGTAGGGGTGGTTGAAAGACTCCTTCTCCACGTATTCATGCAGCCGCAGCGTCATGCGGAAGCCGTCCACTATCTCTGGTAGCTGGGGCCTGAAAGTGGTTTTGCAGGCCCGGCAGGTATACCGGCGACGGATCACCCAGAGGGTGACCCGCTTGCCGTGGATAGGAAGATCGCGGTAAGCCACATCACGCTTGCCAAAACGCACGAATTCACCCATTACGCCGCACTGCTCGCAGGCGCTGGGCTCGGGCGCATCCACCTGGAAGTGCATCTCATCGTCAGTGGATTTGCAGCCCAGCACCTCGTAGCCCGGCAGATGCAGGATGTTGTCGGGCATTTCGGTCATGCAGCTTTCTCCCTGTGGTGTTGGCTCCATAGCTTTTGCAGTTTGGCGAGGCCCTTGCCGGTCACCAGCGCGGTGACGGACTGTTGCAGGCCGTGGTTGGGGTGCTCCCAGCTACCCAGCTTCACGTCCAGATAACCGGCTTCGATCCTGGTCTGATATGGCTCATTGCGCCGGGAAACCCAGCCAACCTGGCGCAGGAACGCGAACAGTCGGCGCTGGCCGGTGCCGAGTATCTTGGCTGCTTGCGCCACGCTGATGGCGTCCTGGGAAATCTCCACCTGCTTGGCGAAGGCAACGCGGGGCGCTTCCTCCTCGATCTGATGTTCGAGCTGGCGTTTCTCCTGCTCTAGCCGCAAGCGCTCCTCCTCGGACTGCATGGCCAGTTGCAGGATCTCCAGTCGGGATAGGTTCTCCACGCTGGGGGCCTGGCGCTGCTGGGCCAGCTCGAAGAAGGCTTTGACCAGCCGCTTCTTGAACTCGCGCACCACATCGTTGTTGCGCATGTAGGTCAGCAACAGGGTGGACTGCTGTTCGTTGAGTAGGGCGTACTCTGTGGGGCGGCCCCCTGTACTTTCGGATTTGAAATCCAGAAGTCCGAACTCCTCCAGATCACTGGTGTTCTGGCGGATCAGCTTGATGACGGACGAGTGCGGGTTGCCCACGCCTTCGGCAATGGCCAGCGAGGTGGTGACCGGACAGCCAGTGTCGTTCAGGGTGACGATGCTGTTCATGGCTCACTCCTCCTCATCTTCGTCTGACAGGGAGGCCATGTACGCCTCGTTGTCGAAGTTCAGGCCCGCGTTGGCGGCCTTGAGAAGGGTCTTGTTGTCGTGCTTGTCCAACCCACCTTCCAGGTACTTGGCGGCACCGGCCAACCAGCGCTCCAGCTCGACGAAGAAGCCGACCACCTGACCCCGCAGCGCGCTGACTTCCGGGTCGTCGCTGTTATTGCAGTCGAACATGTCCAGCACCATGCCTTGCAGGTTGCCGCCTGCGAAGCCGATGCCGTGTTCCTTGAGGTGCTTCATGTAAATGCGCGCCAGAGCGCAGCCCGTCTCGTTGCCGCCGAAGTAGCCGCCGGTCTTGGGCACGGCCCAGAAGGACAAGCCAAGCTTGCCGGGGACGGTATCGACAAACGGGAGACGGTGAACCGGGAGTTTCTTGCGGTTCTTGAACCTGAGCGCGCTGGCAGCAGGTTGGCGGACGAACTCGACTGGGAGTCGGGTAACAGTTGATTGAGCAGCCATGATGGCCTCCTACGATTCGTTCAATTTCGCCTCCTGTTCAGAGAGGCGGCCGGGTGCTTGAACACGGTCGTAGGGCCGCCCGCAGATTTCCCCTTTCGGGTCTTGTATAGCTGCGCGCCACCCGGCCATAAGTCGTTATTGTCCCGCACTCCGGGGCAATACAAAACCTACAGACGAGAAAAAGCCGCTTTAACTGTCGGGAGCGGCTTCCGCCTACGAAGGTGTGTTCAGCACCTAGTACGAACTGTAGTGGCATCCGGCAATCTCGTCAACCATTATTTCCGTTGAGAGAATGAATTGTGTAAGTGAACGCCAAGGAAGAGATCAACCAGATATTCCGGTTACCCAAAAAAATAAAGCCATCGAAGGGCCTCACGCGCAGCCCCTTGATGGCCAGCTTTTCGAAAAGCTTGTCCCGCGGATCGCTCATCTAACCGCCGTTGCTTTTTACAGTGATGCGCCGTAAAGCCGGTACCCGGNNCCGGGTACCGGCTTTACGGCGATAAACCCACGCAATCTTTCCCCGTCTGGCGAAACGCCCGACCATTCCGCTCGGCAAACGCGGAACCGCTAAAAAGCGCATTAAGTCTAACGCCGGACTTGTGATTTGCAAGCTAGGTTGATGACCCCGGCCAAGTCCAAGTAAAAAAAGGAGCGACCGAAGTCGCTCCCCTTCATTCTGTTGTGTCAAACCCCAACAGGATTCGCCTTCTCCGGATCAATCCCATACTGCTTGATCGCCCGGGCGACGTCCTTCGCGGTCATCTTGCCGTCCTTCGCCAGCGCCGCAATGGCCGCATGCGCGATGTAGTAGCGGTCCACTTCGAAGAAACGACGCAGATTGGCGCGGGTGTCGGAGCGGCCGAAGCCGTCGGTGCCCAGGACCGAGTAGGTGCCCGGCACGAAGGCGCGGATCTGGTCGGCGAAGGCGCGGACGTAGTCGGTGGCGGCGATGACCGGGCCCTGGCGGCCCTCCAGCAGCTGGGTGACGTACGGCTTGCGCTGTTCGGCTTCCGGATGCAGGCGGTTCCAGCGCTCGGCGTCGAAACCGTCGCGACGCAGCTCGTTGAAGCTCGGGCAGGACCAGATGTCGGCGGTGACGCCGAAATCCTTGTCCAGCAGCTCAGCCGCGGCGATGGCCTCGCGCAGGATGGTGCCGCTGCCCAGCAGCTGCACGCGCAGCTCGTTCTTCTTCGGCTTGCCGGCGTCGGTGAGCAGGTACATGCCCTTGATGATGCCCTCGGCTGCACCTTCCGGCATGGCCGGGTGGGTGTAGTTCTCGTTCATCAGGGTGATGTAGTAGTACTCGTCAATCTGGTCTTCCATCATGGCCTTGGTGCCGTGCTGGACGATGACGGTGACTTCATAACCGAAGGTCGGATCGTAGCTGCGCACGTTGGGAATGCCGCCGGCGACGATGTGGCTGAAGCCGTCTTCGTGCTGCAGGCCTTCACCGTTGAGCGTGGTGCGGCCAGCGGTGCCGCCGAGCAGGAAGCCGCGGGTACGCATGTCCGCCGCCATCCACGCCAGGTCGCCCACGCGCTGGAAGCCGAACATCGAGTAGTAGATGTAGAACGGCAGCATCGGCACGTTGGACACCGAGTAGCTGGTGCCGGCGGCCATCCACGAGGCGATGGCGCCCGGCTCGCTGATGCCCTGCTGCAGCACCTGGCCGGACTGGTCCTCGCGGTAGTACATCAGCTGGTCGGCATCGACCGGCTTGTACTTCTGCCCGTACGGGGCGTAGATGCCGATCTGGCGGAACAGGCCTTCCATGCCGAAGGTGCGTGCTTCGTCGGCGACGATCGGCACCAGGTGCGGGCCCAGCTCCTTGTCGCGCAGACTGATGTTGAGCGTCTGCACGAAGGCCATGGTGGTGGAATAGCTGCGCTCGCCCGAATCCTTGAGCAGGCGCTCGTAGGTTTCCAGCTTCGGCGCGGTGAAGGACTTGCTGGCCTTCTGCCGGCGCTGCGGCAGGTGGCCGCCGAGTGCGGCGCGACGCTCCTGCAGGTACTTCACTTCCGGCGAATCCGGGCCCGGGTGGTAGAACGGCACCTGGCCGTCGGCCAGCTGCGCGTCGGTGACCGGGATGTTGAAGCGGTCGCGGAAATGCTTGACCGAATCGTCGTCCAGCTTCTTGGTCTGGTGGGTCGGGTTGAGCGACTCGCCGGCGCTGCCCATGCCGTAGCCCTTGACCGTCTTGGCCAGGATCACGGTCGGCATGCCGGTGGTGTTCACCGCCTGGTGGTAGGCGGCGTACACCTTGTGCGGATCGTGGCCGCCACGGTTCAGGCGCCAGATGTCGTCGTCGGACAGGCCGGCGACCATCGCGGCGGTTTCCGGATACTTGCCGAAGAAATGCTCACGCGTGTACGCACCGCCGAAGGCCTTGCAGTTCTGGTATTCGCCGTCGACGGTTTCCATCATCAGCTTCTTCAGGACGCCGTTGGTGTCCTTGGCCAGCAGGGCATCCCAGTAACCGCCCCACAGCAGCTTGATGACGTTCCAGCCGCCGCCACGGAACACGCCTTCCAGTTCCTGGATGATCTTGCCGTTGCCNNGCGATGGCGCCGAGGGTTTCCGGCTCGTCCGACTCGCCGTCGCCGATGAAGCACCACACCTTGCGGTCGGACTTCTCGATCAGACCACGGTTCTCCAGGTACTTCATGAACTGCGCCTGGTAGATCGCCGCCAGCGGGCCCAGGCCCATCGACACGGTCGGGGTCTGCCAGAAGTCCGGCATCAGCCACGGGTGCGGGTACGAGGACAGGCCGCCGCCGTCCACTTCCATGCGGAACTTGTCCAGCTGCTGCTCGCTGATGCGGCCTTCGAGGAAGGCGCGGGCGTAGATGCCCGGCGAGCTGTGGCCCTGGATGAACAGCAGGTCGCCCGGGTGGTTCTCGCTCGGGGCGCGCCAGAAGTGGTTGAAGCCCACGTCGTACAGGGTGGCACCGGAGGCGAAGGAGGCGATGTGGCCGCCCAGGTCGCCCGGCTTGCGGTTGGTACGGACCACGGTCGCCATCGCGTTCCAGCGGATGATGGAGCGGATGCGCCATTCCAGGTCGGCATCACCGGGGCTCTTGGCCTCCAGCTGCGGGGCGATGGTGTTGACGTACTCGGTGGTGGGAGAGAACGGCAGGTAGGCGCCCGAACGGCGGCTCAGTTCTACCATTCCTTCCAGCAGCTGATGCGCGCGCGCGGGGCCCTCGACATCGATAACGGCCTTCAACGACTCGATCCACTCCTGTGTTTCCAGGGGGTTCGGATCGTTGTTCAGCACTTCATTCAACCAGTTCATTGGCGCTCCCAGTTACTGCGCGCTTGCGTGCGCTCGTTTTTAATTTTGAGCTCGGAAGTGTAGCGCAACCGTTGCCCTTCAAAGGTGGCTACGCCCGCGTATGGCAAGGGAAAAGCCGCTGTCCGGCAGACAAATGACGACAACGCGATGACCGGCCGCTGGACATGACAGGACAGCCATCTGCGGCTCCCGCATCACCATGCCGGCAACCGTGGCGACCTGCGGACTGGCCGATGACGGGGCGGTGGCGACAATGCTGCCCTGCAGCATCGATTGCCGCCGTGCCAATGGGCAGTGACCGGGGGCGCCGGCAACACAGCGTTGCAACGGGCAATTGGCCGCCCGGAGGTTTCCGATATATCGTTTTGCAAATTCCGATATATCGAAAAAATCCGGATGACCGTCTCCCAATCCCGCTCCCACAGTGCGTCCCGCCCACTGGGCCGTGGCGACCTGCGGCTGCTGCTGCTGTCGCTGCTCGGCCAGGCGCCGCGGCACGGTTATGAGCTGATCCAGCAGGTCGGCGAGATGTTCCTGCGTGTGTATACGCCCAGCCCCGGCTCGGTGTACCCGCTGCTGGCCGATTTCGAGAACCTGCGCTGGGTGCGTGCCGAGGAGGACGGCGGGCGCAAGCGCTACCACCTCACCGCCCTCGGCCGTGCGCAGCTGAAGCTGCAGCAGGCACAGATCGACGACGCGCTGCTGCGCACGCGCCACAGCGCGCGCACGATCACCAAGGCCAACCTGCCGCCAGCGGTCCGCGAGGCGATGCAGCAGCTGACCCGGGCGATGATGCTGCGCCACGGCCGCTGGCAGGACGCCGATATCGAACGCCTCACCACGTTGCTGGATGCGGCCACCGCGCTGGTGCAAGAGACGCATCCCGAATGAACCGCCCTTTCCCCGTACCGACCCAGCCAGAGCGATCCAGCCAGGTCACCCCGGCCACCGCCGCCATTGACCCCAGGTAACGCCATGACATCGCATGCCTCCACGCAGATCCGCCTCGTCCCCCACTTCCGCTCGCTGCAGGTGCTGCGCAGCCAGCGCCTGACCCCGAACATGCAACGCATCGTCGTCGGCGGCGAGGCGCTGCAGGGCTTTGACAGCCGCGCCGCGGACGACCACGTCAAGCTGTTCTTCCCCAACAGCGAGGGCACCTTCGTGCTGCCGGAGCTGACCGAACACGGCCCGCGCTATCCGCAAGGGTTGCCGCCGTCCCCGGCCCGCGACTACACACCGCGCCACTACGATGCGCAGGCCGGCGAGCTGGTGCTGGATTTCGTACTGCACGGCGACGGTGCCGCCAGCCGCTGGGCGACCAACGCGCAGCCCGGCGATGAACTGGTGGTGGCCGGCCCGCGCGGCTCGCACCTGATTGCCGATGATTTCGACTGCTATGTGCTAATCGGCGATGAAACCGCCTTGCCGGCGATCGCACGCCGGCTGGAGGAACTGCCGGACGACGCGGTGGCCGAGGTGTTCATCGAGATTCCCGAAGAGGGCGACCGCCAGCCGCTGCACAGCGATGCGCAGGTGACGGTGTCATGGTTCGAGCGCAACGGCTTCGATGCGTCCAGCAGCACCCTGCTGGAGGACGCGCTGGTGGATTTCGAGCAGCCCGACGGCGACACGCACTACTGGATCGCCACCGAGTCCAGCCGCGCGCGGATGATGCGCAAATTCATCGAAGGCCACCTGCAGGTGCCGAAGGAATGGATCCGCGCCACCGGCTACTGGAAGGCCGATCAGGACGCGGCCGGATGACCTTTTTCCGCCTACCGGCGGCTGCATCGGCGCTGCTATGCTCGGCCCCTCCCGCCGCGCCCGGAACATGCCCATGACCCCCTCACGCCCCCGCTTCCCCGCTCTCGGCGCCGCGCTGGCGGCCGCCCTGCTGGCCACCACCCTGGGCGCCTGCCAGAGCACGCCGCCGCCCGCCGCTTCGGCAGCGGCGCCGGCACCGCTGCCGGGCCTGTGCAACGACACCTCGCTGCAATGGGCGATCGGCAAGGTCAACGATGAAGCCACCGTGCGCCGGCTCAAGCAGGAAAGTGGCGCCGGCCTGGTCAATCCGATCGGCCCGGCCACCATCACCACCCGCGACATCCGCCGCGACCGCCTGCGCGTGTACGTGGATGCCGGCAATGTGATCACCGCCGCGCGCTGCGAATAACGCGGCCGGCGTCGCACACCGGCCAAATGCAAAGGCCCGCCAGTGATGGCGGGCCTTTGTTGTTGCAGCCGCTGACCGCTGCGGCCAGCGCGGGCCGGTTACTCGGCCTTGGCTTCCTCGGCCTTCGGAATCGAGGCTTCGGTGGTGATGCGGATCTTGACCTCGTCACCGACGTTCGGCGCATAGGCACCGACGCCGAAGTCGCTGCGCTTGATCGTGGTGCTGGCATCGAAGCCGACCGACGGCACCTTCAGCATCGGGTGCTCGCCGCCACCGTTGACGGTGACATCCAGCACCACCGGCTTGGTGATGTCCTTGATGGTCAGGTCGCCGGTCACGGTGAGCTTGTTGGTGCCGGCCACTTCCACCTTGGTGCTCTTGAAGGTGGCGACCGGGAACTTGGCGGCATCGAAGAAATCGGCACTGCGCAGGTGCTCGTCGAACTTGGCGGTGAAGCTGTTCAGGCCCGACAGCGGCAGGGTCACTTCCACGCTCGACTTGCCGATATCGGCGGCGTCGTACACCAGCGTGCCCTCAACCTTGCCGAAGTGCGCGCTCGGGTTGGAGAAGCCGAAGTGGCTCCACTGCGCCAGCACGTCGGTATGGGTCGGGTCGAGGGTGTAGGTGCCGGACGCCACTTCGATCGCGGCCACTTCCGGGGCGGCTTCGGCCGGCGCGGTAGCGGTTGCAGCAGGAGCGGCTTCTGGCGCGGTGGTCTCGGCCGGCTTGGAGCAGGCGGTGACGGCGGCGGCCAGGGCCAGCGGGAGCAGCAGCTTGGAAACAGTGTTCATGGGATTCTCCGGAAAAGACGGGAAAGGGTTGTGTTCGGTTGCAGGCACCGGCAGCGGACAGGGGCTGCCGGCAGTGGGGTTATTCGATGCGTGCGGCCTCATCGAACGACAGCCGCGGCAGGCGCGGGAACACGCCGGCCGGATCGCCATAGCCGAGGTTGACGAGGAAGTTGGACTTGATCGCGGTGCCGGCAAAGAACGCCGCATCGACCTTGGCGTTGTCGAAGCCCGACATCGGGCCGGCATCCAGCCCCAGCGCACGCGCGGCCAGGATCAGGTAGGCGCCCTGCAAGGTGCCGTTGCGGAACGCGGCCTCGTGGCGGCCCTCGCGCGGGCCGTCGAACCAGGCCTTGGCATCGGTGTGCGGGAACAAGTACGGCAGTTTCTCGTGGAAATCCTGGTCGAAACCGACGATCACCGTGACCGGTGCGGCCATCGTCTTGGCCAGGTTGCCCTCCGACAGCGCCGGCGCCAGCTTCTGCTTGGCGTCGGCCGATTTGACGAACACGAAGCGCGCCGGGCTGTTGTTGGCCGAGGTCGGCCCCCACTTCAGCAGGTCGTACAGCGCGCGCAGCTGGCTGTCTTCCACCGGGCGGTCCTGGAAGGCGTTCTGGGTGCGGGCGGTGCGGAACAGCTGGTCGAGCGCGGCATCGGTGAAGACGTCGGACATGGAAACTCCGTGGTGAATTGGCTACGGTCGTGGTCTTGTGCCGGAAAGCGCCGGACAATGGCACGACGACGAGTGGCAACAGTGTAGGGCGCCACGACTGTTGCAACACCCAGCCACGATGAAACGAATTAATGCCACACGCGAAACGATCGATGCTTCCCTGGACGATCACCGACGGCCGCGCCGGAAATGTCCGCCAGGCCGTCGCGTTGGCATCGGCATTGCAGCTGGGCGGCCAGCACCGGCTGCGGTTGCAGCCCAAGGCGCCGTGGCGCTGGTTCGCCCCGCGGCTGCTGCCCGGGGCGATGCAGGGGTTCGGCGACGACTTCCTGCGCATGGCCGGCGCCTCCCCGGGGCTGGCCATCGGCTGTGGCCGGCAGGCGGCAGGTGCCCTGCGGCTGCTGCGCCGGCAGGGCACGCGCACGGTGCAGATTCTTGATCCGCGCCTCAACCCCCGCCACTGGGACCTGGTGGTCGCCCCGGCCCACGACCGCCTGCACGGCGACAACGTACTCACCCTGCTGGGTAGCCTGAACCCGGTATCGGACGAGTGGCTGGCCTGTGGCCGCGCCGCGTTTTCCAGTTTCGAACAGTTGCCCGGGCCGCGTACCGCGGTGCTGGTCGGCGGTCCCACCGACCACGCCCCGTGGCAGCTGGAGGAGATCGTGCCGCTGTTCCGGCAGCTGGCCGCGCAGGTCCGCGCCGAAGGCGGCAGCATCTTGGCGACCACCTCGCGACGCACCCCGCGTGCGGTGACGCAGGCGCTGCTGCAGGCCTTCGACGATGTACCCGGGGTGATCTGGAGCGATGGCGGCGACGGCTCCAATCCCTACGCCGGCCTGCTCGGCTGGGCCCACCGCATTGTCTGCACGCCCGATTCGGTGAACCTGCTTTCCGAGGCCTGCGCCACCCGGGTGCCGGTCAGCGTGATGCTCGGCAACCGTGCACAGGCACGGCTGCGCCATTTCCAGACCGCGCTGATCGAACGCGGCCGCCTGCTGGAAGCGCTCGCGGCCTTGGACGCCGATCCGTCACAGCCGGTCGAACCGCTGCGCGAGACCCCACGCATCGCCGCCGAGGTGAAGGCCCGGCTGGGGCTGTAAGTACGGCGCGACGGGCCCGGCACGCGCGGACATCCAGCGCATCCCGGTGAAGCGCCATACAGCGCGGCTGCTTACAATGGCCGCCCCCCTTTCCCGAACTGCCGCGCCGTCCCCGGCGTTGCTGCCTGCTGTCGCCATGTCGTTGAACGCCTCCATCCGCTTCGCCCCGCTCACCCTGCCTGCGCTGCTGCTGGCGGTGCTGGCGATGGGTGCGGTGGTGCTGGGCTCGAACGTGCTGGTGCAGTACCCGATCAACGACTGGCTGACCTGGGGGGCGTTCAGCTATCCGGTCGCGTTCCTGGTCAGCAACCTGATCAACCGCCGCTTCGGCCCGCGCGCGGCCCGGCAGGTGGCATGGGTGGGTTTCGCCATCGCCGTGCTGCTGTCGATCTGGATCGCCACCCCGCGTATCGCCGTGGCCTCCTGCACCGCCTTCATCGTCGCGCAGCTGCTGGACATCACCGTGTTCGACCGCCTGCGCGCCGGCAGCTGGTGGCGCGCACCGATGGTCGCCACCACCTGCAGCGCCACCGTGGACACGGCGATCTTCTGGTCGATCGCCTTTGCCGGTTCGACGCTGCCATGGGTCACCTGGGCGCTGGGCGACCTGGCGGTGAAGCTGGCCATCGGTGTGTGCCTGCTGGCGCCGTTCCGCGCCCTGCTGTGGAAGATGGCGCCGGCACGGTCGTAAACCGGCGCGTGAGGATTCCTTCTCCCTGTGCGGGAAGGTGGCGCGAAGCGCCGGAGAGGCCAGGAGCGAAGCCGCATGCTGGCGGTTATCGCCGGGCTTCGCCCGTACCCTGACCTCTTTCCCGGCTCTCAGGCTCCGGGCTCGAACGGCAGTCCCTGCGCGACCGCGGCGGCGCTGATCACCGCGCAGGCGGCCTCGATCTCCGCGGTCGGTGTGGTGATGCGCGGGCGCCGGTCCAGCGTGCAATGCAGGCCGGCATCCAGCAGCGTGGCGTGGGCGGCATGCAGGGCTTGCGCGGTATCGGCCGGCAGCCACGCCGTCGCCCGCAGCGCGTCGATCAGCGCCGGGGTTTCGCGCGGCACGCACAGCGCCACATCACCCGCGGCCCCGGCCAGCACCCCGGCCTGCAGCACGAATTCCAGATCGACCAGTCCGCCGGCACCCTGTTTCAGGTCCAGCCGTGCCGCATCGCTGCGGTCCAGCTCGGCACGCATGCGTGCGCGCATCTTCAGCACGTCATCGAACAGGCTGGCCGCCTCACGCGGGCGGCACAGCGTGGCCGTGCGCACCTGTTCGAAATCGGCCAGCAGCGAAGGCTCGCCGGCAATCGCACGGGCGCGCACCAGCGCCTGGTGCTCCCAGGTCCAGGCACGCTCGCGCTGGTACTCGGCATAGCTGGCCAGCGAGGACACCAGCGCGCCCTTGCCGCCATCGGGCCGCAACCGCACATCGATGTCGTACAGCCGGCCGGCGGCGGTGACCGCGGCCAGCAGCGCCATCACCTTCTGCGCCAGCCGTGCGAACCAGCGGCTGCTCTCCAGCGGACGCGGGCCGTCGCTTTCCCCGGCGCCGGCCGGGTGGTCGTACAGGAACACCAGGTCCAGATCCGAGCCGAAACCCAATTCGAGCCCGCCCAGGCTGCCGTAGCCGATGATCGCAAAGCGCCCGCCGGGCACCTCGCCGTGGGCGCTGCGCATGTCGCGCGTGGCCATTTCCAGCACCGTCACCACCACCGCATCGGCCAGCTGCGCCAGCTGCCGGGTGCACTCCACCGCTCCCTGCCGCCCGTCGTGGAAGGCCAGCGCCATACGGAAGCTCAGCGCCAGCCGCACTTCGTTGAGCAGGCGCAATGCCGCTTCCGGGTCATCGATATCCAGCGCCGTGGCACAGCCCTCCTGCATGTCCGCCACCTCCGGCAGCGGCCCGCCGACGCGGGTGTCCAGCAGCTCATCCAGCAACAGCGGAAACCCCACCAGCCGCTCGGACAACAGCGCGCTGCGCGCCAGCACGTTGACCAGCCGGGTCAGCGCACTGGGCTGCTCGTCCAGCAGCGCCAGATAGCTGGTGCGGCGCAGGATCGCCTGCAGCAGGCCGAGCACGCGCCGCAGCGCGGCATCGGGCTGCGGTGAACAGGCCGCCGCATGCAGCAGCGCCGGCAACACCCGGTCCAGCCGCGCGCGGGCGACATCCGACAGCGACTTCACCCCCAGCGACTGCGCGAATTCGCGCAACGACTGGTCGGCACCGCCGGCATCGGCGAAACCGGCCTCGGCCAGTACCTCGGCACTGCCACCGCCGGGCAGCACCCGCCAGTAGCTGGACAGCACATCCGGCGCCGCCTGTCCCCTGCGTGGCGCCAGCAGCGCATCGAACTCGCGGCTGACCCGCTGCCGCTGCTGCTCCAGCGCCGCCAGCAGGGCATCGCTGCTGGCATAGCCCATCGTCAGCGCGATGCGCTCGCGCTCCGGTGCGTCACCCGGCAGCAGGTGGGTCTGCGCGTCACGCAGCATCTGCAGGCGGTTTTCCAGCCGTCGCAGGAAGCGGTAGGCGGCGATCAGGTCATCGCCATCGTCTTGCGCCATCTGCCCGGCCTCGACCAGCGCGCGCAGCGCCGGCAGCAGCCGCCGTTCGCGCAGCGCCGGCTCACGGCCGCCGCGGATCAGCTGCAGCGCCTGCGCCAGGAACTCGATCTCGCGGATGCCACCGGGGCCGCGCTTGATGTCGTCCAGGCGGTCCTTGCGCGCGACTTCGGCGGTGATCGCCGCCTTCATCTCGCGCAGGCCGTCGAGCGCGGTGAAATCCAGATAGCGGCGGTAGACGAACGGCCGCAGGGTTTCCAGCCATGCCTGCCCGGCGGCGATATCGCCGGCCACCGCGCGCGCCTTGATCCATGCATAGCGTTCCCAGTCGCGGCCCTCGCGCTGGAAGTACTGGTCCATCGCCGCGAACGACAGTGCCAGGCGCCCGGCACTGCCGAACGGGCGCAGGCGCAGGTCGACGCGGTGGCAGAAGCCATCGGCGGTGGTCTCATCCAGCAGCCGCGCCAGCTGCTGGCCGAGCCGGGCGAAATATTCCTCCGCCGCCAGCGGCCGCGCGCCATCGGACTCGCCCGCATGCGGGTAGGCATAGACCAGATCGATATCCGAGGAGAAATTCAGCTCGCCGCCGCCCAGCTTGCCCAGCCCGAACACCACCAGCCGCTGCACGCTGCCATCGGCCGCGCGCACCACGCCATGGCGGCTGGCGAATTCCTGCTCCAGCGCCGCCAGCGCCAGCTGCAGGCAGTCCTCGGCCAACGTGGTGGCGCCGGCCAGCGTGGCGTCGACGTCATCGAGCCCGTGCAGGTCGCGCCACACCAGCCGGGTCGAGGCCGCGGCACGGTAGCGGCGCAGCTGGCCGGCCCAGGCGCTGGGCTGCAGCGGATCGAGCACCGGCAAGGGCAGCGGTGGCGGATCGGCCGGGTCCAGCAACGTCAACAGCTCCGGCTGCCGGCACAGGGTGTCGATGGCAAAGTCGCTGGCCACGGCCAGTTGCCGCAGGCCGGCCTCCAGGCGCGCCGATGGCGGCCATTGCGCCGGGTCGGCGGCGGCCAGTTTCAGGCGGGCCAGCGCCCGTTCAATGACCGGCTGCAGGGATTCGGGAAACTCGGGGACGGACGGATTCATCCGTGGATTCTGGCATCGACGCCGGCAACCGTCGCGATGTTCAGCGAAAAGTCATAAAAAAAGCCCGCTGACAGCGAACTGTCAGCGGGCTTTGCTCCCTCCCCCACGTCGGGATGCAGGGCGATCGTGCGGGCTGCGCGCGCAAGTTGCACGCTGCAGTGCAAAACAATACTGCACAGTACAAGAGCGGGCCGGCGGAAAAACCATCCCACCAAGGTCGGACAACATCCTCGTGCCCGATCGCCGATAATCGCCGGTCCCCACAAGAATTCGCTGCTGTCATGTCTGTCGAACGCATCCTGAACGCGCATCTGCGCGAACGCATCGTTTCCGCCGAGCAAGCTGCGGCCCTCATCCAGCCGGGCGAGACCGTCGCCATGAGCGGCTTCACCGGCTCGGGCTACCCCAAGGCGGTGCCGATGGCGCTGGCCCAGCGCATCGAACAGGTGCAGGCCGAAGGCCGCCCGTTCCAGATCCAGCTGCTGACCGGTGCCTCCACCGCGCCGGAACTGGACGGCGCACTGGCCAAGGCCAACGGTATCGCCATGCGCATGCCGTTCCAGAGTGATCCGGATGCGCGCAACCGCATCAACAACGGCACCCTGGACTACATCGACATCCACCTGTCGCACGTCGCCCAGCACGTCTGGTTCGGCTTCTACGGCGAGATCGACACCGCGGTGATCGAGGTGTCGGCGATCCGCGAGGACGGCGCGCTGGTGCCCTCCACCTCGATCGGCAACAACAAGACCTGGCTGGACCTGGCCAAGAAGGTAATCATCGAGGTCAACGAGTGGCAGCCCGACGGTATCGAGGGCATGCACGACATCTATTACGGCACCGCGCTGCCGCCGCACCGCAAGCCGATCCCGCTGGTCAGTGCCAACGACCGCATCGGCCAGACCACGCTCAAGGTCGATCCGGACAAGATCGTGGCGGTGGTGCGCACCAATGGCCCGGACCGCAACAGCCCGTTCAAGCCGATCGATGAGGACAGCAAGCTCATCGCCGGCCACCTGATCGAGTTCTTCAAGCATGAAGTGGCCAAGGGCCGCCTGCCGGCCAACCTGCTGCCGCTGCAGTCGGGCGTGGGCAACATCCCCAACGCGGTGCTGGCCGGCCTGGCCGAAAGCGGCCTGCGTGGCCTGACCGCCTTCACCGAGGTGATCCAGGACGGCATGCTCGACCTGCTCAAGTCCGGCGTGCTGGACTACGCCTCGTGCACCGGCTTTGCGCTGAGCCCGGAGGCGAACGAGGAGTTCAAGCGCAATATCGCCTTCTATCGCGAGCGCATCATCATGCGCACGCAGGAGATGTCCAACCATCCGGAGCTGGTACGGCGGTTGGGCTGCATCGGCATGAACGGCATGATCGAGGTGGACCTGTACGGCAACGTCAACTCCACCCACGTGATGGGCAGCCGCATCATGAACGGCATCGGCGGCTCGGGCGACTTCACCCGCAACGGCTTCCTGTCCACCTTCCTGAGCCCGTCCACGGTCAAGGGCGGCAGCATCTCCTCGATCGTGCCGATGGTCAGCCACGTCGACCACACCGAGCATGACGTGTCGATCATCGTCACCGAGCAGGGCCTGGCCGACCTGCGCGGCCTGCCGCCGCGTGCCCGTGCCCGCAAGGTGATCGACAACTGCGCCCATCCGCACTACCGCGACCAGCTCAACGACTATTTCGATCGCGCCTGCCGTGACAGCTATGGCAAGCACACCCCGCACCTGCTGCCCGAAGCGCTGTCCTGGCACCAGCGCTATATCGACACCGGCAGCATGAAGGGCTGAGCCCTGCATCCACCGCAACAGAAAAGCCCGGCAATGCCGGGCTTTTCTGTCTGGGCCACTCTCTGGATCGCGCTCAGGCCGCCGTCTTGTCCTTGACCGTGGTGCTGGGGCCATTGGCCTTGACGCTGGTGATGCCCGCCTCGCGCGCCGCCTGCGAGGCATACAGCTGGCTGCTGCCGATCACCTGGTGGTTGGCGGCCTTGAGATTGAAGTGGTGACGCCCGTCACTGGCCGTCTTGCGCTCGTATCGCGCCTCCTCGCCGCTGTTTTTCTGCACCGAGGCGATGCCGTTCTCGGCCGCCGCGCGTGTGGTGTAGCGCTCGCTGGTGAGGATCACCTCGGCGTTGCCCGCCTTGAGCACGAAATAGAACTGGCCATCACTGCTGTGGTCCAACTCGTACCAACCTGCCATCGCAATTCCCCCAGGTTTCAGGATGATGCCGGCACACCGCCGCCCTGCCGCTGCAGCCGCATGCCCGGCCATGGGCCCGGACAACCGGACGCGGCGGCGATCAGACACCGCCATCGCACGACCGACTCTACCTCAATCGGCTGCCTGCTCCAGCCAGGCCAGCTTGCGATCGCGCGGCAGCTGCTTGATCCGCCATTCCGCGCGTGATGCCGCCGAACGGTCGGCATAGGCACGCCAGCCGAGAATCCGCAGGGGCGGGTGCGCGCGGGTATAACGCGCGCCCTTGCCGGCGACGTGCGCCTGGAAGCGCGCCTGCACATCGGTGCTGATGCCGGCGTAGTAACTGCCATCACGGCATTCCAGCAGATACAGGAACCAGCAGCGCACGCCCGCGCTCACCCCGCTGCCCGGCTCACAGGCTGGCGGCATCGGCGATCTTGCACATGCCCGCGCCGACGGTCTTGTTGGACGTCATCTGCCCACCCTTGATGCTGAAACGCACTTCCACGCGGATGCTGCCGTCGTCCTGGCGGCGCACCGTGGTACGCAACGGCACGGTGGCGCCACCACCGCCGGTCACCGGATTTTCCGCGGCGATATAGCCGGTGCGCTCGTTCGGATAGATGCCGACCATGCCTTCGGCCTCGATCGCGGCCACGGTCTTGCGGAAAGCCTCGGCGTAACTGATGTCTTCATGGTCGGTCGAGGCCAGGAACTGCTTGCCGGACGTGAAGCCGCCACTCACCGACAGGTTCTGCAGGCAGCCACTGCCCGAGTCCACCACTTCCTTCTTGGCCAGCGCCACGCCAGGCACCAGCAGCATGACCAGCACCATGCCGCACATACGGTTACGCATCATTTTCTCCTTGGTAATGATTCAACAGGCTTCCTGCCACGTGGCACCCTGGCCCCCGTGACCACAGCAAACGGGAGGCTTGCGCCTCCCGTCGCTAAATTAACCGGGCGTCATGGCCGCTGCCAGTACAGCGGTCACGCTTGGCTCAGGCCGCCGCTTCCAGCTGCACACGGCGGCGCACGCGCACCGCCTCGGCCAGCTGCTCCAGCACCTGCACCGTGCTGTCCCAGCCGATGCAGCCATCGGTGATGCTCTGCCCGTAGGTCAACGGCTGGCCCTCGACCAGATCCTGGCGACCGGCCACCAGATGGCTTTCGATCATCACCCCGACGATGCGCTGCTCGCCGGCCTGCAGCTGGGTGGCGATATCGGCGATCACCTGCGGCTGGTTCTCCGGCTTCTTGCTGCTGTTGGCATGGCTGGCATCGATCATCAGCCGCGCCGGCAGCTGCGCCTTTTCCAGCACCTCGCTGGCCGCCTGCACGTTGCTGGCGTCGTAATTGGGCGTCTTGCCGCCGCGCAGGATCACGTGGCAATCCGGATTGCCGGCGGTGGAGACGATGGCGGTGCCGCCCTCCTTGGTCACCGACAGGAAATGGTGCGGGTGCGAGGCCGCACCGACCGCATCGGCGGCGATCTTCACATCACCCCCGGTGCCGTTCTTGAAGCCGACCGGGCACGACAACCCGGAGGCCAGCTCACGATGCACCTGGCTTTCGGTGGTGCGCGCACCGATCGCGCCCCACGCCACCAGGTCGGCGATGTACTGCGGCGAGATCACATCAAGGAATTCCACGCCGGCCGGCAGGCCCAGCTTGTTGATGTCACGCAGCAGGCCACGGGCCACGCTCAGGCCCTTGTTGATGTTGAAGCTGCCGTCCAGGTCCGGATCGTTGATCAGGCCCTTCCAGCCCACCGTGGTGCGCGGCTTCTCGAAGTACACGCGCATCACGATTTCCAATTCGCCGCCCAGCGCATCGCGCAACGGCTGCAGGCGTCGGGCATAGTCCATCGCCGCCACCGGGTCGTGGATCGAGCATGGCCCCACCACAACGGCAAGACGGTCATCCTCACCATGCAGGATGCGATGCAGCGCCGCGCGCGAATCGGCCACGGTCTGCGAGGCGTCATCGTCGCAGGGCAGCAATGCGAGCAATTGCGCCGGCGAGGTCAGCGGCTCGAGCTTGCGGATACGAAGATCATCGGTGTGCGGGGGCATTGCGGGGACTCCAGTCAGAACGTGAATGGTTTGCCCCAGCGCTGGCGGCATGAAAAAAGCCGCCAGGTTCGCTGGCGGCTTTCGGGAATGCGTCTGAAAGTTTCTTCAGGATGAGCGCAGTCCTTCCTCCGCCAGCGGCTTCGGAAAGTAGTACCAGAAATAAAAGCTGGCGCGGGCTGCGTTCATGGGTTGCATTGATAACACGGTTTTTTGTGCAGTGCGACAGTTTCAGCTGCAACGTGGGACCGGCACGTCATGGAACAGCCACCTCTGCGAGATTGCCCGTGGCCAGCGGGGTTGCTACCGTCGCCGCGAAAGCTCAGGGAGGGGAACCGTGGCCGATACCGACATCACCACACTGCTGGCGCGGGCCCGCGACGGTGCCCCCGGGCAACTGGGCGCGGTGTTCGAGGCGCTGTATCCGGAGCTGCTGCGCCTGGCCAATTCGCGCATGTATGGCAACGAAGCCACGTTCACCCCGACCGTGCTGGTGCATGAGCTGTACCTGCGCATCAGCCAGGGCGCGCCGCTGCCGCTGGCCGACCGCAACCATTTCTTCGCCGCTTCGGCCAAGGCGATGCGCTGGATCCTGATCGAACGCGCGCGCCGGCGGGCCGCCGGAAAACACGGCGGTGGCCAGGTGATGGTCCATCTGGATGACCGCATTCCGGACAACGCCGTGGTCGCGATGACCACCGCGCTGGCGCTGGACAAGGGGCTGGAGGCACTGGAGGCGATCAGCCCGCAGCGGCGCAAGATCGTCGAGCTGCGCTATTTCGGCGGCATGGAGTTCGGCGAGATCGCGCGCCTGCTGGAAGTATCCGAACGCACCGTATACCGGGAATGGGAGCGTGCCCGCGCGTTCCTGCAGGCCATGCTGGACGAGGGCGGCGATGGACGCTGAGAACATCGCCCACTGGCAGGCGGCCGATGCCGCCTTCGACCAGTGGCTGGACCTGCCCGAGGACCGACGCGCGGCATGGCTGGCCGCGCTGGTGCTGCCCGATCCGGTGCGCACGCGGCTGCAACAGCTGATCGCCGCGCACCAGCGTCCGCACGCCGCGCTGGACCCGGCAGGTGGCAATTTGCGTGGCAGCCGGCTCGGTGACTGGACCCTCGAGGAGGAACTGGGGCGTGGCGGCATGGCGGTGGTCTATCGCGGCTGGCGCGAGCAGGGCATGGCGCGGCAGCAGGCGGCGATCAAGATCCTGACCCTGGGCGCACTGGGCGCGGGCGGACCGGACCGCTTCCGCCGCGAGGCGGCGATCCTGGCGCGCCTGAACCATCCCAATGTCACCGCCCTGGTCGATTCGGGTGTGGCCGACGACGGCACCTGCTGGCTGGCGATGCCGCTGGTGGAGGGCGAGCGCATCGACCGCTGGTGCGAGACGCAGGCACCCGACGCCCGCGCGGTGGTGCGGCTGTACCTGCAGGTCTGCGACGCGGTCGCCTACGCGCACCGCAACCTGGTGATCCACCGTGACCTCAAGCCCTCCAACGTGCTGGTCGATGGCAGTGGCCAGGTGCGCCTGCTCGATTTCGGCATCGGCCAGTTCGCCGACAGCCAGGACGAGCGCACGCAGACGCTGTGGCGCGCGCTCACCCCCGGCTATGCCGCGCCCGAACAGCTGCTGGGCGCCCCGCCGAGCACCGCGGTCGATGTCTACGGACTGGGTGCGCTGCTGCACCGGCTGCTGACCGGGCGCACCCCGCAGGCGGTGACCGCAGGCAGCGAGACCACCCGCCCCTCGCTGCTGGTGCGCGACGCCGGCGACGCCTACCACCGCCATTACGTGCCGCTGCGCAACGACCTGGACCGGGTGCTGCTCAAAGCCCTGGCCGAGGAGCCCGGGCAGCGCTATCCCACCGCCGAAGCACTGGCCGGTGACCTGCGCCGCTGGCTCGACGGCCGCCCGGTGCTCGCGCAGAAACCGCG
>DDVW01000013.1:332-14920 GCA_002345545.1 Stenotrophomonas sp. UBA2302 | reverse complement strand
GCCACAGCACCAGCGCCAGCGCCGCCTCGCCGGGCGTGCCGGTCACCCAGACATCATCGCCAACGCCGGCGCCGTCACGCCTCAGCGCCTGGCCGGCCGGCACCCAGCCCATCGCGGTGATCGAGATCGACAGCGGCCCGCGCGTGGTGTCGCCGCCAATCAGGGCGATGCCATGGGCGTCGGCCAGCGCGAAGAAGCCGTCGGCGAACGCATCGATCCAGTCCGGATCGGCCGCCGGCAACGACAGCGCCAGCGTGCACCACGCAGGCGTGGCGCCCATTGCCGCCAGATCGGACAGGTTCACCGCCAGCGCCTTCCAGCCGATGTCGGCCGGCGGCGTCTCGTGCGGGAAATGCACGCCAGCGTTGAGCGTGTCGGCGGTGACCACCAGCTGATGCCCGTCCGGCACCTGCAGCAGCGCGGCGTCATCGCCGATGCCCAGCGCGATATCCGCACGTGCACGGGTGCGCGCGGCGATGCGCTGGATCAGGCCAAATTCGTCAAGGCTCACTTCTCAACTCCCGGAAACGACAACGCCGGCGCCGATGATGCCGGCCCCGGCGTTGCAGGTGGACACAGGCGCCGCGCGCAGCGTTACTGGCCGGACTCGGTCTTGCGCCACTCCACCGCGGCGCGGTCGAGCACGCCGTTGACGTAGGTGTGGCCGTGTTCGGAACCGAACCGCTTGGCGGTCTCGATCGCTTCGTTGATCACCACCCGGTACGGTACATCCAGACGGTAGCGCAGCTCGTAGGCGGCCACGCGCAGCACCGCGCGCTCGATCGCGTCGACCTCTTCCACACCACGGTCGACGAACGGCGTCAGCGCCGCGTCGATGTCACGGCGGTTGTCCAGCACGCCGCGCAGCAGGTTCTCGAAGTACGCCAGATCGGCGACTTCATGCGCCTGCTCGTGCGCGAACTGGGCCAGCAGGGATTCGGCGTTGCCACCGGAAATCTGCCAGGCGTAGATCGCCTGCAGCGCACGACGTCGCGCGCGCGAGCGCAGCACCGGATCGATACCGTCGCGACGGACCGGCTTTCCGGCGGGCCTGCCGTTGTTCTTGTTGTTCATGGCAGCTGCTCCAGAAGATTGACCATTTCCAATGCCGCCAAAGCGACTTCCTCACCCTTGTTGCCGTGGCTGCCGCCGGCGCGCGCCTCGGCATCCTCCACCCGCTCCACCGCCAGCACGCCATTGAGCACCGGCACGCCGAAATCCAGCTGCGCACGCATCAGGCCTTCGGCGCAGCGGTCGGCCACGTGCTCGTAATGGCGGGTATCGCCGCGGATCACGCAGCCCAAAGTGAGAATCGCCGCATGCTGGCCGGCGGCGGCCAGCCGCGCGGCCACCAGCGGAATTTCCCACGCACCGGGCACCCGCACCACGTCGATGGCGTCCTCGCCGATGCCGTTGCCGGCCAGGCTCTGGCGCGCGCCAGCGACCAGCGCGTCGGTGATGCGGGCATTCCAGCGGCTGGCGAGGATGGCAAAACGGGCCGATCCGGCCGGACGGAGATCGCCTTCGTAATGGCTCATGGGAGGTGGGGATCCAAAAAGGTGAGCAAGTTTAACGCGTCAGTACCGTTTGCCGGCCGTTACAGGGCCGGCACCTGCACGGTTTCAACGATTTCCAGGCCGTAACCGGCCAGTCCGATCTGCCGCCTCGGGGTGCCCAGCACCCGCAGCTTGCCCAGACCCAGATCGGCCAGGATCTGCGCGCCGGCACCGTTGCGGCGCCACTGGCCCACATCCTTGCTGTTGCCGGCCGTCTCTCCCTGGACGCGGATCCGGGCCAGCAGCGCATCGGTATCGCGCGGCGCCGACAGCACCACCATCACCCCGCTGCCGGCCGCGTCGATCGCGCGCAGCGCATCGGTATTGGCCACGCCGAAGTCGTCGCGACGCCAGTGCAGCAGGTCGGCCAGCGGGTTTTCCACCTGCACCCGCACCAGCGTCGGTACCGCCTTGTCCGGGGTGCCACGGACCAGCGCGAAATGCAGGTCGTGGGCGATGCGGTCGCGGTAGGTGACCAGCTGGAACGGACCGAACTCGGTGCTGATTTCACGCTCATCCACGCGCTCGACGGTGTGCTCGGTGGCCAGCCGGTAGGCGATCAGGTCGGCGATGGAGCCGATCTTCAGGCCGTGCTCGCGGGCGAACACCTCCAGCTCCGGACGGCGCGCCATGGTGCCGTCGGCGTTGAGGATTTCCACCAGCACGCCGGCCGCTTCCAGCCCGGCCATGCGCGGCAGGTCGCTGGCCGCCTCGGTGTGGCCGGCACGGGTCAGCACGCCGCCCGGCTGCGCGGTCAGCGGGAAGATATGGCCCGGCTGGGTCAGGTCCGACGGCTTGGCGTTGGGTTGGATCGCGGTGCGGATGGTGTGGGCGCGGTCGTGCGCGGAGATGCCGGTGGTCACCCCTTCGGCCGCCTCGATGCTGACGGTGAAGTTGGTGTGGAACTGGGCGGTGTTCTTCTGCACCATCGGCGTCAGGCCCAGCTGCGCGGTGCGCTCGCGGGTCACCGACAGGCACACCAGCCCACGGGCGTGGGTGACCATGAAATTGATGTCCGACGGCCTGACCAGCTCGGCGGCCATGATCAGGTCGCCTTCGTTCTCGCGGTCCTCGTCATCGACGATCACGACCATGCGGCCGGCGCGGATTTCTTCCAGCAGTTCGGGAATGGGGGCGAAACTCATGGCGTGGCTCCTTGGCCCAGCAGGCGCTCGACATAGCGGGCGACCAGATCGATTTCCAGATTGACCGCACTGCCCACGGCAGTGGCGGCAAAAGCGGTATTGGCGACGGTGTGCGGAATCAGCGCGACCTCGAAGCCTTCGTCATCGGCCTCGTTGACGGTGAGGCTGACGCCATCGACACAGATCGAGCCCTTCTTGGCGATGTACTTGAGCAGCGGCTTGGGCGCGGCAAAGCGCCAGCGCAGCGCACGTGCGTCCTCATGGATGGACAGCACCGTGCCCAGGCCATCGACGTGACCGCTGACCAGATGCCCGCCGAGGCGGTCGGTCGGGCGCATCGCGCGCTCCAGATTGATCACCGCACCTTCGGCCAGCGCGCCGAGCGTGGTCAGTTCCAGGGTTTCGGTGGAGGCATCGGCCTTGAAGCTGCTGCCGTCGAAATCGATGACGGTCAGGCAGACGCCATTGACGGCAATGCTCTCGCCCATCTGCACCTGTTCGAACGGCAGGTTGCCGACGTCGAAGGTGAAGCGGACATCGCCGCCGAGGGGTTCGCGTGCGGCCAGACGGCCGACGCCTTCGATGATTCCAGTGAACATTCAGTGCGCCCCCACGTAACGGGCGTCACCCGTGGCCCCGATGAGCGCACTGCTTTGAATCCCCGCACATGGATGTACGGACTTTTGAAGAAGGAACTTCACTAACGTTCTCCGCGGTAAGTGAGCGAAAAACGCCGCAAGGCATACAGGTGCACGGACCCGCCAAGGCCCGTGACACCGTCTTCTTTCATCCGGACTGTGACCGTCGGCTCCGGCATTGGACCGGATCTGCTGACCTTGTCCACGTCACCGTGGCCAAGCGCTCGCGGGCTCGGGCATTGCGCCCCTACCGCCGGTGGGGAATCGCACCCCGCCCTGAAGACGTTTGTGGTTGCCGGAAAACCGGCCGGCGCATTGTACCAGCGGCATCGTACGGCTGGCTTAACGTGAAGATTTCGTTACAATTTGCGCGCCGCAACATGACGCTGCGACCGCCACCCGCAACGGGTGGATCGAAATGGACATCGGATTTCTGAAGAGGACCCCCCATGCGCAAGACCCTGATTCTGGCTGCCCTGCTGGCCGCCACGCCGTTCGCCGCCTCGGCCGCGGACATGAGCTACACCTACGTTGAAGGCGGCTGGACCCAGCTGCAGATCAACGACGATTTCCTCGACGACCCCAAGGGTGACGGCGGCTACATCCGCGGCTCGTTCGCGATCGCCCCGCAGGTCCACGTGTTCGGCAGCTATAGCACCGTGTCCAAGAGCTACGGCCTGGGCGACGGCGCCCGCCTGAAGGTCGAGCTGAACCAGCCGGAGCTGGGTATCGGCTACCACATGAACATGAGTGATCGCGTGGACTTCACCGCCGACATCGCCGCAGTGCGCTTGAACGGCAAGGTGAAGGTCTCCGGCGTGCCCGGCTACAACGGCACCGTGAAGGAGCATTCCACCGCCGGTCGCGCCACCATCGGCGTCCGCGGCAAGCCGTCGGCCCGCACCGAAGCCTGGGTGAAGGCTGGCGTGATGGACGGCAGCGATATCGACACCACCTTCGTCGGCAACCTCGGCGGCCAGGTCAGCTTCAACAAGACCTGGGGTGTGGTGGGCGAAATCCAGTTCATCGAAGACACTACCCAGTACATGGCCGGCGTCCGCGCCAGCTTCTGATCCGCGCGACAGTGCGTCAGCTGAAACGGGAGCCCATGGGCTCCCGTTTTTGTTGCAGCCGACAGCGGGGGCAGCGTCCGCTCAGGCAGGACGCAGCAGCAGCCGCAGGTCCTTGCCGAGCATGCGCGTATCGGCGATCTCCAGCGACACGGTCTGGGTCATCGTCTCGATGCCCAGCCCGGCCAGCAGCGGCCGCGCGCTGTCGCCCATCAGCAGCGGCGCGATGTAGAGCAGCAGTTCGTCCACCAGCCCGGCCTGCAGCAGCGCACCACACAGTGTCGGTCCGGCTTCGACATGCACCTCGTTGATACCACGGGCGGCCAGCAGCGCCATCACCGCGGTCAGATCGAAGCGGCCATCGACCTGCAACGGCGCGGCGGCGAACTCGGCCCCTGCCAGTGCCAGTGCCGGTGCGGTCAGTGCGGGATCGTGCAGATACAGCGTCGGCGCGTCGCCCTCACGCACCCGCGCGCAGGCCAGCGTGCGTAGCCGGGCATCGAGCACCACCCGCAGCGGCGGCAGGAATTCGCCCTGCTCCGGGCGCGCGGTCAGCAGCGGATCATCGGCCAGCACGGTCAC
Source organism: Stenotrophomonas sp. UBA2302 (assembly GCA_002345545.1). Lineage (GTDB taxonomy): Bacteria > Pseudomonadota > Gammaproteobacteria > Xanthomonadales > Xanthomonadaceae > Stenotrophomonas. The sequence continues at coordinate 9,929 of DDVW01000013.1, read as the reverse complement.
CGCACCGCTCAGGATCGCGCCAGCCCGCGCGCGCCACTGCTGCACATCAGCCCGCGCGGCCTCGCCGGTGATCCATTTGGATTCGCCATTGGCCATCGCGGTGCGGCCATCCAGACTGCCGGCGAGCTTGACCCGCATCAGCGGCCGGCCACGCTCGATCCGCGACAGGAAACCGGCATTGAGCGCGCGCGCCTGATCGGCCATCAGGCCTACTTCGACCTCGATACCGGCCTGCCGCAGCAGCGCGAAGCCGCCGCCATCCACGTCCGGAAACGGATCGGCCATCGCCGCCACCACCCGCGCCACACCCGCCTCGATCAGCGCCAGCGCGCAGGGCGGCGTACGGCCGTAATGCGCGCACGGCTCCAGCGTCACATAGGCGGTGGCACCGCGCGCCCTGTCCCCCGCCGCCTGCAGTGCGAACACCTCCGCATGCGGCCCACCGGCGCGCTGGTGGAAACCCTCGCCCACCACCTCCTCACCGTGGGCGATGACGCAGCCGACCATCGGGTTCGGCCGGGTGGTCCACGCGCCGTGCCCGGCCAGACGCAGCGCGCGGGCCATCAGCAGGTGATCGGTGGCGGTGAAGGACGACATGGCAGACCTCTGCGATCAGAAAACGGACGGTGTTGCGCCTGCATCAACGCCCGGCATCGGAACCCGGCGCAATGTGGCAAGTGTAGGTGCTCGCCCACCTCGGCTCGAACGGGTTGAAGCTGTGCAGGCAATGCACTCATCGGGCACGCGTATCGATCCGCATCACCGTGATGGCCAACGGCCCGAGCTGCAGCCGGGTGTGTTCGCACCAGCCCAGCGAGCGATACCACGCCACCATCGACGCTTCGCAATACAGGTACAGCTCCGGCACACCGAAGGCGGCGGCCTGCGCGATGGCATGTGCCACCAGCGCGGCGCCCACGCCCCTGCCACGTGCCCCGGGTTTCACGTACAGCGAGGCCAACCACGGCGACCAGCCGCGGATCTGCTCGTGATCGTCGTGCAGCAGGCTGACCGAGCCCAGCCAGTCCCCGGCGTCCAGCACCAACCAGGTGCAGGGAATGGCGTCGCGTTGCTGGGCACGCAGCTCGGCTTCGGCCTGGGCGACGGTCCAGTCCGGCAGCAGCCCGCCAAAGGCCTGCACATGCGCGGCAGCCACTGCCGGCACCAGCGCGGGGTGATCACGCAGATCGACTAACAACATCGGAATTCAAGGTCCGTCCTGACACCGGGGCACGGCACGGCAACGCCGGTGCTCCCCCGCCCGGCGCCGGATTCAACGCCTGGTGGACTTCGGCGGGCGCCCATCCGCCGCACCGGCACCTTCCAGCAACGGCAGCTGGCCATCACTGGCCGGATGGTCGCGTTCGAGCTTCTCGATCTCGTCGCGGAAATCGGCCACGTCCTCGAAGCTGCGATAGACCGAGGCGAAGCGCACATAGCCGACATGGTCGAGCTTGCGCAGCTCGTCCATGACAAACCCACCGACCTTGATCGATGGCACCTCGCGCTCGCCACACATGCGCAGCTGGTGCACCACCGCACGCACCGCCGCCTCGATGCGCTCCTCCGAGACCGGCCGCTTCTGCAGCGCGCGGTCGAAACCGACCCGCAGCTTGCGCGCATCGAACGCCTCGCGGCCACCATCGCTCTTGACGATCACCGGCAACTTCAACTCGATGGTCTCGATCGTGCTGAAGCGCTCGCCGCATGCCTCGCAGCCACGGCGGCGGCGGATGGTGGCGCCGTCTTCGGAAACGCGCGAGTCGATCACGCGGGTGTCGGTGTGCTGGCAGAAGGGGCAATGCATGGGAAAACTCCTACCGGTGGTGATGCGCGAGGATCAGCGTGTCCGGTAACGCAGATACAGCAGGTACAGCGACGACAGCTGGGCTGTCAGGACGCCGTACACAATGAGGTTAGCCCGGCCTGCCCGCAAGGCGGACAACACTTCGGCAAAGAAGAAATAGACCGAAAAGGCGATGGCCAACTGCAGCAGCCACCACCAGATCCGGGAAACATCCCGCAAGCCAGCGCTGCCGTGACGCCAGAAGGCCAGCGTCAAGCGGTACCAGGCCAGCCATCCACTCAGGGCAACCATCACCATGGCCAGAAACCACAGCGACAGCAGCGAGGGAAACGCTGCGGAAATCGGCAGCACACCGAACACCAGGGTGACCGCCAGGATCGGCAGGCTCAGACCTGCCGTGACCAGCGACAGCCCCTTGTAGAGGCTGCCGGCCCAGTCATGCGGCAGGTCCGACGGCATCGCTCAACCGTAAACCGGGTACTTCCTGCACTGCGCGCTGACCGCCTCACGCACGCGCGCGATCACCGCCTCGTCGGCCGGAGCGTCGAGTACGTCGGCGATCCAGTTGGCCAGATCCACGCAGTCCTGTTCCACGTAGCCGCGGGTGGTGATCGCCGGGGTGCCCAGGCGCAGGCCCGAGGTCACGAACGGCGAACGCGGATCGTTCGGCACCGAGTTCTTGTTGACGGTGATGTGGGCACGGCCCAGTGCGGCTTCCGCATCCTTGCCGGACACGTCCTTGCCGATCATGTCCACCAGCATCAGGTGGTTCTGGGTGCCGCCGGAGACGATCTTGTAGCCACGCGAAATCAGCGTGGTCGCCATGGCCTGCGCGTTCTTCACCACCTGCTGCTGGTAGGCCTTGAATTCCGGCTCCAGCGCTTCCTTGAAGGCCACCGCCTTGGCGGCGATGACGTGCATCAGCGGGCCGCCCTGGATGCCCGGGAACACGATCGACTGCAGCTTCTTCTCGATCTCCTCACCCGCGCCCTTGGCGATGATGATGCCGCCACGCGGACCGCGCAGGGTCTTGTGGGTGGTGGAGGTCACCACGTGGGCGTGTTCGATCGGGTTCGGGTAGACACCGGCGGCGACCAGACCGGCTACGTGCGCCATGTCCACGAACAGGTAGGCACCGACCTTGTCGGCGATGGCGCGGAAACGCGCCCAGTCGACCACCTGCGAATAGGCCGAGAAACCGGCCACGACCATCTTCGGCTTGTGCTCCAGCGCCAGGCGCTCGACTTCGTCGTAGTCGATCAGGCCCTGCTCGTTCACGCCGTACTGGATGGCGTTGAAGATCTTGCCCGAGGCGTTGACCTTGGCACCGTGGGTCAGGTGGCCACCGTGGGCCAGGCTCATGCCCAGGATGGTGTCGCCCGGCTGCAGCAGCGCGAAATACACGGCCTGGTTGGCTTGCGAGCCGCTGTGCGGCTGCACGTTGGCGTAATCGGCGCCGAACAGCTGCTTGAGGCGGTCGATGGCCAGCTTCTCGGCCACGTCCACATACTCGCAACCGCCGTAATAGCGCTTGCCCGGGTAACCCTCGGCGTACTTGTTGGTCAGCTGGCTGCCCTGCGCTTCCATCACCAGCGGGCTGGCGTAGTTCTCGCTGGCAATCAGCTCGACATGGTCTTCCTGGCGCTGGCACTCGGCGGCAATGGCCTTGGCCAATTCAGGGTCGTAGGACTCGATACGGGCATCACGCGGGAACATCACAGCTCCTGGGTACGGGGCGAGGGAGCTGCCGATTGTAACGCTTCCTTCAGGGCCCCCGCCCGCCGCCGACGCTCCCGTCTGCAACCTTTTTCCGCCTTTCCCATATGGGAAAGGCGCCCCTGCGGGCGCCTTCCTGTGACCCGGCCCGGGCAAGGCTCAGTGGTTGAACACGATGTCGGCGATGATGCCGGTGGCGATGGCCACCATCAGCATGTTGCCGCGGTCGTCGCGGATCCAGTGGTGGCCGTGGCGCGGGCGGTGCAGGTGGTAGCGGTTGTAGTCGTTGACCACGTAGACCGGGCCGCCGTAGTAGTTGTTGTAGCGGTGGCCGCGCTCGAAGCCGTACGGGCGGTAGACCACGCGCGGCGGCGGGGCGTAGTAGCGGCGGTCGTTGTAACGCGCGTCGCGGTAACCCTCGCGATAGCCGGCGCTGTAGTGACGGCGGTCATCCCGCCATTCGCGGCGGTCATGGCGATGCTTGTTCCCATGGCGATGGTGGCCATGGTCGCGGCCGCGGTCGTCCCAGCCGTGGCGGCCCCGGTCATGATCGCGGTCACCGGCGGCAAAGGCCGGCGCGGCGGCACCGAAGGCCAGCAGGACGGTCATCGCGGCGACAACAAAGCGGTTCATCTTCATGGGTGGCCCTCACTGGGTTGGTGGACGCTTTCCATCATGCTCACGCCGTCTGAACGGAATCCGGCTGGAAACGGTTGCGGCCCTTCACATTCATAGACCAGCAAGGCACCGGGCTGCAACCGGCCCCATCCGGGTTACGGCTATAATTGCCTATTCCCTTTTGCCTTGGGCCTTGTCCATCTCCGGACCGGGCGCAGGCATGCGCTACGGAGAGGTCATGTCCTCGCAATACATCTACACCATGAACAAGGTGTCCAAGGTGGTCCCGCCCAAGCGGCAGATCATCAAGGACATTTCACTGTCGTTCTTCCCGGGCGCCAAGATCGGCCTGCTGGGCCTGAATGGCGCCGGCAAGTCCACCGTGCTGAAGATCATGGCCGGTGTGGACACCGATTTCGAGGGCGAGGCCCGCCCGCAACCGGGCATCAAGGTCGGCTACCTGGAGCAGGAACCGCGCCTGGACCCGACCCAGACCGTGCGTGAGGCGGTGGAGGAAGGCGTGGGCGAGGTGCTGCAGGCACAGGCTGCGCTGGACAAGATCTACGACGCCTATGCCGAGGAAGGCGCCGATTTCGACGCGCTGGCCAAGGAACAGGAACGGCTGGAGGCGATCCTCGCCGCCGGCGATGCCCACACCCTGGAAAACCAGCTGGACGTGGCCGCCGACGCGCTGCGCCTGCCGCCGTGGGATGCGGTGATCGGCAACCTGTCCGGCGGTGAAAAGCGCCGCGTGGCGCTGTGCCGCCTGCTGCTGCAGAAGCCGGACATGCTGCTGCTCGACGAACCGACCAACCACCTGGACGCCGAGTCGGTGGAATGGCTGGAACAGTTCCTGGCGCGCTACACCGGCACCGTGGTGGCGGTCACCCATGACCGCTACTTCCTCGACAACGCCGCCGAGTGGATCCTGGAACTGGACCGCGGCCGCGGCATTCCGTGGAAGGGCAACTACACCGACTGGCTGATGCAGAAGGACGAGCGCCTGAAGCAGGAAGACAACCAGGAAAAGGCCCGCCAGAAGGCGATCCAGAAGGAACTGGAGTGGTCGCGGCAGAACGCCAAGGGTGGCCGCACCAAGGGCAAGGCGCGTCTGGCCCGCCTGGAAGAGCTGCAGAGCGTGGATTACCAGAAGCGCAACGAGACCAACGAGATTTTCATCCCGCCGGGCGAGCGCCTGGGCAACTCGGTGATCGAGTTCAAGAACGTCTCCAAGAAATTCGGTGACCGCCTGCTGATCGACAACCTGTCGATGATCATCCCGCCGGGCGCCATCGTCGGCATCATCGGCCCCAACGGCGCCGGCAAGTCGACCCTGTTCAAGATGATCACCGGCCAGGAAAAGCCGGATTCGGGCGAGATCGCGATCGGTCCGACCGTGCAGCTGTCCTATGTCGACCAGAGCCGTGATGCCCTGACCGGCAACCACAACGTGTTCCAGGAAATCTCCGGTGGCCTGGACATCCTCAACATCAACGGCATCGAAATCCAGTCGCGCGCCTACATCGGCCGCTTCAATTTCAAGGGCCAGGACCAGCAGAAGATGGTCGGCTCGCTGTCCGGTGGTGAACGTGGCCGCCTGCACATGGCCAAGACCCTGCTGCAGGGTGGCAACGTGCTGCTGCTGGACGAACCGTCCAACGACCTGGACATCGAAACCCTGCGTGCGCTGGAAGACGCGCTGCTGGAGTTCCCGGGCAACACGTTCGTGATCTCCCATGACCGCTGGTTCCTGGACCGCATCGCCACGCACATCATCGCCTTCGAGGGCGACTCGCACGTGGAGTTCTTCCAAGGCAACTACCGCGAGTACGAAGAGGACAAGAAGCGTCGCCTCGGCGATGACGCCGGTCCCAAGCGCCTGCGCTTCAAGGCGCTGAAGTAAGACCCGCCGGACGGCCGCCCAGTGCGGCCGTCCGCTTTTGTACACACCGCTCCGTCTGCTGTGCCGGAACACCCCATGTCCCTGCTCGACCGCCTGTTCAAACTCCAGCAACACGGCACCAGCGTGCGCACCGAGGTGCTGGCCGGGCTGACCACTTTCCTGACGATGTCCTACATCGTCTTCGTCAACCCCGAGATCCTCGGCACCACCGGCATGGATCCAGGTGCGGTGTTCGTCGCCACCTGCCTCGCGGCGGCGATCGGCTCGGCGGTGATGGCGCTGGCGGCCAACTTCCCGGTCGGCATGGCACCGGGCATGGGCCTGAACGCCTTCTTCGCCTTCACTGTGGTCGGCGCCGCCGGACTGCCGTGGCAGCAGGCGCTGGCAGCGGTATTCATCTCCGGCATGGTGTTCCTGCTGCTGTCGTTGACCGGCGTGCGGGCGTGGCTGGTGGCCGGCATTCCGGCTTCGCTGCGGGCGGCCATCGTGGCCGGCATCGGCCTGTTCCTGGCGATCATCGCGCTGCAGAAATCGCAGGTGATCATCGCCAATGAAGACACCATGCTGACGCTGGGCCACTTCGACAGTGCACCGCCGCTGCTGGCGCTGGCCGGCTTTTTCCTGATCGCCATCCTGGAGGCGCGCAAGGTACGGGGCGCGATCCTGATCGGCATCCTCGCGGTGACCGGCGTGGCCTGGGTGCTGGGCCATGTGCAGTACAGCGGGCTGGTATCGCTGCCACCGAGCCTGGCGCCGACCTTCCTGCAGCTGGACCTGCCGGGCCTGCTGCACCACGACGGCGGCGCACCGCTGGACGTGCTGCTGCAGGTGGTGCTGGTGTTCGTGCTGGTGGAGGTGTTCGATGCCACCGGTACGCTGTACGGCGTGGTCGGCCGCGCCGGCCTGCTGGAGCTGGCCGATGGCAGGAAACGTTTCGGCAGGGCGCTGCTGGCCGACAGCAGCGCGATTGTCGCCGGCTCGCTGCTGGGCACCAGTTCCACCACCGCCTTTGCCGAAAGCGCGTCAGGCGTGCAGGTCGGTGGCCGCACCGGCCTGACCGCGCTGGTGGTGGCGGCACTGTTCCTGGCTGCGCTGCTGTTCTCGCCGCTGGCGGCGATGGTGCCGCCCTACGCCACTGCACCTGCGCTGCTGTTCGTGGCCGGGCTGATGCTGCGCGAGCTGGTGGAAGTGAAATGGGACGACATCACCGAATCGGTCCCCGCCGCGCTGTGCGCACTGGCGATGCCGTTCACCTACTCCATCGCCAACGGCCTGGCCTTCGGCTTCATCGCCTATGCGGTGCTGAAAGCCGGCACCGGCCGCTGGCGGGAAGTGAAGCCGGCGCTGTGGCTGGTGGCCGGCCTGTTCGTGCTGCGCTTCGCCCTGGCCTGACCAGCCGCGCAGGAGGCGAAAGCAGGCACAAACACCGGCACTCCGCCGCCGCGGCGACACCCGCGCGCGTGATGCCCGGACTCACACTTGTGCCGGCAGCTCCGGGGCGATCAAGGCCAGCGTCTGCGCCAGCGCGCCACGGCCGTTTTCCACCAGTGCCCGCCCCGCCTCGATCATGCGTTCGCGCCCGGCAGCGTCATCAAACAGCTGCTGTATCGCCACCGATACCGCCCCGGCATCGTCGCAGATGCGCAGTGCGCCGGCCTCCTGCATGCGCCGGGAAATCTCGGCGAAATTGTGCAGGTGCGGCCCGGTGACCGCCGCGGTCCCCATCGCCGCCGGCTCCAGCAGGTTGTGCCCGCCGATGGCCTGCAGGCTGCCGCCCACGAAGGCCACCTGCGCACAGGCATAGAAGGCCATCAGCTCACCCAGCGTATCGATCACGAACACCTGCGTGTCCGCCTGCGGCCACTGCTGGCCGCTGCGCGTGGCCACCCGCCAGCCCTGCTCGCGCGCCAGCGCCTCGACCCGCGCAAAACGCTCGGGATGCCGCGGTGCCCACAGCAGCAATGCCTCCGGATGCCTGGCCAGCAGCTGTGCGTGGATGTCGACCACCGCCTGCTCTTCGCCCTCATGGGTACTGGCGGCGATCCACACCGGCCGGCCCGGCGCCACATGCCGCGCAAACGCCTCCAGCACTGCGGAGGTGTCCGGCGGGTGGATATCGAATTTCAGATTGCCCAGCGTGCGTACCTGCGCGGGATGCGCACCCAGTTCGATAAAGCGCGCGGCATCGTCCTGCGACTGTGCCGCGACACAGGTGACCGTGCGCAGCGCGCGGCCCACCAGTGGCCGCAGTAGCCGGTAGCCCTTCAACGAACGCGCCGACAGCCGCGCATTGAGGATGTACACCGGAATCCCACGCTCGCGGCAGCCGAACAGCATGTTCGGCCACAGCTCGGTCTCCAGGATCAGCGCCAGGCTAGGACGGAAGTGGTCGAGAAAGCGGCCGACACTGCCGGGCACGTCATACGGCAGGTAGACATGATCGACCGCATCGCCCCACAACGCCCGCACCCGCTGCGAGCCGGTCGGCGTGATGGTGGTGATGATCCAGCGGATGTCCGGCCGCTGCTGGCGCAACACGTTTACCAGCGGTGCGGCGGCATTGACCTCGCCCACCGATACCGCATGCAGCCACACCCGTGGCTGGCCACCGCTCTCCGGATACGAGGCGTAGCGCTCGTCCCAGCGTTTGAAGTATTCGCGGACACGGAAGCCGCGCCACACCAGGTGGTACACGGTGATCGGCAGCAGCAGGTACAGCACGGCCGAATACAGGCCGCGCAGCAGTAGTTCAACAGGATCCTTGCGCATCGCCGCAGCATACCGAGGCGCGGCCGATTAATGGAGTGACAGCCGATGCGGAACCCGCGATCACACTTCCGGCCATCATCCATCTTGCCGTTGCCGGCGCCGCCGACTGCATTCCTTATTAGAATCAGCACATGTCCGATTCCCCCACCACCGCCACCCGCCCCTCGCTGTGGACGCCCCGGCATTGGCCCACCTTCCTCTGGCTGGGTATCGCCCTGCTCGGCGCGCGCCTGCCATGGGCATTACAGCGCGCGCTTGGCCGCGGCATCGGCTGGCTGGCGCTGCATCTGGCCGGCAGCCGCCGGCGTGCGGCGGAGGTGAACCTGGAACTGTGCTTCCCCGATCAGGATGCGGCCTGGCGGCAACGGCTGCTGCGCGACAGTTTCGATGCACTCGGCGTGGGCGTGTTCGAATTCGCCCGCGCGTGGTGGGGAAAGATCGGAGTGATCCGCCCGCAGGTGGAGATCGAAGGCCTCGAACATCTGCGCGCCCTGCAGGCCGAAGGCCGCGGTGTGCTGCTGGTGTCCGGCCACTTCATGACACTGGAAATGTGCGGCCGGCTGCTGTGCGACCACTTGCCGCTGGCCGGCATGTACCGCCGCTACCGCAATCCGGTGATGGAATGGGCGGTGAAGAGCGGGCGCCTGAAGTACGCCTGCGCGATGTTCGCCAACGAGGACGTCCGCGCCACCGTGCGCCACCTGAAGAAAGGCGGCTTCCTCTGGTATGCACCCGACCAGGACATGCGCGGCAAGGACTCGGTGTTCGTGCCGTTCTTCGGCAT
>DDVW01000013.1:0-287 GCA_002345545.1 Stenotrophomonas sp. UBA2302 | reverse complement strand
CCGCCGCTGGCGGATTTCCCCACCGATGACGCGGTTGCCGATACCGCCCGGGTCAATGCCGCGATCGAGCAGATGGTGCGGGAAGCCCCGGACCAGTACCTGTGGATCCACCGCCGCTTCAAGCGCCAGCCGGAAGGCCGCAGCCAGTTCTACAACTGAGTGGCGGGGCGTCGGACTCAGCCGGCGCCGACCGGTTCCTCGGCCAGCAACGCACCGGCATACAGCGCAGCCAGCAACAGGGTCAACCCGCCCCAGAACGTGGAATAGAACGCCAGGTGGGTGTTCAG
>DDVW01000016.1 GCA_002345545.1 Stenotrophomonas sp. UBA2302 | reverse complement strand
TCCAGCGGGGGGCGGCGGGCGGCCCCTGCCAGTCCGCCGCGTCGGGCCAATCGATCCCGGCTTCCAGCAGCCGCTGCGGCTGCGCCGGATCGAAACCCGCGTGGCCCTGCGCCACTGCCAGCGAGGCCAGCGCGGCGGCGGCCAGCACCGCATCGGGGGTTTCCGGATCGAGACGGCGCAGGCTCTGCGCCAGCGCGTGGTCGAGCGGGCGCAGCGCGCCCTTCCTGTGCAATGCGGCCAGCAGACTCATGCCGTGCCTCCCAGTCGTGCCAGCAACGCCGTATGGCCGTCGCGGCCACCGGCAAACAGTTCATCCAGCGCATACACCAGTTCCGGCGCGAAGGTATGCGCGTACACACCCGGACTGGCCGCTTGCCCGGCATCCAGCCCGCGGCAGAACAGGTAGCGGATGCCGCCGAAATCACGTGCGTAGTCGTACCCCGGGCCGATGCGGAAACGCAGCCAGCGGTGCAGCGCCACGGTGTAGAGCAGCGCCTGCAGGTCGTACTCGCTGTGGCGCATGGCCGCCTCCAGCCGTGCGGCGCCGTAATCAGGCAGCCGGTTGGATTTGTAGTCCAGCACGTACCAGCGGCCATCGCGGACGTAGGTCAGGTCGATCTTGCCGGTCATCAGGCCTTCGAGCTGGCGGCGCAGGCCGAAGCCGTGGCGGCCGCGCACCACGCCGTGCCGGTGCAGCAGCTGCAGCAGCGCCGGCACGCGGGTCGGCTGCAGGGCGAAGTGGAATTCGATTTCGGCACGGCGCTCAGCCTCGCCCAGGCCGTGCAGTGCACCGCCCTCGGGCAGGGTGACGGTCAGGGTGTGGCCGATCAGCCGAGTCAGCAGGGCCACGCCGTCGGCGATGTCGTCTTCGGCATAGCCGTCGTCACGCAGCGCCTTGGCGATGATCTCCGCCTGCCCTGCCGGGGCTGCCGCGCCGGTCTTCCAGTCCTGCCAGGCGCCGAAGTCGACGTGCTCCAGCGCCGCATGCAGCACGTTGCCGAAGCGGCTGCCGGCAAAACGCGGATCGAAGGCGTCCAACGGTGCCGGTGCGGCTTCCACGGCGTCATCGATCACGGCCAGTGCCGGTTCGTCGGCGGCACCACCGGCCTGCTCGGTGGCCGCCGCGGCGGTGTCCTGGCCCGCGTCGGCATGCGCCAGCTGGGTGAAGCTGTAGACCCACCAGTCGTGCGGCACCGCACGCCGCACCTCGCGCACCGGCGGCAGTGCCGGCTCCTGTTCGGGCGGCAACCAGCCCGGAGCGGGGCCGGTCTGGTTCTCCAGCACGCGGATATCGGCGTGCGCCGGCAGGTTCTCCAGCATCGGCCCCAGCCGCGAGGACGCCAGCCCGGTCAGGGCGCCACCGGCGATCCACAGCGCATGCTCGGCGCGGGTCAGGCCGACGTAGAGCAGCCGCGCGGTTTCGGCAGCCTCGTCGGCACTGATCTGCTTGCCGATGGCCATCCAGTCCTCGTCGTCCTTGTCGATCTTCCAGTGCAGCACGCGCTGCTGCCCGTCGTGCACGGTGCGATGGTTGGCCGCATCCGGGGCGCTGGTGGCGATGCCGACGAACGGCAGGTACACCAGCGGGTACTCCAGTCCCTTGCTCTTGTGCAGGGTGATGATCTGCACCCGGCGCGCATCCGATTCCAGCCGCAGCAGCTGGGTCTCGTCGCCGTCGTCGGCGTGGACGATCCGGGTCTGCAGCCAGTCCAGCAGGCCGTGCAGGCCGATGCTGCGCTGGCTGGCCTCCTGCAGCTGTTCGGCCAGCTGCAGGTAGTTGGTCAGCCGGCGCTCGCCATCGACCAGTGCCAGCAGGCGTTCGGCCTGTCCGGCGCACAGCTCCGACAGCAGCGCCAGCACACCGCCGCGCTGCCAGCGTTCGCGCCATTGCGCCAGCCGCTGCTGGTGCACTCGCTGCGCCTCGCCTTCGTGTTCCATCGCCGCGATCGCCGCCGCGCTTTCGCCCAGCAGCACCGTGGCCAGCGCGGCGCGCAGGCGGCCGTCATCGGCCGGTTGCAGCAGGGCCAGCAACAGCAGCCGCAGCTCGTGCGCTTCGGTACTGGCGAACAGGCTCCGCTTGCCGGCCGCCACCGCTGGAATGCCCAGCGCCGCCAGCGCCTGCTGGATGCGCGCGGCCTCCTTGTGCGAGCGCACCAGCACGGCAATATCGCCCGGCTGCACCGGTTTGCCGTCAACCAGCGCGCGGCCTGCGCGTGCGGCGGACAGCACGTTGTGGATATCGGCCACGCAGGCGGCGGTGGCTGCATCGCGCGAGTCGTCGGCCTTCAGCGGCTTGCCCTCCTCGCCCGGTGCGATCAGTTGCAGGGTCAGCGCCGGTGCCGGTTCTCCATCGAACAGATAGTCGGCATCACTGCGCTTGCTGCCCGGCAGTACCGGCTCGAAGCGGATGCGCTCGTCCAGAAACGCCTGCGTGCCGGCGTTGTCATACAGCGCCTGGATCGCACGCAGCACGCCCGGCCGCGAGCGGAAGTTGTGCTGGAGTTTCGGCGCTTCCTCGGCGAGCGCCTTGGCCTGCAGATAGGTATGCACGTCGCCGCCGCGGAAGCCGTAGATGGCCTGCTTGGGATCACCGATCAGGAACAGCGCAGCCTCATCGCCATCGCTTCCCGGCCCGGCGAACACGCTGCGGAAGATGTCCCACTGGCGCGGGTCGGTGTCCTGGAACTCGTCCACCAGCGCGAAGCGGTACTGCGCACGCAGCCGCCCGGCCAGCGTGGCGCCGTGGTCGCCGGCCAGCGCATGGGCGACGTTGTCGATCAGATCGTCATAGGTCTGCACGCGGCGCTGCTGCTTGAGCTTGGCCAGGCGCTGGCGCACGTCGTCGCGCAGCTGGTGCAGCAGCAGGATCGACTGCTGCCGCTGCCAGCGCGTCACCTGTACCCGCGCCTGCAGGTAGTCGGCAATCAGCGGCTGCAGCGGTGACACCGGCGTGCTGCCTGCCTTGGCCTTGTTGGTCTTGGCGGTCAGCACTTCCAATGTCAGCCGTTCCAGCCGCTCGTCCAGTTCGGCCGTCGGCTCGGGATGCTGGCTCCACTGCCGCAGCTGCACGAACAGCGGTTCGATCCAGTCGACCTTGTAGCTGGATTTGTTGAGCACTCCACCGTCCAGCGCGCCACGCAGCTGCTGCAGATAATCCTCGCCATGCGCGCCGATGCCGGCGGCAAAGCGCTGCGCCGCGCCTTCGCGAAGGCTGCGCGGGTCTTCGATCAGTGCCTGCGGCGGCGCTGGATACAGCGGCAGTCCGGTGGCCAGCGCCGGCAGGTCCTGCGCCAGCGCATCCGGACTTTTCCACAGACCCAGCAGCGCCTCCAGCTGCTGGTCCTGCCCGGCATGCAGGCGCCACAGATCGGCAGCCAGTTCGGCATGCAGTTCGCGGGTGTTGGCCAGCAGTTCCGGCGTGGCGAAGCTGTGGCCGCTTTCCAGCGCGTATTCACCCAGCACGCGGGTGCAGAAGCCGTGGATGGTGAAGATCGCCGCCAGGTCGGTTTCCTCGGCGGCCACGCGCAGCCGGCGGCCCAGCTGCGCGGCACTCTCGCCGCCCTGCGCCAGATGCCGCTGCAGGATGGCGTGGGTCAACGCGGTTTCCGGGCCGTCATCGGTGTCCGGCGTTTCGCCGACCAGCCGCGCGGCCAGATCCAGCCGTTCACGGATGCGCTTGCGCAGCTCCTGGGTGGCCGCGTCGGTGAAGGTCACCGCCAGGATCTGGCCCATGCGCAGCCCCTGTTCCACCACCAGCCGGGTGAACAGCGTGGCCAGGGTGAAGGTCTTGCCGGTGCCGGCGCTGGCCTCGATCAGGCGCAGGCCATCGAGCGGCAACTGCAGATACGGGTCCTCGTTCATCTGTCCGGCATTCATGCCGCACCTCCGTTTGCGGCGTCCTGTTCGCCATCGAAATCCGGCAGCACGCGGCCCTCGTTCAACGCAGTGAATATCAACAGGCTGTTGTGGATAAATCTGTGTGCAGTGGTTTGCGAGGCGAACGGATCAACGCCACGCAGCGCCAGTTGCAGCGCCTCGCCGTCACGTTCACCCCAACTGCGTTCGCTGCCGTTCCATCTGTCACGGCCGGCCTTTTCGCGACGATCCTCATCGCTGATGTAGATGTCCCAGCCGGTGTAGGGAGCAAACAGCAGCGGTGCCTGCAATCCGTCACAACGCAGTCGCAGCAATGCTTTCAACGCTTTTTTCGCGGTTTCCGAATCCAGCGGCTGGCGCACGTGCGGGCCGTAGTTGCCGCTGTCATCGTCGTGGAACTGCAGCAACGGCAGGCGCGGTTTGTCATCGTCATTGGCGCTCACCAGCAGCCAGTCCAGACCATCACGCAGCATCTGCGTGGCGCCCGGAGTACCGGCATGCAAGCGCACCAGGCCCTGTGGATGGATTTGCCGGATGTGGCCATGCAGACGCAGACCGCCCACCTCGGCGGCGTAGTGGTCGCCCTGCAACGGCTGGCCGTCATGCCAGGCCAGATACGCCTGTGCACACGGCCGCACTCGCGCCAGCAGCGCGCGGAACTGCTGTTGTCCCAGCGCACCGGAAGGCAGCAGCGCGCGGGCGCGCAGACGGTCATACAGGCCGGCCTCCGCCTCGCCTGCGAGCAGTGCATCCAGAACTTCGCTGTGCAGGATGGAAAGCTCGCGGCCGCCGCCGGGAACCACCAGCGGCTCGATGTCTTGGCTGCCGTCGATCTCGCCGGCCAGACGCAGGCCCAGCCGCTGATTCAGGAACTGCCCGGCCGGATCGGCGAAGAAGCGGCGCAGGCTGTCCAGCGGCAGCTGGGTGTCGGTGAGCGCCTCCGGCAGCGGCGCGCCGAGCGGACCGTCGATCCACGTCGGCAGGCGCTGGCGGTTGCCGCCCATCGCCCCGGCCGCGGGCC
>DDVW01000004.1:9370-9506 GCA_002345545.1 Stenotrophomonas sp. UBA2302 | reverse complement strand
TACGAGGCCATCCGCCGTGACGGCCACCAGCGTAATGTGGTGGACAGCATGCAGACCCGCGAGGAGCTCTACGAGCGCATCGGCTACCACGAGTTCGAACGCAGCCTGGACAAGACCTTCGCTGCGAAGAAGTAAC
>DDVW01000004.1:0-9330 GCA_002345545.1 Stenotrophomonas sp. UBA2302 | reverse complement strand
GCCCGAGGCCACCCGGCGTCGCTCCTGCAAGGGCAACCCATAGATCGGGAGAAACCATGATGAGCGAGACCACCACCGCCCCCGGCTTCAAGCCGAAGAAATCCGTCGCCCTGTCCGGCACCGCCGCCGGCAACACCGCGCTGTGCACGGTCGGCCGCAGCGGCAACGACCTGCACTACCGCGGCTACGACATCCTGGATCTGGCCAATACCAGCGAGTTCGAGGAAATCGCCCACCTGCTGGTGCACGGCAAGCTGCCCAACAGGGCCGAGCTGCGCGCCTACAAGGCCAAGCTGAAGTCGCTGCGTGGCATTCCAGCGGCGGTCAAGGCGGCGCTGGAGGAACTGCCGCCGTCGGCGCATCCGATGGACGTGATGCGTACCGGCGTCTCGGTGCTGGGCTGCGTGTCGCCGGAGAAGGACGACCACAACCATCCGGGCGCGCGCGACATCGCCGACAAGCTGATGGCGTCGCTGGGTTCGATGCTGCTGTACTGGTACCACTACAGCCACAACGGCCGGATCATCGATGTGGAAACCGACGATGACTCCATCGGCGGCCACTTCCTGCACCTGCTGCATGGCGAGCAGCCGCGCGAGTCGTGGGTCAAGGCGATGCATACCTCGCTGATCCTGTACGCCGAACACGAGTTCAACGCCTCCACCTTCACCTGCCGCGTCATCGCCGGCACCGGCAGCGACATGCATTCGTGCATCGCAGGCGGCATCGGCGCGCTGCGCGGTCCCAAGCACGGCGGCGCCAACGAGGTCGCCTTCGAGGTGCAGAAGCGCTACGAGACGCCGGACGAGGCCGAGGCCGACATCAAGGCGCGCGTGGAGCGCAAGGAAGTGGTGATCGGTTTCGGTCATCCGGTCTACACCGTGTCCGATCCGCGCAACCAGGTGATCAAGGACGTGGCGCGCGAGCTGTCGGCCGAGCAGGAGAACATGAAGATGTACGACATCGCCGAGCGCCTGGAATCGGTGATGTGGGACATCAAGAAGATGTTCCCGAACCTGGACTGGTTCAGCGCGGTCAGCTACCACATGATGGGCGTGCCGACGGCGATGTTCACCCCGCTGTTCGTGATCGCCCGTACCGCCGGCTGGAGCGCGCACATCATCGAGCAGCGCATTGACGGCAAGATCATCCGCCCCAGCGCCAACTACACCGGTCCGGAAGACCAGGCCTTCGTGCCGATCGACAAGCGTGGCTGACAGCGTCGCCTGAACCCCTCTTCCCGTAGGAGAGGGGCTGGGGTGAGGGCAGGGTGAAACCCCGCAGCTCCTGGGTTGCACGAGGCTTCTCCCGCCCCCTCATCCGCCCACCGGGCACCTGCATTGGGTACATCGCCGTGCTTCACCCTTCGGGCGGCTTCGCCGTGCAGCCCGGCAATCCTGCCAGGCTGTCTGCCGAGGCAGAAGTAAAACGCGGGTCCCCGCTCCGTTTCCTACTCCCAGTTTTCCGAGTCCGCCATGAACACCGAATACCGCAAGCATCTCCCCGACAGCAACCTGGACTATTTCGATGCGCAGGCCGCGGTGGATGCGATCGCCCCCGGTGCCTGGGCCACGCTGCCATACACCTCGCGCGTGCTGGCCGAGAACCTGGTGCGCCGCTGCGACCCGGCCACGCTCACCGCCTCGCTCAAACAGCTGATCGAGCGCCGGCGCGACCTCGATTTCCCGTGGTTTCCCGCGCGCGTGGTCACCCACGACATCCTCGGCCTGACCGCGCTGGTGGATCTGGCCGGGCTGCGTGACGCCATCGCCGACAAGGGCGGCGATCCGGCCAAGGTCAACCCTGTGGTGCCAGTGCAGCTGATCGTCGATCACTCGCTGGCGGTGGAATGCGGTGGTTTCGATCCGGATGCGTTCAGCAAGAACCGTGCGATCGAGGACCGTCGCAACGAGGACCGTTTCCACTTCATCGACTGGACCAAGCGCGCCTTCGAGAACGTGGACGTGATCCCGCCGGGCAACGGCATCATGCACCAGATCAATCTGGAGAAGATGTCCCCGGTGGTCTACGTGCAGGACGGCGTGGCGTTCCCGGACACCTGCGTCGGCACCGACTCGCATACCCCGCACGTCGATGCGCTGGGTGTGATCGCCATTGGTGTCGGCGGGCTGGAAGCGGAGAACGTGATGCTCGGCCGCGCCTCGTGGATGCGCCTGCCCGACATCGTCGGCGTCAAGCTCAGTGGCAGGCCGCAGCCGGGCATCACCGCCACCGACGTGGTGCTGGCGCTGACCGAATTCCTGCGCAACGAGCGCGTGGTCGGCGCGTATCTGGAATTTTTCGGCGAAGGCGCCACGGCGCTGACCATCGGTGACCGCGCCACCATCTCCAACATGTGCCCGGAATACGGCGCCACTGCGGCGATGTTCTACATCGACCAGCAGACCCTCGATTATCTGCGCCTCACCGGCCGCGAGGAAAAACAGGTGGCGCTGGTCGAAAATTATGCGCGGACCACCGGCCTGTGGGCCGAAGCGCTGGCAACCGCGCAGTACGAGCGCGTGCTGGAGTTCGACCTGTCCAGTGTGGTGCGCAACATGGCCGGCCCGAGCAATCCGCACCGGCGCCTGCCGGTGACGGCGCTGGCCGAACGCGGCATCGCTGACGAGGCCAAGCTGGAAAGCGGCAAGGGCGACGAAGCGCAGGGGCTGATGCCCGATGGCGCGGTGATCATCGCCGCCATCACCAGCTGCACCAACACCTCCAACCCGCGCAACGTGGTCGCCGCCGGCCTGCTGGCGCGCAATGCCAACGCGCGCGGGCTGACCCGCAAGCCGTGGGTGAAGACCTCGCTGGCGCCCGGCTCCAAGGCTGTGCAGCTGTATCTGGAAGAGGCCGGCCTGCTGCCGGAACTGGAGCAGCTCGGCTTCGGCATCGTCGGCTTCGCCTGCACCACCTGCAACGGCATGAGCGGCGCGCTCGATCCTGCGATCCAGCAGGAAATCATCGACCGCGATCTGTACGCCACCGCCGTGTTGAGCGGCAACCGCAACTTCGATGGCCGTATCCACCCGTATGCCAAGCAGGCCTTCCTGGCCTCGCCGCCGCTGGTGATCGCCTACGCCATCGCCGGCACCGTGCGCTTCGATATCGAAAAAGACGTGCTGGGTGTGGATGCCGACGGCAACGAGGTACGGCTGAAGGATATCTGGCCGTCCGATGCGGAGATCGACGCGGTGGTGAAGGAATCGGTCAAGCCCGAGCAGTTCCGCCGCGTCTACAACCCCATGTTCAATGTGCGCGTGGAGCATGGCGAAAAGGTCAGCCCGCTGTACGACTGGCGTCCGATGAGCACCTATATCCGCCGTCCGCCGTACTGGGAAGGTGCGTTGGCCGGTGAGCGTGCGCTGAAGGGGATGCGTCCGCTGGCCGTGTTGCCGGACAACATCACCACCGACCACCTGTCACCGTCCAACGCGATCCTGGCATCCAGCGCCGCCGGCGAATACCTGGCGAAGATGGGCCTGCCGGAAGAGGACTTCAATTCCTACGCCACCCATCGTGGTGATCACCTCACCGCGCAGCGCGCCACTTTCGCCAATCCCAAGCTGTTCAACGAGATGGTGCGCAACGAGGACGGCAGCGTGAAGCAGGGTTCGCTGGCGCGGGTGGAGCCGGAAGGCAAGGTGATGCGCATGTGGGAAGCGATCGAGACCTACATGGAGCGCAAGCAGCCGCTGATCATCATCGCCGGCGCCGACTACGGCCAGGGCAGCTCGCGCGACTGGGCCGCAAAGGGCGTGCGTTTGGCCGGCGTGGAGGCGATTGCCGCCGAAGGCTTCGAGCGCATCCACCGTACCAACCTGATCGGCATGGGCGTGCTGCCACTGGAGTTCAAGCCGGGCACCGACCGCCACACGCTGGCCATCGACGGTACCGAGACTTTCGACGTCACCGGTGAGCGCACGCCGGGTGCCGACCTGACCCTGGTCATCCACCGCCGCAATGGCGAGGTGCTCAAGGTGCCGGTGACCTGCCGGCTGGATTCGGACGAGGAAGTGGCGATCTACGAAGCCGGCGGCGTGCTGCAGCGCTTTGCGCAGGACTTCCTGGAGGGCAGCGTCGCCTGACGCCTTTTCGCAGAAGCGCACTTCGTGCGCGGTGAGGCTTACTGGTGGAGCCCATCACCTGCGAAGTGCGCTCCTGCGCGAATGGAGCGCTAAAGGAACACGTCCTGCAGGTCCCCCAGGCTCTGGGGCGGCACGTTCAACAACCGGTGATCTATAGTCCGGGTCCGGATGCGGCAGTGGCGGCAATCCAGCACGGACGGGGGGAACTGTGTGAGTGCATTCAACGAAGATTCGCGGGTCAAGATTCCGGCGCTGCTGCACCTGACACGGCTCGGATACGACTACCTGTCCCTGAAACAGGCACGCTGGGATACACGCAGCAACATCTTCCCCGACCTCTTCGGAGCCGCCATGCTACGGCTCAACCCCGAACTGGGGCGCGATGACATTCCCGCACTGCTCGACGCGATCCATCTCGACCTGCAGAACGAAGACATCGGCAAGGCCTTCCATCAGCGACTGACCGCCCGTGCGGGTATACGTCTGGTCGACTTCGACAATCTGGACAACAACCATTTCCACGTTGTCACCGAGCTGCCGTTCGAGAACGGCGAAGACAGCTTCCGCCCCGACATCACCTTGCTGGTCAATGGACTGCCGCTGGCCATCATCGAAGTGAAGAAGCGCATGAACTCTGGCGGCGTGCTTGAAGAACGCAAGCGCATGGATCGCCGCCACGCCAACCGCAGGCTCCGGCACTTTTTCAACCTGATCCAGTTGCAGGCGTTCTCCAACAACATGGAGTATGACGATGCGGCCGTCGAGCCGGTGCAGGGGGCGTTCTACGCCGCTTCCACTTACGGCGAGGCGCATTTCAACTACTTTCGCGAGGAGCGCGCCGCCGAACTGGCCGCTGCTGTCGGGCCGTTGCCCGCGGAAACCGAAGACGCGATCCTCGTTGATACCAACCTGGTCAGCATCAAAGGTACGCCCGAGTTCGAGCGCAACAAGGCGCCGGATACGCCGACTCACCGCCTGCTCACTTCACTGTTCAGCCGTCGCCGTCTTGCCTTCATCCTGCAATACGCTTTCGCGTGGCTGGATGGGGAGGACGGCATCCAGAAGCATGTCATGCGCTACCCGCAGCTGTTCGCGACGTTGGCCATTGCCGATCGCCTGGCTGCCGGTGTGCGCAAAGGCATCGTCTGGCACACGCAGGGCAGCGGCAAGACCGCGTTGGCCTACTACAACGTGCGCTTTCTCACCGACTGGTTCCAGCAACAGGGGCAGGTGCCGCGCTTCTACTTCATCGTCGACCGGCTCGATCTGCTCCGTCAGGCGCGAGATGAATTCCGCCTCCGCGGGCTCAGTGTGCATGTCATCGACAGCCGCGATGCGTTCGCACGCGACATCAAGCAGAGCGTGACCGCCCGCAATGACCGTGGTGCGGCTGAAATCACCGTGGTCAATATCCAGAAGTTCAAGGACGATCCGGATGTAGCCGCCGTGCAGGATTACAACCTTGCCGTGCAGCGCGTGTATTTCCTTGATGAAGTGCATCGCAGCTACAACCCCAAAGGCAGTTTCCTTGCCAACCTGGAACAGTCCGATCGCAACGCCATCAAGATCGGACTCACCGGCACTCCGCTGATTGGCGAGGCGCTGCAGTCCAAGGCATTGTTCGGCGATTACATCCACAAGTACTACTACAACGCCTCCATTGCCGACGGCTACACGCTGCGGTTGATCCGCGAGCAGATATCCGCCCGCTACGCCATGCAGCTGAAACAGGCGCTGGCCGAGGTCGAGGTGCGCCAGGGCGGGATCGAGCGCAAAGCGCTATATGCCCACCCGCGCTTTGTCAGCGCGATGCTGGACTACATCCTCGACGACTTCGCGCAGTCCCGCGTCGCCTTCGGTGACCAGAGCATCGGTGGCATGGTGGTCTGCGACAGCGCCGAGCAGGCGCGAGCACTGCACCACGACTTCCAGCGACGCATGGCGCTTGCGGTAGCGCGCTCTGCTGAGCCCGCCAACGATGCCGATTACCGGGAATCCCGCGTCGCCGAGCAGACACCACGCTACGGCGCAACCCCGCTCAGTGCCGCGCTGATCCTGCACGACGAGGGCGACAAGGCCTCCCGCGAAGCGGAGATAAAGGCCTACAAGAAGGGCCGCGTCGATTTCCTGTTCGTCTACAACATGCTGCTTACCGGCTTTGATGCACCACGGTTGAAGAAACTCTATTTCGGCCGGGTGATCCGCGAGCACAACCTGTTGCAGGCGCTCACCCGCGTCAATCGTCGCTACCGCGCGTTCCGCTTCGGCTATGTGGTTGATTTCGCGGATATCCAGAGCGAATTCGACAAGGTCAACCGCGAGTATTACGAGGAACTTTCCGCCGAGCTGGGCGATGAAATCGAGCACTACAGCCAGCTGTTCATGAGCTCGGGGGATATCCGTGTCGAGCTCGACGCCATCCGGGAGGCATTGTTCGAATACGCGTTGGACGATGCCGAACTTTTCTCGCAGCAGATCGGCCAGATCACCGACCGCGACACCCTGCGCGCCATCGTCAAGGCATTGACCACCGCGCGCGAACTGCACAACCTGATCCGGCTCGGCGGTCATGAGGAGCTCGCCGATCTGCTCGACTTCCGCAAGCTGCGGCAGTTGCACAACGAAGCCCAGAACGCGCTGGCTGCGCTCAACCTCAAGCACCAGCTGGAGCACGCGCAAGACACCTCCGGCCTGCTCAACCAGGCGCTGGAAGACATCGTCTTCAAGTTCGAAAAAGTCGGCGAAGCCGAGCTGAAGCTGGCCGATGAGCTGAAGGACAGCCTGCGCCGTACCCGCGAAACCCTGGCCGCCACCCATGATCCGCGCGATCCGGAGTGGGTCGGTCTGAAAGAAGAGCTGGAGCGCCTGTTCAAGGCCAAAAAACTCAGTGAAGTGTCCCAGGCTGAAATGCAGGCCAACATCGGCGCACTGCGCGAGCTTGAACAGCGAGCCCGCGCCCTCAACCAGGCCAATGCCAATATCGCCGCCCGTTACGGCGGCGACACCAAGCTGATGCGTGTGCACAAGCGCCTGCTGGAGTCGCGCCGGGTGGGCGACAGCCAGAGTCGCCTGCACGCCGCGCTGAACGCGGTGAAGCAGGCCGCCGACCACGCGGTGCTGGGCAACCGTGAACTGCTCGGCACACCGGATTACTTCGAAAAACAGCTCATGCCCATCGTGGTGCGCTCGTTCACTGCGCAACCGCCCGCCCCGGACGCCGACACCTGCCGGCTGATCCACCAGTTGCTCGTCCGCGAATACCTGAATGAATCACAGGGGCGTCTGCCATTGGGGTGATTGAAGGGGCGGGTGTTGCAGGTTTCGCGCCATGCTACGCTTTGCATCGCAAACGCAATACACGAGGGCTTCATCATGAAAACCGCCACTTTGCCGCCGCTGCGTGTTGCGCCGGAGCTGCGCCAATCCGCCGAGTCCGTGCTGCGCGAGGGCGAGAGCCTGTCCAGCCTCATGGAGCAATCCCTGCGCGGTGAGGTGAACCGCCGCCGCATGCAGGCCGAGTTCATCGCCCGTGGTCTGGCCGCCCGCGATGAAGCTCAGCGCACCGGCGTGTACCACACCGCCGATAACGTGCATGCCGAACTGCGCACCATGCTTGCCGAGGCCGAGGCTGACGCCAAGGCAAAGATCAAAACCAGAACCATGGCGAAGACCAAGGCGTGAGTTGGCAGGTCCGCTACGCGCCGGCGGCGCGCGAGGATATCAAGCGGCTGTACGCCTTCCAGCTGACGCACGACCTGGCGGCCGCGCGGCGCGCATTGGCGGCCATCGTCAAGGGCGTTGAATTGCTGCAGCAGTTTCCCTTTGCCTGTCGCAAAGCCGATCCGGACAACCCCTTGCTACGGGAACTGCCCGTGTCGTTCGGGGCGTCCGGCTATGTACTGCTGTACGAAATCAACGACGACACCACTCTCACCATCCTCACCGTGCGCCACCAGCGCGAAGACGACTACCACTGACGGCCGCTCCCCGCGCCCTACAACGCAGACCACCATGTCCCCCAGCTACCAGCAACAGACCCGCGACCTCATCGATGGCCTCAAGGCCGTGTGCGCCAGCAACGGCCTTGGCAACGATGGCAACGAATACAAGATCATCGTGCAGACCTTTCTGTACAAACTGCTGTGCGACAAGTTCGCCCACGAGATGAAGCGCCTTGCGCCGGAACTGGCGGCAGCCCCGGACTGGATCGCCGCCTGGCAGGCGCTGCCGCAGGGCGAGCGCGAGATGCTGGAGCTGCAGCTTGATGCCGACGTGCCGCGCCTGCAGCCCGGCCAGCTCATTCCCAGCCTGTTCAACCGGCAAAGCGAGGCCGGCTTTGCCAGACGCTTCGATGACACGCTGATCGCCATTGCCGTGGCCAACCACGACATCTTCGCGGTGCAGACCGACGATGGCGAAAAAGTGCCGCTGTTCGACCGCCTGAGCGATTACGTCACCGGCAGCGCGGACAAGAAGGACGGTTTCGTGCGAGCGCTGTTCAACAAGCTGGCCGGTGTCAGTTTCGAGCGCCTGTTCGAGCAGAAATACGACTTCTGGGCCGCCCTGTTCGAGTACCTCATCAAGGACTACAACAAGGACAACGGCGGCAAATACGCCGAATACTACACCCCGCACGCGGTCGCCACCATCATGGCCGACATCCTCGTGCCCAAAGACCAGCGCGGGAAGGTCAAGAACGTCACCTGCTACGACCCGGCCTCCGGTTCCGGCACCCTGCTGATGGCGCTGGCCCACGCCATCGGCGAGCACCACTGCAGCATCTTCTCGCAGGATATTTCGCAGAAGTCCTCCAGCCTGCTGCGCCTGAACCTGGTGCTCAACAAGCTGGTGCACTCCATCCCGCGCATCACCCAGGGCAACACCATCCTGCACCCCGTGCACAAGGAGGGCAGGGCGCTGCGCCGCTTCGACTACATCGTCTCCAATCCACCGTTCAAGATGGATTTTTCCGATTTCCGCGACGATCTGGATACCGACGCCAACACCACGCGTTTCTTCGCCGGCATCCCCAAGGTGCCGAACAAGAAAAAAGACGGCATGGCGATCTACCTGCTGTTCATCCAGCACATCATCGCCAGCCTCAAGCCCGGCGGCAAAGCCGCCATTGTCGTGCCCACCGGCTTCATCACTGCCGCCAGCGGCATCGAGCTGCGCATCCGCCAGAAACTGGTGGATGAAAAGCTGATTGCCGGCGTGGCTTAGACTCAACTTCCAAGTG
>DDVW01000006.1:4680-57944 GCA_002345545.1 Stenotrophomonas sp. UBA2302 | reverse complement strand
GGGGTTTTTTATTGGCAGCAAAAATGGTCTGAAAATCCAGGATATGCGCTACGCGTGAGGCATTACCGCGATTGCGGTGGCAAGCATTATCACCAGCGCTGCGGGAGAGCACCTCGGGAACGAGTGTATTGTCGAGGACAAAGAAAAAGCCCGGCAGTACCGGGCTTGGAAAAATGGCGGGTGAATGCAATCAGCGCCGTCGTAGCACCACCGCCTGCGCCCAGCGGGCGGCAATCTCCGGCGCGGTGATGCACACCGCCTCGTCGCGCAAAGGCTGGGTGTACTGCGCTGAGTGAAAGGCAAAAGAGCTGGTTACAGAATGCGCAGCGTCTTGAGTCGTTGGCTACGCAGTTGTCCGTATTCTTGCAGCCAGGCAGTGGAACGGTGCCAGGACATCCGTTCCACTGCTTGCAGCCATGCGTATGACGGGATTATTCGCCCGTACTGTGTTCGGGTGCGGCTTTCATCATTGCATCACGCGGAGCCTTGAACGGGTTGCCTTCGTGCCAGTTGGGCCAGGCATCACCGCTGGCCAGCTGTTTGCCGACGCCGTAGAGCAGCTCCAGATCCTCAACCGTGCCATCCAGCTTCCAGGTCAGGGGGTCGTACTCGTCCTTCGGCCCGTGGTAACGCTCCTTGCCATAGGCTTCAGCGGCGCGGCGCCCGGCGTCGATACCACCCTCGCGCAGGTCTTCACCACCGCCGGCATAGAGCGCGGGCACGCCGGCCTTGGCGAAGTTGAAGTGATCGGAGCGGAAGTAGAACCCGCTCTGCACCGAGGTTTCGGCACGCAGGGTGCGCTTCTGGCCGTCTGCCAGCGGCTTGAGGATGTCCTCCAGCTGCGAGCTGCCGAAACCGGTGACGGTCATGTCGCGGGTGCGGCCGCTGACCGACATCGCATCGATGTTGATGACGCCGGCGATCTTGTCGAGCGGGAAGGACGGGTGGTTCACGTAGTACTGCGAGCCGAGCAGGCCGGATTCTTCCAGGGTGACGGCGAGGAACACCACCGAGCGTTCCGGCGGCGTTGCCTGGTGGGCCATCGCATCGGCGATTTCGAGGATGCCGGCCACGCCGGTGGCGTTGTCCACCGCGCCGTTGTAGATATTGTCGCCTTCCTGGCCCTCATGCTTGCCGAGGTGATCCCAGTGCGCCATGTAGAGCACGGCTTCGTCGGCGCGCTTGCCACCGGGCAGGACGCCAACCACGTTGCGCGAGTTCTTTTCGGCGATGGTGCTTTTCAGGTCCAGGGAGAGGCCGGCCTTCAGTGGCTGGGGCTTGAAGCCGCGTCTGTTGGCATCGGTGTAGGCCTTGTCCAGGTCCAGCCCGGCCTCGGCGAACAGCCGGCGGGCGGCCTCGGCGCTGAGCCAGCCCTGTGCCTGCAGGCGCGGTTCCTTGTCCTCGGCTGCCGGCAGGTCGTACTGCGCACCGCCCCAGGAATTCTTCACCACATCCCAGCCATACGAGGCGCCGGCGGTATCGTGCACGATCAGCGCAGCCGCCGCGCCCTTGCGTGCGGCTTCCTCGAACTTGTAGGTCCAGCGCCCGTAGTAGGTCATGCGCTTGCCGTCGAACAACTGGGCGTCGCTGGTATGGAAGCCGGGGTCATTGACGAACATGACGACGGTCTTGCCCTTCCAGTCCTGGCCTTCGTAGTCGTTCCAGTCCTGCTCGGGGGCATCGACGCCATAGCCGACGAACACCATCTCGCTGTTGTCGATGCGGATCTCCGGTTGTCCAGTACGGGTGCCGATGACCATGTCGGTGCCGAACTTCAGTTCTTCGGCCGCACCGTTGCGCTGGATCTTCAGCACGGTGTCCGGATCGGCCGTGGTCTCGGTCATCGGCACGTCCTGGAACCAGCTGTCGCCGTTGCCCGGTTGCAGGCCGATGCGCTGCATCTGGTCACGGATGTAGTTGACGGTGAGCTCTTCGCCGTTGCTGCCCGGCGCACGGCCTTCGAATTCGTCCGAGGCCAGCTGCTTGACCAGTTCGCCGAAATCAGGGGCGGTGATCGCGCTGGTGAAGGCGTGCGTGGATACCGGTGCCGGGGGGGTGGCGGCTACCGTCGGCGATTCCTGCTTGCAGGCGACCAGTGCGGCGCTGATGGCCAGACACAACAACAGTTTGCGATGCATGAAGACTCCAGTTGGGCGTTGATTCCCGTGTGCAGCTGTGAAAGAAACGTATCTATTCCGGCGCGGTGCCGGTGCTGAAGCGCAGCACGTTGGCGCCGTTTACCGGCCCGATCCGCGCTGAATCGTGGACGTAGAGCGTGACTTCGCGGTCGAACCGCAGGCTGCCTTCCACCACCGCACCGGGACCGACGACGATACGCGGCTTGCGCGGGGGTGTCAGCGACAGGCCGAAGGAGGGACGGGTGACGGTGATGCCGCCTTTGACATGGGAATCGATGCCCACGGTGATATCGCCGTTGACGGTTTCGATCCCGCCATCGACCTGGGTGCCGACCAGACCGATGGCGCCGTTGACGGTTTCAACATCGCCACCGATACGGCTGCCGCGGTCGACATAGATGCCGCCATTGACGGTTTCCAGCCCGCGCGCCAGTACCAGGTTGCGGCCGGCGCGGATGCGCCCGTTGACGGTGTCGATGCTGCGCGCCTGCACGTTGTCATCGAGGTGGATGTTGCCGTTGACGGTTTCCACCACGCCGGCACGCACGCCCGTGGCCAGCTGGATGCTGCCGTTGACCGTTTCCAGGTTGCCGTAGCTGCTGTTGGCCTCGGTGGAGATGCTGCCGTTGATCTTGCTGATGTTGTCAGCGGCGCTTGCGCAGGGAAGTACGGCAGCCAGCGCCAGAAGCAGGAGTAGACGTTTCATGGAGCCTCCGGGACGGATATTCCAATGGACCAGCATCGATGGCACCACGCTTGGTTACAATCCGCACCTGCCTGAAGTCACTGGAACCGCATTGCGCCAGATTCTCCCCATGCGAACTCCCGGCCAATCAGCGGCGCTGTCGCGCTGGTCTGGCGGTTGCATGCTGGTGCTGGTGCTGCTGGCCGGACCGTTGCTGGCGCAGACCAGCCCGCGTGACACCGAGAAGAAGCTGCAGCAGCTGCGTGGTGAGCTGAAGGGCGTCACCCAAGAGCGCCGGCAACTGGAGCAGCAGCGTACCCAGGCCAGCCAGCGGCTGCGTGAGGCCGACCAGAAGGTCGCCCGCAGCGGTCGCGCGGTGGCCGAGGCCGAAGCGGCGATCCAGCGTGAACAGCAGGCTCTGGCCGAGCTGCAGCAACACAAGCAGCAACTGCAGCAAGGGCTGGCCCGGCAACGTCGGCAACTGGCCGCGTTGCTGCGCAGCGCCTACCAGTTGGGCAGCCACGCCCCGTTGAAGCTGCTGCTGGCGCAGGACACGGTGGCCGATGCCAACCGTGAACTGGCCTATCACCGCTACCTGCAGCGCGAGCGTGCCCGCTCGATCAGCGCCCTGACCGCCGACCTGCAGGCACTCGCCGTCACCGAACAGCAGGTTGTGGCGCGCAGTCAGGAGCTGGAGCAGGCGCGCGAACAGCAGCGGCAGCAGGTCGCTGCGTTGGCCCAGGACCGGCGCCAGCGTGCTTCGGTACTGTCGGAGCTGGACAGCCGCTACCAGGATCGCAGTGAACGCGAGAAAGCGCTGGGTCAGGATGCGCGTGGACTGGAACGTGTGCTCGCCAACCTGCGTGCGGCGGCAGTCCGTGCCGATGCCGAGCGTCGGGCTGCCGCCCGCCGTGCGGAAGCCGGGAAGGGCAAACAGGCCGAAGGTGCCGGTGCACGTGGCAGCCAGGGAAAGACACCGCCGAGGGTCGTGGCCAATGCCGCCGCACCCAAGGTCGGCGGGCTGGGCTGGCCGCTTTCGGGCAACCTGCTGGCGCGCTATGGCGGGCGTCTGCCGGATGGCCGCCGCAGCAATGGCGTGCTGATCGGCGCGGCGGTGGGCAGCACGATCACCGCGGTGGCCGATGGCACGGTGGTGTTTTCCGACTGGATGACCGGCTACGGCATGATCCTGATCGTCGACCACGGCAATGGCTACATGAGCCTGTATGCGCACAATGACACCCTGCTCAAGGATGCCGGGGCGCGCATCAAACGCGGCGATGCGGTGGCGCGGGTCGGGAATTCCGGCGGACAGGGCACCCCGGCGCTGTATTTCGAGCTGCGCCGCAATGGTCAGCCGGTGGACCCGGGGACCTGGCTGCAACGCCAGTAACGCAGCGTGTACCGCTGCCGGCACAGACACAGGTTCAACGCGGATTTAGCCGTGCTTCGCGCATAATCGGAACGCGCCTGTCGCGCGCCCTGTTTTCTCATGGAGTGGTTCATGCGTGTAGCCGGTCTTGCAGCTGCGCTGTTGTTCGCCCTGTCCCCTGCGGTCACGCTGGCGCAGAGTGCCCCGGCCAAGGTAGCGGGGGCGGATGATCCCGATGCCAAGGAGTCGGTCACCTCACGGGTGCCGCTGGATGAGATCCGCCGCTTCGTCGGCGTCTACAACGCGGTGCGGGCCGCCTATGTCGAGCCGGTGGATGACAAGGTGCTGATGCAGTCGGCCGTGCGCGGCCTGCTGCTGGAGCTGGACCCGCACAGCACCTATTTCGACAAGGCCGATGCCGAGGCGTTCGACGAGCAGGCCGCCGGCGCCTATGAAGGCATCGGTGTGGAACTGCTGCAGCAGGAAAACGTGCTGAAGGTGGTCTCACCGATCGACGACACCCCGGCCGCGCGTGCCGGCCTGCGTGCCGGCGACCTGATCATCGCCATCGATGGCAAGCCGATCTCCGCGATCGAGGCGATGGAGCCGTTGCGCGGCCCGGCCGGCAGTACCGTGGTGCTGACCCTGGAGCGTGGCGATGAGCCGCCGTTCGATGTCAGCGTCACCCGCGAAACCATCCGCATCACCAGCGTGCGCAGCAAGATGCTGGAGCCCGGTTACGGCTATATCCGCATCAGCACGTTCCAGGCCGATACCGGTGCCGACTTCCAGAAGCATGTCGTGCAGTTGCAGGCCGCCGCCGGTGGCAGGCTCAAGGGGCTGGTGCTGGACCTGCGCAGCAACCCGGGCGGCCTGCTGACCGCCGCGGTGCAGGTGGCCGATGATCTGCTGGAGAAAGGCGGCATCGTCAGTACCCGCGGCCGTATCGCCATCAGTGACGCCCGATTCGATGCCACGCCCGGTGACCTGCTGAAGAACGCGCCGGTGGTGGTGCTGGTGGATGCCGGTTCGGCCAGCGCCTCGGAAGTGCTGGCCGGTGCGTTGCGTGACAACCAGCGCGCCCGCATCGTCGGCAGCCGCACCTTTGGCAAGGGCTCGGTGCAGACCGTGCTGCCGCTGGACAACGGCGATTCGGTCAAGCTCACCACGGCGCGCTATTACACGCCCAGCGGTCGCTCGATCCAGGCCACTGGCATCGTGCCGGATGTGGAACTGGTTCCGGACCCGGAGGAAGTACGCAAGGATCTGCCGGCCAGCCTGCGCGACTACAGCGAGGCCCGCCTGCCGGGCCATCTGCGCGGGGATGACGAGGCGGACGCGATCAAGGCCGGCGCGGTGCTGCCGGGCGAGGCGCCGGTCCACTCGGCATTGCAGGAACTCAAGCGTCCGGGCTCGGTGGCCGCCGCGATGGCGCGGGCGAAACCGGCTGTCACGGCGGAAACGGTGCAGCCGCAGGGCAGCGCACCGGCCAAGCCGGAGGCCTTGGCCACACCGGAAGAAGCCCAACCGGAAGCGGACAAGCCGGCCCGCGACGGCGGCGAGGACAAGTAAGTCTAGCGGCGGCCCTGCGCGCTGCGGGGCCGCCCGATGTCAACTCAGCGCGGCTTGCCGGGCATCGGGAAGGGCGTGATCACCTTCTCGCCGGTGGCTGCGTCGCGGATTGCCGACAGGCCCTTCTTCTCCACTTCCTCGATGCGCACGATGCTCTGCATCGGCAGGTGCAGCACCTTTGTATTGCCGAACTCCTCGCGCAGGCGTTCCTCGGTGGGATCCACGACCAGGCCGTCGTGGATATCGAACACCAGCTCGGCGACCTCGTTGAAGCCCCACAGGTGGCTGCCGCCCACGCGCCGTGCGTACAGCTCGTAGACCTTGCCGTGGTTGAGGAAAGTGACTTTGTAAAGCGGTTTTTGGGTCATGCGGCGATTATAGGAGCCGCTCCCGATAGCGGTGCTAGAAACCCTGCCGCTTGCGCAGCCGCCGTGCGATGGCCGCGCGCACGTACAGCCCGTAGACGATGCCGAACAGGAAGCCGGCCAGGTGCGCCGACCATGCCACCTGGCCGAACCCCGGGCTGATATAGGTGAACACCACCTGCAGGGCCGCCCACACACCGATCAGCAGGAAGGCCGGTGCACGGATGAATTCCAGGAACAGCCCCAGTGGCACCACCACGCCCAGCCGGGCGCCGGGAAACAGCGCCAGATACGTGCCCAGCAGCGCCGATACCGCACCGCTGGCGCCGATGATGGTCTGGTCCGGCTTGCCCATCACGTACAGCGCGGCGAGGTTGGAGGCGGCGCCGCCAAGCAGGAACAGCAACAGCAGGCGCCACGGCCCCAGCACACGTTCGGCGGGCAGGCCGAAGATCAGCAGGAACACCAGGTTGCCGAGCAGGTGCGGCCAATCCGCGTGCAGGAACAGCGCGGTGAACAGGCGCCAGGCACTGCCATCGCGCAATACCGCCCACGCCTCCTGCGGGGTTCCCAGGCCGGTGGACAGCGCGCCCCAGTTCATCCACAGCGTGCGCCAGGCCTCGTTCGGCCGGGTGATCGACCAGAGGAATGCGATCCACAGCGCGATCACCAGCAACGGTACCGCCCAGCGCAGCCCCGGCTTCTTGCGGGAGGGAATGGAGACGAACATGCGCCTCTAGCCTAACCGCTCCGCTGCCCAAACGATGCGCCGCGCAAAGGAAAGCGGAACCGGCAACGTTATTGTTTAGTTAACCAAGCTGGGGGATACTCGCATACGGCGTCGTATGTCGGGAGGGGTCTCCGGCGCATTGACGGGCCACCGAGGTGGTGCCGCCAATGCAAGGCGCACAAGCGATTTTTCATTGTTTCCGGAGAGAGTGTCCACCATGCAAACTGCTTCCTCGATTGCCCGCATCACCGCCCTGGCCGTTGGCATCGCCGGCGCGCTCGCATTCAGCCATGCCGACGCCGCCGCCTTCCAGCTGAAGGAAAACAGCGCCAAGGGCCTGGGCCGCGCGTTTGCCGGTTCTACCAGCGCCTGGGGCGACGCCTCGGTGGTCGCCACCAACCCGGCCTCGATGCGCCTGCTCGACGGCCGCCAGTTCCAGGCCGACGTGAGCGCCATCAGCTTCTCGGCCGATTTCGAGAAATTCGGTGCCTACAACGCCAACGGTACCCCGATCAGTGGCGGCAACGGCGGCGACGCCGGCATGATCGCCCCGGTTCCGGCGGCCTATTTCCATGTGCCGTTCGGTGAGAACGACAACATGCACTTCGGCGTCTCGCTGACCGTGCCGTTCGGCTTCAAGACCGAATACGACCAGAACTGGGTGGGCCGCTACCACGGCGTCACCACCGACCTGAAGGCCATCGACCTGGGCGCGGCGTTCTCCTATGACGTCAATCCGTATGTGTCCTTCGGTGCGTCGGTGTTCGTCGAGCACCTGACCATCGAACTGTCCAATGCGCTGGACATGGGCTCGGTGATCAACGGCACCGCCCAGCAGAAGGCCGCTGCGGCTGCCCTGGCCGCCGGTGGCGGTGCAGCGCAGGCACAGGCCGCCGCGCAGGCCGCGGCCCAGCAGATGGCTGCCATGGGCTTCTACCCGGGCAGTGCTGACGGCTTTGTCACCATCGAAGGCGACAACAATGCCGTCGGCTACGTGCTCGGTACCACCCTGAGCCCGAGCGAAGACACCAACATCGCCTTCAGCTACCGCTCGAAGGTTGAGCACAAGATCACCGGTGGCAAGGCGAACTTCGAAGTGACCCCGGCGACGGCTGCGCTGCTGGCCCAGACTGCTCCGGGCACCTTCATCGACGCCTCGGGCAAGGCGACCGTGACCCTGCCGGCATCGGTGACGATGAGTGTCAGCCACCGCATCAACGACCGCTGGACGGTGATGGGCGACGTGTCGCGCACCGCGTGGAAGTCGGCTTTCGACCAGGTGACCGTGGACTTCGCTTCCAATCAGCCGGACAGCGTGCTGGGCTTCCATTACAAGGACACCACCTTCGGTTCGATCGGTACCGAGTACAAGCTGTCTGAGACCATCACCCTGCGCGGTGGTGTGGCCTATGACGAATCCCCGACCAGCTACGAGCACCGTGACGTGCGCGTGCCGGACGTGACCCGCAAGTGGCTGTCGCTGGGCTTGGGCTGGACCCCGAAGGAGAACACCGAGTTCAACTTCGGCTACACCCACCTGTTTACCAACGAGCCGGCGATCAACGCCACCTCGGCCACCGGCAACGTGCTGCAGGGCAAGTACGACGTGGGTGGTGACATCCTCGCCGCTTCGATCAACTACAAGTTCTGATCGAACCCGTAGCTGATGCATGCCAAAAGCCCCGCGAAAGCGGGGCTTTTTGTTTGTGTGCCGATGGTGCGGCATGGGCGGGCGTGCGTTTGCAGGAGCGGCGTGAGCCGCGAAGCAGGTGGTTTATCTGATTGCAGCGGCACGGGTGATTTCATTGATGCCGGCTTCACTACTTGCGCTGCTCCCGCCGTTGCTGCAAGGCGGGGGCATTTCCTGGAAAGGTCCGGCCGGGCATGGCCGGGCACTGTGCAAGAAAAACCCCGCTTGCGCGGGGTTTTCCGTTGTTGCGCAGGCTGTGCTGGATCAATCGCCCAGGGTCAGCAGCGAGGCGTTGCCGCCGGCGGCGGTGGTGTTCACCGTCACCGTCTTCTCGGTGGCAAAGCGCAGCAGGTAGTGCGGGCCGCCGGCCTTCGGACCGGTACCGGACAGGCCCTGGCCGCCGAACGGCTGCACGCCGACCACCGCACCGATCTGGTTGCGGTTGACGTAGACATTGCCGACGTGGACGCCATTGGCGATGCGCTCGACGGTCTCGTCGATGCGCGAATGCACACCCAGGGTCAGGCCGTAACCGGTGGCGTTGATCTGCGCGATCACCGCGTCGAGCTGGTCGGCCTTCCAGCGGATCAGGTGCAGCACCGGCCCGAAGATCTCCTTGTGCAGCTGGTTCAGGTCCTTCAGCTCGTAGGCGCGTGGGGCGAAGAAGGTGCCGTGCGCGGCGTCGGCCGGCAGTTTGGCCGCGGCGATCAGGCGGGCCTCGGCGTCCATGCGCTTGGCGTGGTCGCTGAGGATCTGCAGCGCATCGGCATCGATCACCGGGCCCACGTCGGTGGACAGCAGCCCCGGGTCGCCGATCTTCAGCTCGGCCATTGCGCCGGCGAGCATGGTCATCACCTTGTCGGCGATGTCGTCCTGCACGAACAGCACGCGCGCGGCCGAGCAGCGCTGGCCGGCGGAGGTGAAGGCCGAGCCGATGGCGTCCTTGACGATCTGCTCGGGCAGCGCCGAGGAGTCGGCGATGAAGGCGTTCTGGCCGCCGGTCTCGGCGATCAGCACACCGATGGCGGCATCGCGCGCGGCCATCGCGCGGTTGATCGCGCGGGCGGTCTCGGTGGAGCCGGTGAAGGCCACGCCGGCCACGCGTGGATCGGCGGTGAGCGCGGCACCGACGGTGGCGCCGTCGCCCGGCAGGAACTGCAGCACGCCTTCCGGCACGCCGGCGTCCAGCAGCAGCTTCACCGCGTAATAGCCGACCAGGTTGGTCTGCTCGGCCGGCTTGGCGATGACGCTGTTGCCGGCGGCCAGCGCGGCGCTGACCTGGCCCAGGAAGATCGCCAGCGGGAAGTTCCACGGGCTGATGCAGACGAACACGCCGCGGCCGTGCAGCTGCAGTTCGTTGGATTCGCCGGTCGGGCTGGGCAGCTGCTCGACGGTACCGAACTGCGCGCGCGCCTGCTTGGCGTAGTAGCGCAGGAAGTCCACCGCCTCGCGCACTTCGGCGACGCTGTCGGGCAGGCTCTTGCCGGCTTCCTTCACGCACAGCGCCATGAACTCGGCGATGCGTGCTTCCAACTGGTCGGCGGCGTGTTCGAGGATGGCGGCGCGGCTGGCGGCCGGGGTGCGGTTCCACGCCGGCTGCGCGGCCACGGCGTTGGCCAGCGCCTGCTGCACGGTGGCGGCGTCGGCGGCCTGCCACTGGCCGACCACCTCGCGCGTGTCGGCCGGGTTGGTCACCGGCTGTGCGGCGGTGGTGATGGTGGCGCCCGGTACCAGCGGCGCGGCGTGCCACGGCTTGATCGCGGCGTTGAGCTGTTCGGCCAGAGCGCGCAGGTCGTTGTCGTTGGCGAGGTTGATGCCCATGGAATTGTTCCTGTCGTGGTTCTGGCTGCGCAGCAGATCAACCGGCAGCGGGATCTTGGGGTGAGGAATGGACGCGAACGAGGACACCGCCTCGACCGGATCGCGGATCAGCTCGTCGATGGAGACCTCGTCATCGGTGATGCGGTTGACGAAGCTGGAGTTGGCGCCGTTCTCGAGCAGGCGGCGCACCAGGTACGGCAACAGGTCCTCGTGCGAGCCGACAGGCGCATACACGCGGCACGGTACGTCCAGACGGTCAGCCGGGATCACCTCGGCATACAGGTCATCGCCCATGCCGTGCAGCTTCTGGTGCTCGTAGGTGTGGCCGGCGCCGATCTGCTTGATCACCGCGATGGTGTGCGCGTTGTGGGTGGCGAACATCGGGTAGATCGCATCGCTATGGCCGAACAGACGCTTGGCGCAGGCGATGTAGGAAACGTCGGTGTTCTGCTTGCGGGTGAACACCGGATAGCCGGCCAGGCCTTCGATCTGCGCGCGCTTGATTTCCGCGTCCCAGTACGCGCCCTTGACCAGACGCACCTGCAGTTTGTGGCCGATGCGCCGGGCCAGATCGGCCAGGTAGTCGATCGTGTACGGGGTGCGCTTCTGGTAGGCCTGCACCACGATGCCGAAGCCTTCCCAGCCCTTGAGCGAGGGATCGCTGACCACCCGTTCGATGATGTCCAGCGACAGTTCCAGTCGGTCGGTCTCCTCGGCATCGACGGTGCAGCCGATGCCGTAGGACTTGGCCAGCTGCGCCAGTTCCAGCACGCCCGGCACCAGGTCGCGCAGCACGCGTTCGCGCTTGGCGTGCTCGTAGCGCGGGTACAGTGCCGACAGCTTGATCGAGATGCCGTGCGAGGCGGTGACATCACCGTCGGCTTTGCCGCCACGGGCGAGGTTGTCGCTGCCGATGGCGTGGATGGCGCGGCGGTAGTCTTCCAGATAGCGCAGCGCGTCCTTCATGGTCAGCGCGCCTTCGCCGAGCATGTCGAAGGAATAGCGGTAGTTGCTGTTGTCGCCCTTGTGCGAACGCGCCAGCGCCTCGTCGATGGTGCGGCCCATGACGAACTGGTGGCCCATGATCTTCATCGCCTGACGCACGGCCAGGCGGATCACCGGCTCGCCGACGCGGCCGATCAGGCGCTTGAAGGCGCCATGCACGTCACGCTTGGTGGCATCGGCCAGATCGACCAGGTGCCCGGTCAGCATCAGGCCCCAGGTCGAGGCGTTGACCAGCACCGAATCGGACTGGCCCATGTGCTTTTTCCAGTCGGCCTCGCCGAGCTTGTCGCGGATCAGCTTGTCGGCGGTTTCCTGGTCCGGAATACGCAGCAGCGCCTCGGCCACACACATCAGCAGCACGCCTTCCTCGCTGCCCAGGTCGTACTGGCGCATGAAGGCCTCGATCGCGCCCTGGTTCTTGGCGCGGGCGCGCACACGGCGCACCAGGTCGGCGGCGGTGGCCTGCACCTGCGCCTGTTCGGCGGCAGGCAGGCGCGCCTGTTCCAGCAGCTCACGGACGTGGCTGGCCTCGTCTTTCAGCCAGCCATCGGTGATGGCCTGGCGCAATGCGGCAGGCTTCGGTGGCAGTTCGGACGAGAGCAGCGGCAGCGCCGCGGCAGCGTGGGGAGAAGCGCTTGCATTCATGGGCATGACCACATCGGGACACGTTGGGATTTGGCTATTTTAATCGGCAAAGGGCGAATTAATAGCCCCTTATGTGGCCTCCATAGTCCAGCTTAGTCATTGATATGGAAGAGATATTTCACTTTCATGGTGGTTCGGCCTAATTGTGCCGATTACGTCAGTTTATCTGCCGATGTTGATGTTGTTCTTGGCATTTCCAGTGTGCGCTGCAGCAATCACAACAATGATGAATGAACCCTTGCCGGTGTGATTTGACGGGGCTACCATCGAAGCCGTTATCCGCGGTATGGACGCGGCTGCGACATGATCGAGGTGCTTCGGCAGGTTTCCGGCGACTCACGTGCGCAGCTGGTGCTGCATCCCCCACGGGCACTCGATGCCCGGCAGTTCGTCCAGTTGTTCGCTGCGTTGGCAGGACTGATGCTTTTCACCGCCATCCTCGGTTGGCTGGCTGGAAATGTCCTCGCTCCGGCCTTCGCGCTGTTGCACTGCTTTCTGGTGGGCGTGGCGTTGCGTGCGGTATGGCGCAGCGGCGAACGCCGGGAAGAGATCCGGGTAGGACCCGATTGCGTGGAAGTCATTCCCGCAGCCGGGAGTTCACCGACCTTCCATGCGCATCCGTACTGGGTACGCGTGGTGGTCGAGAAAGAACGGGTCCTGCTGGTTTCCAGTGGCAGGCGGGTCGAAGTGGGGAGTTTCCTCGCGCCCGTCGAACGCCGGGAACTTGCGGTGACACTTGAAGGCTTGCTCGCGGCCAGCAATGGCTGCAACCGATGACGTCAAGGGTCCAGGCATGAAGCAAAGCAACAGGTGGGGCGGGGCAGTGAAATCCGGGTGGGCCGTTGCGGCGATGCTGCTGCCGGCGGCGGGCGCATGGGCGCAATCGGCTGATCCGAAGCCGTGGCAGCTGAACATGGGCAAGGGGGTCACCCATACCTCGCAGATGGCGTGGGAAGCGCACATGGTCGCGGTGTGGGTCTGTGCGGTGATCGGCGTGCTGGTGTTCTCGGCGATGGCCTATGCGATCTTCAAGTTCCGCAAGTCCAAAGGGGCGGTGGCCAAGCAGTTCAGCCACAACACCAAGGCCGAGGTCATCTGGACCGTCATTCCGATCATCGTGCTGGTGGTGATGGCCTGGCCGGCCACCGCCAAGCTGATCGCGATGTACGACTACCGCGACTCGGAAATGACGGTGAAGATCACCGGCTACCAGTGGATGTGGA
The DNA here is from genome assembly GCA_002345545.1 of Stenotrophomonas sp. UBA2302. Lineage (GTDB taxonomy): Bacteria > Pseudomonadota > Gammaproteobacteria > Xanthomonadales > Xanthomonadaceae > Stenotrophomonas. The sequence continues at coordinate 44,698 of DDVW01000006.1, read as the reverse complement.
AGTACGAATATCTCGGCGAGAACGTGGCCTTCACCAGCCGCATGGACCGCAAGTCCGACGAGGTCCGCCAGAGCGGTGTGGTGCCGACAGTGGACAGCGACCCGCACTACCTGCTGGATGTGGACAATCCGCTGGTGCTGCCGGTCGACACCAAGGTCCGTTTCGTCATCACCTCCGATGATGTGATCCACGCCTGGTGGGTGCCGGCGCTGGGCTGGAAGCAGGACGCGGTGCCCGGCTACATCAATGAGCGCTGGACCAGCATCGAGCGCGAAGGCATCTATCGCGGCCAGTGCGCGGAGCTGTGTGGCAAGGACCATGGCTTCATGCCGGTCGTGGTCAAGGCGGTGTCGAAGGACGAGTTCAAGACATGGCTGGCTTCACGCAAACCCGCACCCGCGCCCGCTGCCGAACCCGCGGCCGCCGTACCGGAAGCCGATGTACCGCAAGCCGGAATGCCGGAAGCTGACGCCGCGCCTGCCGAGCAGGTCGACAGCGGCGTCTGATCCCACTGCGTGCCGGCGCAGGCCGGCGCGATGCCTGGAAACTGGATTAACGAGGTGTAGTTGCAATGGCGAATTCCGCAGTGGATCACACCGGTCACCACGGCCATCAACAAGGCTTCTTCGAACGCTGGTTCTTCTCCACCAACCACAAGGACATCGGCACGCTGTACCTGCTTTTCAGCTTCCTGATGTTCATCATCGGGGCAGCGATGAGCGTGGTGATCCGGTTGGAACTGGCGCAGCCCGGCCTGCAGTTCGTCAAGCCGGAATTCTTCAACCAGATGACCACCGTGCACGCGCTGGTGATGATCTTCGGTGGCGTGATGCCGGCCTTCGTCGGCCTGGCCAACTGGATGATCCCGCTGCAGATCGGCGCGCCGGACATGGCGCTGCCACGCATGAACAACTGGTCGTTCTGGCTGCTGCCAGTGGCCTTCACCCTGCTGCTGCTGACCCTGTTCCTGCCCGGCGGCGCGCCGGCCGGTGGCTGGACCATGTACCCGCCGCTGTCGCTGCAGGGCGGCTACAACGTCGCCTTCAGCGTGTTCGCCATCCACGTGGCCGGCATCAGCTCGATCATGGGCGCGATCAACATCATCGCCACCGTGCTCAACATGCGCGCGCCGGGCATGGACCTGCTGAAGATGCCGATCTTCGTCTGGACTTGGCTGATCACCGCGTTCCTGCTGATCGCGGTGATGCCGGTGCTGGCCGGTGCGGTGACGATGCTGCTGACCGACAAGTTCTTCGGCACCAGCTTCTTCAACGCCGCCGGTGGCGGTGACCCGGTGATGTACCAGCACATCTTCTGGTTCTTCGGCCACCCGGAGGTCTACATCATGATCCTGCCGGCGTTCGGCGTGGTCAGCGAGATCCTCCCTACCTTCAGTCGCAAGCCGCTGTTCGGCTACCAGGCGATGGTCTACGCCACCGCCGCCATCGCGTTCCTGTCGTTCATCGTGTGGGCCCACCACATGTTCACCGTGGGCATGCCGCTGGGCGGCGAGATCTACTTCATGTTCGCCACCATGCTGATCTCGATCCCCACCGGGGTGAAGGTCTTCAACTGGGTCAGCACCATGTGGGAGGGCTCGCTGACGTTCGAGACGCCGATGCTGTTCTCCATCGCGTTCGTGGTGCTGTTCTCCATCGGCGGTTTCTCCGGGCTGATGCTGGCCATCGTGCCGGCCGACTTCCAGTACCACGACACCTATTTCGTGGTGGCGCATTTCCACTACGTGCTGGTGACCGGCTCGGTGCTGGCGCTGATCGCGGCGGTCTATTACTGGTGGCCGAAGTGGACCGGGCGCATGTACAACGAGTTCTGGGGCAAGTTCCATTTCTGGTGGACGATGGTGTTCGTCAACCTGCTGTTCTTCCCGCAGCACTTCCTCGGCCTGGCCGGCATGCCGCGCCGCATTCCCGACTACAACCCGGTGTTTGCCGACTGGAACCTGATCAGCTCCATCGGCGCATTCGGCATGTTCGTCACTCCGTTCCTGATGGCGACCATCCTGCTGAGCTCGCTGCGCAGCGGCAGGCGTGCCGATGCACGGGCCTGGGAGGCCGCCAAGGGACTGGAATGGACCGTGCCCTCGCCGGCGCCCGCGCACACCTTCACGGTGCCGCCGGTGATCAAGCCGGGCGACCTGGCCCACGACGATGTCACCCACTGAGGAGCGGCCGACGATGGAAACCCGCAAGCTGGCATCCGATGAGCTGATGCTGCGCCGCCGCCGCTCACGGCGTACCGCGCTGGTGATGGGGATGGTGGCGGTGGCGATCTACGTCGGCTTCATCCTGTCCGGAGTGCTCGCACATTGACCGCTCCCGCCTCCAAGCACAGTGCCGGCCTGGGCCGCCTGATCGCGGTGGCGCTGGCGGTGTTCGTGCTGACGTTCTCGCTGGTGCCGCTGTACCGCATCGCCTGCGAGAAGGTCTTTGGCGTGCGCCTTGAACGCGGCGCCAGCCAGATGGCGACCACGCGGGCGGGGGACGGCACGCGTACGGTGCGGGTGGAGTTCGACGGCGGGGTCAATTCGAAACTGCCGTGGGCGTTCCATCCCGAGCAGCTGACCATGGATGTGGTGCCCGGCGAGTTGAACGAGGCGATGTATTTCGCCCGCAACGACAGCGACCGCACGTTGGTGGGCAGCGCGGTGCCGTCGGTGGCGCCGGCGCGTGCGTCGGGCTACTTCACCAAGGCCGAGTGCTTCTGCTTCACCGCCCAGACCTTGCAGGCCGGGGAGATGCGTGACATGCCGGTGCGCTTCATCGTCGATCCGGACCTGCCCGCCGACATCAAGACCATCACCCTGTCCTATACGTTCTACAAGAATGACGCGCTGACTGAGCAACTGGTTCCGGCTGTGGCCGGAACCGCTGCGCATGCAGCTCCCTGACCAGATCACGGACCCGGAAGCGAACCATGGCCCACAACACGCCTGATGCCAATGTCTATTTCGTGCCGAGCCAGAGCCGTTGGCCCTTTGTCGGCTCGGTCGCCATGCTGGTGCTGATGGTGGGAGTGGCCAGCTGGCTCAACGACACCAGCTGGGGCCAATGGACGTTTTTCATCGGGCTGGCGATGCTGGTATTTACCCTGTTCCTCTGGTTCGGGGATGTCATCCGCGAATCGGTCGGCGGCCACTACAACCACCAGGTCGATGGTTCGTTCCGGATGGGGATGATCTGGTTCATCTTCTCGGAAGTGATGTTCTTCGGTGCGTTCTTCGGCGCCCTGTTCTACACCCGCAACATGGGCTTGCCGTGGCTGGGCGGGGAGGGCCACGGGGTGATGACCAACGAGCTGCTGTGGGAGGGCTATTCCGCGGCATGGCCGACCAACGGCCCGGGAGCGGTCGGGGGAGCCTTCCAAACAATACCGGCCTGGGGTCTGCCGCTGGTCAACACCCTGATCCTGTTGACCTCCGGGGTGACCCTGACCATCGCCCACCATGCGCTCAAGGCCGGCAACCGCAGGCAGTTGCTGATCTGGCTGGGAGCGACGGTACTGCTGGGTTGCCTGTTCCTGTTCTTCCAGGCCGAGGAATACATCCACGCCTATCGCGAATTGAACCTGACCATGGGGTCGGGCATCTATGGCTCGACCTTCTTCATGTTGACCGGCTTCCACGGCGTACACGTGGCGCTGGGGACGATCATGCTGATCGTGATGTGGCTGCGTTCGGCCAAGGGCCATTTCACCCGCGACAACCACTTCGGTTTCGAGGCGGCGGCATGGTACTGGCACTTTGTCGATGTGGTGTGGCTGATGCTGTTCCTGTTCGTCTACGTGCTGTAAGCGCGACGGACACGATGCCGGCGTAGTCACGCGGGCGGTGAATGCGGCATCGGGCCCATTCACCGTCCTGTTTCAGCCACCCACGCCGTGGGGCTTGATCCAGCCAGAATAGATGCCCACGGCCACCAGCAGGATCAACACCACAGACAGCGCGATGCGCCGGGTCAATGCGTTGACCGTGCGCTTGGTCTGGCCGCGGTCGATCATCAGGTAATACAGGCCCGCTCCCAGATTCCAGACGATGACGATCAAGAATGCGACTACCAGCAGGGTCTTCAGCGAATCATTCATGCGTGGCTCGATGAGTGGGAAGGCAGTGCTATATCACCTGCTCGGCGACGGCTTGTCATGACGCGACAGCACACGAAGGTGTTCGGCTGGACGCTGGCGGTGGTGGTGGCGACGCTGTTCTGCCTGCTGGGAGGGTGGCAGCTGCAGCGCATGCACGAGAAACAGGCGCTGCTGGCGCAATCCCCTGTTGACGGGGGAGCCGCGGTCAGCCTGTCCCAGGCCGCGGCCTCGCCACAGGAACTGCACTGGGTGCGTGAGCGGCTGCGGTTCCTGCCGGGAACCGTGCTGCTGGACAACCAGCTGCGTGATGGCCGGGCGGGCATCAAGGTGTACCAGGCCGCACGCGCGCACGACGGGCTGACGGTGCTGGTGGATCTGGGCTGGTTGCCGGTTTCCGCCGATCGCGTGCTGCCGCCGGTCACCGCGCAACAGGGCATGGCCGAACTGCAGGGACTGTGGGCGCCGGCACCGTCGGCGGGGCTGGTGCTCGGACCGGCGCTGGCCGCGACGCAGCAGCCGCAGACCTGGTTGGCCACCCGTATCGATCTGGCTGCCATCAGTGCGCAACTGGGGCTGGAGGCGCCCGGCCTTGCCTCCCGCGTGCTGCGCCTGGACCCGGCACTGCCACTGGGCTATGTGCGCGACCTGGAACTGCTGCCCAATACCCTGACGCCTTCGCGCCATCTCGGCTANNTGAATGTTCTCCCATGGGAAGATGCAACGCATGAATACACTCACGCCCGAGCAGCACGCCGCACGCAACCGTGGCCGCCGGGTATTGCTGCTCATTTTCGCGATGTTCTTCGGTTCGATGGCGCTGGCCGGCATCCTGCGCTTCTCCGGATGGACGCCGCAGATCAACCGCCATCACGGCGAGCTGCTGCAACCGGCGCTGGATCTGCGCAGTGAACGCCTGTTCCTGGCGGACGGGCAGAGCTATGACTGGAACCCGGGCGCGCGGCACTGGCGCATCCTGCTGGCACCGGTTGCGGCATGCGCACCGGAATGCGTCACTTTGTCGCAGCAACTGGACAAGGTGTGGCAGTTGTTCGGCCATAACGCCGATAATGTCGAAATATTGTGGCTGGGCACGCCACCGGAGCAGGTGGCCGCCACCCCGGCACTGAAGGTGCTGCAATCCCAGCCCGCGTTCCGGGCCCAATTGCCGGGGGTGGATGACCCGGCCGGTATCCCGGTGTATGTAGTTGATCCCAATGGCTTTGTGGTGTTCCGCTATGCGCCGGGCTTTGAGCCGGGCGGATTGCGCGCCGATCTGTCCAAGCTGTTGAAACTGATGTGAGTTCCGCTTGATGAATTCTTCCGCGCGTCCGGCGCTGTACCGCAATTTCCATCGCCTGGCGTGGTTCGCGCTGATCATGACGGCGAGCACGATCCTGTTCGGTTCGTTCGTGCGCCTGTCCGATGCCGGCCTGAGCTGCCCCGACTGGCCGACCTGCTATGGCCGCGTGACCTGGCCGCAGACGCAGGTGGAGGCCGCCCAGCACGTGGCCAGTGAAATCCGCCCGCTGGAGAGCCACAAGGCCTGGCGCGAGCAGGTGCACCGCTTCCTCGCCGGTCTGCTGGGCGTGGAAGTGCTTGCGCTGGCGCTGCTGGCCGCGCGCCGGCGCAAGCGTGGCATCGCCCAGATCGTCACCGCCTCGGTGCTGGTGGCGCTGGCGATCCCTTTGTATATGCGCGGCGAGCATGTCGCCTCCAGCATCCTGGCCATCGGTGGCGAGGCGATCCTGCTGCTGGCGGCGTTGCGCTGGTCCAACATCGATCTGGCGCGTGCGGCGGTGCTGACCCTGGCGGTGGTGGTGTTCCAGGCCTTGCTGGGCATGTGGACGGTGACCTGGCTGCTCAAGCCGATCGTGGTGATGGGGCATCTGCTGGGCGGCATGCTGATGTTCGGCATGCTGGTGTGGATGGCGTGGAAGGCCACGCACCTGCCGATCACCCTGGCCGAGGCACCGCGGCTGCGCTGGTGGCTGCGTGCGGCGGTGGCGCTGGTGGTGATGCAGATCGCGCTGGGCGGCTGGGTCAGCGCCAACTACGCGGCGCTGGCCTGTGGCGGTGGCAGTGCCTCGCTGGACAACTTCCCGCGCTGCGTGAGCCAGTGGTGGCCGCAGCAGAACTACAGCGAAGGCTTCACCCTGTGGCGTGGCATCGGCGTGGATTACGAAGGCGGCGTGCTCGATGGTGCCTCGCGGATCGCCATCCAGATGGCGCACCGGATGATGGCGGTGGTGGTGGCGCTGTACCTGCTGGTGCTGTCGGTGCGGTTGTTCCGGCTGCCGGGCATGCGTGGCTGGGCGACGGCGCTGGGTGCGTTGCTGCTGCTGCAGATCACCCTGGGCATCCTCAACGTCAAACTGTCGCTGCCGCTGGTGGTGGCGGTGATGCATAGCGGCGGTGCGGTGGCGTTGCTGTTCGTGCTGGTCACCTTGCTGGCGCGCCTGCGCGCCCCGGAGTGATGGCATGAAGACGACCTGGCGTGATTACTGGGATCTGACCAAGCCCAAGGTGGTGGCACTGATCGTGTTCACCGCGCTGGTGGGCATGTGTCTGGCGGTGCCGACGTGGCCGACGGCCGAGCAGACGGTATCCGGGGCGCTGGGCTTCATCGGCATCTGGCTGTCGGCGGCGGCGGCGGCGGCGATCAACCAGTTGCTGGACGCGCGCATCGACGCGCAGATGGCCCGTACCTCATGGCGCCCGCTGGTGGTGGGCAAGGTCTCGCCGCGGCAGGTGCTGGTGTTCGCCGCCGCGTTGACCGCGCTGTCGATGACCATTCTGGTGCTGTGGGTGAACGTGATCACCGCGGTGCTGACCTTCGCCTCGCTGATCGGCTATGCGGTCATCTACACCGTCTACCTGAAGCGTGCGACCTCGCAGAACATCGTCATCGGTGGCCTGGCCGGGGCGACGCCGCCGCTGCTGGGCTGGGCGGCGATCACCGGCATGCAGGGCAGCTCCGACTGGGCGCACGCCTCGCTGCTGGTGCTGATCATCTTCATCTGGACGCCGCCGCACTTCTGGGCGCTGGCGATCTTCCGCCGCGTCGACTACGCCAAGGCCGACGTGCCGATGTTGCCGGTCACCCACGGCGTGCCGCATACGCGCAAGCAGATCCTGGTGTATTCGGTGGTGCTGGCGGTGGTGACGCTGCTGCCGGTGGCGATCGGCATGAGCGGCATGTTCTACCTCGGCGGGGCGCTCGTGCTCAACGGCGTTTTTCTCTGGTATGCGTGGAAGATGCAGGATCCGCCGGACGAGATGTTCAACATGAAGATGTTCGGCTACTCGGTGGTGTACCTGATGGCGCTGTTCGCCTTCCTGCTGGTCGACCACTGGCTGCTGCCGTGGCTGTGATCCTGGCCTGATCCGCTGATTAGCGTTCCGCAGCTTCTGACCACTGAACGGCACGTCCGGATCGGTCGGGGGGGGGGGCACATGTGGCTTGGCCATGCCTTGAATCCGGGTGACGCAACCGCCATCGCTTCTTCAACTCCTTCTTGGAACGAGGCAGGCACGGATGCATATCTGGACACGCGTGATGGCCGCGCTGCTGTTGATCGCGGCCTTGGTGACGACGGCGCGCGCCGATGAAACCGCCATGCAGATACACCAGCACGCCGGCGAGCATCGGCTGCTGGTACTGGGCGAATATCAGGGCACGCGCGAGACGCCATTGCTGGTACGGCAACTGGTCGATGACTACAGTCGCGATGGCACCCCGGTGGTGCTGGCGCTGGAGCTGCCGCACAGCGAGGACACTGCATTGGCGGCCTATCTCGCCTCCGAAGGTGGTGCCGAGGCGATGACCGCCCTGCGCGCGAGCCGTTACTGGAGTGTAATCGGCGAGCGCCACGATGGTCGGCGCAGCCACGACATGCTGGAGCTGATCGACGCGGCGCGCGCGCTCCGGGCGCAGGGCCGTGCGGTGCAGGTGATCGGCTATGACCTGGTGGTCAGCACGCGCGGCAATCAGACCCGCGATGACGCCATGGCGGCCATTCTCCGGCAGGCCTATCTGCGCCTGCCGGGCAACGCGCGGCTGCTGGTGCTCACGGGCAATGTGCATGCCATGCGCCAGCGCCCCGCAGACGCGCCGTCGGAAATGCAGCTGCGGCCTATGGCCGCGATGTTGGCCGATCTGGATCTGTACAGCGTGCGGCTGGATGCGCGCAAAGGCAGCATCTGGGCGTGTCTGCCGGATGCCTGCAGCTCGTTGCCGCTGCGCGATAGCCCCGGCCGGGAGCTGCGCGTGAGTACCGAACCCGACCGTCAGTACGATCTGTGGGTGTGGATGCCGGAGCTGAGCGTGGGACGGCTGCTGAAATGAGGCCGCGGGGGTGCGCGTACGTCGCCCCCGGCCGCTTGCCCGCTGCTACTGCGCGTTCTGCCTGGCGTAGCGCTGGGCGATCACCGCGCAGACGATCAGCTGGAGCTGGTGGTAGATCATGATCGGCAGCACGATCGCGCCGAGGCTGCCGCCGGCAAACAGCACCTTGGCGATCGGCACGCCGGTGGCCAGGCTCTTCTTCGAGCCGCAGAACACGATCGGAATCTCGTCCTGGCGGCTGAAGCCCAGCCGCCGCGCCAGCCAGGTGATGCCGGGCATGGCGATGGCCAGCAGCAGCACCGCCACCAGCACGGTGGCCAGCAGCGCGCTGCCCGGCGTTTTGCTCCACAGCCCTCCGGTGACCGATTCGCCGAAGGCGGCATAGACCACCAGCAGGATCGTGCCCTGGTCGGTGTAGCGCAGCAGCGCGCGCTGCCGCTCCACCCAGCGGGCGATCCACGGTCGCAGCAGGTGGCCGGCAACGAACGGCACCAGCAGTTGCAGCACGATCGCGCCGACCGCATGCAGCGGGTTGGCCATCGCCCCTTGCGCGCCGGCCAGCAGGGTCATCAGCAGCGGGGTCAGGAATACGCCGAGGATGCTCGACAGCGCCGCCGCGCAGACGGCGGCGGAAATGTTGCCGCCGGCAATCGAGGTGAAGGCGATCGAGGACTGCACCGTGGACGGCAGCGCGCACAGGAACAGCACGCCGATATACAGCTCCGGTGTCAGCGCCCAGCCGGCCAGTGGCTTGAGCACGAGCCCGAACAGCGGGAACAGCACGAAGGTGCAGGCGAGGATGGTCAGGTGCAGGCGCCAGTGCAGCAGGCCGGCGATGATCGACTCGCGTGGCAGGCGCGCGCCGTGCAGGAAGAACAGCGCGGCGATGGCCAGATCGGTGAAACGGTCCAGTCCATCGGCGGCGGTGCCGGTCAGTGGCAACAGCGTGGCCAGGGCGACGGTGGCCAGCAGGGCGAGGGTGAAGTTGTCCGGTCGCAGGCGCGACCACCAGCGGATCATCGGCACGGGTTTCTTCAGGCGGGGATGGGAGAAGCCGGGATCAGGGCTGGGCCTGCTCCAGCGCGGCGCGTACCAGCGGCTCCAGCGAGGTCAGGCCGGCGTCACGGCCCAGCTGCAGCGCCTGCCCGATGGGGGCGCCATCCACACGCGCGCGCGCCAGTGCCAGCAGTGCGCCGACGCGGTTGCCGGAAGCGCAATGCAGCAGGGTCTTGCCGCTGTCCTGCTTGAGGATGCGGTCCAGCGTACGGGCGTTGGCCTCGGTGATGTCGGCGGCGCCGCCGATGGGCAGACGCACGTAGCGCAGGCCCAGCTGTTCGGCCGCAGCCGCTTCGTCATAGCCGCGCTGCTCATCGGGGCGGCGCAGGTCGATGATGGTGGTGACGCCGTTGGCGGCGGCTTGGCGCAGTTGCTGGACGCTGGGCTGACCGGCGGTGTACAGGTCCGGGCGTGGCTGGTGCAGCGGGGCTTCGGCGGCCGTGGCGGTGAGAGGCAGCAGCAGGCAGAGCAGCAGTGGCAGGCGATAGGCGGTCATGGCGATCTCCGTGGTGTCAGCGCAGGCTGGCGCGGGTCTTGAGCAGCTCGCGAAGCTCGTATTTATCGGTGTCGTCCAGGCCCTGCTGGCGCTGTTTGGCCTGCAGTTCTTCCAGACGTTGCTGCAGCAGCTGCTTCTCCAGCTGGTGGATGGCGTCCTGCAACTCCTCGGCCCAGCTGGTCTCGTCGCCGGGCAAGGCCAGCGCGGCAAGCCTGTGCAGCGAGGCCTGTTCCTCGCGGTCGTTGAAATGCTCCAGCAGCGCGCCGGTGCTGATGTCCGGACGCTGTTCGACCAGATCCAGCAGTTCCAGCAACAGTTCGATACCGGGCAGGCGCAGGCCGCCGATGGCGTGGTGACCTTCCAGATTGATCGCCAGTGAGGGCTGCTGCAGCAGGATGGCGATGGCTGCACGCACCAGGCTGCGCTTCTGCACCGGCACGGTGCTGCGCATGGGCGGGCGTGTTGCGGCCGGCGTGACGCTGCGGGTGCCGATACCGGTCAGCCGCGCCAGCTCCTGTTTCATCAGGTCGCCGAAAGCGCCATCGGGAATCTGCGCCAGCATCGGCCGCGCGCGTTCGGCCAGCCGCGCCTTGCCGTCGAGCGTGCCGAGATTGATCTCGCGGGTCAGTTCGTCGAAGAAGAACTGCGACAGCGGTGTGGCCTGCTGCAGGCGCGTGTCGAAGCCATCGGCGCCCTCCTTGCGGACGATGCTGTCCGGGTCCTCGCCGTCAGGCAGGAACAGGAAGAACGCCTGCCGCCCGTCCTTCATCCGTGGCAGCACCGACTCCAGTGCGCGCCAGCCGGCGCGGCGACCGGCGGCATCGCCGTCGAAACAGAAATACACATCCGGCGCATTGCGGAACAGCAGCTCGGCGTGCTCCGGGGTGGTCGCCGTGCCCAGTGTCGCCACCGCCTGGGTGACGCCGAACTGGAACAGGCTGACCACGTCCATGTAGCCCTCGACTACGATCAGCCGCTCGATCTTCTGGTTGGCCTGGCGCACCTGCCACAGGCCGTACAGTTCGCGGCCCTTGTGGAACAGCGCGGTCTCCGGCGAGTTGAGGTACTTGGGGCCGTCGTCCTTCTCGAACACGCGGCCACCGAAGGCGATCACCCGGCCACGGCGGTCGAAGATCGGGAACATCACCCGGTCGCGGAACTTGTCATAGACGTGGCCACGGTCGTTCTTGGAGAACAGCCCGACCCGGTCGAGCAGGGTCATGCGGCGCTCGTCCTTGCCCAGCGCATCCTTCAACGCGCTGTAGCCGTCCGGCGCATAGCCGATGGAGAAGCGTGCACGGGTGTCGGCATCGACGCCGCGGCCATCCAGGTAGGCGCGGGCCTTGTCGCTGCCCTCCAGCTGTTTCTGGAAGAAGCGGCTGGCCGCATCCAGCGCCGAGTACTGGTCGCGGCTGTCGTCCTGTTGCTGCTGACTGCGCGGCTGGCTGTCGCGCGGCACTTCCATGCCGGCCTGCTTGGCCAGTTCGTCGACCGCGTCGAGGAACTCGAGGCGGTCGTAGTTCATCAGGAAACTGATCGCGGTGCCGTGCGCGCCACAGCCGAAGCAGTGGTAGAACTGCTTGGTCGGCGAGACCGTGAAGCTGGCCGAGCGCTCGTCATGGAACGGGCAGCGCGCCGCGTATTCCTTGCCCTGGCGCTTGAGCGGCACCCGCGAGCCGACCACTTCGACGATATCGGAGCGGGCCAGCAGGTCATCGATGAAGGCGTCCGGGATCCTGGCCATCTCAGCTCCGGATCCGTGGCCGGGCGCCAGCGTCCAGCGCCGCACGGCAAGCCGCGCCACTGCCGGGGCGGGCTGTGCGTGGGGAATTGGACACTGCGTCGGAAAGTCGGGCCATGTGGCAACAGAACGCACCGCCGTTGGAGCGGTACATGGCAAAAAGGTGGTTCAAGTGTACTAGCCCGCGTCGGAGGCGACAGGAACCGGTGATGGCGTCCGCCGGGCCCGCGCCCGCTCGTCGATCACCGCCGTGATCAGTGCGCCGCTGAAGAACACCACGCTGGCGTAGTAGATCCACACCAGCATGATCACCAGCGCGCCCATCGAGCCATAGGCGCTGCCGGGCGCGGCATTGGCCAGATACAGGCCGATGGCATAGCGGCCGAGCGCGAACAGCGCCGCGGTGATGGCGCCGCCCAGGAAAGACTGGCGCCAGCGCACCGGGCGGTCGGGCAGGTAGTGGTAGAGGAAGGCGAATCCCAGTGCGTACAGCAGCAGGGTGCTCAGATAGGCCACCGTCGGCAGCACCGAGGGCAGGTGCGCGAACAGCACCTGTACGGCGGTGGTGGCAACCATCGAAACAATCAGCAGGAAGCCCAGTGCCAGCACCACGCCGGCCGAGAACACCCGCTTCTTCAGCCAGCCGAGGATCCCGTCGAAACGGCTGGAGTCGGTACGGAAGATCAGGTTGAGCGCACTCTGCAGCTGGGCGAACACCACCGTGGCGCCGACAAACAGCAGCACCAGGCCCCACACCCCGGCCAGCGAGCCCAGGTCGGGTCGGGCACTGGCATTGGCGATGACCGTGGTCGCGACGTCGGCCACGCTGGCCCCGGCCAGTGCGCCGATCTGGTCGACCAGCGCCTGCTGCGCCGGCGGATACAGCGAGGCGGTCAGCCACAGCAGCAGCACCAGCAGCGGTGCCAGCGAGAGCAGGGTGTAGAAGGCCAGCGAGGCGGCCTGGGTCATCACATCGGCATCGGCGAAGCGGCGGATCAGGGCGGCCGGCAGGCTTCGCTGCAGCTGTTCCATTCGTGAGGTGAAGGTGGGCAGCAGGCGGCTGGCTGGCATCGGATCTCTCGCGCGGCATCAGGGGGCTGTTCTAGCAAAGCCGGGCGTTGGTGCGGATGAAGCGGGCGCATCCATGCACGGGTGTGCCCGGTCTGATCCGCGGGTGCGGTCGTGAAGGTTGTGGTCGGCGTTGCCCGCCGGTGCATCCGCTGGCGTTGCGCCAGCCGGGTGGCCGGGCGCGGAAACGACGAGGCCCGCACAGTGGCGGGCCTCGTCGTTTGCCGGGGTGGCGCGAGCCGTGGCCTCAGCCGGCCAGCGTCTGCTTGATCAGCTTGGAGACCAGGCCCATATCGGCCTTGCCCGCCAGCTTGGGCTTGAGCACGCCCATCAGCTTGCCCATGTCGGCCGCGCTGCTGGCGCCGGTCTGGGCGATGGCGGCGGTGATTTCCGCCTGGATCTCGGCCTCGCCCATTTTGGCCGGCAGGTAGCGTTCGATCACCGTGATCTCGTCGCGTTCGATCGCCGCGAGGTCTTCACGGTTGGCGGCCTCGTACTGGGTCACCGAGTCCCGGCGCTGCTTGACCATTTTGTCCAGCACCGCGATCACCGCCGCGTCGTCCAGTTCGATGCGCTCGTCCACTTCACGCTGCTTGATGGCGGCGTTGATCAGGCGGATCACGCCCAGGGAGTGCTTGTCGCCGCCCTTCATGGCGGCCTTCATGTCGTCGGTCAGCTGTTGCTTCATGCTCATGGATCACCTCGATTGCGGGATCGGAATTACGGTCGGGACGCCGGACACGGTATGGCGGAAACGCAAAAAGCCGGCGACGCGGATGCGTGCCGGCTCTCGCTCCAGTACGGAAGGACGGTGCCCTCCGTTCAGGAGTTGCGTCCGATCAGTACAGGCGCTGACGCTTGGTGACGTCACGCGAGGAACGACGCAGCTGGCGCTTCACGGCAGCAGCGGCCTTGCGCTTGCGTTCCTGGGTCGGCTTTTCGTAGAACTCGCGCTTGCGGGTTTCGGCCAGCACGCCGGCCTTTTCGCAAGTGCGCTTGAAGCGGCGAAGAGCAAACTCGAAGGGCTCGTTCTCGCGGACTTTTACGCTGGGCATGGAATCTCCGGGACACAATGAAACCGGGTCACGCCCGGCGAGCCGCGTATTATATCGGCTTTGATGAGGCGCGCAAGGGGTCGATGTCCAGAAGCATCACGACCGGTGCATTGCACTGCGGCTGCCGCCGCTGGAACGGCGTGGTGCGGCACTTCCGGCGCATCGCCAAGCCGCCTGCACGGGTTCACAATAGTGGCATGAAAGTACTCGGTATCGAATCATCCTGCGATGAGACCGGAGTGGCGGTGTATGACACCGGCCTGTCCGGCGCGGCGGCGCTGCGCGCCCATGCGGTCTACAGCCAGATCGCCCTGCATGCCGAATACGGCGGCGTGGTGCCCGAGCTGGCCAGTCGTGACCATGTGCGCAAGACCCTGCCGTTGATCCGGCAGACCCTGGACGAGGCCGGCATCGCCATTTCCGAGATCGACGGGGTGGCCTACACGGCCGGCCCGGGCCTGGTCGGCGCACTGCTGGTCGGCGCCGGGGTGGCGCGTTCGCTGGCCTGGGGGCTGGATGTGCCGGCCATCGGCGTACACCACATGGAAGGCCATCTGCTGGCGCCGCTGATGGAGGACGATCCGCCGGCGCCGCCGTTCGTAGCGCTGTTGGTGTCCGGCGGGCACACCCAGCTGATCGCGGTGGAGGCGATCGGCCAGTACCGGTTGCTGGGCGAGACCCTGGACGATGCCGCCGGCGAGGCCTTCGACAAGACCGCCAAACTGATGGGTCTGCCGTATCCGGGGGGGCCGCAGCTGGCCCGGCTGGCCGAGATCGGCACGCCGGGGCGCTACAAATTCGCCCGGCCGATGACCGACCGCCCGGGGCTGGATTTCAGTTTCTCCGGCCTGAAGACCCAGGTGCTGCTGGCCTGGCGCGACAGCGACCAGAGCGAGCAGACCCGCGCCGACATCGCCCGCGGGTTCGAGGATGCGGTGGTCGATACGCTGGCGATTAAGTGCGAGCGTGCGCTGGAGGCGGCCGGCTGCGACGTGCTGGTGGTGGCCGGCGGTGTCGGCGCCAACAAACGGCTGCGCGCCAAGCTGCAGGACGCCGCGCAGCGCCGTGGTGGCCGGGTGTGTTTCCCGCGCCCGGAGCTGTGCACCGACAACGGCGCGATGATCGCCTTCGCCGGCGCGCTGCGGCTGCAGGCCGGCCAGCACACGCCGGCGGAAATCAAGGTCACCCCGCGCTGGGACATGGCCACGCTGCCACCGTTGCACGCCGGCGGCTGAGCGCATCCGCACATCGCCACGCGCCGGGATCGCTCCGGCAGCCGTGGCGGCAGGGGACTTGGTCGGCGCCCGTCCTGCCAGTGACGGTGGCTCCGTGCCGGCCACGGCAGGCTCAGCGACGGGCCGTTACCATGTCGCTTCATTTACTGCGACGTATGCAATGGACAAGGTATTCATCGAAGGGCTCGAGATCGACGCCCTGATCGGCATCTACGACTGGGAGCGGCGCATCCGCCAGACCCTGGTGTTCGATCTGGAAATGGGCTTCGACAACCGCCGGCCCGCCGCCACCGACGACATCGCCGACACCTTGAACTACAAGGCGGTGAGCAAGCGGCTGATGGAATTTGTGCGTGCCTCGGAGTTCGGGCTGGTGGAAACCCTGGCCGAACGCTGTGCGCAGATCGTGCTGGATGAGTTCGGCGTGCAGTGGCTGCGGCTGAAGCTGAGCAAGCCCGGCGCGGTGCGGGGCGCGCGTGCGGTGGGCGTGGTGATCGAACGCACGGCCGGGACCGTTTGAGGCGGCCGCCGGCGGTGGTGGCGGTGCGGTATCTGTAGTTCCCACGCACCTTCCTGGTGCGGCGCTTCGGCAAGGAGTGCCGCCCGGCGGCAGGCGTGGTTCTGAAAAAATGGAAAGAGAGGCAACCTGATGGCGGTAATCGGAATCCGTTGGCTGGACCAGTTGGAAAACATGCTGGCGCCGTACCCGATGGCGTATCCGGTGGTGGTACTGGCGGCGCTGCTGCTGGTGGCGTGGCTGGCCAACTTCATCACCAAGCGCATCCTGCTGCGCGGCCTGCGCAAGGTGATCGAACGCATTTCCGGGCCTGATCGCAACGGCAAGCAGCCGCTGCGGGTGATCGCGCGGCTGGCCAATATCGTGCCTTCGGTGGTGATCGCCGCCGGTCTGGCGATCGTGCCGGAGTTGCCGCCGGGGCTGGTCAAAGGGTTGCAGGCGCTGTGCCATGCGTGGACCGTGCTGACCATCGCGCTGGCGGTGTCGCATGCGCTGGATGTGTTCAACCAGTTCTACGAGCGGCGTCCGGATGCGCGCAACAAGCCGATCAAGGGTTACCTGCAGGTGGCCAAGATCGTGGTCTACGCGCTTGCCGGGCTGTCGATCGTGGCGACCCTGTTCGGGGTCAAGCTGCTGCATGTGCTGACCGGCCTGGGTGCGGCCACGGCGGTGTTCATGCTGATCTTCCAGGACACCATCCTGTCGCTGGTGGCCAGCGTGCAGATCAGTGGCGATGGCCGCGTGCGCATCGGCGACTGGATCGAGATGCCCAGCCAGAATGCCGATGGCGACGTGATCGATATCGCCCTGCACACCGTCACCGTGCAGAACTGGGACAAGACCGTCACCAGCATTCCGACCAAGAAGCTGGTCACCGAGTCGTTCAAGAACTGGCGCGGGATGCAGGAGGCCGGCGGGCGGCGGATCAAGCGCTCGATCTATCTTGACCAGCACAGCGTGCGTTTCCTGGACGATGGCCTGCGTCCGCGCATCTACCAGTTCGCGCTGCTGCACGATTATCTGGCCGGCAAGCGCGAAGAGCTGGGACAGTGGAATGCCAAGGTGGCGGAGCGGTATCCGGAGCCGGTGAATTCCCGCCGGCTGACCAACCTGGGCACCTTCCGTGCCTATGTGGAGCGCTACCTGCGCAACCATCCGCAGATCCACCAGGACATGACCCTGCTGGTGCGGCAGATGGCACCGACCGAACATGGCCTGCCGCTGGAAATCTATTGCTTCACCGCGTCCACCGCCTGGGGCGACTACGAGGCGACGCAGTCGGACATCTTCGACCACCTGCTGGCGATCCTGCCCGAGTTCGGGCTGCGCGTGTTCCAGCAGTCTTCCGATGCGATGTTCATGGGCCTGCAGCGTGCGCAGGAAGCCACGGACGCATAACGGTCCGGCGCTGCTGGAACTGCTTGCCGGGGCTGGCCGGGCACTGCGGAAATGATGGCCGCGCCGGTCCCTTGACACCGGCGCCGCTAGAATCGGCGCTTTGCACGCGCCCATAGAGGATTGCCGGTGGCTTCGGACCGCATCGAATCGCTGCTTGCCCGGATGACGGTCGAAGAGAAGGTGGGCCAGTTGGGCGTGTTCGCCGACATGGTCCGTCCGTTCGCACCGGACGTGAACCCGGAGGCTAATGTGCGCAACGCCGAGCAGGTGCTCGAGCAGGTGCGCGCCGGCCGCGTCGGCTCGCTGTTCAACGGCGTCGGTGCCGAGGCCGGGCGGCGTATCCAGCAGGTCGCGGTGGAGGAAAGCCGGCTCGGCATTCCGGTGATCCTGGCCGCCGATGTCATCCACGGCATGCGCACGGTGTTCCCGATTCCGCTCGGCGAGGCGGCCAGTTTCGAGCCGGAGCTGGCCCGGCGCACCGCCCGCGCCACTGCGGTTGAAGCCACGGCGGCAGGTATCCACTGGACCTACGCGCCGGCGGTGGATATCGCCCGCGACCAGCGCTGGGGCCGGGGCGCCGAAGGTGCCGGCGAGGATGTGGTGCTGGGCTGCGCGTTTGCCGCCGCCCGGGTGCGCGGCTTTCAGGGCGATGACCTGCAGGCGACCGACGCGCTGCTGGCCACGCCCAAGCATTTCGCCGCCTACGGCGCGGTGGCCGGCGGCATGGAATACGCGCAGGTGGATATCTCGCCGCAGACGCTGCGCGATGTGCACCTGCCGCCGTTCAAGGCGGCGTTCGACGCCGGCGCGTTGGCGGTGATGAGTGCGTTCAACGACATCAACGGTGTGCCGGCCAGCGCCAACCGCTGGCTGCTCACCGACCTGCTGCGCGGGCAGTGGGGCTTCGACGGCGTCGTGGTGTCCGATTACACCGCCGATATGGAACTGGTGGCGCACGGTTATGCCGCCGACGCCCGCGATGCCACCGCCAAGGCGTTCCTGGCCGGGCTCGACCTGAGCATGCAGAGCGGCTTCTACGCCGAGCACCTGCCGGCGCTGGTCGAAAGTGGGCAGGTGCCGATGGCGCTGCTGGACGACTCGGTGCGGCGGATGCTGCAGCTGAAGGAGGCCATCGGCCTGTTCGATGATCCGTACCGCTCGCTGGATCCGGCGCGCGAACGCGATCACTCCCACATTGCCGCCCACGATGCGCTGGCACGCGAGGCGGCGCGGCGCTCGGTGGTGCTGCTGAAGAACGAAGATGCCGTGCTGCCGCTGCGCACGTCCGGGCAGAAGGTCGCGCTGATCGGCCCGTTTGCACAGGACCGCGACAACATCGAAGGCTGCTGGACGCTGTTCGGTGACAGGTCGCGCTATGTGGCGCTGGACGTGGGGCTGCGGGTGCGACTGGCCGATCCGGCGTTGCTGGAAGTCGTGGCCGGCTGCGCGCTGGAAGCGCCGCTGGACGGGGGGATCGAGCAGGCCGTTGCCGCAGCGCGGCGCGCCGATGTGGTGGTGCTGGCGCTGGGCGAACCGCAGCGCTACAGCGGTGAGGCGCAATCGCGGGTGGAGATCAGCCTGCCGGCGGCACAGCAGGCGCTGGCCGAAGCGGTGGCGCTGACCGGAAAACCACTGGTGGTGGTGCTGCGCAACGGCCGCGCGCTGGCCTTGCACGGGGCGGTGCGTGACGCGCAGGCCATTGTCGTGGGCTGGTATCTGGGCACGCAGACCGGACATGCGCTGGCCGATGTGCTGTGTGGCGACTACAGCCCTTCAGCGCGGCTGCCGGTGAGTTTCCCGCAACACTCCGGGCAGCAGCCGTATTTCTACAACCATCCGCGCACCGGCCGGCCGGAGCTGCCGGGCATGTCCGAATTCAAGACGCGCTGGCGTGAAATCAGCAACGCACCGCTGTACGCGTTCGGCCATGGCCTGACGTACACCACCTTCGCCTATGGCCCGCCGCAGCTGGGCACGACGCAGCTGGAGTGGGATGGCGAACTGGAAATCACCGTGACGCTCACCAATACCGGCGCGATGGCGGGCGAGGAGGTGGTGCAGCTGTATGTGCACGACCGGGTCGCCAGCCGGGTGCGTCCGGTGCGCGAGCTGAAGGCGTTCACCAAGGTCGCGCTGGTGCCGGGTGAGTCGCGGCAGGTGGCCTTCCATCTGGATCGCCGGCAACTGGCGTTCACCGGCGTCGATGGCCAGTGCCGTGCCGAGCCGGGATTGTTCGATGTGTGGGTGTGCGCCTCGTCGGCAAGCGGCGAGGCGGTAAGCTTCGAGCTGCTGGCGCCGCGCTGAGGCCGCAACCTGCACTGTCGCGCCGCTGCCGGTGGCTGGCAGCGGCGCATATGGAAATCAGCCGGCCTTCGGCGTGAGCTTCAGCAGGCGGCCGCCCTGGCCATCCTTCTGGTCTTCCAGCAGCCAGATCGCGCCGTCCGGGCCCTGTTCCACCTCGCGGATGCGCTGGCCCATGTCGAAGCGCTCGGCCTCGTGGGCGGTGTCGCCATCGAAGCCCACCCGCACCAGCGCCTTGGAGGAGAGGCCGCCGATGAAGCCGCTGCCCTGCCACTGCGGGAACAGAGCGCCCTTGTAGATGATGAAGCCGGCCGGCGAGATCACCTGGCGCCAGGTCACCACCGGGGCGATGAAGTCCGGGCGGGTGTCGTGGTCGGGAATCGCGCGACCGTCGTAATGGTCGCCGTTGGAAACGATGGGATAGCCGTAGTTGCCGCCACGCTGGATCAGGTTCAGCTCGTCGCCGCCCTTGGGGCCCATTTCGTGTTCCCACAGCCTGCCGTCGGCATCGAAGGCGAGGCCGAGAATGTTGCGATGGCCCAGCGACCAGACCTGGTCGGCGGGCGCGCCCTGCGCCACGAACGGGTTGTCGGCCGGCATGCTGCCGTCGTCGTTGAGGCGGATGATCTTGCCCAGATTGCCGCCCATGTCCTGGGCCGGATCGAACTTCTGCCGCTCGCTGGAGCTGATCCACAGCTTGCCGTCCGGGCCGAACGCTAGGCGATGGCCGTAATGGCCGCGGCCGGTCACCTTCGGCGTCTGCCGCCAGATCACCTGCGCATCGGCCAGCTGCCCGCCGCCATCGGCGTCGAGTACCAGTTTCGCGCGGGCCACCGCGGCGCCACGGGTGTCGTCGTCGCCGTCCTCGGCGTAGCTGTAATAGACCAGTCCGTTGCTGGCGAACTGCGGATGCACGATCACGTCACCGAAACCGCCCTGGCCGCCATAGGCCACCGCCGGCACGCCGCGGATCTCGCCGCGCTTGCCGGTTGCCGGATCGAAGTGCACCAGCGTGCCGGCCTTCTCGGTGACCAGCAGGCTGCCATCGGGCAGGAACGCCATCGCCCAGGGCTCGTTGAACTGGCCGCTGGCGGTGGCGATGAACGGCCACTGTGCCGGCGCGCGCGCGGCGTCGGCGGCCGGATCGGGTGCGGCGGCACAGGCGGTGGTGAGCAGGGCCGGAGTGAGGGCCAGGGTCATGGCCAGCAGCACGGAACGGGGCATGGGGATCTCCAGAGTGGGAAACGTATATCCAGCCGCGCTATTACAGCATGGCGGGCGGCGGGTGCCGGTTCTGGTCCAGGGGAACGTGGCGATGGGGCGCATGCCGTGGCGACCGGCGCCCACGTCCGGGCGCTGTAGTGGAGCCCGTGCCGGATCGCGCTGCTGTCGGCGCTGTTGCTGTCACCGCAGAACTGGAGACGGCACCGGCCGCAGAAGGTGGACTCAGCCGTGCGGGGGCGGCTCCGGTTCGGCCTGCGTCGGCGTGTGCCGGGCGACGATGCCGGTGGCGGTCACCCCGCCGGTGGCGTTGCCGATGGTGCAGAACACATCGGGGATGGTGTCCACCGCCAGCAGCACGCCCAGCGGCTCCACCGGCAGGCCCAGGCTCTGGGTGATCGGCAGGTTGTTGGTCATGAAGTTGGCCTGGCCGGGCAGACCGGTGGAACCCATGCTGATCGCCGCCGCCAGCAGCACCGTCACCGCGTACTGCGAGGCGGAAATATCGATGCCATACAGCCAAGCGATGAAGCTGGCCACGGCGATGTACTGCGCCGGGCTGGTGATGCGGAACAGCGATACCGCCATCGGCAGCACCAGCGAGGTCAGCGCGGCCGGATAGCCGAGCCGGTTGCGCGCGCTGTCGATCATCACCGGCAGCGAGGCCAGCGACGACTGCGTGCTGCCGGCGATCGCCTGCACCGGCAGCAGCGCACTGGCGAAGCGGCGCAGCGGCTCGCCGGCGGCGAAGCGGGCGACCCCGTACAGCAGCAGGGTGATCAGGATGTAGACCATGCACATCAGCACGATGTACCAGCCGAGGATGCCGAGGATGCTCATGCCGACCTCGGCGCAGACCACCAGCACCAGCGCGAACACGCCCACCGGCGCCGCCCACAGCACCCAGCGCACGATGGTGATCATGGTGTCGGCGACGATGCGGATGATGTCCAGCAGGCGCTCGCGGCGGCTGTCTTCCTGGCGGCTCAGCGCGAAACCGAAGAACATCGCGAACACCACCAGCGGCAGCATCGACGCCGAGGCGGCCGCAGCCAGCGCATTGCTCGGAATCAGTGCGCCGATCCACTGCGCAGCGCTGGGCGGAGTGGTGGTCACTGCCGGTGAGCTCAGTGCATCGCGGAACGTCTGGATGGTGGCCGCGTCACGCGGCACCAGTTCCAGCAGCGCCGGGGTGACCAGTGCCGAGAAGCCGGCGGCGGCCACCAGCAGCACCAGGAACACGATGATCGCGTTGCGCGCGGTCCGCCCGGAGGCGGCGGCGTTGCTGGCGGTGTTGACGCCGACGATCACCAGCGCGGTGACCAGCGGCACCACCGTCATCTGCAGCGCATTGAGCCAGAGCCGGCCGATGGGACGCGCGAAGGCCGCGATCTCCAGGGCCAGGGCCTGGTCGTAGCGGGTGAGTGAAAGGCCGACGACCGTGGCCAGTACCAGAGCGATCAGGACCTTGACCGGGGCGGAGATTCGGGAGCGTCTGGCAGGAGTGCTGGCTGTCATCTACGGGTGACCTGGTCAGGGAGGGGACAAGATGCCCGCAGGCACGCGAATGCTCAACGGCGGGTCGCCACAGGTGCAGGCGGTGGCCCGCCACGCCAACAGGCCGGTCAGCCGGGACAGCATGGGCGGGTGCGGGTCATGTGGCGGCTCCTGTGATCAGTTGTCGATCAGCTGGTGGATGCGTTCCTGGTTCACGGCCAGCTGGCGCTGCCGGTCCGGATTGGCCTGGCACAGCAGCACGAACACGAAATCCAGCAGGTACTGCAGCGAGCAACGGTACAGCAGTTGCGCGATGGGTGGTTGCGGATCCTGCGCGCAGATCGCCAGCGCCGCATCGGCATGCGCGCGCAGCGGATTGGCGGTGTGGCGGGTGATCGACACGACCTTGCCGCCGACCTCCTGGAACTGGCGCGAGAGCTGCCACAGTTGCGGCAGCTTGCCGAACTCGGAGAACACCAGCAGCACATCGCCGGCCCGCGCGGCCGACAGGTTGGCGGTCATCAGGATCGGATCGGCGTGCTGCACGGTGAGGATGCCCAGCAGCGACAGCCGCATCGCGAATTCGCGGGCGTACAGGCCGTCATCGCCGAGTCCGTAGACGAACACCTTGGGCGCGGTGTCGATCAGGCCCACCACCGCCTCCACCTCGGCCTGCGGGTTGGCGGTCAGGGTCTCCTCCTCGGCGGCGACCTTGGCCCGGCGCAGGGTTTCGGCGGCGAGCAGGTAACCGCCGGCTTGTTCCTCCGGCGGCCATTGCGTGCTTTCACCGTTGCCGGCCAAGGCGACGGCGGCGCCGACCGAGTACTTCAGGTCCGGATAGCCCTTGAAGCCCAGTTTCTGGCTGAACTTGACCACGCTGGACTGGCTGATATCCAGCGCGTTGGCCAGTTGCTGCGAGGAGTAGTCGCGCAGCAGGTGGGCGTTGTCGAGGATGAAGTCGGCGATGCGGCGTTCGATGGCCGACATCTGTTCGCGTTCGGAGCGGATTTTTACCAGAGGTGGCATGGACGGCAGGTCGGTTGCGATGGTGTGACTCTAGGGGGATTTTTCGCGAGTGATAAGGGGAATGAAGCGTTGTTGCATTACGTTTTGCTTGAAAGCAACAGGGAAGCCAAAGCTTTGGGGAAATGGCTTTCTCTCCTGCTGCGCAGGAGCGAGTCACTTTTCTTTGCTTGTGCAAAGAAAAGTAACCAAAAGAAAGCACAGCCGGATGCGAGCCGATACGGCTGCGCCGCATCGGTCCCCTGCGCTCCTCGCAAGCCAGGGGGACGGCACACAAATCGCTTCGCTCAGACACGTGTGCCTCTTCGCCCCCTGTCCCGCTGCGGTGCTCGGCTCGCTTTACGGCGCTGGAAGTCAAAGGCCGAAGTGCCAAAGCATCTGTAAACGCCACATCCGGAAACAGAACAGCACCCGGCTTGGCGGGTGCTGCGGCAAGGTCGAGGGCGTGTGTGCCGATGGCGGCGGCAGCCGGGGAGAGTGCCGTTGCCGCCGCCATCGGGATCACCGCTTGATCATTTCCAGCCCGCGTACCTCGACGATGCCGAGGCCCGGGGCGTCGGTGATGGTGATCTCCGATTCGTTGAAGATCACGCCGCCCTCGACCGGATTGAACTGGCCCAGCGACGGGCCGTCCAGGTCGACCTTGCTGATCGCGCCGGACTTGGCCGCCGCCAGATGCACCGCCGCGGCCACGCTGATGCTTGATTCCAGCATGCAGCCGATCATGCACGGCACGCCGTACAGCGCGGCGATGTCGGCGATCTTGATGGCGTTGGAAATGCCGCCGGTCTTCATCAGCTTGATGTTGATGATGTCGGCGGCGCTGTGCTGGATCAGCTCGAACACCTGGTGCGGGCTGAACACGCTTTCATCGGCCATCACCGGCGTATTGACGCGCTCGGTGACGTACTTCATGCCGGCGAGGTCGTTGGCCTTGACCGGCTGTTCGAGCAGTTCCAGCACCACGCCGGCGTTCTCCAGCGCGTTCATCGCATACACCGCCTGCTTGGCGGTCCAGCCCTGGTTGGCGTCCAGCCGCAGCAGCGCACGGCCTTCGACCGCGGCATGGATCGCCTTGACCCGCTCGATGTCCAGGCCGATGTCCTTGCCGACCTTGATCTTCAGCGATTCGAAGCCGCGCTCCAGTGCCGACAGCGAATCGGCCACCATCTTGTCGATGTAGTCCACGCTGATGGTGATGTCGGTGGTGATCACCGGATCGCCACCGCCCAGCATCTGGTACAGCGGTGCGCCGTGCAGCTGCGCCCACAGGTCGTAGATGGCGATCTCCACCGCCGCCTTGGCGCTGGTGTTGCGCTCCATCGAGGATTCGATCAGCGCGCAGATGCGGTTGAGGTTGCTGATGTCCTGGCCGATCAGGCGCGGCTTGATGAAGGTGTTGATGGCCTCGATGATCGAGCCGTGGGTGTCGCCGGTGATCACCGCGGTGGCCGGCGCCTCGCCGTAGCCGGTGTGGCCGCTGTCGGTGCGTACCAGCACCACGATGTCCTCGACCGTATCCACGGTGCGCAGGGCGGTCTTGAACGGGGTTTTCAGGGGCACACGGAGCATGCCCAGTTCGATGTCGGTGATCTTCATTTGGTGGCTTGCGGACGGATGCGCTGGATGTTGGTCATGCGGTCGATGTAGCTGGCGGTGTCGCTGGCCATCATCGGCTCCAGCGGTGTCACCGAGACGCCGTTGAGCTGGGCGTGGATGCGTTTGCCGTCGGCGTCGAACCAGCTGCCACCGGAGGTGTCGTGGATCATCCACGTCATGCCGTTGGCGGTGCCCAGCATCATCATCACGTGGCCGGGGATGTAGACCAGATCGCCCACCTGCAGGTCGGCGATGGCGGCTTCGCGCGCGGCCGTGTCGTCCTTGTCGGTGAACGGCAGGCGGTCCAGCGCCGGGCTGATCGCCTGCGCGCTGGTGTTGCGCGGCAGCAGCACGCCGAAGCTTCGGTAGATCTCCGAGACGAAGCCGCTGCAGTCGCGGGTGTCGTAGGAATGACCCCAGCCGTAGCGCTCGCCGAGGAACTTGAACGCCTGGGTGATCAGGTTGGCGCGGGTCAGCGGCAGGTAGTCGTCGGAGGTTTCCTGCGAGCGCGGCAGCAGCGCCGGCACCAGCGCGAGGCTGCCGTCGTCGTTGCGCACCGGCAACTGGATCACATGGGCGGCATGGGCCTGCTGGCCGTTGACGGTGTCCATTGCCGGCCAGTCGGCCAGCACCGGCACGCGCACACCCATTTCCAGCTGCAGGTTGGAAACCCGCGGCTCTTCCGGGGTGTAGGCGGTGGTGGCGGTGGCGCCGGTGATCACCCGGTACGGGCCTTCCTTGCCATAGCCGAACACCTGGTCGGCGCTGCCGGTGCCGACGAAGCGCTTTTCCATCCACGCGGCGTAGCGCTCGCTGGCGACAAACACCCACTTGCCGTCGGCGCTCTCATGCAGCACCGCCACCGCGTCACCGGGGAACAGCGCCGATTCCTGGAAGCGGTCGATGTCGGTATCGCCCTTGCTGCTGAATACGCGCAGGTCGGTGGGGAAGGTGCGCAGCGCGGCGCGGTGCACGACCAGTCCGTACTGGATCGGGCGGCTGGCCGGGATCGCTTCCAGACCGAGGTTGGCGGCGATGGCCTGCAGCTGCGTGGCACTGACCTGCCGGCCCTGCACGTCATACAGGGTGCGGGTCGGTGCGCTGGAGATCGCGTCGATGTGTTCGCGGACCAGGGTGCGCGGCAGGGTTGCCGGCAATTTGTGGAGGTCGATGATCGAGGCATCGAGCTGGCGCATGCGCAGGTTCTGAGCGGCGATGCCGGCGCGGTCGAGGATCAGGGTGTCGGCATCGGGCAGCTGCGCGATCCATGGCTGCGGGGTGAGCAGCGCCTCCTCCAGGCCGATGATGCCGGCATAGGTGGGCGCCATCTGCACCGGCGTCGGTGACAGCGCGAACGCCGGCCCCGCACACAGTGCCGTGGCGAGGATCAGGGCCCGGGACAGCGGGGCAAGGCGTCGGCGCTGCGGCAGCGTCGGGATGGCGATCATTGGGACTCCCCCTAATTACAGTGGTGCCTTGGAATACTTATTCCTTTCGTCTGCGAAAGCAAGAATAAATTATTGACCGGGTGCCGGGCGCATGTTACACAACCGTTACCACCCTGCACGAGAGAAGTGTTGCCGTGGCTCCAGCGACCCGCACAACTCCTGTTCCGTCCGCTGCAGCCGGTCGCTGGCTTGGCAATGCGTTGCTGTGCGCGGGCAGCAGGCCGCAAGGGGACGGGGTGCTGGATCCGGCGCAGGGCGACCGGAGGCCGATGGACAGGAACATCGCTGTGCCGGCTTGCGGGCCGGCGGCATTGCCTGCCTCCATGCCGGCGGGCGCGGCCCCCGTCGCACCGGATTCAACAATAACTATGCCCACCCGTCGAGGGTGGAGAAGTGGCGTGGCCGCCTGCAAGCCTCCGGTTCGCAGGCAGGCAGCCACTGTTTCGACCCGTGGGATTCCGGCTTCGTGTGGCAGGCATCGCCGCCACCGGGGGAATAAACAGTTGTTCGTGGTTCTACTTTGAAAATCTGCTGGAGAGGGCAGGGGATATGAATACCAAAATGTTGAAAAAAGCGGCGCTGTCGGTCGCACTGGGCACCTGCCTGGGCGTGATGGCGCAAGGCGCGATGGCGCAAAGTGCGACCGGTGCGATTGCCGGCCGTGCCAGTACCGGCGACCAGATCACCATCATCAACAAGGGTACCGGGCTGACCCGTACCATCACCGTGGGTGCCGATGGCGCCTACCGTCTGAACCAGCTGCCGGTGGGTGACTACAGCCTGCAGGTCAAGCGTGACGGCGAGACCGAGGGCGAGCCGCTGTCGGTCAACGTGTCGCTGGGTGGTACCACCACCGTCAACCTCGGCGGCGACAGCGGCGCGGTGACGCTGGATTCGGTGCAGGTGCGGGGGTCGCAGATCATCAACCGCGTGGACGTGTACTCCACCGAATCCTCCTTCAACATCAACCGCGAAGAGCTGGCACGCATGCCGGTGGAGCAGTCGATGAGCTCGGTTGCGCTGCTGGCCCCGGGCGTGGTCTCGGGCAACTCCGGCTTTGGCGGCATCAGCTTCGGTGGCTCGTCGGTGGCCGAGAACGCGATCTTCGTCAACGGCCTGAACGTCACCGACATCTATGACCGCCAAGGCTATTCGGCCCCGCCGTTCGCCTTCTTCAAGGAATTCCAGGTCAAGACCGGCGGTTACTCGGTCGAGTTCGGCCGCTCCACCGGTGGCGTGATCAACGCCGTGACCCGCTCCGGTTCCAACGAGTTCGAAGGCGGCATGCAGGTGACCTTCGAGCCGAGCGCATGGCAGTCCGCCGGCCGCGACCATTACCACCCGGGCAGCACCACCGCCGGTCACTTCGCCAGCCGTGACTCGTCCTCCTTCACCAAGACCAACGTCTGGGGTTCCGGCCCGATCGTGAAGGACCGGTTGTTCATGTTCGCGATGTACGAGGACCGCAACTCCCGTTCCAAGTACAGCAACGGCACCAGCGGCTGGGGCAATGGCCGTACCGATGACGGGTTCTGGGGCACCAAGCTGGACTGGAACATCACCGACAACCACATCCTGGAGCTGCTGGCGTTCTCCGACGACAGCGAGAGCAACAGCCAGTCCTACAAGTACAACTGGGACACCGCCACCATCGGTGACCGTACCGGCACCAATACCAGCGAAGGCGGCGGCACCAACTGGTCGGGTACCTATACCGGCTATTTCGGGCAGAACTTCACCGCCAAGGCGATGATCGGCCGCAACGAACGCAAGGCCAACAGCCTGCCGGGCGGCGCGGACACCTGCGACTTCATCACCAGCAACAGCACCTATTCCAGCATTCTTGATTCGATGCCGAACAAGACCCTGGGCTGCTCGCCGAGCCGCAGTGTGGTCGATATGACCAACACCCGTGATGCCGCCCGCCTGGACTTCGAATGGTCGCTGGGCAACCACCTGATCCGCTTCGGCGCCGACCGCGAAGAGCTGAAGACCGAGCAGCTCTCGCGCTACTCCGGCAGCGGCACCATGTACACCGCCTATGTGCCCAAGCCGGGTTCGGAAGTGTTCGGTGGCGCCGGCGTCTATATCCCGGCGGACGTGACGCAGATGCTGATGGGGCGTCGCAACCTCTCCGGCGGCAAGTTCGAGACGGTGGCCAATGCGTTCTACATCGAGGACCAGTGGAGCGTGACCCCGAACCTGCTGCTGACCCTGGGCGTGCGCTCGGACAGCTTCAACAACAAGGTTGCCGACGGTTCTTCCTTCATCAAGCAGGACAACCTGATCGCCCCGCGTGCCGGCTTCTCCTGGGACATGATGGGTGATGGCAGCACCAAGCTGTTCGGCAACGTCGGCCGCTACTACCTGCCGGTGTCCAACAACATCAACGTCAGCTTCGCCGGTGGCCTCACCGACGAATACAGCTACTTCGCCCTCAATGGCTGGACCGAGAAGGTCAATCCGATCACCGGCAGCACCTACATGGAGCCGATCTTCGGTGGCCAGATCGGGCCGACCGATACCAGCATGAACACCGGTTCGGGCGATCTGCGCCAGAGCGTGTCCAGGGACATCGACGCGGTCTACCAGGACGAAGTGATCCTCGGCTTCCAGTCGATGATCAACCAGGCCTGGTCGTGGGGCGTCAACGCCACCTACCGCAAGATGGACCGTGCCATCGACGACATCCGCATCAACCACACGCCGTGTGGCCCGGTCGGCAAGAGCCTGTGGGTGGTCGGCAATGGTGGCGGCGACGTGACCATCTGGGGTGACAAGTCCATTGGCTGTGCCACCGACGGCTGGATCACCATCGACACCTCCAAGGACGGCTACATCAAGGGTGGCAGCGGCGAGGTGGTGGGCTACAAGAAGCCCAAGCGCACCTACAAGGCCGTCGAGTTCCAGATCGACCGCGCGTGGGATGACAAGTGGATGTTCAACGCGTCCTACCTGTGGTCCAAGAGCGAGGGCAACCTGGAAGGTCCGACCAACTCGGATACCAACTTCGGTTCCACCGGCATGGTCCAGTACTACGACCATCCGGCGGTGAACGAGCGTTACGGCGTGCTGTTCAACGACTTCCGCCACCAGTTCAAGTTCCGTGCCGGCTACCAGATCAACGACCAGTGGTCGGTGGGCTCGACCCTGCAGGTGCAGTCCGGTGGTCCGATCACCGCGTTCGGCGTGTTGTGGCCGGATGACAGCCTGGCGGCCGGCAACTTCGCCACCGAAGGTTCCGGCGGTGGTTCGGGTTGGCTGTGCGTTGCCAACTGCGACAAGGGCTGGGACGAGCGGGTGCTCGAGCCGACCGCGCGCGGTGCCTTCGGTCGCCTGCCGTGGACCTGGAACATGGGTGCCAACGTCACCTGGCGTCTGCCGGTGGAGAGCGTGGACCTGACCGCACGCCTGTCGGTCTACAACCTGTTCAACAACCAGACCGTCATCAACGTGCACCAGCGCTACGAGGCCTCGCCGGGCGTCATGCGTGACACCTTCGGCACCGGTACGCGCTGGCAGTCGCCGCGCTACACCCAGCTGGTGGTGACCTGGAACTTCTGATCCGGTCGGGCGCATCGTTGATGCCGCCGCGGTTCTGATTTTCACTTGCTGGCGGCCCTTGTAAGGGGGCCGCCATCTTTTTGGAGCAACGTTTTGGAACAGGAAACCCCACGTACTACGGGTGCGGTGCTGCCGGCCACGTTCGGCCAGGTGGATCTGTCCGCGCTGGCGGCACGCGAAGGCACGCCGCTGTATGTGTATGCGGCGCCGGCCCTGCGCGAGCGGGTAAGGACGCTGCGCAACGCCCTGGCCGGACTGGATGCGGGTATCCGCTATGCGGTGAAGGCCAACGGCAACGGCGCGGTGCTGCGACTGCTGGCCGAGGAAGGCGCGGGCGCGGACATCGTCTCCGGCGGCGAGCTGCAGCGGGCCTTGCGTGCCGGCATGGCCGCCGCCGACATCGTGTTCTCCGGCGTGGGCAAGTCCGATGCGGAGATCGCGCTGGCCCTGGAGGTCGGCATCGGCCGTTTCAACATCGAATCACGCGCCGAGCTGGACGCGATCCAGCGCATCGCCGCCGCGCGTGGCGGGCAGGCGGTCGCCGCGGTGCGGATCAATCCGGACGTGGATGCGCAGACCCACGCCAAGATTTCCACCGGCAAGGCGGAAAACAAATTCGGGGTGTCGATCGCCGAGGCATGCAGCTGGTTCGATGCCAAGGCGCAGTGGCCCAACGTCCGCCTGGACGGACTGCACATGCATATCGGCTCGCAGCTGCTCAGCCTGGAGCCGGTACGCGAGGCGCTGGCGCGCATGGCCGCGTTCTGGAAGGAGCTGGAAGCGGCCGGCCATGGCATCGCCAGCATCGATGTCGGTGGCGGCCTGGGCGTGCGCTACCGCGAGGGCGAACAGGCGCCGGACGCGCGCGAGTACGCCGCGGCGATCGCGCAGGCGCTGGCCGGTTTCGGCGGCCGCATCCTGGTCGAACCGGGCCGCTGGCTGGTGGCCGAGGCCGGCATCCTGCTGACCCGCGTATTGCTGGAGAAGCGTGGCGAGGCGCGTGATTTTCTGGTGCTGGACGCGGCGATGAACGATCTGCTGCGGCCCAGCCTGTACGACGCCTGGCACGACATCGTGCGCATCGGGGATGCCGGCGGTGACGCGGTGACCTATGACGTGGTGGGACCGGTCTGCGAAACCGGCGACACCTTTGCCACCGGGCGTACGCTGCCGCGCTGCGAGGCGGGCGAGCTGGTGGCCATCCTTGGCGCCGGCGCCTACGCCGCATCGATGGGCTCGACCTACAACTCGCGCCCGTTGCCGGCCGAGGTGCTGGTCGATGGCGAGCATTACGCGGTAGTGCGCCGGCGCCAGAGCCTGGAGGAGCTGCTGGCGGGCGAGCAGCCGGCCAATGACTGGAGGCGGCCATGAGGAAGCAAGAAATGGAAACGCAACGGGTAACGGATNNTGCGCGCACCGCAACCCGCTGGCGCAGTGGGAGCGCTCGCCCAACTTCGATACGCGCCGGCCGGTGGCGGTGGTGCTGCATTACACCGCCGGGCAGACCGCCGAGGACAGCCTGCGCACCTTGCAGACCGCCAACAGCAACGGCCCGGTCAGTGCCCACTACCTGCTGGGCAAGGACGGCACGCTGTACCAGCTGGTGGACGAGCGCAAGCGTGCCTGGCATGCCGGTGGTGGCCGCTGGGGCACGCTCACCGATCTCAACTCCACCTCGATCGGTATCGAGATCGACAACGACGGCCGCTCGCCCTATCCGGAGGTGCAGATCGAGCAGCTGATCGTGCTGCTGGAGGATGTGACCCGGCGCCTCGGCATTCCCCGCCAGCAGGTGGTCGGCCATTCCGACCTGGCTCCGGGGCGCAAGGTCGATCCGGGCCCGCTGTTCCCGTGGAAGCGGCTGTACGACGCCGGTTTCGGCATCTGGCCTGCTGCCGATGCCGGTGATCCGCCCGCGCAGTTCGATGGCTGGCTGGCCATGGCGGCGCTCGGCTATCCGCTGGACAACCGCGGCCATGCGCTGCAGGCCTTCCGTCACCGCTTCCGAGGCATTGACCGCCAGGGTGCCGAGTTCGACGCCGAAGACCTGCGCATCCTGTATGCGTTGACGCGGCCGCTGCTGGGAACCGCGCACTGAACCCCGCCGGCGTGTCCGTGTGAAGCGGCGCGCCCGGCACTGCTGCCCCGGCAGGGTGATGTCCTGTCGCGGTACGTTGATCCAATCTGGGAAATACCGATGAAACCGTTGCTGCTCTGTCTCGCCCTGCTGTCCACTGTTCTGCCCGCCGCCGCCGCCGCCGCCGCGCCGGCGCCGGAGGCCGGCTTCCACGATCGCATGGTCCAGCAGGCGTTCGATCATTACCGGCTGCCGGGTATCGCGGTGGGGGTGTTCGAGGACGGCAAGGTCGTGCATGTGGCCACCCGTGGCGAACTGGCGGCCGGCGAAGGGCAGCCGGTCGGCGCCGATTCGCTGTTCAAGATCGCCTCCAACACCAAGGCGATGACCGCGGCGGTGCTTGCGCGGCTGGTCCAGGCCGGACGGCTGCGCTGGGACGATCCGGTGACCCGCTACCTGCCGTCCTTCCGCATGTACGACCCGTGGGTGACGCGCAACATGCAGGTGCGTGACCTGCTGATCCACAACAGCGGCCTGGGGCTGGGCGCGGGCGACCTGATGCTGTGGCCCGAACCCAACCACTTCAGTAGGCAGGACATCATCGCCGGGCTGGCGCACCTCAAGCCGGTCGGCAGCTTCCGCAGTGACTACGCCTACGACAACCTGCTGTACGTGGTCGCCGGTGAAGTGGCGGCGGTGGCTGGCGGCAAGAGCTATTCGGAGCTGGTGCGGCAGGAGATCTTCGTGCCACTGGGCATGGAGCGTTGCCAGGTCGGCGAATGGTCGCCGGCGGCAGTGGGGGATATCGCCCAGCCGCATTACCGGCAGGACGGGCGCAACGTGGTCGGCGGACGCGACGGCGCGCGGGAAACCGATTTCCCGTCGATGGCGGCCGGCGGCGTGCGCTGCAGCGTCAACGACATGCTGCGCTGGATGCAGGCGCTGCTGGACCCGGCACAGGCACCGGGCTGGCTCGACGCCACCCAGCGCCGCGCGCTGTGGACCGCGCACATGCCGATGCCGATCAGCCAGCGCCTGCGCGACTGGGACAACACCCATTTCCTCGCCTACGGCTATGGCTGGCGGCTGTCGGACATGGACGGGCAGTGGAAGGTGGCGCACACCGGCACGCTGTCGGGCATGTATTCCTCGCTGGCGCTGCTGCCGGACCGGCGCAGCGGCGTGGTCATCCTGATCAACGGTGAAGGCGAGGCCGCGCGCACCGCACTGATGCAGGCGCTGCTCAAGCACCAGACCGCACCGGCCGCCGGTCACGACGTGCTGCATTACGCCGCCCTGCTGGAACGGGAAAAGGCGCAGCGCCGTTCCGCCGGCCATGTGCGGCCGGAGCTGGAACCGGTCCATGCGGCCGATGCGCGGGAGCTGGCGGCCTACACCGGCATCTGGACCGATCCGTGGTTCGGCCGGATCACACTGTGCCCGGCCGACGGCGGCATCACCTTCGCCGCGGAGAAGTCGCCGGCGCTGCGCGGGCAGGTGATGCTGTCCGGTCGCCGGCCGTGGGTGCAGTGGCAGGATCTGGGCGAAGACGCCGAAGCCTGGCTGCAGCTGGCCGGCGACGGTGCACAGCGACGCCTGCACCTGCGCGCGATCGATCCGGATATCGACTTCAGCTATGACTACCAGGATCTGGAGTTCGAGCGGATCGGCGCCTGCCCCTGAGGGCGGGTGCGGTATTTCCACCGAAGGACCGCGCGGCCTGCCATCAGACCGGGAAAGTGTGCTGTGGCGCACGGAAAATAGTTGCTTCCGGGCCAGCGCGACGGCAGGAATAGTTTATTGACCGGCACTTTCCGGCCGTGTTAAACAGGTGTGAATCCGATCTGAACGGGAAAGATCGGCAGGTGCCCGCCAGACTCCGGTGCACGGTCGCGAAGGCGGCAGTGACGGGCGGGCGCCGCTCCAAGGTTTGAACGATGAACGGGCTCCGATGCCGGGCCCGGCGTGGTGCAGGTCGCCAGACAGGGAGGCGACCCGGTGCAGTACAGCCATGGAAGGAGAGGTGCGGCCCCGCGCAGGTGGCGCGCATCCGGGTTGCCTTGGCGGGTGGTTTCCGCCGTTTGATGGTGGAGTGATGGATGGCTTGCGTACGGCGCCCGCGCGACGGCGGAACTGTGCCGTCATCGCTCCGGCAGCATTCCTGTTATGCCCCTTCGGAGAGAGAGCGCATGTCTGTCAGGTCCTACCCGCCACGCCTTCACCATCTCAGCGCCGCCCTGTTGCTGGCGCTGGGCAGCAGTCCACTGGTCGCCTTCGGCCAATCATCCAACACCGATAAATCCCCTGAGGCGCGCACCCTGGACCGGGTCTCGGTCACCGGTTCGCGCATCCAGCGCACCGATGTCGAAGCCGCGCTGCCGGTCACCATCATCCAGAAGGCCGAAATCGAGGCGATGGGCATCACCTCGGCCGAGCAGTTGCTGCAGCAGCTGAACATCGCCAGCAGCGGGCCGGACAGCCTGGCCGCCAACAGCGGTATCGCACCGCCCGGAACGCGCGGCAACAACGGTGTGTCCGGCGCCAACCTGCGTGGCCAGGGCGCCGATGCGACGCTGGTGTTGCTCAACGGCCGCCGCGTCGCCGCCCATGGCCTGGCCGGCCAGGTGGTGGACCTGAACTCGATTCCGTTCGCCGCGATCGAACGCGTGGAAGTGCTGCGTGACGGCGCCTCGGCGGTGTACGGCACCGACGCCATCGGTGGGGTGATCAACTTCATCACCCGCAGCAACTACCAGGGCATCACCCTCACCGCCGGTGCCGACGTGACCGAGGAAGGCGGCGGCAATATCTACCACGCCAGCCTGCTGGGCGGCTGGGGCGATCTGGACACCGACCGCTGGAATGTCTGGGCCGCGCTCAACGTCAAGGAAAACAAGATCCTGCGTGGCAACCAGCGCGACTTCGCCAACAGCTTCCAGCCCGATCGCGGGCTGTCGCCGGATACCCGCGGCACGCCGTTCGCCAACATCGTCAGTGGCACCGGCAGCATGATTGGCGGTGGCCTGAAGGACCCGCTGACCGGCCTGACCAAGACCACCATCAACCCGCTGCGGCTGCCCGGCGGTGCCGGCTGCGAGAACGGCGGCGACATGATGGGCGATTACGGCGACAAGATCTGGGCCAGCCCCGGTGCCAGCTACGGCTGCGCGTGGGACTACGGCCGCGCGCGCACCATCCAGCAGCCGGTGGAGACGGTGCAGGGCATCGGCCGCGCCACCTTCAAGCTGGGTGACCGCCACGAGTTCTACACCGAATTCATGGGCTCCAAAGTCACTTCCAAGCGCCAGTTCGAAGCCCAGCAGATCACCACCAGCATCAACGCCAGCGCCACCCAGCTCGACGCCTATGAGCTGAATGCCGACACCAAGGCGACCTACGATGCGATCTACGGGCAGGTGCAGGATTTCTTCGGGCCCCAGGCCAACCTGGCCTACGGCAGCCCGATCACCTACCGCT
Source organism: Stenotrophomonas sp. UBA2302 (assembly GCA_002345545.1). Taxonomy (GTDB): domain Bacteria; phylum Pseudomonadota; class Gammaproteobacteria; order Xanthomonadales; family Xanthomonadaceae; genus Stenotrophomonas. Next base: position 9,479 of record DDVW01000006.1, on the reverse strand, counting down.
GGCGCTGCGAGATCTGCGGCCCGCGCCAGCTGGAAACCGAGACCAAGGCCTATCGCGTGCTGTTCGGCCTGACCGGCACCCTCGGCAGCTGGGATTACAACGTCGGCCTGTCGCGCGCCGAGAGTCGCGCGCAGTCGGTGCTGGCCGGCGGCTACTACTACACGCCGCAGTTGAAGGCGGCGCTGAAGAGCGGCCTGCTCAATCCGTTCCTGATGCCCGGCCAGAAGCAGTCCAAGGCCGCGCATGACGCCATGGCTGCGGCCGATGCCAGTGGCCTGCTGCTCTACAAGGGCAGCTCCAGCACCACCACCTTCGACGCCAGTTTCAGTGGCGGCCTCGGTTTCAGGCTGTGGGGCGAGGACGAAGTGCAGGCGGCGGTGGGCGTGGACGTGCGCCGCGAGGAATACGAGTTCAGCGGACCGTCGGAATGGAGCGCGGGCAACGCCTTCGTGTTCGGCGCGCCCAGCGATGCGGCCAACTACATGACGCCCAAGCAGCGCAACGTCAAAGCCGCGTTCGCCGAGTTCAACCTGCCGGTGGTCGACAGCCTGGAACTCAACCTGGCGGTGCGCCATGACCGTTACGACGGCTTCGGCGGCACCACCAACCCGAAGTACTCGTTCAAGTGGCAGCCGATCGACTGGCTGGTGTTCCGCGGCTCCTACAGCACCGGCTTCAAGGTGCCCGATTTCGCCAAGCTGTTCCGCGGCATCACCGAAACCCAGTACACCGGGCTGGATCTGGCGGACCCGGCGAGCTGTCCGAAGGGCCAGTACAACCCGGACGTGGCCGCCTGCAACGTGCAGATCCGCCCGGACATCATCACCGGCGGCAATCCCAACCTGAAGCCGGAAGAGGCCAAGCAGCGCAGCATCGGCTTCGTGCTGGCGCCGACCGGCAACTTCAACGTCAGCGTCGACTGGTGGGAGATCGAGCGCAGCAACACCATCCGCAGCGGCTTCAACCTGTCGACGATGACCGCCAACTATCCGCTGTACGCCTCCAATTTCATCCGTGACAGCAGCGGCACCATCGTCGCCATCGACCAGCGCTACATCAACACCGGCGGCACCCTGACCAGCGGCATCGAGCTGGATGCCAACCTGCGTGGCGAGCTGGCCGGCGGCGCCTGGAACGTCCACCTCAATGGCAACTACCTGGACACCTTCAAGACCAAGACCTTCGACAGCCTGCCCTACAGCGACAACCTGGTCGGCGAGTACGAGCGTTACTACAACCTGCCGATCAAGTGGAAGCACACCCTCGGCCTTGGCTGGGCCCGGGGCGACTGGGCGCACACGCTGACCCAGGTCTACCGTGGCGGCTACAAGGACTGGAAACCGGGCGGCATCGTCAACGGTTACACCCCGCCGGACTGGGATTCGAAGGTCGATGCCTACATCACCTACAACTACAGCGTCAGCTGGACCGGCATGGAGAACCTGAAGGCGACCTTCGGCATCCGCAACCTGCTCAACACCGATCCGCCGTTCACCGTGCGCTACCTGGACGACGGCGATGGCGCCGGCTGGGAAGCGCGCGTGGCCGACCCGCGCGGGCGCTCGTTCAACATGCTGCTGGAGTACCGCTTCCAGTGATGCGGCAGCGGTAGTTCCGCCTTGCCCTGCTCCCTACGGGGGAAGGGCAAGGCGGGATGAGGGCAAGGGCGGAGCACCGCGCCGCCGGGCAAGGTGGGGGCTTCGCCCGTACCCTTACCCCAACCCCAACCCCAACCCCTCTCCCGGTGGGAGAGGGGCCTGATCCACGCTTCGATCGGATTCAAGCCAATCTCATCGCCCATGAATATTTCGATTTCCCGCCTGCCGCCGTTGCTGCTCGCTGCCGCCCTGCTCACCGCCTGCGGGCATACGCCGCCGCGCAATCCGCTGGCAACGTGGGTGCCGTCGCCCAACCAGGACCTGCGTCGCCCCGGCCTGATCGTCATCCACTTCACCCAGCAGGATTCGGTGCAGCAGAGCCTGGACACGCTGCGCGGCAGCAACAGCGGTGGCCGGGTCAGCGCGCACTACCTGATCGGTGCAGACGGCCAGCGTTACCAGCTGGTGAGCGACGAACGCCGCGCCTGGCATGCCGGTGCCGGCAGCTGGGGCACGATCAGCGAAGTCAATTCCGCCTCGATCGGCATCGAGCTGGACAACGATGGCCAGACGCCGTTCGCCGAGGCGCAGATCCAGAGCCTGCTGGTGCTGCTGGAGGACCTGTGCACGCGGCTGGGTATCCCGCGCCACCAGATCATCGGCCACCAGGACATGGCGCCCACGCGCAAACCCGATCCGGGCCCGCTGTTTCCGTGGAAGCGGCTGGCCGACGCCGGCTTCGGCCTGTGGCCCGACGCCAGCAGCGGCCCGGCGCCGGCCGGCTTCGATCCATGGGCCGCGCTGCGCCTGATCGGCTACCCACTGGACGATCGCGCCGCCACCGTGCGCGCGTTCCGCAACCATTACCGTGGCCAGGGCGGCACCGAACTGGACGCCGAGGATCTGCGCATCCTGCATGCGTTGGCGCCGCGTGATCCGGTCGCGCCGGCCGTCCCGGAATAAGGCGGCCACATGCTCTGCCGCCGCCCCGCACCGTTCCCCCGTACCGGACGCATCGTCATGACGTTCGCCCTGAGCCTGCTGGCGATCTCGCCGCTGGCCGCCGCCGAGCGGCTGGGCCTGCCGCCGTCGCCGGCGTCGACCGAGTTCGTGCAGCAGCGCACCCAGTTCCAGCTGCACACGTTGCTGACCGAGCAGCGCCATCCGAAGACCTGGAACCTGAGCGACGTGGCAGCGGCCGATCCGGCGCAGGCGCTGGCGCAGCTGTTCGCGGTCGATGAGGACGTGGCCCGCGCTTTCACCGCGCTGGCCGACGACCCGCAACGTATGGCATCGCTGCAGGCGGCCTCGGCTGCGGTGCAACGCGCGCTGCAGGGCGGCCATCGCATCTATTTCTACGGCACCGGCTCGACCGGCCGGCTGGCCGAGACGCTGGAAAGCGGCCTGTGGCGCCCGTTCTGGAAACGCCTGCAGGCCGACCCGGTGTGGCCAGACATCGCCGCCAAGCTGCCCGCGCAGCTGGGCGAGCGCGTGCGTGGCCAGATCACCGGTGGTGACCGCGCGCTGATCAGTTCGCTGGAAGGCTTCGAGGACCTGCCGCTGATCGGCGCGCTGCAGATGCGCGATGACGGCATCGGCGCCGACGACGTGGTGTTCGCGGTGACCGAAGGTGGCGAGACCTCGGCGGTGATCGGCACCGCACTCGCTGCCGCCGACCCGCGCGGTGACGGCGGCGACCGCGTCTGGTTCGTCTACAACAACCCCGACGCGGTGCTGCGTCCGTTCGAGCGCAGCCGGCGCGTGCTCGACGATGCGCGTATCCACAAGATCGCGCTGCCGACCGGTCCGCAGGCGATCACCGGTTCCACCCGCATGCAGGCCACCACCACCAGCCTGTACGCGCTGGGACTGGTGCTGGAGGACGTGCTGCGCGTGCTGCTGCTACCGCATCTGCCGGCGGCCGATGCACGGCGGCTGGGACTGGATGCGAACGACAGCATCGAGCGCCGCTTGCGTGACTTCGCACAGCTGCAGCGCAGCGTCGCCGCCAGCGCACCGCAGCTGGCGCAGTGGACCGTGCGCGAGGCGCAGACCTATGCCGATGGCCGCCATGCCACCTATCTGGCCGGCGAGACGCTGATGCCGGTGTTCGTGGACGTGACCGAGCGCGCGCCGACCTTCCGGCTGGCGCCGCTGGATCGCACCGACACCGCGCCGCCGGCGTCGTGGATCCGCGTGTGGGCGCCGGTGGCGACGCCGCAGGCCGCGTGGGATGCGCTGCTGCAGCGCCCGTTCCACGGGCTGGATGCGGCGCAGTACCGGGTGCAGTTCGAGCAGAAGGTCGACGATCCCGGCTTGCGTACCACCGCGCTGCGCAGCCTGGAGCGCGCCGGCGCCGAACAGCAGGCGCTGTACGACCTGTCTTGGTCATCGGCCAACCGCGAGCGTCTACCGCCGCAGGCGGGCGATCTGGGCGTGCTGCTGCGCTATGCCGGCGAGCCGGTGGATGACCTGGCACGGCAGTGGTGGCAGAGCCTGGCCAACGCCGGTACGGGCCGGCTCAGCGTCACCGTAGGCCACGGCGCAAGCACCCAGGTTCTGGAGGACCTGGGCGACAGCGCACCCCGCATCGCAGTGGACCTGCCCGATCGTCCCGACCCGCTCGGCCTGGACCGCACCCTCGCACTGAAGATGCTGCTCAACGCGCATTCGACCGCAGTGATGGCGCGGCTTGGTCGCACCGTCGGCAACACCATGACCGCGGTGCAGCCGGGCAACCTCAAGCTGATCGGCCGCGCCACCTATCTGGTCCAGTCGCACGTCAATGCCGTGCTCGCTGGCGAACACTGGCGCGCACAGCACGGCAACACCGCGCCGCTGGACTATGCCGAGGCCAACCGGGTTCTGTACGAGGCGATCGAACAGCGCACGCGGCTGCCGCAGGCGGCACAGTTGCCGGAGGTCGAGCTGGCGATTGTCGCCGTGCTGGAACGCCTGGACAGCGGTCGGCCACTGGACTGGGCCGGCGCCGTGCAGCAACTGCGTGACATCGGGTTGAACGGCTATCTGCGTCAGCGCAACGGTGCCACGGATATCAAGGCGGGCAACACCGATGGCCGCCACTGAATTGGGAGACAGAGTGATGAACCGGTTCCGTTGGAGCGCTCTGTCGCTGCTGCTGCTCGGCGCCACCGTGCAGGCGGCCCCGGCGCTGTCGCCCGCCCGTACTCCGGAACAGGC
>DDVW01000006.1:0-4650 GCA_002345545.1 Stenotrophomonas sp. UBA2302 | reverse complement strand
GCGCGGGGCTACCGCCTGCAGGTGTTCGACTGTTTCCGGCCGGCCAGCTCGGTGACCGCGTTCGTGGCCTGGGCGCATGACCTGGACGACCAGCAGGAGAAAGCGCGCTACTACCCGAACGTGGACAAGCGCCGGCTGCTGGACGGCTATATCGCCGAAACCTCCGGTCACAGCCGCGGCGCCACGGTCGACCTGGGCGTGCTCGACGGCCGCTGCCGGGCGCTGGACATGGGCACTCGTTTTGATTATTTCGATCCACTGGCGCATACCGCCAACCCGGCGATCAGTGCCGAACAGCGGCGCAACCGGCAACTGCTGCTGGATGCGATGCAGGCCGAAGGCTTTGCCAACTATGCGATGGAGTGGTGGCATTTCACGTTCAAGCCTGAGCCGACACCGGACACCGCCTACGATTTCCCGCTGCGCTGACCGGCCGGCAGTTGTCGGAGCGCGTGGCACGGCGGCAGTGGGCGCAGCTCCTCCGTTGCGCGGCTACACTGCGCGACCCCCGCTGGTGATCGAGTCGCGATGAATCTGGTGCTGCATTACGGTCTGCTGGGCTCGCTGGAAGCGGCGCTGATCGCGCTGGCGGTCGGCTTCGTGGTGTTCAGCGTGTGGTGGCAGGTATGCCGGCGTACCGGTCTGTCGCATGGTCATGCCATCGGCTGGGCCTGTCTGGTGGCAGCCGTCATCGCCGCCGGCATCGACAGCTGGAAGCTGTTCTACCTGGGCATGGTGCGGCTGGAGTCGCCGCTGTACGCCCGGCTGGCATTGGCCAGCATCCATGACCCCGACCAGCTGGGCACGCGCGTGGTGCTGGAAATGCTGGGAGCGGTGAGTGGCGTGGGGCTGGGTTGGTGGTGGTTCATCTCCCGGAAGCAGCCCACCGACGACAGTGATGCCGCTTGAAGTCTGGAAGCAGTGGAATAAGAGCGATGGATGGAACGCTTGAATCGTTGCATTACTTCCGCTTCACCGCTGGCTAACCGGGGCGGTAGCCGTTGCGGTCGCTGCAAAGGTTAAAACCACGTCTCGATGCGATCCGGGGTGGAAAGACGATTCAGACAGGCCTTGTCAGGGTAGGTCCTGCGGAGTTGCCGCGCTTTCCAGACGAGGAAATACCTGATGACCCTTCGTAATCGCACCCCGTTGTTTGCCCTGATCGCTGTTGTGGGTTCCGCGCTGGCGCTGCCGGCGATGGCGCAGAGCGTGGCCGAAGAGCAGGCCGCCGCGGCGCAGGTACAGGCGCAACAGGCACAGCAGCAGGCCGCGCAGGCACAGGATGCGGCGGCGGACGCATCGGCCCATGCCAACCAGGCGGCGGCTGCGGCCGGTGGCGGCCAGACCTGGGCCAGCGTCGACACCGATGGTGACGGCAGTATCAGCAGCAGCGAGGCCCAGGCCCATGCCGGACTGGCGCAGGTATTCGACCAGGCGGACGCCGACAAGGATGGCAAGCTGACCGCGGAGGAGTACCGCGGCTACGCGGCCACACAGCAGAAGTAAGACCCTGCGGCATTGCCGGGGAAAGGGCAGCTGGAAGGCCGCCCTTTTCTGTGCCCGCGAGCGGATTGCTATGCTTTGCGCATGAATAACGCAGACACTTCCGGCATCGGCCTGGTCGGTTTCGATGGCGACGACACGCTCTGGAAGAGCGAGGACTACTACCGTGCCGCCGAACAGGACTTCGAGGCCATCCTCGGCCATTACATCGACCTGCACGATGCCGGCACCGCCCGGCACCTGCTGAAGGTCGAGCGCCGCAATCTGGCCGTGTTCGGTTACGGCGCCAAGGGCATGACCCTGTCGATGCTGGAGGCGGCCATCGAGCTGACCGGCGAGCGGATAGCGGCGGCGCATCTGCGCCAGATCATCGAGATCGGCCGGCAGACACTGCAGCATCCGGTCGAGGTCATCGACGGCGTGCGCGAGGCGGTGGCCGCGATTGCCGCCGACTACCCGGTGGTGCTGATCACCAAGGGCGACCTGTTCCACCAGGAGCAGAAGATCGAACGTTCCGGGCTGCTGGATCTGTTCCCGCGCATCGAGATCGTCTCGGAAAAGGACCCGACCACCTATGCGCGGGTGCTGGCCGAGTTCAAGTTGCCGGCCGGGCGCTTTGTGATGATCGGCAACTCGCTGCGCTCGGATATCGAGCCGGTGCTGGGCCTGGGCGGCTGGGGCGTGCACACGCCGTATGCGGTGACCTGGGCGCACGAGGCCGAACACGGGGTGTCGGCCGATGCGCCGCGCCTGCATCACGCCGATACCGCGCACCAGTGGCCCGATGCGGTGCGTGCGATCGCCGCGCAGGCCGGCGCGGAACGGGGCGCCTGAGCATGCGCGCCATCATCGGGCATCCACAGCGGAAGCGGCGGCATCCTCATGCGTTGCGCGCATTGCTGTTGTGCGTGGCGTTGCTGCCGGTGACGCTGGTGGCGCAGGTGCCGTCAGAGGCGGAAACAGCCACGGCGCAGGCGGTGTACGCCGCCGGTACCGGTGATGCCTGGGTGGACCGGCAGCTGGCCGATATCAATACCTACGCCGCGCGCTATCCGGATGCGTTCACCGATGAGCTGGTGCGCTATGCCGGTGCCCATCCGCTGTATGTCAAAGCCCTGTTGGACGATCACGGCTGGCCTGCCGGCGATATCTATTTCGCCTGTGTCTGGGGGCACATCAGCGGCGACGGATGCCGTCCGTGGGTACGGGCACGCACCGGGCTGCCCGGCGCCAGCTGGGAAGAAGTGCTGGAAAGCCGCCAGCCGCCGCCGGAGAACCTGCAGTGGCGCGCGCTGCGGCATGCCATCGTCACCAGCTTCGATCATTGGGACCGCCCCATCACACTGGATCCCCTGCTGAAGCGGCAGCTGGGCGATCGGGCCCGGCGCGATGCGGCGGCCATCACCGCGGCCGAGAGCGACTGAACGCAGCCGCCTTGCCGATGGCGAGGTGGGCTTTGGCCCGCTTCCGGGCGAAAATGGCCGCTTTCGGACTCCACGTTTTCGCGCCTGCCCATGACCGCCCACGCTTTCGTTTCCCCCGACCATATCCGCAGTCTGTTCTCGCAGGCGATGTCGCACATGTACCGCACCGAAGTGCCGTTGTACGGCACGCTGGTGGAACTGGTGGGGCAGGTGAATGCCGAAGTGCTGGCCGCACAGCCCGGGCTGGCCGAGCAGATGCGGCGCAGCGGCGAGCGCGAGCGCCTGGAGGTGGAACGGCATGGCGCGATCCGCGTCGGCACCGCGCAGGAGCTGGCCACGCTGCGGCGCCTGTTCGCGGTGATGGGCATGCGGCCGGTCGGCTATTACGACCTGTCGGTGGCCGGTGTGCCGGTGCATTCGACCGCGTTCCGCCCGGTCGAGGATGCCTCGCTCACGCGCAATCCGTTCCGGGTGTTCACCTCGCTGCTGCGGCTGGAACTGATCGAGGACGAAAACCTGCGCGCGCAGGCCAGCGGGATTCTTTCCCGTCGCAACATCTTCACTCCCGGCGTACTGCAGCTGGTGGAGCAGTGCGAACGCGAGGGCGGGCTGGGTGAAGGTGATGCTTGGCGCTTCGTGGTCGAGGCGCTGGAGACGTTCCGCTGGCACAACGACGCCACCGTGTCGCTGCAGACCTACCAGGCACTGCACGACGCCCACCGGCTGGTGGCCGATGTGGTCAGTTTCCGCGGTCCGCATATCAACCACCTGACCCCGCGCACGCTGGATATCGACGCCGCGCAGCAGGCGATGCAGGCGCAGGGCATCGCCGCCAAGGCGGTGATCGAAGGCCCACCGCGCCGGCAGTGCCCGATCCTGCTGCGCCAGACCAGCTTCAAGGCGCTGGAGGAGATGGTGCATTTCCCGTCCGGTGCCGACAACGAAGCCGGCACCCACACCGCGCGCTTCGGCGAGATCGAGCAGCGTGGGCTGGCACTGACGCCGAAGGGTCGCGCGCTGTATGACACGCTGCTGGCCCAGGCGCGCGAAAGCGGTGCCGGCGGCAGTACCGGTGGCGACTACATGCAGCGCCTGCAGGCGGCGTTTGCCGCTTTCCCGGATGACCACGACACCCTGCGCCGCGAGGGGCTGGGGTACTACCGCTATACGCTCACCGATGCCGGTCGCGCCGCGCCGGCGGCCGAGCGTGCGTTGCCGGCCGAGGTGCTGATCGGACGCGGGCTGGCAACCGCCGAGCCGATCATCTACGAGGATTTCCTGCCGGTCAGCGCCGCGGGCATCTTCCAGTCCAACCTCGGTGGCGAGGAGCAGCGGGCCTATGCCGCGCACGCCAACCGGGAGGCCTTTGAGCGGGCTTTGGGTGTGGCGGTCAGCGACGAGTTCGCGATCTATGAGCGGCTGCAGGCGGAGTCGCTGGCACAGCTGACGGTGTAATCAGTCGAGACGTTTCGAGCACTGGGCAGGCCGGCATAGAGACGTTAGTAGTGCTAGCTGTTACCCCGGCTCTGGTTTTATCTGTTGCTGTTGTGGCTGCTTCCCGCTTTTGACTTCTCCTGCCGAGGAGCGCAGGGGACCGGCGAGCATAGCCCGACGGCGCGCGTCCGGCCGTGTTTCTTTTGGCTAGCTTTTCTTTGCACGGGCAAAGAAAAGTAGCTCGCCCTGAAAGGGCGAAAGCACTAGCTGTGATCTCTCAGTAGGTTGT
>DDVW01000005.1 GCA_002345545.1 Stenotrophomonas sp. UBA2302 | reverse complement strand
CGTACAGCCGTTGCCGCCGTCCACCGCGCCTGTCGCGGCCGCTGCCGCCAGCAGAACGGCGGCGATCACGCCGGATCCTGCTGCACGTGCGCTGGGCAGCATCCTGCTGCAGGTCGCCAGTTTCTCCAGCCGTGACAATGCCGCCCGCGCGCTGGGCCAGCTGTCCTCGGCCGGGATCGCCGGCGCCAGCCTGAGCGATATCGTCAGCGGTGGTCGGACGCTGTGGCGGCTGCGGGTGCCGGCCAGCGACCATGACAGCGCCGCCGAACTGGCCGGGCGCATCGCCGGGCTGGGCTTCGGCAGGCCGCAACTGGTGCGCGATTGAACCGGGCCATTGATTCGGGCCCTTGACCCCGGCCATACGCAGGTGCCGCGGCCACCGTGCCAGCGCCCTACAATGATCTCCGCATTTTCCTCGTCCACCAGGAACCGTTTTCCAATGAAATTCCGTTTTGCCGCCGTCGCACTGGCCACCACGCTTGCCGTGGGCATGGCTTCCGCCCAGACCCCCTCTCCGATGCCGGCTCCGGCACCGGCTGCCGCGGCCGCCCCAAGCCAGGTAGCGACACCGCCGGCGCCGGTTCCCTCGACCGCCACCGCCTGGGTGCTGATGGATTACGCCACCGGCCAGGTGCTGGCGGGCGAGAACATCCACACCCCGCTGCCGCCGGCCAGCATCACCAAGGTGATGACCTCCTATGTACTGGCCGCCGAGGCGAAGAACGGCAAGATCGGCCCGGACGACCAGGTGATGATGAGCGAGCGCGCCTGGCGCGAGGGCGGCGCCGGCACCGACGGCAGCTACAGCGGCTTCCCGGTCAACCAGACCGCACGTCTGGAGGACATGGAAAAGGGCATGGCGATCCAGTCCGGCAACGATGCCGCCATCGCCCTGGCCGAACATGCGGCCGGCAGCCAGGAAGCCTTCGCCGCGCTGATGAACAGCTACGCCGCCAAGATCGGCATGAAGGACTCGCACTTCGTCAACGCCCACGGCCTGACCGCCGAAGGCCACCAGTCCAGCGCCTATGACCTGGCTCTGCTGGGCCGCGCCTTCGTCCGCGATTACCCGGAAACCTACGCCTACAACAAGATCAAGGAATTCACCGTAGGCAACATTACCCAGCCCAACCGCAACCAGCTGCTGTGGCGCGATGCCAGCGTGGACGGCATCAAGACCGGGCACACCGCAGCGGCCGGTTATTGCCTGATGAGCTCGGCCCAGCGCGGTGACCAGCGCCTGATCGCGGTGCTGATGGGCGGCGCCTCGGAGCGGCAGCGTGCCAACGACAGCCTGGCACTGCTGAACTGGGGGTTCCGTTTCTTCGAAACCCATCGCCTGTATGAGCCGGGGACGGCGGTGACCACCCAGCATGTGTGGAAGGGCAAGGCCGACGAGGTGCAGCTGGGCGTGGCGCAGCCGCTTCTGGTCAGCGTGCCGCGTGGCCGTTACAGCGAACTGAAGCCGAGCATGGATGTGCCCAGGCAGCTGGTGGCACCGATCGCCGCCGGCCAGCAGATCGGCACGGTCAAGGTGGCGCTGGATGGCAAGGTGGTGGCCGAAGCACCGCTGGTGGCGGTGCAGGCGGTGGAAGAGGGCGGTTTCTTCAAGCGCCTGTGGGACGCCTTCATGATGTGGTGGAAATCCGAATAAGGACACGCTGCAGATGTACGCAAAAGCCGGCGCTCGCGCCGGCTTTTTCTTTTTCCGCTTGTTTTCCGCCGTGTTGCTAGAGCGTGCGACTGATCGTGAAGCTGCCGAATACCGGTGTTTCCCGCTGTCCTTCGAATTCGCGGGTGAGGTGGTAGCGCCCCAGTGCGAATTTCCACTTGTCACGCATCACCGCCACGCCGTAGCCGATTTCACCCACCAGGGGGCGTTTGTCCACGCGGTGGCTGCTGCGGAAGGTGTTGCCGTCCAGGGTGATGTCGCGCAGCACCCAGCGCGCATCGCTGCCGAGGAACACATGGCCGGACCAGCCGCGGATGCGCCCGGCCCGGGTGGGCGCGGTGTTCTCGCCGGCCGGCCGCATCGACGAACTGCCGAAGTCATCGGGCAACTTCCAGCCGAAACGCAGCTCGGCGCCGGCATTGGCATAGGTCGCCAGGTTGCCGAGGGCGCCGCCCCAATGGCTGATCGCATCCCAGCCCCAGCCGGCCGGGTTGCCGTCTGCCGGCCAGCGTTGCATGCGCTCGTGCAGCAGCTTGAATACCGGTTCGTTGTGCAACTGGTTGTCCCAGCCCTGGAATTTCTCGTCGCCGAGCAGGCCATGCACCGCATCCTGCACCTGCTTGCCCTGTGCCGAAGGCCCGAGCATGCCCAGGGCGAGCTGGGTGGTGCGCAGGTGATTGCCGTTGCGGGCGTTGTAGCCGAAGTTGGCCAGCAGGACGGCGGCATAGGGGCGATCGTTTTCGATCAGGTCGCTGCGGGTGCTGTCGGTAGGCGTGAACAGCCCCTGGCCGAAACTGAAAATCATGTTCTGCTGGTCGAAACCGCCGGGGTGCAGTTTTTCCAGATGGCGGTTGGTCCAGCGTGCCAGCCGTGGCAGGCAGGGATCGTCGGTGTAGTCCTTCAGGTTCGGCGATACCAGGGTGAACATGGCGCCGTTGCTGTAGCCCTGGTCCTGCTGCTTGCCACCGAGCAGGTCGTTGTCGACACGGAAGTTGATGGCCGGCGGGTGTTCCTGCAATGCAGTGCTGGCGCATTGCGCGGCTGCCGGCAACGGCATGCCCGATGCGGCGCCGGCGAGCAGCGTCAGCCATGGCAACAGGGGGCTGTTTTTCATCTTTCTCCATCCAGATCGACCGTCAGGCGCGCAGCCTACCGGCACGGCAGACGTGGCGCAGCGCCAGCCAATGGACACAGTGTTGTGGTGATGATCGCGTATACGGGCAAATGGCAGGGGCAGTGCCAGGCGCCTTGGAATCGTGTCCGGCCGTGGGGCGGTGCGTGGGGCGCGACCGCGCGCAGCTGTGACCGGGTTCGGGAAAAACAGGGCGCAATGATGGAAACCTGCGTATTGCCTGCGGTAGCATCCGAGCCGACCGGCCTCGCGCTTGCCCGATCGGTACGTTGAAGGATCAGGACCTGCCGCAAGGTTTCTAAACCACAAGGAACGCACCTCGACAGGTGCAGGTAATGGGGAACACGTATATGCGCACTGTTTTTTCGCCGCTGTTCGTTGCAGCGCTCACCGCGGGTATTGCTGCGGCGGTCACCAGCCAGCCGGCCGAGGCGTCCTTCAAGCAGAAGGGCACCCAGGCGCAGGAGCAGCGCAAGCAGGCTGCGGCGCAGATTCCCACCTGCCAGCGCCCGATCGGCACCCTGTCGGTGATCGAGCCGGAAGATGCCACCCACTGGTGGACCGGCCAGCAGCTGCCGGCACCGTCGCGTCTGATCAAGGCCTTCGTCAACCGTTCGCGCTGCTTCACCCTGGTCGATCGCGGCGCCGGCATGGCCGCCGGCCAGTTCGAGCGTGAGCTGGCCGCCAGTGGCGACCTGCGCGGGCGCTCCAACGTCGGCAAGGGCCAGATCCGCGCCGCCGACTACGTGATGATCCCGGATCTGGTCTCGCAGAACAGCAATGCCGGCGGCAATGCGGTCACCGGCCTGCTGGGCGGGCTGATCGGCGGCAAGGCCGGCGCGGTTGTCGGTGGCCTGAATTTCCGCAGCAAGACCGCCGATGTGGTGCTGACCGTCACCGACGTGCGTTCTTCCGAACAGGTGGCCATCTCCGAAGGTTCGGCGCGCAAGAGCGACATGGGCTTCGGTGCCAGCGGTGGCCTGTTCGGTGGCAGCGGGCTGGGGGCCGCGGGCGTGGGCGGCTACGCCAACACCGAAATCGGCCAGGTGATCACCATGGCTTACCTGCAGGCCTACACCGATATCGTCGCCCAGCTGGGTGGCTTGCCGGACGATGCGTCGGCGGCGGGTGCGCACCAGGCGGTCACCGTGACCCGTGCCGGTCGCCTGCTGGCCAACTCCAAGGGCACCGGCGCGGCCGTGCGCTCGCTGGAGCCGGGCATGATGCTGTACCCGACCGGCGTCAAGGAAGGCGTGATGTGGGAAGTGGAGGATGAAATGGGCAACAAGGGCTGGGTGTCGTCCACCATGCTCGAGCTGTCCAGGTAAGTCCCGCACGTTCAGCAACGATTTCGCCACGAGGGGCCGCGCAAGCGGCCCTTCGTGTTTCCGTGCGGGGCGGTCTTGGGTTTGACGGCTGGCACCCCGATAATGACCGGCATGGAAATCAAGTCCGACAACCCTGAACACGGCTTCCAGTTTCCCGGCACGTTCGAGCTCAGCGCCATGGGCACGGCCAATACCGGGCTGGAAACCGAGCTGCCGCAGCTGCTGGAAAAAGCCGGTGTGGAAGTGCTGGCCGAGCGCATCACCTGGAAGCATTCGTCCAACGGCAAGTACGTCTCCGTACGGATCAGCTTCAAGGCCGACAGCCGTGCGCAATATGACGCCGCGCACGAGGCCCTGCGCAACCATCCGGAAGTGAAGTGGACGCTGTGAGCGCTGTGCGGGCAGCGCCGCGTCCGGCGGTGCTGCGTGATCTGGGCCGGCAGGGGTACGAGCCGGTCTGGCATGCGATGCAGCGGTTCACCGACAGCCGCGATGACGCCACCGCCGACGAGGTCTGGGTGGTCGAGCACGATCCGGTGTTCACCCTCGGCCAGGCCGGCAAGGACGAGCATGTGCTGGCACCGGGTGACATCCCGGTGCTGCACGTCGATCGCGGCGGCCAGGTGACCTACCACGGTCCCGGCCAGATCGTGGTCTATCCGCTGCTGGATCTGCGCCGGCTCGGCATCGGTGTGCGCGACTACGTGTGCCGCATCGAACAGGCCATCATCGACACGCTGGACGAGTGGAATATCGGCGCCGAACGGCTCGAGGGCGCACCCGGCGTCTATGTCGGCGGGGTCAAGGTGGCTGCGCTGGGCATCCGCGTGCGCCGCGGCTGCAGCTTCCACGGACTGGCGCTGAATGTCGCGCTGGACCTGGAGCCGTTCCACCGCATCAACCCCTGCGGTTACGCCGGGATGCAGGTGACCTCGGTGCTAGACTTGGGCGGCCCTTCCGGGATCGCTCCGGTCAAGCCGGTGCTGCTGTCCCATCTGGCCCGGCAGTTCGGTCTCGAGCTGCAGCCCACTCCCGGATTGCCCGATCTGACTACGCGGCTCTGAGGCCGTCGATACCGCCATGACTGAAACCACTCCGCGCTCCATTCCCCTGCAGGTTCTGCAGGACGACACGCCGTCCGCGCCGCTGCAGGCCGGTGCAAAGCAGCTTGGCGGCGACAAGATCGGCCGCTCGCCGGTGCAGTTCGCCGATGCGCCGGTGCTGCGCAAGCCGTCGTGGATCCGGGTGCGGATTCCCTCGGGCAATGCGGTCGCCAACCTCAAGGCCAAGCTGCGCGAGAACCGCCTGGTGACGGTCTGCGAGGAGGCCAGCTGCCCCAACATCCACGAGTGCTTCGGCCACGGCACCGCCACCTTCATGATCCTCGGCGAGGTCTGCACCCGCCGCTGCTCGTTCTGCGACGTCGCCCATGGCCGGCCCAAGCCGCCGGATGCCGCCGAGCCGCTGCACCTGGCGCAGACGGTCAAGGACATGGGCCTGAAGTACGTGGTGGTGACCAGCGTCGACCGTGACGACCTGCGTGACGGCGGCGCCGGCCACTTCGTCGACTGCATCAGCGCCATCCGCGAGTTCAGCCCGGGCACCCGCATCGAGATCCTGACCCCGGACTTCCGTGGCAAGGGCCGCATGGAGCGCGCGCTGGACATCCTCGCGGCCAATCCGCCGGACGTGTTCAACCACAACATCGAGACCGTGCCGGACCTGTACCGCAACGTGCGTCCGGGCGCGGACTACCAGTGGTCGCTGACCCTGCTGAAGAACTTCAAGGCGCAGCATCCGTCCATTCCGACCAAGAGCGGCATCATGCTCGGCCTTGGCGAGACGCTGGAACAGGTACAGGCGACGCTGCGCGACCTGCGTGCGCACGACGTGGAGATGGTCACCATCGGCCAGTACCTGCAGCCGACCGCCCATCACCACCCGGTGCTGCGTTACTGGACGCCGGAGGAATACAAGGCGCTGGAGGTCTACGGCTACGAACTGGGCTTCACCCATGTCGCGTCCGGGCCGATGGTGCGTTCCTCCTACCATGCCGACCAGCAGGCGGCCGGTGCCGGCGTCGCGGTCTGAAGACCTGCCCCGCTGGCTCCGGCGGGGTTCACACCGCGCTGCCATGCGGCGGCTAGTCTGGCCGCAGGCGGGTGACAAGTGCCGAAACTTTCGGCACTGTCGACGTGTCCGACTCCCCTGCAACCTCCCCATCGTCCGGTCGCCACGAGTATTTTGATGAACTACCGAGTTTCCGCTTTCCTGCTGGCCTTCGCGTTGACCGTGCCGGCCGCATTGCTGGCGCGTGCCGACACTCCCGCGTTGCCCTCGATGGCCACGGCCGATCAGGCGACCACGTCCAAGCTGGTGTACGGGCTGCTTTCCGACAGCCGCTACGCCTACCGTCCGCGGCCACTGGACGCGGCGACCTCGCAGGATGTGTTCAAGCGCTATCTGGAATCGCTGGACGGCGGCAAGCAGTTTTTCACCCGTGAGGACGTGGAGCGGTTCGCGCCGCTGGCGGCCGGCACCGGCAACGCGATCCGCACTGGCGAGCTGGATCCGGCTTTCCAGGTGTTCGCGGTCTACCGTCAGCGGGTGACCGAGCGGGTGGCCTATGCCCGTGCCCTGCTCAAGCAGGAGCCGGATTTCACCCTCGAGGAGCGCTTCGAGTACGACCGCAAGGACGTGCCGTGGGATAACGCCACCGCGCTGGATGAGCTGTGGCGGAAGTCGGTCAAGAACGACTGGCTGCGGCTGAAGCTGGCCGGCAAGCCGGCGGCCGATATCCGCAAGACGCTGGACAAGCGCTACGAGCGCCTGCTCAAGGGCATCAACGAATGGAAGAACGAAGACGTGTTCTCCATTTTCCTCAATGCCTACACCAGCGCGGTGGACCCACATACCGATTATTTCACCCCGCGTACCGCCGAGAACTTCAACCAGGCGATGTCGCTGTCGCTGGAAGGCATCGGCGCGCAGCTGCAGCGCCAGGACGACGTGGTGGTGATCCGCGAGATCATCGCCGGTGGGCCGGCGGCGGTGGATGGCACGCTCAAGCCCGGTGACCGCATTGTCGGCGTTGGCCAGGGCAAGTCCGGCACGCTGGAAGACGTGATCGGCTGGCGGATCGACGATGTGGTGGCCAAGATCCGCGGCGCCAAGGACACCCAGGTGCGGCTGGAATACATCCCGGCGGCCGAGGGCCTGGATGGCAAGCACCGCATGGTGACCCTGACCCGGCAGAAAGTGCGGCTGGCCGAACAGGCCGCCAAGGGCGAAACGCTGACCATCCCCGGTGCGCCGGGTGAGGGCGAGCGCCGCATCGGCATCGTCAAGCTGCCGACCTTCTACCAGGATTTCGAAGGCCGTCGCCGCAACGCGACCGACTACGCCTCGGCCACCCGCGACGTGGCCAAGCTGCTGGCCGGCTTCAAGGCCGACAAGCTGGACGGCGTGGTGCTGGACCTACGCAACAACGGTGGCGGTTCGCTGGACGAGGCGATCGAGCTGACCGGACTGTTTATCGAACAGGGGCCGGTGGTGCAGGTGCGTGAGTCCGGTGGCCGTGTCACCGTCAACAGCGACCGCAATCCGGCGGTGGCGTGGGATGGCCCGCTGGCGGTGCTGATCAACCGCGGTTCGGCCTCGGCCTCGGAGATTTTTGCCGGCGCCATCCAGGATTACGGCCGTGGACTGGTGATCGGCGAGACCAGTTTCGGCAAGGGCACCGTGCAGAACGTGGTGCCGCTGGACCGCTGGCCGGCCAGCGAAAAGGAACGCTTCGGCCAGGTCAAGCTGACCATCGCCCAGTTCTTCCGGGTCAGCGGCTCCTCCACCCAGCACAAGGGCGTGGTGCCGGACCTGGCGTTCCCGGCCAGTGTCGATGCCAGCGAATTCGGCGAGAGCACCTACGACAATGCCCTGCCGTGGACCCGCATCGCCGCGGTGACGCACACCCAGTACGGCAATTTCGCGCCGATCCTGCCGCGGCTGGAATCGCGCCATGCCGCGCGTATCCAGAGTGAGCGCGAGTTCCAGTGGTGGGAGGAGGACGTGCAGCAGTTCCGCACCGAGGCAGCGAAGAAGTACGTGTCGCTCAACGAGGCCGAACGCCGTGCCGAACGCGACCGTCAGGATACCCAGCGCAAGCAGCGCCAGCAGATCCGCAAGGAACTGGGCCTGCCGCTGGATCCGCTGGCCGAGGACAGCAGCGATGACGGCCTGACCGGCAACGAGCGCGACATCGTCAAGGATGCGGAGCGCGAAAAGGCCGCCGAGAAGCGCCCGGATCCGCTGTTGCGTGAATCGGCGGCGATCCTGGCCGATGCGGTCAACCTGCTGGAGAAGGACCGGCCGCTGTCGGCGCAGGTGCTGCCGCAGTCCACCGCTCCCGGCCGCTGGGCGGACTGAGGCGCGTCCCGGCAAAACCTGACGGGCCCTGACGCCGTCAACGTCCCATGACGTTGGCGGCGTTATGCTGTGGGCCCTCTCCACCGGGAGTGCCCATGCGCTGTTTCCGCCCGCATGTGCCGGCCGCACTGGCCCTGCTGATGCTGGCCGGTTGTGGTGGCAAGGCCGCCAACACCCCGTTGCTGCGCGAGTCGTTCGACTCCGGCGACACCTACACCCGCAATGTCGACAGCACCCCGGCACAGGCCTGCGAGGCCGCGCGCCGCGCGCTGCTGGGGCAGGGCTATGCCATCGTCCGTGCCGATGCGGGCAGCGTGGAGGCCAACAAGAATTTCCAGCCCAGGGACGAGGTGCACGAGCAGCTGGTGCTGCGGGTGTCATGCGCCGCCCGCGCCGATGGCCGTGCGCAGGTGTTCGCCAGTGCGGTACAGGATCGCTACGCGTTGAAGAAGTCGCCCACCTCCGCCAGTGTCGGCGTGGGCGCACTGGGCTCGGTGTCGCTGCCGTTCGGCGGCAATGACGACTCGCTGGTGCGCGTGGCCAGCAGCACGGTGCAGGACGCGCAGTTCTATCGCAATTTCTTCCAGCGCCTGCAGCAGTACGTAAGCGAACTGGCGCCAGCGGCAGGTGGAGAGGATTCGCAATGACGCAGCGGCGGCGCGCACTGGCAAGGGCGGGTCGCAGGGTGGCGTGGCTGTGCATGGTGCCGGGCCTGCTGTCGGGCAATGCGCTTGCCGGCTGCAACGTCGAGCTGCTGCGTGAGCTGGGCTGGCAGGTGCAGCTGGGCGACAGGGCGCAGCCCGAGGTGGCTGCCGGCAATCCCTGCCAACGGGGCAGCCTGGCCCAGGCGCATGCGCAGGGCGAGCTGCAGTTGCGGCTGCCAGCCGGCTACGACGAGGACCGGCGCGAGCAGCTGGCGGCCCGCTTGCTGCAGCAGCCGGCCAGCCGTTGCGCCTTCGCCTTCAAGCTGGGCGCTGCCGCACGGCGCGCCAGTGCGCGGTTGCAGACCAATCCCGGCTACCGTTTCACGGCCGTGCAACTGGGCTGGATAGGCTTTGGCGCGCGGGGGGCCAAGGCACAGGGCTGGCAGCGGTTCCGCAGTTTCGGGCGCGGCTATGCGCCGGTGGCCGGAAATGCGCGGGCCCTGGAGGCGTTCTACTCCGGACGGGTGCGTTCCGAATGCGGCGTGGGCAGGCAGGTGGCGCAGCTGGCCACCTTGCGCGAGCTGTTCGGCGATGCCGCCTTCGATACCGCTTTCACTGCCGGGGAACTGTCCATCGGCACCTTCCTCACCCTGCACGATACCGAGAGCATTCTGCTGGGCAGCAGTGCCGGCGAGTTCTTCGCCGATGGCAAGGCGGTGCGTACCGCCGCGCTGGGGCGGCAGGCCTTCATGGCGGTGCCGGGTTTCATTGCCCACGTGTTCGACCGGCAGTACCTGGACGACATCAACAACCAGGCCGAGAATTTCATCATCACCGATCTCAGCGAGGCGGCCGCGCAGGCCCTGGCACATCGGGGCGGGCTGACCTGGTACGACGCGCGCAACCGGCAGATATGGGAGCTGGCACGACAGCTGCCGCCACAGGGGCGGCGCGGATTCGAACGGCTGCTGTACGAGCGTGATGCGGCTTTGCGGCAGGCCTTGCCGGAGCCGCAACGCGGGATCGTGGCGCGGATCGATAGCCTGCTGTCCGATCCGGTGTACCGGCAGCTGATGGTTTACGTGCACCGGCAGGGGATCAAGCCGCTGGGCTATCACGTGGTACGGCTGCTGGACCGTAATCCACGCACTCCGTTCGCCATCGACCTGGCCCTGCACAATCTGCACACCACCATCTACCGGCGCTGGCTTGGCAGCCGCCTGCAGGCCTGCGCTGCCGCGAAAGCTTCCTCCATCAAACGGGATGAACCATGGAACTGGGAATGATTGGACTGGGCCGCATGGGCGCCAACATGGCGCAGCGGCTGCAACAGGGCGGCATCGCCGTGACCGGCTTCGATCACGGGCAGCCGGCGCGGGAACGGCTGGCGGCCACCGGCATCGCCACCGCCGCGACGCTGGAAGAACTGGTGCAGGCGTTGCCGGCACCGCGCGCGCTGTGGCTGATGGTGCCCTCGGAGGTGGTCGATACGGTGCTGGACCAGCTGCTGCCGCTGCTGGCGCCCGGCGATCTGCTCGTGGACGGTGGCAACTCCTGGTACCGGCACTCGCAGCAGCGCGGCGCACGTTGTGCGGAGCAGGGCGTGGGCTTTGTCGATTGCGGCACCAGTGGTGGCGTGTGGGGACTGCAGGAGGGCTACTGCCTGATGGTTGGTGGCGAACTGGCCAGCGTGCAGCGGCTGGCCCCGCTGTTCGGTGCGCTGGCCCCGGCGCCGGACCGTGGCTGGGCGCATGTCGGCCCGGTTGGTGCCGGACATTTCTGCAAGATGGTCCATAACGGCATCGAGTACGGAATGATGCAGGCCTATGCCGAGGGTTTCGCGTTGATGGAGAAAAAGCAGGAGTTCGCACTGGACCTGGCGCAGGTCGCGGAGGTATGGCGGCATGGCAGCGTGGTGCGCTCGTGGCTGCTGGACCTCAGCGCCGCTACCCTGCAGCGCAACCCCGGGCTGGAGGGCATCGCGCCGTATGTGGCCGATTCGGGCGAAGGGCGCTGGACGGTCGCCGAAGCGCTTGAGCTGGAGGTGCCGGCGCCGGTGATCACCCAGTCGCTGCTGGAACGCCTGCGCTCGCGCCAGGACAATTCGTTCGCCGATCGCATGCTGGCGGCGATGCGCAATGAATTCGGCGGCCATGCGATCAGGAAACCGTAATGCCGGCGTGGCGTGCCGTGGTCAGCACGCCGCCGTACAACAGCCCAGGAGCAGGTCATGCGGAAAATAGGGGTAAGCGGTTTTTGCGCGGTCATCGCGTTGTGGGTGGCAGCGGTGGCCAGCGCGCAGCCGCCACCTGGAGCACTGGCCGCACAGGACAGCGTGCCGGGTGTGGTGCGGATGAGTGATGCGTGGATCGCCACCCGGATCAAGGCCGCGCTGGTGCCGTTGCGCCGCGATGACCGGGCCGCGGTCGATGTCGCCGTGCACGAGGGCAGGGTGACGCTGTCGGGGCGGGTGGCCGACCGCGTGGCGCATGCGCAGGTTCTCACGCTGACCCGGCAGGTGCGCGATGTGGTGGACGTGGATGCCGGAGCGCTGCAGATCGACATGACGCAAGCTGCGCATTGAGCCGCCGGCCGCCGATGCCCGTGAGCGATGAATCATGCAATGCTTGGCGCCCAGCGCATCCGGCCGCTATGGTGCGGCCGGGCAGCTTCCGGGCAGGTGATGTGATGGGCCAGAAGAACCAGGGGGACGTTGATGCTATCCAGATTCACCGATGACGGCTGGGATCGCTGGCGCCTGGGGGGCCTGGCCCTGGCAGCGGTACTGATCATCGTGGTTCCGGCGCTGACCCTGCGGCAGCTGGCCAGTGAAAGTGTCGATGCCGCCAACTGGGTGGTCCATGCGCAGGCGATCGGCGCGCGCCTGTACAACCTGCAGGCCAGCGTCCGCGATGTGGAATCAGCGGCACTGACCATGTCCAAGGGCATCGATTTGCCGGCGCTTCAGCAGCGCATGAAGCAGGCCGGCCGCATCGAGGAGGATCTGACCGAACTGGCCAAGCTGGTCAGCAGCAGCCCCGACCAGATGATGCGCATCGGCCGCATCCAGATGATCCTCGAGCAGCGGATGGCGCTGGCCCGGGAGATCGCCGAAACCGAGGATTCGCCGCACCAGCGTGAACTGATCGAGGAGATGGCGTTCCGCTATCCGATCCATGAACTGGTGGGCGAGCTGCAGCGGCATGAGAACCAGCAGCTGGCCAAGCGGGTGGCGACCGCCGAACG
The DNA here is from genome assembly GCA_002345545.1 of Stenotrophomonas sp. UBA2302. Lineage (GTDB taxonomy): Bacteria > Pseudomonadota > Gammaproteobacteria > Xanthomonadales > Xanthomonadaceae > Stenotrophomonas. The sequence goes on along the minus strand of DDVW01000005.1, from coordinate 75,245 downwards.
CCGGCAGCGGGTTTCGGCAATGGTGTCGCGCAGTGCGCTGGTGGTGCAGCTGCTGCTGCTCGGGCTGGTGCTGTGGTTGCTGAAGCGCCAGATCGGCGGGCGTGCCGAAGTCGAGGAGAAACTGGTCAGGGCCAGTGCCCGCGCCAGCGCGGTGCTGCAGACGGTACGCGAGCCGATCGTGCTGCTCGATGGCGAGCTGCGGGTGGTGCTGCACAACGAGGCCTTTTCCGAGCTGTACAACGTCGGCCAGGAGGACATCAACCTGCGTCCACTGCAGTCGATCGGCGACGGCGTATGGGATGACGCCATCATCCGCCAGCGGCTGGCCGATGTGCTGTTGCGCGGGCGCGAGCTCTGGGATTTCGAGCATGAGCAGCGCAGCGTCGATGGCCTGGTGCGGATCATGCTGATCAACGCGCGGCGCATGCCGCTGCCGGATGCGGTCGACGAGGCGGTGCTGATGACCGTCAGCGACATCACCTTGCAGCGGGCGGTGCAGTTGCGGGTGGAGGAACTCAACCACCAGCTCGAAGGCAAGGTCGCGCAGATGGCCGAGGTCAACAGCGAGCTGGAGGCGTTCAGCTATTCGGTGTCGCACGACCTGCGGGCGCCGTTGCGGCACATGGCCGGTTTCGCCGACAAGCTGCGCCGCCATATGGGCGAGGCCGCCGACGAGAAGGCCACGCACTATCTGCAGGTCATCTCCAGCTCCGCCCAGCGCATGGCGGCGTTGATCGACGATCTGCTGGTGTACTCGCGCCTGGGTCGCGGTGCGATGCGGCTGCAGGCGGTGGACATGCAGTCGCTGGTGGCCGATACCCGTGCGCTGCTGGATTCCAATCGCCGCACTGAGGCCGAGGGGGACGATGGCAGCCACGAGGTCGAATGGCGGATCGGTCCGCTGCCGGTGCTGGTGGCCGATGAAAACATGATGCGGCAGGTGTGGCTGAACCTGCTGGGCAATGCGCTCAAGTACAGCGCCGGCCGCGAGCGGGCGGTGATCGAGGTCGGTTCGCAGAAGCTGCCCGATGGCAGCCTGCAGTTCAGCGTGCGCGACAACGGTACCGGTTTCGACATGCAATATGCGGGCAAACTGTTCGGCGTATTCCAGCGCCTGCACAAGGCTGGAGACTATCCCGGGACCGGCATCGGCCTGGCCAATGTGCGCCGGGTGCTGACCCGCCATGGCGGGCGGATCTGGGCCGAGGCCGAGGTCGACAAGGGGGCGGTATTCCATTTCACTCTTCCTCCGGCGCCAGGCGCGCCCAGCTGAAAGGTCCAGAAACATGAATTCACTGCGTAGCATCCTGATTGCCGAAGACAGTTCCGCCGATGCCGAGATGGCGACCGACGCGCTGCGCGAGGCACGGCTGGCCAATCCCATCGTGCATGTGGAAGACGGGGTGGAGGCGCTGGACTACCTGCTGTGCCGCGGCGCCTTCGCCGGCCGAAGCGACGGCCTGCCGGTGGTACTGCTGCTGGATATCAAGATGCCGCGCATGGATGGCCTGGAGGTGCTGCAGCGCATCCGTGCCGAAGAGGAGCTGAAGCGGCTGCCGGTGGTGATCCTGTCGTCCTCGCGCGAGGAGAGCGATCTGGCACGCAGCTGGGATCTCGGGGTGAACGCCTATGTGGTCAAGCCGGTCGATATCGACCAGTTCTTCAACGCGGTCAAGATGGTCGGCACCTTCTGGGCGCTGATCAACCAGGCCCCGGGAGTGGAGTGACAGCATGCCCTTGCTGGGAGTTCCGCTGGGACCGCTGCGCATCCTGCTGGTGGAAGACTCCATCGAAGATGCGGAGCTGATATCCGACCAGCTGCTGGAGTCCGGTCTGGAGGCACAGTTCGAGCGCATGGACAGCGAGGCGGGGCTGCTGGCGGCGCTGGCGCAGGGCGCGCCGGACATCGTGCTGTCGGACCTGAGCATGCCCGGCTTCTCCGGTTACCAGGCATTGCACATCGTGCGCGAGCTGCGGCCACGGGTGCCCTTCATCTTCGTGTCCGGCACGATGGGTGAGGAAAACGCGGTGGAGGCGCTGCACGAGGGGGCCAGCGACTACATCATCAAACACCTGCCGATGCGTCTGCCCTCGGCGGTGGCGCGGGCCATCCGCGAGGCGCGCAGCGAACAGGAGCAGTCGCGGGTCGAGGACGAGCTGATGCGTGCACAGCGGCTGGAGAGCTTGGCGCTGCTGGCGGCCGGCTTGAGTCACGACCTGCGCAACATCCTGCAGCCGTTGCTGATCGTGCCGGACCTGATCCGTGACCGCAGCGACGACCCCAAGGTCACCCGCCTGGCCGATGTGATCGCCGAATCCGGCCGGCGCGGCCATGAAATGGTGGATTCGATGCTGTCGTTCGTGCGCGGCTCGCGCCAGTCCAGCGAGCGCGTCTGCATGGAGCGCCTGTTCCAGGCGGTGGGCCTGCTGCTCAAGAGCAGCCTGCCTTCCAGTATCGAACTGCGGCTGGAAGTGGAGGATGAGCAACTGGCGGTGGAAGGCAATTTCACCGAGCTGCAGCAGGTGCTGATCAATCTCGGGCTCAACGCGATCCAGGCCATGCCCGACGGCGGGCAGCTGCGGCTGGCTGCCACCCGGGTGCCGGCTGCGGAGGGCGGCGAGCAGCTGTGCATCCGCGTCGTGGACCAGGGCACCGGCATGGACGAGGCGACGTTGCAGCGGCTGTTCACGCCGTTCTTCACCACCAAGAGCGCCGGCACCGGCCTGGGGCTGGTTTCCTCCCGCCGCATCATCGAAAGCCTGGGCGGCGCGATCACGGTGCACAGCACCCCCGGACAGGGCACCTGCTTCGACCTGCAACTGCCGTTGAACGTGCAGCTGCCGGCCGATGAACAGGCCGCCGCGGCACGGATTCCGGTGGGACGCGGGCAGCGCGTGCTGGTGGTCGACGATGAGGCGATGCGCCTGTCGCTGCTGGGCAATGCGCTTTCCAGCCAGGGCTACCGTCTGCATCTGGCGATCGATGGCGCGGCCGCGTTGCGCCATTTCCAGGAAGCCGGGTTGCCGGATGTGGTGCTGGTGGATGGGGAAATCCCGCTGCTGTCGGCCGGCCAGTTGCTGGCGGAGATGCACGCGCTGGGATACCGCGGGCCGGCGATCGTACTGGAGGGGGAAAGTGCCCGGGCATTTGCGAAAACACCGCCGCCGCCGGGTATCCGCGTGCACGTCCTGCCCAAGCCGCTGGAAATGCAGCGGGTGTTCCGTGCCGTAGCCGATGCGTTGGAGATCGGTTGAGCGGCGCATGCCCGGCCTGCGTGTTTTTACGCAGCAAGCGTCGGCGTCGATCCGTCACTGCCCTATCATGTGCGCTCCGTTTCCACGCGGCTTTCGCCGGCGGCCTGTACCGCCCCGGCACCGCAGGCAAGTGACTACCGATGACCACCGTGCTTCTGAGCCTGGGCAGCAATCTGCGGCCGCAACACTATCTCCATCTTGCGGTGGAAGTGCTGCGCGAGCGCTTCGGGCAATTGCGGGTGTCGCCGGCCTACCGCACTGCTGCCGTCGGTTTTGACGGCCCGGATTTCCTCAACAACGCGGTGATGCTGGATACCGCGATGCCACTGGCCGAGCTGGACCGCTGGTTGCACCAGGTCGAGGATGCGCATGGCCGTGACCGCAGTGGTCCACGCTTCAGCGACCGGACGCTGGATATCGACGTGGTGTACTACGGCGACCTGGTGGTCGAAGGCCCCGGCCATCTGCGGATTCCGCGCCCGGAGCTCAAGCATGCCTTCGTGCTCAAGCCGCTGGCCGATATCGCCCCGGACTTTGTCGATCCGGTGCAGCAGCGTACGCTGGCGCAGATGTGGCGCGCGCATCCGCAGTACGGTGATGCCTTTGACACGGTGGAGTTGCAGGAATAACGGACGCAGCAACGCGTTGCAGCAACCACCGGCTCGTGCCTGTGCGTGCTCCCGCTCCCCGTTGCTCTCCGCGTGTTGCCGGCGTTCTCAGGTCAACGTGCGTCCGCCATCCAGCCGTAGCGTCTGCCCTGTGACATAGCTGGCATCGTCCAGCAGCCAGCGCACCGCCGAGGCGATCTCGTGCGCCGTACCGATGCGCGCCAGCGGCGTGCGCGCCATCAGTTGCTGCTTGGCGGCTTCGCTCTTGCCCTGTTCGGGCCAGAGGATGGCCCCCGGTGCGATCGCGTTCACGCGCACATGCGGGGCCAGCTCCAGCGCCAGTGAGCGCGTGGTCATTTCCAGTGCCGCCTTGGCCGCGCTGTAGGCCGGGTGGTCGCGCAGCGGCTGGCTGGCGTGCAGGTCGGTCAGGTTGACGATGGCGCCGCGCTGGTTGCGCAGGTGGGGCGCGGCGGCCTGGGCCAGAAAGAACGGCGCACGCGCGTTGACCGCGAACAACTCATCCCACTGTTCCGGCAGCACGTCGCCGAACGGGGTCGGGAAGAAGTTGGAGGCGTTGTTGACCAGCGCATCCAGCCGGCCGAAATGGCCGACCGTCTGTTCCACCAGATCCGGCAGGGCGGCGACATCGCGCAGGTCCGCTTCCAGCGCCAGCACGCTGCCGGGCCGCTCGCTTTCCAGATCGAAGGCCAGCGACTGCAGTTCCTCGCTGGAGTGGTGCGCATGCACGGCGACGCGGTAGCCATGGGCATGCAGGTGACGGGCGATGGCGGCGCCGATGCGGCGCGCGGACCCGGTGACCAGGGCCACCCGTTGGAAGTGTGTCATCGGTGTTTTCCCACTCGGCTATCCTGTGCATTGTCCCTGCAAACCACCGTCCCATGCACTTCGACCTGCCCACTCCCGATTCCGATGCGCTTGCGCACAGCCAGCAGCTGGCCGCGCACCTGCGCGCCGACATCCTTGCCCAGGGCGGCGCGGTGCCGTTTTCGCGCTTCATGGAGCTGGCGCTGTATGCCCCGGGTTGGGGCTACTACAGCGCCGGTGCCAGCAAGTTCGGCGCCGCCGGCGATTTTGTGACCTCGCCGGAAATCGGCTCGCTGTTCGCCGCCACCACCGCCAACGCGGTCGCACCGGTGTTGCAGCAGCTCGGCCCGCAGGCGCGGCTGCTGGAGCTGGGCGGCGGCAGTGGCGCGTTTGCCGAGGTGATGCTCAAGCGGCTGCAGGAACTGGACGTGCTGCCGCAGCGCTACGCGATTCTCGAACCGAGTGCCGATCTGCGCGAGCGCCAGCGTGAGCGTTTGCACAAGGCGCTCGTCCCGGAGGTGTTCGCACGTGTGCAGTGGCTGGATCGTCCGTTCGATGATGATTGGGACGGCGTGGTGTTCGCCAATGAGGTGCTCGATGCGCTGCCGACACCGCGCTTCCTGGCCAGCGACGGCGAGATCTACGAGGAAACCGTGGAGCTGGATGCGGAGGGCCGTTTCGTGCGCGGCGCGATGCCGGCCGATGTCCTGTTGAGCGCCTCGGTCCGCCATATCGAAACCTATCTGGAGCGGCCGTTCGCACACGGTTACCGCTCGGAGGTGCTGCCGCAGCTGCCGTACTGGATCCAGGCGGTGGCCGGTGGCCTGCAGCGCGGCGCGATGCTGTTCATCGACTACGGCTACCCGCGCTCGGAGTTCTACCAGCACGACCGCATCGACGGCACGCTGCGCGCGTTCTACCGCCACCGCATGCACAACGACGTCTACCTGTGGCCGGGTCTGCAGGACATCACCGCGTCGGTGGATTTCACCGCGGTGGCCGAAGCCGGTACCCATGCAGGATTCGATCTGGCCGGCTACAGCAACCAGGCCAGCTTCCTGCTGGGCAACGGCATCACCACGCTGCTGGAGCAGGCGGAAGAGCAGGCCGACGAACTGGCCCGCAACCGCCTGCGTGACCAGCTCAAGAAGTTGACCTTGCCGACGGAGATGGGCGAACGCTTCCAGGTGATGGGCTTCAGCCGCGAGGTCGATTTCTCGGCGGCATTCCTGATGGGTGACCTGACCTGGCGGCTGTGAGCGGGATCCTGCGGCCATTGCGCCACCGCCGGTTCTGGCTGAGCCTGTGGGGCGGGGCGGTCATCGTGGTGATCGCGCTGTGCCTGCTGCCACCACCGCCGCTGGCATTGCCGCACAACAGCGACAAGCTCGAGCACTTCCTCGCCTACTTCCTGCTGGCTGCCAGTGCGGTGCAGCTGTTCGCCTCGCGTCGGGCGTTGTGGGTCGTGGCGTTCGCGCTGCTGGCAATGGGCGTGGCCATCGAATGGGCGCAGGGCGCGTTGACGGCCAACCGGGTGGCCGATCCGCGGGATGTGCTGGCCAACAGCCTGGGCATCCTCGCCGGCATGGCGCTGGTCTTCACACCGCTGCGCAACCTGCTGGCGCGGTTGCAGCCACCGCGCTGAGAAGAAGGGACAGGCCGTGGCCGGTACGGCCTGTCCGCGGTTGCCGGCAGATCAGCGGGTCTGCATTTCCACCTGGTCCAGCACCCACATCCGCGGGCGGGTATCGCCGCTGAAGGTCATGCACAGATCGGTGACCTGCTCCGGGCCGGCACGCAGCGGTGCCAGCAGCTCGATGAAACCGTCCTCGCCCGCTTCCTGCGGCAGCGCCACGCTGGTCAGCACGCGGCCTTCGCAGCCGGCACGCACTTCGAACTCGCCGTACCTGGCCACCGGCTTGCGGAAGCGGCGCTTGGCCTCGTCCTCCTTCAACAGGCCGAAGTTGTAGGGAATGCGGCCGGCACGGACCTTGAGCGCGGTGACGTCCTGCAGCTGTGCGTTTTCCCACAGCCAGCACGGGTTGAAGATGGTGACATCGAAGCTGTCGCGCAGCGCGCCATCGAGCGGGTTGTCATCCTCCAGCCGCAGCAGCAGGCGGCCGCCCTGCGGACACTGCGCCAGGGTCTTGTCGGTACGGGTCAGCAGCGAGGCCGCATCGAAATTCCAGACGCCGGGTGCATCGGCCAGCGGCTTGCCGTTGAAGAAGGTCATCGCCTTCAACGTGGTCGGCACCGGCAGGGTCAGCGCGCCCGGATAGGCCGCCGATTGCGCGGTCGGCGTGCTGCCATCGGTGGTGTAGCGGATGTCGCGGTAGCTGAGCGGATTGGACAGCTCCACTATCACCTTGTTGCCGATGCGGTCGTCCTGCCGCTGCATCGCCACCGCCAGCGCGGTCTGGCCGTAGGCGATACCCAGTGCCTTGTAGCGCTGCAGCTGCGCAGGCAGGCGGGCCAGGAAATCGTCGTAGCTCTTGCGCTCCAGCGGCGTCCAGGCGATCTCGGCCAGTGCCGCCATGCGCGGGAACAGGTTGTGCTGCAGGCGCTCCCAGGTGCGGGTGTGCTCGGTCCACAGGTTGGCCTGCACGCCGATGATGTGCTTGCGCTGCGCTTCGGTCAGCTGCGTTGGCACCGGGTCGAACGCGTACACCCGCTGCATCGAGGTGAACTTGGGCCGGCCCGGCGGCTCGTCCGGCGAGTTGGTCTGCAGGAAATCCAGGTACAGCGTATTGGCCGGCGCCATCACCACGTCATGGCCGTGGGTGGCCGCCTCGATGCCACCTTCGATGCCGCGCCAGGACATCACCGTGGCTTCCGGCGGCAGGCCGCCTTCGATGATCTCGTCCCAGCCGATCAGCTTGCGGTCGTGGCTTGCAAGGAACTTCTCCAAGCGCTTGAGCATGTGCGACTGCAGCGCCTCTTCATCCTTCAGCCCCAGCTCGCGGATATAGGCCTGCACCTGCGGCGAATCCTGCCACTGGTACTTGACCGCCTCATCGCCGCCGATGTGCACGTACGGGCCGGGGAACATCTCCAGCACTTCGGTCAGGATGTTCTCGAGGAACTGCAGCGTCTCCTCGCGCGGATTGAACAGGTAGGGGTTCACGCCCCAGTTGTGCGAGGTTGCGGTCGGGCCATCGACCACGCCATGTTCCGGGTAGGCGGCCACCGCGGCCTGGGCATGGCCCGGCACGTCGATTTCCGGCACCACGGTGATGTGGCGCGCGGCGGCGTAGGCGACCACGTCGCGGATCTGCTCCTGGGTGTAGTAACCGCAGTACAGGTTCGGCGAGCCGTCGGCCTTGACGCCGGCCTGGCCGGCCGGTGTACGGCAGCTGCCGACCTCGGTCAGCTTCGGGTAGCGCTTGATCTCCATGCGCCAGCCCTGGTCATCGGTGAGATGCCAGTGGAAGGTGTTGAGCTTGTGCAGGGCCATTGCATCGAGCACCAGCTTGATCTGCTCCACGCTCTGGAAGTGGCGCGCCGAATCGAGCATGAAGCCGCGCCAGGAAAAGCGCGGTGCGTCGGTGATGCGGACGGCGGGCACGCTGACGCTTCGGGCATCGGTTTCGGCCGTGAGCATCTGCAACAGGCTCATCGAGGCGTTGAACAGGCCGGCGGCATCGGCCGCGCGCAGGGTGACGCCGTTGCCGGCCACCTCCAGCGTGTAGCTGCCGGGCACGGCCTTGGCGCGAGAGGTGTCCAGCTCGAAGCGGATGCCGTTGGCGGCGCGCTTGTTTCCGCTGTGCCGCTGAAGTTGCAGCGGGCTGGTTTTGGCCAGCAGTTCGATGAACTGGCCGGCCACCGTGGCCGGAACCCCCTCAGCGGCGATGACGGCGGTGCGGCTGTCGATGGTGAAGCCGACCGCGCCCGGTTGTACCTGCCGGGGGGCGGGGATTACCGGGACGGCAAGTGATGCCGGTGCTTGCGGGGTGGCGGCAGTGGCAACACCTGCGCCGATCAGGAGGCAGCTGGCCAACAGACTGCGGACGGGAAAATTCGTGGGCAGGCGGGTCATGGGTGCTCCGGAAGAATGTGTGCCGTTATCTCAAAAAAAGGCGGGCCTGGAAAACCCAGGCCCGCTGGAGGAGAAAGAACAGCGGGTAAAACAGTTGGATCAGAGGTGTTGCATCAGAACGCGAAGCGCAGCGAGCCCACGAAGCGACGGCCACTCAGGTAGGCACCGCGGGTGAGCTGTTCCACCTGCGAGTAGGAGTGGTACTTCTCGTCGAGCAGGTTCATGCCTTCCAGGGCAACGGTCAGGTGATCGTTGATCTTGTAGGCAACCGAGGCGTCCACCGAGGTGTAGTCCATGGTCCACAGGTCGCGGCCACCGCTGACGTTGGTGAAGTACTTGTCACGCCAGTTGTAGGTCACNNCTTGGAGTTGTAGGGCAGCGGACGGCCATTGGTGGCCTCGCCATCGGAGTAGGTGTAGTTGGCGACGATGCCGAAACCTGCGCCGAAGTTCTGCTGCCATGCCAGCGAAGCGCCCTTGATCTTGGCATCACCGGCGTTCTGCGGACGGTCCACCTGGTACTGGGTGTCGATGTTCTGGTTCTGGTTCCAGTGGGTCTCGGTACGCGAGGCCATCAGGATGTAGTCGGAGATGTCACGGTAGAACAGCGAGCCGGCCAGGATCGCATCCTGCGAGAAGTACCATTCGGCCGAGAAGTCCGCGTTGGTCGAGCGGTACGGCTTCAGGTCCGGGTTGCCACCGCCGCCGGTCAGGGTCTGGTCGGCCAGCCAGATGTAGCTGGAGACATCGGCATAGCCCGGGCGCGCCATGGTCTTGGCCACCGAGCCACGCAGCACCAGGCTGTCGGTGGCGTCAAACACCAGGTTCAGGTTCGGCAGCGTGTTGTTGTACTTGCTCTTCTGTACGCGCCACTCGTACTTGTCCATCGGGCACGAGCTGACGTTGACGGAGCAGGCCCAGGCACCACTGCCGAGCTCGGTCTGTACATAGCGCACGCCGATGTTGCCGCGCAGGCGGTCGAAGCTGAAGTCGGCCTGCAGGTAGGCGGCCTTGGTGTCCTCATCGATCGTCCAGGTGTTGCGGACGAATTCGGCGGCGTTGAACGGCGACAGCTCCGGCATGGTCTGCCACGGTGCCAGCCAGGCGCCGCTGGAGATGAAGTCGGCCAGCTGCCAGCCGTCGATGGTGAAGCGGTTGCCCAGGTCGCCAAAGCCACCGAAACCGCTCAGGTAGTTGTCCGGCAGCGGGCGCGGGTTGAAGTCGGCGGCATTGCCGTTGCCGTAACCGGCTACCGAAGCCAGCGCCACGCCACTCTGGATCTGGCTGGTCTGGTGGTCACGCTGCTTGTAGCCGGCGCGCAGCAGGTAGACCGGCGAATCCAGCTTCAGGCCGAAGTCGAACTGGCCGTAGGTTTCCTTGTCCACGGTCGGCTTGTGTACCAGGTTGCCGCCCCAGCCGGTGTTCCAGTCCGGAGAATCCGGATCGGCACCCCAGCCGCCGTCCATCTCGAACATGCTCGGGTCGGTGAACGGATTGGCACCGTGGAAGGTTACGCTGCCCGGATTGTTCGGGGCACCGGCGATCGACCAGGTGTAGTCGGTGCGGGCGAGGAACTCGCCGAACACCTGCTCCGGACCACCTTCGGCCTTGGTGCTGCCGATGTGGGTCGAGGCGAACCAGCGCTCGTCATTCCAGTCGATCTTGACGTCGTAGGTTTTCGACTCGACCTTGGCGCGGCGGTTCTGCAGGTCGAAGATGGCCAGGCCGTTCTTGTGCGTGCCGCTGGTGATCAGGCCGTCCTTGACGGTCACGTCGGTCATGGTGAACAGGCTGTTCCAGGCGTTGCCCGGCATCACGAACATCGACTGCGCCATGTGGTCGAAGTTGGCGTCGATCTTCAGCGCGTTGACTTCGATGTTCAGCTGTTCGACCGGCTTGAACTGCAGCGTGGCCGAATAGGTGTTGCGCTTGCGCTCCTGCTCGAAGAAGTGCGCGCTGATCGAGTTCGGACCGACCGCATCGAGATTGTTGGCCAGGGTTTCAGCACAGGCGCCGACGCAGGTCGGGTCCTTCGGTGCGCCGATCGACCAGTCCATCGGCGGATTGATCACCGAGCCGCCACCGCCCTGGCCCTGGTAGTAATCCTTGCCCTTCACGGTGCCGTAGGCTTCGATACCGTCGCGGCGGATGCTTTCTTCCTGCGACTGCGCCGACAGCATCACGCCGAAGTTCTCGGCGGCGTTCTTCCAGCCGAAGGCCACCGAGGCCTGCGGGTCGGTCTTCTCGACGCGGTCGTTGCGGGCGAAGCTGACCTGGCCGGTGACGGAGATGTTCTCCGGCATGTCCAGCGGCTTGCGGGTGGAGATGATCACGGTGCCGCCGATCGAGCCTTCTTCCAGGCGCGCTTCCGGCGACTTGTAGACCTCGACCTTGCCCACCAGCTGCGGTGCCAGCAGCGAGTAGTTGAAGGTACGGGTCGGGAAGTCGGACATGTTCCAGTCGCCCGAGGCGATGGACTGGCCGTTGAGCAGCGTGCGGTTCAGCGACGGGTCGGTGCCGAGGATGGAGACCTTCTCGCCCTGGCCGTAGGCCTTGTCGATGGTCACGCCGGGGATGATGGTCATCGCTTCGGCGACGTTGGAAGCCGGGAACTTGCCCACGTCTTCGGCGGTGATCACATCGACGATGGCATCGGCGTTGCGCTTGCTGTCCAGGGCCTGCTGCAGGCTGGCGCGGATACCGGTGACGACGACACGGTCAAGCTCGGTGGCGTCCTGCTCGACGGCCTCCTGCGCGTGCACCGAGAAGCTCAGGCAGGTGACGATGGCGGCGGATAGTACGGACTTGCGGTACCTCATGATGTCTCTCCTCATCATTGTTGGATTTCCGGTGGTGTGTACCGGCACTACGTAGGTGGAGTACATGTCCTGGCGACGTGCCGTGACACGGTGTTACTGCGGTTGGCGATCTCGGGTTAGACGTGCTTGCGGCCCAGATACCAGCTTGCGGCGCCGATGACGCCCAGTTGCCCGTGCTCAACCAGCTTCACGGGAATGTCTTGCAGCGCCCTGGTCATCGGCCCCTTGTTGAGGAAGCGTTCGACAAAGGTGCTGTGCAACAGGAACTGGCTGATCTTCGGCAGGATGCCGCCAGCCAGGTAGATGCCGCCCTTGATGCCGTACAGCAGGGCCATGTCGCCGATGATCGAGCCGAGGATTCCGCAGAACAGCTGCAACGTCTCGGTGGCGGTCGGATCGTCATGGCCCAGCGCTGCGGCACTGATGGCATCGGGTGTGGTGTGTACGGGGGCCTGTCCGCGTACCGCGCACAGGGCGTTGTAGAGATTGAGCAGGCCCGGTCCGGACAGCGCCTGTTCGATGCAGACGTGGCTGCGGCCGTGCTGCATCTGCTGCAGCACTGCCATCTCCAGGTCGGTGGTCGCCGACAGCGAGGCCTGGCCCGCTTCGGTGGCCAGCACCACGGTGCGCTGGCCATCGGGAATGCAGACCGCCGCACCCAGGCCGGTGCCGGGGCCGACGATCAGGCGCGGTCCGTGCACCGCTTCGGCCGGGCCGGTGAGCTGCACCACCTGATTGGCATCGATGTGGGCGGTGGCGTGCGCCACGGCCTCGAAGTCGTTGACCAGGTGCACGCTTTCAAAACCGAGGTCGTCGCGGATGCGCGTGGTGCTCAGTGCCCACGGCAGATTGGCGGAAATCACCGTGCCGTCGTCCATTGCATAGCCGGCACTGGCGATGGCGCATTCGCGCGCGGCCGGTGCCTGGCTGCGGAAGTCGGCGAGGATCGCGCTGAGGCTGGGGTAATCGGCGCAGCGGTACTGCCGGTAGGACAGCAGGTCCAGGGCCGGGCGTGCGCCGAAGCCGGCGTTGACCAGCCCAACGCGGACATGCGTCCCGCCCACGTCCGCAGCCACCAGCGGCGCTGAACGTTTGACGAAAACCTCGTGTGCTGGATTGACGCTGGCGACCACTGAATTTCCCCGGAAGATCTGCGCGACCTGCATGCGCTGCGGTAGCCGGAGTTTCGGGTCACTGTGACAACGATGTCAAGTCGCGATGCAAAAGATTTTCACGGCGTTCCAGCCGTCTGATAACGATCTATCCCTTTGTTTATCGGGATTATTTCTATTTCTTATGTAACCAAGCTTCCGTTGCGGGGATATTTGGAGAGCCAGTGCCTTTGGTCATGAAATTTTTTCGCATGGTTTTCTGTCCATGACAGGTCAACAAAAAGAAGGGCCACCGCGAACGGTGGCCTCCCTTGTGGTTGGCTGTGGCGCTTATTGCGCGGTTTCCAGCTCCACCCGGTCCAGGGTCCACATGGTGGGACGGGTGTCGCCGGTGAAGCGGATGCACAGGTCGGTGGCGGTATCGCGTGGGGCGATCGCCGCTTCCAGCTCGAGGAAGCCGTCGGCGTCGGGATTGGCCGGCAGCGGCACGCTGGCCAGCGGCTTGCCTTCGCAGTTGGCCAGGATTTCCAGCTCGCCGTGCTTGCTGCTTGCCGGGGCGAACTTGCGCGAGGGCTCATCGCCGGCCAGCTGGAAGTTGTACGGGATCCGCCCGGCCCGCACCTTCACCGTGTGCACGCCGCGCAGGTCGGCCGCGGACCACAGCCAGCACGGGTTGAAGATGTTGACGTTGAAGATTTCGCGCTCACCTTCGGCCGGGCCATCGTCTTCCAGTCGCAGCAACAGCTTGCCGCCGGTGGGGCACAGGCCCAGCTGGGTGTCTTCGCGGATGCGCAGCGAGTCGGTGGTGATCTTGAAACGGTTTTCCGCCGCCAGCGGCTTGCCGTCGAAGAACGCGGCCACGCGCACGTCACTGGGCAGCGTCAGCTGCAGCGGCTGGCTGTACAGCGGCGAGCTGGCGGTGACCTCGCTGCCGTCCAGGGTGTAGTGCACCGGGTAGCCCAGCGGGTTGTCGAGGGTGATTTCGGAGGTGCCGGCGATGCGGTCGCCGGTGTCGCTCATGTCCACCTGGAACGGCGTTTTCGCGTAGGCGATGCCCATGGCCTGGTAGCGCTGCAGCTGGCGCGGCAGGCGCTGGCGGAAGCTGTTGAAATCGCGCTTGTCCTGCGGGCTCCAGCCGGTTTCGGCCACCGCCGCCAGACGCGGGAACAGGTTGTGCTCCAGATTCTGGTCGTTGCGGGTGTGCTCGTTGAACATGTTGGCCTGCAGGCCGAGGATGTGCGCGCGCTTGTCCGCCGCCAGTTCGGCCGGCACCGGCTCGAACTCGTAGGCCTTCTGCAGGGGGATCGTGGTCGGCCGGCCCGGCGGCTCGTTCGGCGACCCGGTCTGCAGGTAGTCCATGTACATGTGGGTGACCGGCGACATCACCACGTCATGGCCTTCGCTGGCCGCCTTCAGGCCGCCTTCGGTGCCGCGCCAGGACATCACGGTGGCTTCTGGTGGCAGGCCGCCTTCGAGGATCTCGTCCCAGCCGATCAGGCGCCGGTCATGCTTCTGCAGGAACTTCTCCAGCCGCTTGATCATGTGGCTCTGCATTTCCATCTCGTCCTTCAGGCCGAGTTCGCGCATGTGCTGCTGCACGCGCCTGGAGGCGATCCACTGGTCCTTGACCGCCTCGTCGCCGCCGACGTGCACGTACTTGGCCGGGAACATCTGGATCACCTCTTCAAACACGTTCTCGAGAAACTGCATCGTGCTTTCCTCGGTGTTGAACAGGTTGGGGAACACGCCCCACTGGTTGTCGATGACCAGCGGCTTGTCGGTGGTGCCCAGTTCCGGATAGGCGACGATCGCTGCGGTGGCATGGCCGGGCACGTCGACCTCCGGGATCACCTGGATGTGGCGCTCGGCGGCGTAGGCGATGATTTCGCGGATCTGCTCCTGCGTATAGAAACCGCAATAGGTGCGCGGCTCGCCGGTGGCGGCGTTGATGCCGGCATCGCCCAGCGGCACGCGGCAGCTGCCTACTTCAGTGAGTCGCGGGTAGCGCTTGATCTCCATGCGCCAGCCCTGGTCATCGGTCAGATGCCAATGGAAGGTGTTGAGTTTGTGCTGCGCCATCGCATCGAGCAGCTTCTTGATCTCGTCCATGCTCTGCAGGTGGCGCGCCGAATCGAGCATGAAGCCGCGCCAGCTGAAGCGCGGCGCATCCTCGATGCTGGCAGCGGCGACAAGGCCGGGATTGTCGCCGGTGAGCAGCTGCGCCGCGGTGACCGCGCCATAGAACAGGCCGGCCTCATCGCGCGCGCTGATGTCGATGCCCTTGTTGGACACCTTCAACACATAACCTTCGCTGCCGGTGCTTGCCGCCGGGTCCAGGCGGAAGCGGATCCTGGCCTGGCTGGTCTTGTCGGCCACGGCCAGCTCCGGGCCGCCATTCCCGCTCAGCAGTCCGATGAACTGCCCGGCGACACGGCGCGATGCCTCGTCATGACCGGCCACGCGGTCGGCGTGCTTGAGTACGAAATCCTTGCCACTGGTTGCCTGGTAGCTGGCCGGCACCGGTACCAGCGACAGCGTGGTGCCGGCGTCTGCGGCATGTGCCTGCAGCATCGAGACACCCAGCAGCACGCAGCTGCTGAGCCAGGGAGCGCGACGGCGCGTGTGGAAGGACTTCGTCATGGGGCGGAGCTCCGGTTTTGGTTCGTGTTGCGAAGAAATGGCGGTGTCCGATGGTAGTGCGGGCGCGTGCCCGTGTGTCCGGCAAACCGCTTTCGGAATGGACCGCGGACCTGTTGTCCGCTGCCATTGAAAAGAAAACGCCGGGCCCGGAATGATCCAGGCCCGGCGCATCACGCTATCCGGCGATGTTGCGTGCCGGGATGGATCAGTACTTGAAGCGGAAGTTCAGGTAGTACTGGCGACCGTTCTCGTAGAACGCGCTGGGAATAGCCGTGCTCTGGTAGTACTTGAGGGTCGGGTTGTTGAGGTTCAGGGCATCGAAGGTGACGCTCATCCAGTCGGTGGCCTTGTAGCTCAGTGACAGCGACAGGGTGCCGAACTCGTCCTGATAGTAAGGGCTGGCGCCCTTCAGGCCGATCAGGAACTGCGAACGGTAGGTGTAGCTGACACGGGCACCGAAGGTGTCATTTTCAAAGTAGCCACCCACGTTGTAGGTGTTCTTCGAGGTACCCAGCAGGTTGTTGCTGCCGTCTTCCCATACGTGCGAGGTGCTGCCGTCGGCGTAGGTGTAGTTGGCGTTGATGCCGAAGTTGTCACCGATCGGCTGCTCGTACGCCACTTCCACACCGGTGACCTTGCCGTTGGAGTTGACCGGCACGGCGACCTCGTAGGCTTCCAGCTGGTTTGTCAGCTCGCTGAACAGCATCTGGGTTTCGGTGCCGAAGGCCACGTAGTCTTTCAGGTTCATCGAGTACGCACCAACCGACAACAGGCCGCGCGGCATGAAGTACCACTCGAGATTGGCGTCGAAGTTGGTGGACAGCACCGGGTTCAGATTCGGATTGCCACCACCACCGGTGCGGCTCAGGTCCGAGCCCCAGGACGAAGCACCCAGTGCCGAGAAGTCCGGCAGAGTCTGGGTCTGCGAGGCGGCGAAACGGAACACCAGGTCGTCGGCCATGTCGAACTTGAGGTTCGCGCTGGGCAGGATGCGCTTGTGCTTGTTGTTGTAGGAAAGCGCCTTCCACTGGCCGAACAAGCTGCTCACATCCGCGTTGGCGGCATCGGTGACGGCCTGGTAGGTGTTGATGTCCTGGTCGATGTTGACGTAACGCAGGCCGACGTTGCCGCTCCAGCGGTCGCCGCTGAAGTTGGCCTGCACGTAGCCGGCAAAGTTCTTCTCGGCGACCTTCCACTCGGCACCGTAGTTGTGGCGGCCGGTCGGGCCGTCATTGTTGGACAGCCATTCCGAGTTGCCCAGAATCGCGTCTTTCAGTGCGCCGGGGGTGAAGTACCACAGGTTGCGCGGGAAGTTGCCGCCGATGCCACCGGCAAAGCCGCCGGGATAGTTGGCGACTGCACCATCCTTGAGGGAGGACCAGATATCGCCAGGGCTCGCACCTTCCGGCGACTGGGCTTCACGCTTGTGGTCGGCGTAGCGGATACCGAAGTCGATCGAATTCAGGCTGCCGGAGTCGAAGTACTGGTTGAAGTCGGCCGTGAACCACTTTTCCTTGTCCTCGGCGGTCACTTCCTGGTTGCCCCAGGTGCCGAAGCTGGTCACGCCGGCCGGGCTGAGGTCGCCGCCCACGTTCCAGTCCACCGGCGAGCTGTTGCCGTGGGTGGTCCAGCTGGCACCACCGCCGCTGCCGACGGTGACTTCGGCGATGAACTGGCGCGGAGTCGAGCCGGTACCCTTGGTGCTGCCGGCCTGGAACTTTGCCCCAAGGCTGTCATTGATCTGCCAATCGGCATCAAGCGTGACATAGCTGCTCTTGGCGGTGGCTTCGCGGTAGATCATGTCGTACACCGCGTAGTCCGTGCCTGGCTTGCCGGTGTAGGTAGCGTCGGTCAACACGCCGTCCTTGATCACATAGCCGGCGTCCGGAGCCTGGTTGTTGGCGAAGCTCGAGCCCCACAACATGAAGTTGCGGTTGTAGTTGTTGGCATCCATTTTCGAGCTGAAGCCTTCCAGGCCCAGCGTCAGGTTGTCGGCCGGCTTGAACTGCAGGCCGATCAGACCGCCTTTACGCTCGCGGGTCTGTTCGAACAGGGTCGAACCCAACAGTGCCGGAACATAGACACCGGCCAGATCCGGGTTGCTCTGTGCAGCGGCGGAATTGGCGCCGATCTGGGCAAAGCCGGCCGGGAGTTCCTGCGCTTCGCGGCGCAGCTCGCGCTTCTGGCTGAATGCCTGCACCATCACGCCGAAGGTGCTGTCCTCGTTCTTGTAGTTGAACAGGCCTGCCAGCTGCGGGTCATTGGACTTGGCCTGGTCCGAACGCACCATGCCGACCGAAGCCTCGGCGGTGATCTGCTTGGAGAATTCCAGCGGCTTGCGGGTGACGATGTTGACGGTGCCGGTGGTGCCGCCGTCCTGCAACTTGGCCTGCGAGGACTTGTTCACTTCCACCGAGCTGACCAGTTCCGACGGCAGCAGGGTGTAGCTGACGCTGCGACCGACGTTGCTCCCCTGGCTGAGCACGAACCAGTCGGCCGAGCCGACGCTGTGGCCGTTGATCAGGGTCTGGGTCAGGCTCGGGCTGGTGCCGCGCAGGCTGACGCGGTCGGCTTCGTCGAAGCCGCCTTCGTCGGCCGAGGACGAGCTGATGTTCACGCCCGGCAGGCGCTGCAGGGTGTCGGCGACGTTGTGTGCCGGCAGCTTGCCCACGTCTTCGGCGGTGACCACTTCAACGCGTGCATTGGATTCGCGCTTGGTATCCAGCGACTTTTCCATCGAGCCGCGGATACCGGTGACGGTGACGGTGTCCAGGTCCGTGGCGGACTGGGGGGCTTCCTGCGCGTGGGCGCTGAAGGCAAGGCAGCTGACGATCGCTGCAGAAAGCAGGGTCTTGCGGTGCATGTTGTCTCTCCTCAACATCGGTGGAATGGCACGGATGTGCCGCGTTACTACTACGGGTGTTGCTGGTGGATCTGTTGCTTATTTCGCGAAGGCTTGCTTGGCCGACTTTTCCAGATACCAACTGGCCGCCCCGATGACGCCCAGTTGCCCGTGCTCTACCAGCTTCACGGGAATGCTTTGCAGCGCCTTGCCCATCGGTCCCTTGTTGAGGAACCGCTCGACGAAGCTGCTGTTCAAAAGAAATTGACTGATCTTCGGCAGGATGCCGCCGGCCAGGTACACGCCGCCCTGCACGCCATACAGCAGGGCCATGTCGCCGATGGTCGAACCCAGGATTCCGCAGAACAGCTGCAGGGTTTCGATCGCCAGCGGGTCGCTGCCGTCACAGGCGGCGGCGCTGACCGCGTCAGGCGTGGGATGCGCCGGCGCGACCTCGCGGATGGCGCACAGGGCGTTGTAGAGGTTGAGCAGGCCCGGGCCGGACAGCGCCTGTTCGATGGAAACGTGCGGGCGGCTGCGCAGCATCTGCTGCAGCACTGCCATCTCCAACTCCGTGGTCGCCGCCAGTGAGGCCTGGCCGGCTTCGGTGGCCAGTACCACCGAACCGTTGTCCAGTGGAATCCAGACCGCGGCACCAAGGCCGGTGCCCGGGCCGATGACCAGCATGGGGCCGCGCGTGGCGTGCGATGGTCCGGTCAGCTGCAGCACCTGGCTGTCATCGATGTGGGCGGCCGCATGCGCGACGGCCTCGAAGTCGTTGACCAGATGCACGCTCCGGAAGCCGAGCCGGGTGCGGATGTTTTCCGAGGACAGCGGCCAGGGAAGGTTGGCTGAAATCACCGTGCCGTCGTCCATTGCATAGCCGGCGGTGGCGATGACGCAGTCCTCGACCGGCGCAGTGTGGCTGGCGAAGTCGGCAAGGATCGCGTCCAGGCCCGAATGGTCGGCGCAGCGGTACTTGCGGTAGGACAGGACGTCGATGGCCGGCCGCTCGCCGCTGCCGGCCTGGATCAGGCCGACACGCACATGCGTACCGCCGACATCCGCAGCGAAGAATGGCCGGTGAGCGGAGTCAGGATGGGCGCTCTGTGGTGGGGGGACAGCAGCAGTCACTCGGATTCCCTTGTCGCGGAGGAGGTGCCCAAGCGGGCGAATTTCGGGGCCGAGTCTGTAGTCGCTTTGACAACGATGTCAACGAATAATTACAAGTTTTGATGCTGCATTGCAGCGTGCCCGGCGCAAATACCGCCGGTGCATGAATTGTTGCATCAGATAGCTTCAACCCGCTGGAATGCTCCTGTCGCGGATGAAACTCAGGCTTGCAAAGGCTTGCGGAAGATCCAAGGGTGGCCGCAGTGGCAGTGCCGCAGCGGCACGTTGTTGACAAACGTGTCAGCAACAAACAATAAATGTGACAACGTTGTTCCCACGTAATCGCTGGACGGTCCGCACCGTCTCCCGCATCTGCAGGAGCTTTCCCATGTCCGCTGTTCCCGCTTCCACGCCGCGTACCGGCATGGCGTCCTCGATCGCCATCGTCGGCGTGCTGTTCTTCATCATCGGCTTCTGCACCTGGATCAACGGTCCGCTGATCACCTTCGTCAAGCTGGCCTTCGACGTGAGCGAGGTCTCGGCGTTCCTGGTACTGATGGTGTTCTACCTGTCGTACTTCTTCCTGGCACTGCCGGCCTCGTTCATCCTCAACCGCACCGGCATGAAGAAAGGCCTGGCGTTGAGCCTGGCGGTGATGGCGGTCGGCGCGATGGCGTTCGGTGAATTCGCCACCCGTCGCTGGTTCGGTGGCGCGCTGGGCGGCCTGTTCGTGATCGGTGGCGGCATGGCGCTGCTGCAGACCGCGGTCAACCCGTACATCAGCATCCTCGGTCCGATCGAAGGTGCCGCGCAGCGCATCGCGCTGATGGGCATCTGCAACAAGATCGCCGGCATGCTGGCACCGGTGGTGATCGGCACCTTCGTGCTGCACGGCATCGGCGACCTGGAAACCCAGGTGCAGGCGGCCGATGTGGTGACCAAGAGCGAACTGCTCAACGCCTTCGCGGCCAAGATCCACACGCCGTACATGGCGATCGCGGGCGTGCTGCTGCTGGTTGCGGTCGGCGTGCTGTTTTCGCCGCTGCCGGAAATCCGTGCCGATGAGGCCAATGCCGGCAGCAATGGCGCGAAGGACGACCGCCGCAGCATTTTCCAGTTCCCGCACCTGTGGCTGGGTGTGTTCTGCCTGTTCGTCTATGTGGGTGTGGAAGTGATGGCCGGTGATGCCATCGGCACCTATGGCAACGCCTTCGGCCTGCCGCTGGACAGCACCAAGCTGTTCACCTCCTACACCCTGTTCGCGATGCTGGTGGGTTATGTGGTCGGGCTGGTGCTGATCCCGCGCTTCATCTCGCAGGAAAAGTACCTGGCGATTTCCGCGACGCTGGGCGTGCTGTTCACGCTGGGTGCGTTCTTCACCCATGGCTATGTATCGGTGGGCTTCGTGGCTGCGCTGGGCTTCGCCAACGCGATGATGTGGCCGGCGATCTTTCCGCTGGCGATCCGTGGCCTGGGGCGCTTCACCCAGACCGGTTCGGCACTGCTGGTGATGGGTATCGCCGGCGGCGCGATCATCCCGCAGGCCTTCGCCCTGCTCAAGCATGCCTACCCGGAGCATTTCCAGCTGGTGTTCGCTGCGCTGATGATCCCCTGCTACCTGTACATCCTGTATTTCGGTACCGTCGGGCACAACGTGGGCAAGGCACGTGGCAGCTGAATCGAGCATCATGGCGGTCATCGAGCCAACGCGGGAACCTGTAATGCGTAGACCCACCATCAAGGATGTCGCCGAGCGCGCGAAAGTCTCTCTGAAGACCGTGTCACGCGTCATCAACAATGAACCATCGGTGATGCAGGCCACCCGTGCGCGGGTGCTGCGCGCCGTGGCCGAGCTGGATTACGAGCCGGATCCGGCCGCCCGCAACCTGCGCAGCAACACCACCTTCGTGATCGGGCTGGTGTACGACAACCCCAATCCGTATCACATCATCGGTGTGCAGAACGGTGTGCTGTCTGCGTGCCGTGAAACCGGTTTCGGCCTGCAGATCCATCCGTGTGACTCGACCTCACCGATGCTGGCCGAAGAGCTGGCCGACTGGGTGCAGCGTTCGCGCCTGGCCGGGCTGGTGCTGACCGCGCCGATGTCCGAGCGGCCGGAGCTGGTGGCCGCGCTCAATGCGCGCGGCATCAAGACGGTGCGCATCATCGCCGCCACCGAGGATCCGGGCGACGGCGCGTGCGTGTTCGTCGATGACCGCGATGCCGCCTACGAGATCACCGAACACCTGATCCAGCTGGGCCACCAGCGCATCGGCTTCCTCTGGGGGGATACCCAGCACCGTTCCAGTGGCGAGCGCTATGCCGGCTACGAGGCCGCGCTGAAGGACTACGGCATNNGCGCTGCGCGAACCGCCGACCGCGATCTTCGGTTCCAATGACGAGATCGCCGCCGGTGTGCTGGCGGCGGCCAATTCGGCCGGACTGAATGTGCCTTACGACCTGTCGATCGCCGGCTTCGAGGACAGCCCGTTCTCGCGCCAGTCGTGGCCGGCGCTGACCACCGCCAAGCAGGCCACCGGCGACATCGCCCGGCATGCCGCGCGTCTGCTGATCAGCCTGCTGCGCACCGATGCCTACGATGACAACCCGGTGCAGTTGCACAACCAGGGCTTCGTGCCGCAACTGGTGGTGCGTGGCTCCACCGCGCCGCTGCGCCAGCAGCCGTCGCGTCCTCCTTCCTCCCCTCCTGACTTGTCCGAGTAACGATCCATGGCATTGCCGACTGAAACCGAAACCCTGATGTTCCGCGAGGCTGCTGAAAGCGCCTCGGTGATCGCCGCGCAGTTCGCCCGCAACCGTGAAGTGGTGCAGGCGCTGGCTGCCGAGCTGCGGCAGAATCCGCCGCCGTTCATCGTCACCTGTGCACGCGGCAGCTCCGGTCACGCCGCCACCTACGGCAAGTACCTGTTCGAGACCCAGCTGGGGCTGGTGACCGCTTCGGCCTCGCCGTCGGTGGGCTCGGTCTACGAGGCTCCGTTGCAGGTGCGTGGCGCGCTGTACATCGTGGTTTCGCAGTCGGGCAAGAGCCCGGACCTGCTGCGCAATGCCGAAGCGGCCAAGGCCGCCGGCGCGCGCGTGGTGGCACTGGTCAACGTCGAGGATTCGCCGCTGGCGCAGCTGGCCGATACCGTGATCCCGCTGGGCGCCGGTACCGAACGCAGCGTCGCGGCGACCAAGAGCTATCTGGCGTCACTGGCCGCCTTCCTGCAGCTGGGCGCGTACTGGAAGAACGATCCGGCGCTGATCGCCGCGCTCGACCAGCTGCCGGCGGCGCTGTCCCAGGCATGGGAGTGCGACTGGAGCGCGGTGACCGACGGTCTGGCCGACGCCC
This sequence comes from Stenotrophomonas sp. UBA2302, assembly GCA_002345545.1. GTDB lineage: Bacteria > Pseudomonadota > Gammaproteobacteria > Xanthomonadales > Xanthomonadaceae > Stenotrophomonas. Next base: position 52,644 of record DDVW01000005.1, on the reverse strand, counting down.
ACAACCTGTTCGTGCTCGGCCGCGGCCCGGGTCTGGCGGCGGCGCAGGAAGCGGCGCTGAAGTTCAAGGAAACCTGTGGCCTGCATGCCGAAGGCTACAGCTCGGCGGAAGTGAAGCACGGTCCGATGGCGCTGGTCGGCAAGGATTTCCCGGTACTGGCGTTCGCGCTGCCTGATGAAACCGGTGCCGGCACCCGCGCCGTGGCCGAAGAGTTCGCCGCCCGCGGGGCCAAGGTATGGCAGGCCGGCGAAGGCGGCGCTCTGCCGGTGGCCGCCGCGCCGCACCCGCTGTGCGCGCCGCTGCTGATCGTGCAGAGCTTCTACCGCGCGATCAACGCGTTGGCGCTGCGCCGGGGCAACAACCCGGATCTGCCGCCGCACCTGAACAAGGTCACGGAAACGGTCTGATGAAGACGGTAATGCGCAACGGCCGGATTCTTGCCGGCGAGGACTTCCGCGACGATGTCGCGGTGGTGGTCGAGGACGGCCGTGTCGCCGCGGTGGTCGCGCTCGATGATCCGCAGCTGGCCGGCGCCGACGCGGTCGTCGACCTGCAGGGCGGCTGGCTGATGCCGGGCTTCATCGACGTGCAGGTCAACGGCGGCGGCGGGGCGTTGTTCAACAACCAGACCGACGTCGACGCGTTGCGCACGATGGTGGCCGGACATCGCAAATTCGGCACCACCGGCATGTTGCCGACACTGATCAGTGACGATGCCGAGGTGATGGCGCGTGCGGTGCATGCCACCCGCGAGGCCATCGCCGCGCAGGTGCCGGGCGTGCTCGGCATCCATCTGGAAGGGCCGTACATCGCCCCGGCGCGCAAGGGCACGCACGATGCCGGCAAGTTTCGCATTCCGGATGCAGATGAAGTGCGCATGGCGACGTCGCTGGACAATGGCGTCACCCTGATCACGCTGGCACCGGAGCGGGTACCGGCAAGCACGATCAGGCAGATGGTCGCCAATGGCGCGATCGTAGCGGCCGGCCATACCGCCGCCAGCTACGAGGAAGTCCGTACCGGGCTGGAAGCCGGCATCACCGGTTTCACCCATCTGTACAACGCGATGACGCCGCTGCAGGGGCGTGAGCCGGGCGTGGTCGGCGCGGCACTGGAAGATGCGGACAGCTGGTGCGGCGTCATTGTCGATGGCGTGCACGTGCATCCGGCCAGCCTGCGGGTGGCGCTGGCCGCCAAGCCGCGCGGCAAGATGCTGCTGGTCACCGATGCGATGCCGATGGTGGGCTCGGACAATCCGGCCTTCGAGCTGTATGGCGAAGTGATCACCGCCGTCGACGGCGTGGTGCGCAATGCCGCCGGTGCGCTGGCCGGTTCGGCGCTGGACATGGCCACCGCCGTGCGCAATACAGTGGAGCTGCTGGGCCTGCCGCTGGCGGAAGCCTCGCGCATGGCCTCGACCTACCCGGCGCAGTTCCTCGGCCTGCAGGATCGCTACGGCCACATCGCAGCGGGCTACCAGGCCGATTTCGTGCTGCTCGACCAGACGCTGCAGGTGCAGGCCACCTGGATCGCCGGCCAGCGCGACTGAGCCGGCGGCTGTGGGCGCGAACATCCGTTATGCCTCGGTCGATGCCCTGCGTGGCATCACCGTGGCGGCGATGCTTGTGGTCAACAATCCCGGCAGCTGGTCGCACGTGTTTCCTCCCTTGCTGCACGCGCAGTGGCACGGGTGCACCCTGACCGACCTGGTGTTCCCGTTCTTTCTGGTGATCGTCGGCGTGTCGATCGCGCTGGGCGTGGTGCCGCGCGTGGAGCAGGGTGGAGATCGCGCGGCGTTGAGCCGCACGGTACTGGTGCGGGCGCTGCGGATTCTCGGCCTCGGCCTGCTGCTGCACTTTCTGGCGTGGTGGTGGCTGGATCTGCCGCATTACCGGCCGTGGGGGGTGCTGCAGCGCATCGGTATCTGTTTCGCGCTGGCCGGCATGGCCGCGATCTGGCTGCGGCCGCGGGCGCAGTGGCTGCTGCTGGGGGGTGTGCTGAGCGGATATGCGCTGCTGCTGGCCGCCGGTGGGTCGCTGGAGCCGCTGCTCAACCTCCCCAGCCGCGTCGACAGCGCGCTGCTGGGACCATTGCTGTACCAGTACGACGTGACCACCGGTCAGGGACATGATCCGGAAGGGCTGCTGTCCACGCTGGGCGCGCTGGCCTCGTCGCTGATCGGCCTGCAGGCCGGCGCGATGCTGCGCACGCGCCCCGTGCATCTGCTGGTTGGCGCGGTGATGCTGCTGGCGGCCGGCCTGCTGTGGTCGGCCTGGCTGCCGTTCAACAAGAACCTGTGGACGCCGTCCTACGTCTTGTGGACCGCCGGCTGGGCGTTTGCGAGCCTGTGGCTGGCGCATCTGCTGATCGACACGCGGCAGTGGCCCGCACTGGGGCGGCGTTTCGGGGTCAACGCGATCACCGCCTATGCGGGTTCCTCGGCGATGGTGCTGGCGATGATGGCCACCGGGCTATGGGGCTGGCTGTATGCGCAGCTGTTCGATCGCTGGATCACGCCGCTGGCCGGGGCGCAGCTGGCGTCGCTGCTGATGGCGCTGGCCTTCGTCGCGCTGTGGTGGGTGCCGATGGCGTGGATGGACCGGCGCCGCATCTATCTGAAGATCTGAGCGGCAAGGCAGCGTGTCGCCGGCCTGCTTCAGGCAGCGCGGAAAATTGCGCTGCATCCGGACGCACAGACGCTTATCGTTGCGACAGGGCTGCTACAGTCGCGCCTGAACTCCCACTTGTGCAGGAATCCGATGGAAAACGAAGCCCCCTTCACGCCGCTCAATGAGCTGGAAGCCCGTTTGCTGCAGGCGCAGGAAGGCCAGCTGAAAACCGGGGATTTCCTCGACTGGATGCTGGGCCAGAAGATCTTCGTGCTGCTGGACAAGGAAATTCCTGAGGGCGGCGAGTGGGATGACAGCATCACTCCGCTGGTGCTCACCAATGAACTCGACGAGCCGATGTTCGCGGTGTTCTCGGCAACCGAGCGGGCGCTGGTCTGGAGCGAGCAGGCGCCGGCGTTCGAGAACGCGCTGCATCTGGATTTCCGCTGGCTGCTGGGCGGCATCGCCGACGGCGTGGGCATCGTGCTCAATCCCGGCTTCGATGTGGGCATGGAGCTGACGCCCGACTCGGTCACCCAGCTCAAGCAGCGTGCTGCGGCACTGGCGCGCGCGGCCGCGCCTTAACGCGCGGCGGCAATCGCGCGGACACGTGCCTTGGCCAAGGCCTCGCCGATGGCGGGGCCTTTCAGTCCTTCAGTGGCGATGTCGCGGGCATTGACCGCCAGCGCGGCGGCATGCAGGCGCACCAATGTGGCGCGCTGCGGATAGTCGCTGTCTTCGAAGCCGAGCCGGCCGCGCTTGTCGCATTCGCACACCAGCGCCATCTGCGCGATGCGCTCGGGGCGCCGGAACCCATCGCAGCGGGAAATCAGTTCCAGCACGGTGGCGTCACGCAGCTCGTCGATGCGGTGCACGTTGAGGTGTTCTCGACAGGCCGCTTCGGCCAGCTGGCGGTGGTCGGTGGGGATTTTCAGGCGTTCGCACAGCGCCGCCAGCGGCTTCAGGCCACGCTGCTCGTGCATGATGTGACGCGGCAGTTCATCGTGCGGCGTCAGCGCCTTGCCCAGATCGTGGGTGAGGGCGGCAAAACCGATCAGGTCGTCCCCCGGTGCCAGCTGCGCGGCCATGTCGCTGACCATTTCCTGATGCACGCCGGTGTCCACTTCCGGGTGGAACTCGGCGCGCTGCGGCACGCCGTACAGCGCGTCGACCTCCGGCAGGATCGCCGCCAGTGCACCCGTAGCGTGCAGGCTGCGCAGGAAGGCCGACGGTTGCGCGCTGGCAAGCGCCTTGCGCAGCTCCTGCCAGATACGCTCGGGCACCAGCGTGTCCAGCTCGCCGCTGTCGGCGATCTGCCGCATCAGCGCGGCGGTTTCCGGAGCGAGGGTAAAGCCCAGCGGAGCGAAGCGGGCAAGGAAACGCGCCGCGCGCAGCACCCGCAGCGGGTCTTCCACGAAGGCCGGGCCGACATGGCGCAGCACGCGCTGCTCGATGTCGCGCAGGCCGCCCCACGGATCGACCAGCTCACCGCTGCTTTCGTCGCGGGCGATGGCGTTGATGGTGAAGTCGCGGCGCTGCAGGTCTTCCTCCAGCGTCACCGAGGGCGCGGCATCGACCACGAAGCCGCGATAGCCACGCCCGGACTTGCGTTCGGTACGCGCCAGCGCATGTTCCTCGCCGGTGTCTGGATGCAGGAATACCGGGAAATCCTTGCCCACCGCCTTGAAACCACGCGCTTCCATGTCCGCCTGGGTAGAGCCGACCACCACCCAGTCACGGTCGCCGGGCTGCAGGCCGAGCAGGGCATCGCGGACCGCGCCGCCAACGAGATAGATCTTCATGCGTACATCATGCCCGAAGCAGGCAGCGGCAAAGGCTACTGCGCATAGGCGTCGCGGATCTGTTCGGCATACTCGGCCAGCGTTCCCAGGCCGATGCGCTGGCGACGTGCATCGACGTTGGCTTCGTCCTCGATCGGCGCCGGCACCCAGTGCCCGTCCTCCTTGATGAACTGGGTGCCGTACAGCTGCTTCTGATCGCGGCCGGTGCGCACCCGGTCGACCAGATAGGCCAGATGCGAAGGACTGGCATCCTTTTCCAGCACGGCCTTTTCCAGCAGTTCCAGCACCTGTTGCTGGAAATCCGTGTCGAGGTCGGCATGTTGGGCCAGCAGCCACGCCGCCTGTGCCCCGTCCTTGTAAACGAGCTTGTAACCGGGCCAGCCGCGGGTATCGATCAGGTTCTTGAGCCAGCCGGTGTTGTCACGGTCGATGGCTTGCATTTCTTCCAGAAGCGTCCTGTTTTCCGGATCGGCCATCAGGCGGCCACGCATCTGCTGGTCGCGGTTCATGCGCACGAACAGCTCGTGGCGCAAGGCGCGATCGGTACCGGCAAGGTGGCGGTCTTCTTCCTGGCGGGCAAGATCGAGCAGCGGCTGCCAGCGCGGATCGCCGTGCAGCGGGGCGAAATCCGGGTCCTGCTCGATATCCGGAACGCGCGTGTAATGGCTGAGGATGGTGTCGCGCAACTGCTCGAAGGCCGCATCCGCATCGCCTGCCAGCGCGAGGCAGCAGGCGGCGTTGTAGCCATCGCTGCGGATGGCGTCCGGCATCTGCGCCAGCTGCGTGTAGATCAGTGCGCAGCGGCTGTGATCCCTGGCGTTGTAGGCCTTCTGCGCGTCAGCGCGGCTGGGGACGGCTGTTGCCAGTGCCGGCAACAGCATGATGCCGGCGAACAACACGGCGGAACTGAAAACGTGGCGCATGCTGACGACTCCTTGTCGGGAACGGCCAGCATGCCGGCCTCACTGCGGGCATGTAAATGCTTTGCGGGAACCTTCAACCTTGCCGCGCATGCGGTCGCTCACGCCCAGCGCGTTGCCATTGAGGCGCCAGTCGTAGATCACGCTGAAGGCGAGCACGCGGGCGACGTACTCGCGGGTTTCCTTGTAGCTGATGGTCTCGATCCAGAAGTCCGGATCAAAGTCCGGGCGCTGCGACTGCCAGCGGGCGGTCGGGGTCGGGCCGGCGTTGTAGGCGGCGATGGTGACGTAGGGCAGGCCGTCGTATTTGTCCATCAGCTGGCGCAGGTAGGCGCTGCCGATGGCGATGTTGGTGTCCGGGTCGTACAGGCTGGCCGCGCCGCCATAACCGCTCAGGCCGATGCTTTTGGCCACACTGGCGCCGGTGGCCGGCAGCACCTGCATCAGGCCCATGGCGTTGGCCGGCGAGCGCGCGTTCGGATTGAAGATGCTCTCGGCACGGATCTCGGCGGCGATCCAGGCCGGGTCCAACGCATTGCGCGCGGCCTCGCGGCGGATGGCGTCGTCGTGATGCAGCGGAAAGCGCAGGGTGTACAGCCGTAGTTCCTGCGGGCCTTTGAGCGCGAACACGGCGCGGTCGAACCAGCCGTTGTCGCTGGCTACTTCCACCGCGAGCCGGCGCTGGCTGTCGTCGAAGCGCGACAGCGCATCGGCCCACTCGCGTGCGGCCCACAGCGTGCGGTCGATCTTGAACAGTTCGATGGCGCGCAGCAGCGCCGGATCACGCGCGACGGCCGCCTTGGCGGTGGCGCTGTCGCCCGGATTCCACGGGCACAGCGCATAGGGCTGCTTGAGCGTATCGGCGGCGAGGAAGCCGTGGAAGGTCGCCTCGCTGGCGGCGGCGCGATAGAGCGCATTGGCTTCGGCGGACTTGCCGGTTTTTTCCAGCAGGCGGCCTTCGAACCAGCGCCAGCGCGAATCGTTGCGCTGGCTGGCGGGCATCTTGCGGATCGCGGCCAGCGCGGCAGGCCAGTCGCCGCGGGCCATCGCCTCGCGCGTGCGCCATTCGTGCAGGCGCTCGTCATAGGCCGATTCGGGTACCGCGGCCAGCCGCCGCGCCGAGTCGGGCAGGTAGGAGGCCACCGTCCACAGGGCGATCTGGTAACGCACGCGTCCCTGCTGGGCCGGCGTCAGTTCCAGTGCCCGGATGTACTGCGGCAACTGCTGTTCGGCGGCGTCCGGATCGGCCTTGGCCAGCTTCTCCAAGCCATCGGTGGCGATGCGGCGGCTGCGTTCGGTTTTCGGCCAGCTCAAGGCGCGCGCATCGGGCGTGTCGACGAAGGCGGCATAGTCGTTGGCCTGCGCCAGTTCGGCCGCCGGCAGGCCGCGTGCGGCGGCACGCATCACTCCCGGTTGCTGCGCATCGGCGGCAGCCTCGATGCGTTCCCAGCGCAGTGCGGGAGACAGCCCGCCGCGGCTGGCCAGCACCGCGAACACCGGGTCGCAGGCGTCGGGCAGCGATTTGCCGGCGCTGCGCCACAGCGCCTGCGCCTCGCTGGTCCATTGCGCGTCGGCCTTGCCGGTGGCGTGGCGGGCATTGAGCACCGCGCAGCGCAGGCCCGGATCGGTACTGGTGGTGTAGTTGGCCAGCAGCGTCGGCCAGTCCTGGCGTCGGGCCAGTGCCGCCAGCCAGGTGGCGCGGAACGTTTCGGCCACCGCCTGGCCCTGGTAGCGCTTCAGGAAATCCTGCGCCTGGGAGGTCCCGAGCGTGTCGATGGTGCGGCGCAGGCTGCTGTATTCCAGCCAGCCGTACAGCGGGTGGTCGCGCAGTGCAGCGCGGGTGCCGGCATCGACCTGGCCACGTTCGGCGTCGCCGATGGCCGTACGCATCAGGGTGCGTTGGGCATCGGTGGTGCGGGCATGGCTGGCGGTGCCGGTGGCGGCCAGTACCAGGCCGAGGGACAGCAGCAGATATCGGTTCATGGGCAAAAGCATAGCGGGGGCGGCGTCAATGCCGGGGTAAGCCGGTGAACGCGCAGGCGCAGCTTGCCGGAGGACGCGGAAGGGGGCGCAGTGCCACCCATCGCGAGTGCGCTCAGCGCAGGCTGTTGGCGGGAACTTTCACTTCCATCTCCACCGCCAGATGGTCCGACTGCGCGGCGGCAACCGCACGCGTGTCGAGCATCTTCAGGCTGTCCGAAAGCAGGATGTGGTCGATGGCGCGATCCGGTCCCCAGCTGGGGAAGGTCGGTACCAGGCAGCTGGGCGGCTGCAAGCGGGTCTTGTGGTAGAGCACGCGCATTTCCGGGCGGTCGGCCATGCAGTTGAAATCGCCCATCAGCACCGCGTTGGGGTAATCGCTGAGCAGGTCGGAAATGAAGTCCAGCTGCGCCAGCCGCGAGCCGGTGCCCAGCGACAGGTGCGCCACCGCGACGGTCAGGCCTTCCTTGCCGTCGCCATAACGGGCGATCAGCACGCCACGGCCACCGATACGGCCGGGCAGGGCGTGGTCCTGTACCTCCACCGGCTCCAGCCGGCTGAGCAGGCCATTGGCGCTGGAAGCCACGCCGCCCATGCGGCGGTTCGGCTGGTGCGCCCAGTAATTGAAACCAGCGCGTTCGGCCAGGTAATGGGTCTGGTTGGTGAAACCCGAGCGCAGGCTGCCCGGATCGGCTTCCTGCAGGCCGACGATGTCGCGGGTGCTGGCGAGTTTGGCGATGGCATCCAGGCTGGAGCGCTTCTGTCCGGCAGGCAGCGCGTGCGACCAGCTGCGGGTCACGTAGTCGCTGTAGCGACGGGTGCTCGAGCCGGCCTGGATGTTCGCGGTCAACAGCCGCAGCGTTTTCGTGGGGAATTTCACGGCAATGCGGAAAGGGCCCCGGCAGGCGGGGCCCTGGATGCGGTTACTTGGCGTTGGAGGCGCGTTCGCGGGCGATCAGGTGATCGGCGATGCGCAGCATGTCTTCCCAGCTCTGGCCCTTGACCAGGTACTTGCCGTTGACGATCAGCGACGGGGTGCCGGCGATCTTGCTGCGCTGGGCGAACTGCTTGGCGCGGTTGATCTTGGCCGCGACCGAGAAGCTGCCCATGGTGTCGGTGAAGGTCTTCGGATCGACGCCGTGCTTGCCGTAGAAGTTGGCGATGTCCTGCACCGAGTCGCGGCCGCGCTCGCCCTTCAGGCTCTGCTCGACGTGGATGGCCAGGTACAGCGGCTCATGGGTCTTTCCCAGCACGCCCAGCGTCTCGGCGGCATAGAAGGCACGCGCGTAGTCGTCCCAGGTGCCGCCAAACGCGGCCGGCACGTAGACAAAGTTCACGTCCGCCGGCAGGCCGGCCTTCCACGAGCTGACCAGCGGCTGGAAGCGGGCGCAGGCTGGGCACACGTAGCCGAATACTTCGGCCACTTCGATCTTGCCGGTGGCCGGCTGGAACGGCTGGCCGCCGTCGATGGCCAGGTAGTCGGTGCCGGCAACCGGCTCCGGACCCACCAGGCGTGCTGCCGCCGGGACCGGCGTGCTGGCGGCCGGAGCCGCTTCAGCGCTGGCCGGCGTGGTGACGGCCTGATCGTCCGCGGTGGTGGCGGCGTCCGGCGTGGTTGCGGAAGCGGCTTCCGGTGCGACTTCGGCAGCGGCCGGGGCGGTCGCCGGAGCGGCGGCGTCGGCCGAGCCGTCCTGGGCCTTGCAGGCGACCATCAGCGGGAGCAGGGCCGTCAGGGCCAGCGCGAATCGGATCTTCATCGGGGATCTCCAGCGGGAATTCGGTGGTTCAACAGGCCGCGCGGCGCGGCCGGGGGCACATGATGACATTATGTGCGGTCAAGACTGAACGGGTGATCGGCCATTGCCGCTGGGCCGGATCAGCGGCGCGGGCTTGCCGCACGTTCGCGGGCGACCAGAGCCTCGGCGTTGCGCAGCATGTCTTCGAAAGTGCGGCCCTTGACCAGGTATTTGCCGTTGACCAGCAGGGTCGGGGTCCCCGGCACCTGGGTGCGCAGGGCGAAGGCGCGCGCGTTCTTCACTTTTTCCTCGACCTCGACGCTGCGCAGCGCATCCAGGTAGCGCTGCGGCTGCACGCCGTAGCCGGCGTAGAAGTGGGCCAGCTCATCGGGCGAGACGTTCTGCATGGGCAGGCTGCGCTGCTCGTGCAGGGCGCGGAACATATCGCCATGGCTGCGCTTGGGCGCGCCTGCCTGCTCGGCGGCATAGAACGCGCGGGCGTAGGCATCCCAGTGACCGCCAAAGGCGGCCGGCACCGCGGTGAAGCGGACATCGGCCGGCAGCTTGGCGACCCATGCGTCCAGCTGCGGTTCGAAGTGGGCGCAATGCGAACAGGTGTAGCCGAACAGTTCGACCACCTCGATCTTGCCGGCCAGCGGTGCGAACGGGCCGGGGTTGGCGATCAGCTGGTAGTCCCGGCCTTCGACCAGGGCGGCCGGAGTGGCGGCACCGGCGCCCAGCGGTGCCAGGGCCAGCAGCAGAAGCAGTACGCGGGAAAGGAAGGTCATGGCGGAACTCCGTCAAATGAAGACGCCGGCCATGAGGGCCGGCGTGCATGGGATCGCACCTGCCGGCCGCCAGGGCGGCCCGGACAGGTCAGGGCTGGGCGGCAGGTGCCGCCGTAGCGACATCGTCGGCGCGGTTGTGCAGGCCCTGCACATAGCTGGCCAGCGCCTGGATTTCCTGCTCGGTCAGCGACTTGCTGATCTGCGCCATGATGTTGAACTGCGCGGTATCGGTCTCGCCGGTCTGGCCGGACTGGTAACGCTGCAGGCGTTGCGCCACATAACCGGCGTGCTGGCCGCCGATGTGCGGATAGGACGGACCGGGATTGCCGGCACCGGCCGGGCCATGGCAGGCCAGGCAGGCCGGAATGTCACGGCTGGCGTCGCCACTGCGATACAGCTTCTGGCCGATCTCGTAGAACTTCATGCCGGCATAGGGACCTTCGGCCACCAGCGCGTCGTCGGCGACGCCGGCACCGCTCTTCTGCGTGGCGAAGAATGCGCCGATATCGCGCATGTCCTGGGCGGTCAGGTCCTGGACAAACGGCACCATCGCCACCACCGCGCCTTCATTGCGCTGGCCGTTGGCGATCAGGGCCATTTCCTTGGCGATGTAGTGCTCGCTCTGCCCGGCCAGACGCGGGTAGATCTCGACCGGGGCATTGCCGTCGGCACCGTGGCAGGCGGCACAGGAGGCGGCCTTGGCCTGGCCGGCTTCGGCGTCACCGGGAAGGGTCTTGCTGAAGTCCAGCTCCAGCGGGGCGGTGGTCACCGGCGCGTTGTCCGGTACGGGAACGACCGAAGTCTGCGCGAAGGCAACTGCGGCGATAAGGGGAACAACAAGTGTGCTAATTGCAAGAACACGAGCGTGGCGCATGCGGAAAGCTCCGTGTGAACAGGCCCGGCGGCACTTCCGCCAGCATCGGCAGGATTATCAACGCCGGCTCATGGCACGGTCAACGCGCCAGTCCGGGAAATGGGCCGTTCGGGAGGCCGTAAAGGCCGGAAATCGGCACATTTTGCCGGTAAGCAGACAAATATCAGCCCGTATGGCGGCCGGATCGGCACGTGGCGGTGCAACATGCGATCCTATTGCGCATGTCACAGTTGCTCGAACGCGCCCAATACCTGCTCTCCGCCCACAACGCCCGCCAATTGCCGGCCGACACCGGTGGCGAGGTGGCGTTTGCCGGGCGCTCCAATGCCGGCAAATCCAGCGCACTCAACGCGCTGACCCGGCGCAACGCGCTGGCCCGCGTCTCCAAGACGCCCGGTCGCACCCAGCAGCTGGTCTACTTCCAGGTCACGCCCGAGGCGAACCTGGTGGACCTGCCGGGCTACGGCTATGCGAAGGTGCCGCTGGACCTGAAGGCGCACTGGCAGGCCTTCATCGAGAAGTACTTCCGCACCCGCGAGGCGCTGAAGGGGCTGGTGGTGGTGATGGACATCCGTCACCCGCTCAAGGAATACGACCTGCAGATGCTCGGTTACGCGGTGCAGCGCGGCCTGCCGGCGCACGCGCTGTTGACCAAGGCCGACAAGCTCGGGCGGGGTCAGCAGGCGCAGACGCTGCAGAAAGTGCGCAAGGAACTGCAGGCGGCATTCGGCGACAGCGTCAGCGTGCAGGTGTTCTCCAGCGAGTCGCGTCAGGGCGTGGACGAAGCGCGCACGGTGATTGGCGGCTGGCTGGGCCTGGAATCGGCGTCGGAAAAAGCCGCCGCACAGGGCTGATTGCCGCACCGCGGCAGGGCGTGCAGTCGCGGCCAAGGGCCGATTCTGCGGCGATTCTTCGGATATATCCGCTAACCGCGGCGAAGGCGCACACCGGCGGGTGGGAGCGTGTGGGTACTGTCGCCCACTGCCGTTGACCGCCGTGTCGCAGCGCGGTGAGCCGTTTACAGCGGGGTATCGAACAGCTTGCCGATGGCGGCGGCGGCAGTCATCGCCAGCGCACCCCAGAACATCACCCGTAGCGCCCCGCGCAGTGGCTGGGCACCGCCGGCGCGGGCGGCCAGCGCGCCGGTGATGCACAACCCGGCCAACGTGGACGTGGTGGTTGCCAATGCCACATGTGCATGGGGCGCCAGCAGCGCGGTGAGCACGGGCAGTGCCGCGCCGGCAACGAACGCGGCAGCGGATGCGGCGGCGGCCTGAAGCGGGCGTGCCCGGGTTGTATCGGTGATACCCAGTTCGTCGCGGGCATGGGCGGCAAGTGCGTCGTGGGCGGTGAGCTGCCTGGCCACTTCATGTGCAAGCTCCGCGTTCAGGCCGCGATGGCGGTAGATGGCGGCGAGCTCTTCCAGTTCACTGTGTGGATCCTCATGCAGCTCGCGGCGTTCGATCGCCAGGTCGGCATGCTCGGTGTCGGCCTGCGACTGCACCGAGACATATTCACCGGCAGCCATCGACATCGCGCCGGCAACGGTGCCGGCGATGCCGGTGGTCAGCACGGTCGAGGCCGGGGCGCCGCTGGCGGCGATGCCCACCACCAGTCCGGCCACCGAAACGATGCCGTCATTGGCGCCGAGCACGGCCGCGCGCAGCCAGCCGGAGCGGCCGGAGCGGTGGACCTCCGGGGAGCGTGAGTGGATCATGCGCGCAGTCTAGCCGGGTCCTTGCGCTGCCGGCGGAGCGATTTTCAGTCGCACGCGGTGCGGGCAAGTCGCCGTGGGTGGGATGCTGAAATCCGCGGCGATGGCGTGATTGGAATCAGCCGCACGATATAGTGCGCACTCGCGAGAGGCGGGACCGGCCCCACCTCGTTGCCCTGACAGCACTTTGTGAGACCGCATCTTGTCCAGCCCCAGCCACGTCGCCGATACCCTCATCACCGACCGCGACCAGCTGGTCCAGGCCATTGCCGAAGGCGAAAAGCCCAAGTCGCAATGGCGGATCGGCACCGAGCATGAAAAATTCGGTTTCCGCCTGGACGATCTGCGTCCGCCCACCTTCGACGGCGAGCGCGGCATCCAGGCGCTGCTGACCGGGCTGACCCGCTTCGGCTGGGAACCGGTGCTGGAGAACGGCAACACCATCGCCCTGCTGCGCGACAACGCCTCGGTGTCGCTGGAACCGGCCGGGCAGCTGGAACTGTCCGGCGCGGCGCTGGAAACCCTCCACCAGACCTGCGTGGAAACCGGCACCCACCTCAACGAGGTGGCACAGGTAGCCGGCGAGTTGCAGCTCGGCTTCCTCGGCATGGGCTTCCAGCCCAAGTGGACCCGCGCGGACATGCCGTGGATGCCCAAGGGCCGCTACCAGATCATGAAAAGCTACATGCCCAAGGTCGGTTCGCTCGGCCTGGACATGATGACCCGCACCTGCACGGTGCAGGTCAACCTGGACTACGCCTCCGAGGCGGACATGGTGAAGAAGTTCCGCGTGTCGCTGGCCTTGCAGCCGATCGCCACCGCGCTGTTCGCCGATTCGCCGTTTACCGAGGGCAAGCCCAACGGCTTCCTGAGTTACCGCTCGCACATCTGGACCGATACCGATGCCGGCCGTACCGGCATGCTCGATTTCGTGTTCGAGGACGGCTTCGGCTACGAGCGCTACGTCGATTACCTGCTCGATGTGCCGATGTACTTCTCCTACCGCGACGGCATCTACCACGACGCCAGCGGCCAGAGCTTCCGCGATTTCATGCACGGCAAGCTGCCGGTGCTGTCGGGGGCGCTGCCGACGCTGCGCGACTGGTCCGACCACATGACCACCGCGTTCCCGGAAGTGCGGCTGAAGAAGTATCTGGAAATGCGCGGTGCCGACAGCGGTCCGTGGAACCGCATCTGCGCGTTGCCGGCCTTCTGGGTGGGCCTGCTGTATGACCAGACCGCGCTGGATGCGGCGTGGGACCTGGTCAAGGATTTCAGCCTGGCCGAACGCCACGCGCTGCGTGACGGCGTGCCGAAGCAGGCGATGAATCTGCCGTTCCGCAACGGCACGGTGCGTGATCTGGCCGCGCGTGCGCTGGAGATCTCGCGCGAGGGCCTGCGCCGTCGTGCCGCGCTCAATGGCGATGGTCAGGATGAAACGCGTTTCCTGGATGTGCTGCAGGAGATCGTCGATTCCGGCAAGACCGCCGCCGAGCGCAAGCTGGAACTGTTCCATGGCGCCTGGAACGGCAAGGTCGAACCGGTGTTCGCCGAGTTCGCCTACTGATTCGACTTGTCGCGCGGCAACTGCCGTGGCGATGGATGGACGTCGCGCCGGCGAGATTGCAGGACTGTCTTTCCGGTGCACCCGCGGCACCGTGCGGGTGCGCTGAAAACCCCTTGTTTTGCGGTCCATTCTGCAACGCGAGTCGCAGACCGGCGCTGTCGCAGCGATCCGGCGCCGGCATGTAAGTGATCTGTAACCGAAGGTAAATAGGATGCGCGGCATCTGCCTGGAAGCGGTTTCCAGGCACGACGTACGCATACCCCTTCAGGAACAAATCATGATCGTAGTCAGGAAGTCGGCGCTGGCGGGTGCCATCGTATTCGCGCTTTGTCTCGCCCCGGATGTTCTTGCGCAGGAAACGCTGCAAGTGCCGGAACAGGGCATCGCCGGTGGTGCGGTTCGTGGCCGGGTTCTCAATACCGACAGTGGCCAGTACGTGCGCAATGCCGAGCTGCGTATCGCCGGCACTCCCAATGTCGTCTACAGCGATCAGAGCGGTGCTTTCCGCCTCAATGGCGTGCCAGCAGGCGAGGTGGTGCTGGTCGCCCGTTATGCCGGTCTTGAGGAAAGTCGGGTGACGGTCACGGTTGCCAGGGGCGAAGTGGCTACCGTCGAGGTATCGCTCAAGGCGCCGAGCTATGCAGCGGCCGCCACCGATGCGGTGAGTCTGGACGGCCTGACCGTCACCGCCAGCCGCGAAGGCCAGGCCAGCGCGATCATGGAGCGGCGTGCGGCGATGAATGCCAAGAATGTGGTGGCGGCCGACAACTATGGTGCGCTGACCATGGGTGATGTCGGCGAGTTCATGAAGTCGATGCCGGGCCTGTCGCTGGACTACACCGAGGTGGATGCTACAGCGGTGCGTATCGGTGGGCTGGACCCGAAGTACTCGACCTTCACCACCGACGGCGCGCGCATGGCCACGGCGACGTCGAACAACAACTCCGGCCGGCAGAACTCGTTCGAGCAGATGTCGATCACCGGCATCGAGTCGATCGAGCTGAACCACACGCTGACCGCGGCAATGGATGCCGATTCGCCGGGTGGCAACATCAACCTGCGCAGCAAGCATGCGTTTCAGCGCACCAAGCGTGATCTGGTGTTCCAGCTTGGTGCGGTGGGCACGTCCGATTCCAACTGGTCCGGCAGATATTTCCCGGATGACAAAAAGCACGACACGATCTATCCCTCCGGCCAGTTCGGGTTCGGTGATGTGTTCATGGACGGCCGCTTCGGAGTGGAGTTCAACGCCAGCTACAACGCCAACTATGTGCAGCAGGACCGCATCCAGACCGACTGGGCCTACAAGCCCGACGGCAGTGCCATGCCCTACCGGGTGATGTGGCGCCCGGGCCCGAAGATGACCAGCCGTACCGCCGCCAACCTCAGCCTGGATTACCAGGTCACCGACAATCTGGTGGCGTCGCTGCGTAGCACCTACTCCATGTACGACGTGGAGTATTTCAACCAGTACACCTATCTGGTGTTCGGCACCCCGAGCAAGTCCGAAGCCGCGCCCGGCTCCACCCCCGAGCACATCGTGGTCGATCCCAACGGTACCAACACGCGGTTGCACACCCAGTATTCGCACCGCTATGCGGGCACGCCGGCCTTCCTGATCGCGCCCAAGCTCGAGTACAAGGGCGAGAGCTGGGAAGCGGTGCTGCGCGGCAGCTACTCCGGCGCCGAGTTCAACTTCCGCGACAACAGCAAGGGCTTTTTCCAGCGCACCGACAGCTGGCTTACCGATATCGGTTTCACCCTGGACCGTCCATCGCAGGGCTCGCACGAGTGGAACCTGCAGCAGACCGCCGGCCGGCCCTGGAACGATCCGACCAATTTCAATCGTGATGCGGACATCGGCTACAACGTGCGTACCGCCGAGTCGGATGCGGTCAACGACCAGTCCGGCGTCAATCTCGATCTGAAGCGGCACCTGAGCTGGAATGACAATCCGCTCACCCTGATGGGCGGCGTGGGCACGCGCCGCAACGACTGGCGCACCAACGAAGGTTCCTGGCAGCAGTACAAGTACGTCGGCCCGAACGGCAGCCAGACCGATCCGTCGTCCACCATTCCGTGGACCGAGGACTACGACTTCGCGATCATCGGCACCGGTGCCGGCAACATGAACGAGCAGGGCTGGCGTGCCGACAACAACTACGCCATGTACGACATCTTCAAGGAGCACCCGGAGTACTTCGAGGCTGATGTGGTCGGCAACCTGAAGCGTCGCCTGGACAACAACAAGCGCATCCGGGAGAACGTGGATGCGGCCTATGTCGAATTGGAAACCCGCGTCGGCGACGCGCGCTTCGACCTGGGCCTGCGCTACGAGCAGACCCGCACCGCCGCGCGCATCGCCGATGTGCGTCCGCTCAGCGAGGTGGAGGCCGCCGGGCTGGATCCGAAAACCGTTGAAGGCCTGATGTACCAGTACAACAACGGCGGCTATGTGACCCGTCGCGGCGATTACAGCGACTTCTTCCTCAGCGGTGGCATGAAGTACGACTTCACCGACAAGCTGGTCGGCCAGCTGTCTTTCAGCGAATCGATCCTGCGCCCGGACTACGGCAACCTCGGCGGTGTGGTGTCGGTCAACGAGGACACGATGATCGTCACCGTGCCCAATGCGCAGCTCAAGCCGGAGCGTTCCACCAAGTACTACGCCAGCCTGCAGTACTACCTGGAGCCGTCGGGCATGCTCGGCCTGTCCTATTACAAGCTGGACATGCAGGACATGCAGGTCACCGGCATCAGTGTCGATCCGGAGGATGTGGGCTTCAGCGCCGGTGATTACGAGGGCTACACCTTCCGCAGCGCGCAGAACCTGCCGGGCACCAGCACCAACGAAGGCGTGGTGCTGGAATACAGCCAGCAGCTGACCTTCCTGCCGGCCGCCTGGAAGGGCCTGAGCGTGTACGGCTCGCTGACCCACGTGAATCCGGATGGCCCGCGCCAGAACATGCCCAAGGAAGCGGCCAACTGGGGCATCCGCTACAACCACGGGCGCTTCGACTTCCAGGTCAACGGCAACTACCAGGCCAGCCATCGCATCAGCGCACTGGGCAACACCGAGACCACCGCCAACAACGGCATTCTCTACCGTGCCTCGCGTGACCTGTGGAACGTCAGCGCCAGCTACAAGCTCACCGACAACATCGACGTGATGCTGGCCGGCCGCAACATCTTCAACGAGCCGGAAGTGGTCTATTCCAACGTGCCGGGCCGCGTGCAGATGTACACCGTGTACGGCTCGATGTGGAACTTCGGTATCCGCGGCCGCTTCTGAGCCGGGAAGTCCACCTGGTTGCACGCCCCTCTCTTGCATGCAGGGGAGAGGGGCAGCGGCGAATCCCGGCCCGTTGGCCGGACGACACTTTTACGCATGCGCAAAGAGCGGGGAGGGCGAGGTGGTTGCCCAACCGCGTCCCTCCTGCCCTTTACCCATGTCTGTCAGGACGTTCTCCCATGACCCCCAACATCGATCGCCGTCGCCTGATCATCGGGGCCGGCCTTGGCCTGGGCGCGCTGCTGCTGCCTGCTGGCCGCATGCTTGCCTCCGAACTCGTCGGTGCCAGCGGCTTCACCCACAACGTCGCCAGCGGCGAGCCCGGACCGGACTCGATGCTGCTGTGGACGCGCTACGTGGCACCCGGCAATGCCGATGAAGCCACGCTGCGGGCGGAGATCGCGCTGGATCGGGACTTCACCCGCGTGGTCGCCGGTGCCAGCGTGCGTACCGGCCGCTACCGCGACTGGACCGCCAAGCTGACCGTGGACGGTCTGCAGCCGGGCACGACTTACTGGTACCGGTTCATTGCCGCCGATGGCAGCTTCTCGCCGGTCGGCCGTACCCGCACCCTGCCGGTGGGCGATGTGAGCGGCTTCAAGCTCGGCCTGTTCTCCTGCGCGAACCTGCCGGTGGGCTGGTTCAATGCCTATGCCCACGCCGCCGCGCGCCAGGACATGGACCTGTGGCTGCATGTGGGCGACTACATTTACGAGTACGGCATCGCCGCGTACAAGGCGCAGGACCGGGTGCTGGAACGCGAGGTGTTGCCGGCGCACGACCACGAAATGGTCTCGCTGCTGGATTACCGCATGCGCCTGGCCTGTTACCGCGCCGATCCGGACCTGCAGAAGCTGCACCAGATGGCGCCGATGGTGGCGCTATGGGACGACCACGAAATCACCAACGATGCCTGGGAAGGCGGGGCGCAGAACCATCAGCCCGAGCGCGAAGGCGACTGGAGTGTGCGCAGGGCCGCCGCGATGCAGGCCTACCGAGAATGGATGCCGGTGTCCGATGAGCCGTGG
Source organism: Stenotrophomonas sp. UBA2302 (assembly GCA_002345545.1). GTDB lineage: Bacteria > Pseudomonadota > Gammaproteobacteria > Xanthomonadales > Xanthomonadaceae > Stenotrophomonas. Next base: position 34,334 of record DDVW01000005.1, on the reverse strand, counting down.
AAGGCCTATCCGATCGGCACCCTGGCCACGTTGTACCGCACCGAATCCCGCCTGGTTGGACGTACCCGGCCGGCGGATATCGCCAGCGCCTACCGTGCCGGTACCGATGCGGCGCTGGAAGCCTTCCGCGATGGCCCCTGGCAGGATCCGTCGGCGACCATGCTCGGCCTGGAGCAGGAGCGCTGGCTGTATCACGCGCTGCGCGAGAACGCGCGCAGCAGCCACTGGCAGCTGGTCGGGATGGGCACCATCCTCGGTCGCACCGTGATGCCGAAGGAAACCCTGGGCTGGCTGCGCGCCGACGCCAGTGAGCGCAGCGTGCAGGCCTTCCATGACAACGTCCGTGGTGCGCGACTGGGCGTGCCGATGTGGATGGACCGCTGGGATGGCTACCCCGCGGCCCGTGCGCGCCTGTTGCGTGCCGCCCAGCAGGCCGATGCGGAGCTGGTGATGCTGTCCGGCGACAGCCACAACGCGTGGGCCTATTCGATGCTGCAGGACGGCGAGCCCGCCGGTATCGAATTCGCCGTGCAGGGCGTCACCTCCGGCGGTATCGAAGGCAGCCTGGCCACCGATCCGCACAACGTCGCCCGCGCCTTTGTCGCCACCAATCCGGAACTGGACTGGTGCGATACCGCGCGCCGCGGCTACGCGATGATCGAGCTCACCCCGCAGCGGATTACCGGCGAATGGGTATTCCTGCAGGACATCAAGACGCGGACGCTGGCGCTTTCCGGCACCCACCGTATGTCCGCGGAAAAGGGGCAGCGCCGCTTCATCCGCACTTGAGTCAGAGCCTGACCTCCGCACTCCATATCCCGACAGCCGAGCCTGCCTCCCCATGAAAAATCCGCTTCTCCTCCCGGTGCTGTTGGCGCTTGCCGTCGTGACGGTTGCACCGCTTGCGAGCGCTTCGCAAACCCTGCCACCGCTGCCGTTGCAGCAGGATGGCGGCACCTGGCCTTCCGGGCACGTGCAGGGCATCGCGGTGGACCGGCAGCGGGGTTACATCTACTACTCGTTCACCGACCTGCTGGCCAAGTACGACTTCCACGGCAACCTGATCGGCACCCTCGTGGGCTGGACAGGGCATCTGGGTGATCTGGACTTCAACGCCGCTGACGGCCACATCTACGGTTCGCTTGAATACAAGGCCGACCAGGCGTTCTACATCGCGGTGATCGATGGCAGCCGTATCGACCGGGTGGACATGCGTGTGGACGACGGCGATATCTTCCGCACCGTCTACCTGCCCGAGGTGGTCAGCGATTACACCGCCGATGTGAACGGCGACGGCCGCTTCGATGGCGACGATGGCAGGTACTCCGGCAATGAAGCCGCATCGCCGGATCACCGCTATGGCTGCTCCGGTATCGACGGGGTGTCGTTCGGGCCACGCTTCGGCGCGGTCGATGGTCCGGCCTATCTGACGGTTGCCTACGGCATCTACGGCAATACCGCGCGCAGCGACAACGACCATCAGGTGCTGCTGCAATACGACATCGGCAACTGGCAGCAGTACGCGCGGCCGCTGGTCGAGCACGCGCCCCACCGGCACGGACCGGCCACGGTGGATGGCAAGTACTTCGTGCATACCGGCAACACCACCTACGGCGTGCAGAACCTGGCCTATGACGCGGTCTCGCAGCGCTGGTTCATGGGCGTCTATCCGGGCAGGAAACCGGAGTTTCCGAACTATCTGCTGTATGCGGTGGATGCACGGCAGCCACCTTCCAGTGGTGATCTGGTGGGCGTGCCGGCCGCCGCTGGCAGCGGCTGGGAGCAGGGGCTGCGGCTGACCTTGGCTGAGGACGGCTTGCATGATGCGGCAAGCGGCATCCGCGGCTGGAACCAGAAGGCCGATGTCGGCCTGCAGCCCGTGGGGGAGGGTCTGTTCTACCAGGTCGAGAACTCGGGCACGAAGGGCGCGCAACGGGCGCAGCTGACGCTGATGCGCTGGACCGGGGATGCTGGAAAGCCGTTGTCGCCGGTGACGGTGTTGCCGCGCTGACGGCATCAATCCGTCACGCGTCATTACCTGCCGGCTTGACCACGGTCAGGGCGGCTGTCGGTACGGGCATGCAGTATTCAAGGCGCGGGCGTGGTCGTCCGTTGCCGGGACAGCCGCGGGGCGGGCCCCCGGTTGCCAGCCTGCCCCGGGAGCATGTCGATGACGCAATTCAGGATTTCACTGCCAGCCCAGGCACCGGATCTGCAGAAGCTGGAGCAGGCGCTGCAGAACGTCGATCCATCGGTGCTGGTCGATATCGAACCGTTCACCCGGGTGCTGCGGATCTCGACCCAACTGGACGAGCGCAGCCTGCTGCCAGCCCTGGGACAGGGTGGCCTGCCGGTTGCCGCCACCCAGCTGGAACGCGTGCCTTCGGAATGTTGCGGCGGCTGCGGCGGTTGAGCCGTCATCGTCGTTCCGTGGCGTGATCATCGCCGCGGGGCGCATAGCGGCGACCGGTACCGTGTGCATGATCCGGGCGCGGCGCAATTGCCACATGTGGCCCGGCTCGGTGGAAGGGCCGGCCGTGGCTGCGTGGCTCAATAGCGCGCGGCGGTGAGCGGTGCATCGGCCCACTGCCAGGCGTCGGCCTGCAGGCGCGAGGTCGCGCGCGCGGCGTCGGTCTGGCCCAGCGCCTGTTGCGCCTGCGCCAGACCGAACAGTGACCAGCCGTTGATCGGATAGGTCTTCAGGTCCTGCTGGAAAGCCTCTGCCGCACCTTTGGCATCGCCGCCATCGAGCAGGGCCGCGCCCAGGTACGGACGCACCGGCAGCGGCCAGTCGGCCGGCTCGTTGTAGGCCAGTGCGTCCTCGGCGGAGGCGGCATCACGCAACGCGGCGATCGCCTGCTCGTGCTTGCCCTGCGCGCGCAGCAGCTCGCCGCGCAGCAGCGCATCGGCCACCTGCAGCACGGCGCCGGCGTGGTTGATATCGAAGAAGCTGACCTGCGCCATCGCCGGGTCGATGGCGGTCGCGTGCAGCGCGGCGGCCTCTTTGGCCGCTTCCTCCACGGCGCCTTTGCGCAGCTGGGCCATGCCACGGGCGAAGTGACGGATCGCGGCCGGATACGGCAGCTCCGAAGCCGGGGCCGCTGCCGACAGGATCGCGTCCCAGTCGCCGAAACGGACCTGGGTGAGCAGCGGGGTGACCACGAACTGCTGCATGAACTGCATCGGCGCCTCGCCCATCGCCGCGCGGTCGGCGCGCTCGGCGGTCTGCCTGGCCGCTTGTAACGCAAGTGTGCGTGAGCCGGTCAGGCCGGTGGTCATCGTCGCGAAGTGCCAGTTGTGCGGCACGTAGCCCAGCGGGTAGACGCCGTTGCTGCCGCGGCACACCGCCAGGAAATTCTTGTCGGCGGTGGTGGCGGCCAGATTGGCCAGGGTCGCATCGTGGTAGCGGCCGATGCGGATATAAATGTGGGCGGGCATGTGCACCAGATGCCCGGAGCCGGGTGCCAGCGCCGCCAGCCTATCGGCGTAGGGTTCGCCGCGCTGCGGTTCGGGCGAGGCCTCGATGGCGTGGATGTAGTAATGTATCGCGCCGATATGGCGCGGGTTGCGGGCCAGCACGCGCTCCAGCTCGCCGACCAGCGTGGGGGTGAACTGCGCCGGCGTGCCATCGGCATTCCAGTACGCCCACGGCGACAGGTCCATCAGCGCCTCGGCATACAGCGTGGCGGCATCGTCATCGCCCGGAAACCGCGCGACAACACCGGCCATCGCCTCGGCATAGCGGCGGTCCAGTGGGGTGCGGTCCTCCGGTGCGGGATCGGCATAGCGCTGCTGCAGCGCCTGGATCAGCGCCTGGTCCTCCGGTCGCGCGCTGCCGGCGAGGCTGGCGGCCCGCTGCGCCAGCGCGGTGGCCTCTTTCGCCGCGGCCGGGTCCATCGGCAGATTGATGTTCGGCCCCAACACCAGCGCCTGACCCCAGACGCACATCGCGCAGCGCGGATCCAGTCGCGCCGCCTCGGCAAACGCGCGCCCGGCCGCCTCGTGGTTGAAGCCGTAGGCCAGTCGCAGCCCCTGGTCGAAGTAGCGCTGCGCCAGCGGCACCGGCGTGCCGATATCGCGATGCAGATCGCCGAAGGTCTCCAACAGAGGCACGGCCGCAGGATCGGGAGCGGCGGCCGTTTCGGTGCCGGCCTTCCTGGCGGGATCACAGCCGGCCAGCAGCGTGAAAAGCAGGGTCGAAGGCAGCAGCAGGAGCACGGATCGGCGGATCATTGTGGCTACTCCGGGGCGCGTGACGGCGACGATACTGCGGCCACGTGCAGCAGTTGATACGGCCTTGTGAAGATCCTGCTGCTGCGCCTCCAGCGCACTGCCGGGTGCGGCGGGAAGGGGCCTTTCGGGCAGCGTATTGGCAATGTCGTGGCCTGATAAATATACTGTCCCCCAGTACAGGATATTGAGCTGGCCGATGCCGCACTCGCCGGAAGAAAAGAAGAAGGTGCTGGCCCGGGTCAAACGCATCCGTGGCCAGTGCGATGCGCTGGAGCGGGCGCTGGACGCCGGCGAAGACTGCCATCCGGTGCTGCAGCAGATCGCCGCCATCCGTGGCGCTGTCAACGGGCTGATGTCCGAGGTGATGGAGGCGCACCTGCGCGAGGAATTCGGCCAGCCGGCACAGTCGGAAGGCGAGCGCGCCGCGCGCGTGGCCGAGATGTCCAGCCTGATCCGTTCCTATCTCAAATAACCGCGTGGCGCGCCGCGCCGCGTTCCACCCTTGCCGCAGGAGAACACCATGAAATCACGTGCCGCCGTCGCCTTTGGCCCGGGCCAGCCCTTGCAGATCGTCGAGATCGATGTTGCACCGCCGAAGGCGGGCGAGGTGCTGGTCAAGATCACCCATACCGGTGTCTGCCACACCGATGCCTTCACCCTGTCCGGTGACGATCCGGAAGGCCTGTTCCCGTGCGTGCTGGGCCATGAAGGTGCCGGCATCGTGGTCGAGGTGGGCGAGGGCGTGACCTCGGTGCAGCCGGGTGATCATGTCATTCCGCTGTACACCGCCGAGTGTGGCGAGTGCCTGTTCTGCAAGAGCGGCAAGACCAACCTGTGCACCTCCGTGCGCGCTACCCAGGGCAAGGGCGTGATGCCCGACGGCACCAGCCGCTTCTCCTACAACGGCGAGCCGATCTACCACTACATGGGCTGCTCGACCTTCTCCGAGTACACCGTGGTGGCCGAGGTCTCGCTGGCCAAGGTCAACCCGGAAGCCAACCCGGAGCACGTCTGCCTGCTCGGCTGCGGCGTCACCACCGGCATCGGCGCGGTGCACAACACCGCCAAGGTGGCCGAAGGCGACAGCGTGGCCGTGTTCGGGCTGGGCGGGATTGGTCTTGCGGTGATCCAGGGCGCGCGCCAGGCCAAGGCCGGCCGCATCATCGCCATCGACACCAACCCGTCCAAGTTCGAGCTGGCCAGGCAGTTCGGCGCTACCGACTGCGTCAACCCGAAGGACCATGACAAGCCGATCCAGCAGGTGATCGTGGAGATGACCGGCTGGGGCGTGGACCACAGCTTCGAGTGCATCGGCAACACTAGCGTGATGCGTGCCGCGCTGGAATGTGCGCACCGTGGCTGGGGCCAGAGCGTGATCATCGGCGTGGCCGGTGCGGGGCAGGAAATCTCCACCCGTCCGTTCCAGCTGGTGACCGGCCGCAAGTGGATGGGTACCGCGTTCGGCGGTGTGAAGGGCCGCAGCCAGCTGCCGGGCATGGTCGAGGACGCGATGAAGGGTGACATCGAGCTGGCGCCGTTCGTAACCCATACGATGGAGCTGGAGAAGATCAACGACGCCTTCGAGCTGATGCACGAAGGCAAGTCGATCCGTTCGGTGATCCACTACTGAGATGACGGCGATGTTCAATAAAGAAGGATTGGCCGCGGCACTCGCTGGCATGGATGACAGTCCGGAAGCACGTGAAGCCATCGAGCGGCTGCGGGAGTCCGACCTGGTGACGATCGACCAGCTGATCCTGGCGTCGCTGGACCGCAGCTGGAAGAACGCCGGCTTCGTCACGGCAGGTGTGCTGATCGCCGCGCCGGACGAATACGAGGAGATCCCGGAGGCGTTCTACGCCTTGCGTATCCGTGTGCTGGCCGAGGCTTCGCGCATCGAGGTGAAGGGGGATCTGGACGTGTGGAAGGCCTGCGAGATCCGCCTCGCATCCCCACAGGAGGCTGCCTGACATGAGCATTGAACGCATCGAACACCGCGCCTGTTGCGGCGGCTGGCAGGATGTCTACCGGCACCGCTCGGAAGTGCTGGGCTGCGATATGACGTTCGCGGTGTATCTGCCGCCGCAGGCGCAGCAAGGCGCGAAGCTGCCGGTGCTGTACTGGCTGTCGGGCCTGACCTGCAGTGAGCAGAACTTCATCACCAAGGCCGGCGCGCAGCGCTATGCCGCCGAGCATGGCGTGATCATCGTCGCGCCCGACACCAGCCCGCGTGGCGATGACGTGGCCGATGCCGAGGGCTACGACCTGGGCAAGGGCGCCGGCTTCTACGTCAACGCCACGCGGCAGCCGTGGGCGGCGCATTACCGGATGTACGACTACGTCGTCACCGAGTTGCCGGCACTGATCGAGGCGAACTTCCCCGCCAGCGATGCACGTGCGATCAGCGGCCATTCGATGGGCGGCCACGGTGCGCTGACCATCGCGCTGAAGAATCCGGGCCGCTACCGCAGCGTGTCGGCGTTCTCGCCGATCGTCGCGCCGTCGCAGGTGCCGTGGGGGCAGAAGGCGTTTGCCGCCTACCTTGGCAACGATCAGGCGGCGTGGGTGCACTACGACGCTACCGCGCTGGTGGCCGGCGCACAGGAAAAGCTGCCGCTGCTGGTCGACCAGGGTGATGCCGATGAATTCCTCGCCAACCAGCTCAAGCCCGAGCTGCTGCAGCTCGCCTGTGAGGCTGCCGGCCATCCGCTGGAGTTGCGCATGCAGCCCGGTTACGACCACAGCTACTACTTCATCGCCAGTTTCATTGGCGAGCACATCGCCCATCACGCCAGGGCGATGCGCTGAGCCCGGCCGCCGCCGGGATGGCCGGCGGCGGTGGCTTTTGCGATCATCGGCCGACCACGGTGGCCAGGGGGCAGGCGATGCGCAGGTGCTGGAAAAGTGGAAGGTGTGCCGGTCGCGGCAATTTGCGCGCCGGGTGCGTGCTGTTGCTGGCGTTGTCGATGGGCGGCAAGGCGCTGGCCGGCGAGCCGCAAGGCGCGGCCACGGACGTGCGCAGCGTGGCCAGTGCCCAGCAGTTCCTGCAGCAGGTACTGCCGGGCAACCGGTACCTCAGCACGCCGATGAGCGAGGCGCTGGCTGCCGCGCGGCGTGAGCAGTTGCAGGCGCAGTTCCAGCCGCTGCCGGTGATCATCGAGGCCGAGCCGCTGGCCCGCTGCGTGACGCGGCTGCGGGCCGACGCCAGTGCCACCACGCTGGTGCTGCGCAACCCCCACGACAGTTACGACCAAAGCCAAGCCAGCGCGGCCGAGCTGCTGGGCAGCGAGTGGATCGGCAACCCGGACGGCATGCAGTTCGGCAGCATCCGCCAGCTGGGCCAGCGCGGCAACCAGGTGCTCATGCGGCTGGCCGGCAACGAGCAGGACGCGGTGCTGCATCTGGAAGGAACCGAGATCGCCACCCGGGTGCTGCAGGCGCTGGAGTACCTGCGCGAGCAGTGCGACAGCACCCGCGCCACCGGGTTCTGAGCGGCGGCTGCCCGGCTCCGGACTTACAGCATGAAGTCGGTATAGCGCCAGCGGGAATCGCGCAGGGTGTCGACACCCTGCCGCAGGTCCAGCGGCGAATGGAACATCGGCCCGGCGCTGACGCAGGTGTGGAACTCGCCGTGTTCGCCGCAGGCGTCGACCCCGTCCGGCAGTGCCGCCAGCAGGGAGTGATCGAAGGCACGGCCGGCAAATTCCGCCTCCAGCACCTGCGTATCCACGCAGCACAGACGGGCGCGCAGGCCGCCATCGATCATCTTCGCGGCCAGCAGACGGGTATCGCTGCCGAACAGTGGAAACAGCGTCCTCCAGCCCAGTGCCGCGATCTGCTGCTCACGCCACTGGCGGATGTCGTGCAGCAGCAGATCGCCGAATGCCACGGTTTCCAGCGCGGGCCAGCGCTGCCGGGCCTGGGCCAGGGTGGCAGCCATGCGTTGCAGGTACCGGGTGTTGTCACAGGCCTGCGGTATCCACGACTGCAGCAGCGGCAGCCCGGCGGCGTCGGCCTGTGCCTGCAGCACCTCGCGGCGTACTCCCTGCATCGATGAGCGCCCGTGGCCTTCGGTCAAGGTGGTGAGCAATGCGACCACATGGATGTCGCCCCGCTGGCTGAGCACATGCAGGGCCCATGCGGCGTCCTTGCCGCCGCTCCAGCACAACAGGACCTGCGTGCTCACGCGTCAGCGCACATCGCGCAGTTCCCAGTGATGGCCGGCCAGCAGCCGCAGGCGCTGCTTGAACACGTCGCCGGGCAGGTGGGTGGAGACGCTCAGGTTGATGCGCAGATCGGCCTGCTGGCCGCTGACGGTGGCTTCCGGGTCGGTGGCGCCCAGCGCGGGATCGACCTCGTCCGGGTCGTCCTGGATGTTCCGCCAGCGCTCGAACAGTTCCGGCGTGCGCAGCGCGGCCTGCAGCTGCGCGGCGAACTCGTCGGCGCCGTTGGCGGTGAATGACAGGCGCGGATCGCTGCCACGGGCCTTGGCCGGATCGGGCAGGGCGATGGAATAGTGGACGGGCATGGGACTCTCCTGTCGGGTGTTCAAGTGTGGCGCGGCACGTGTCGCCGGTGCGTCACGCCGGTGGGCGGTGTCAGCTGCCGAAGCGGTGCGGCTCGTCGGCAAAACCGATGGTCACCGCGCCCTTGCCGACATTGACCATGCCGGTCAGGCTCATCAGCGCCTCCATCATCGTCACGCCGTGGGCATCGCAGGTGTCGCGCAGCTCGCGGTAGCCCGGCAGGAGACGCAGCTCCTCCAGCGGGCCGCCGTAGCTGATGCTCACCACTGGCGTCATCAGGCCCCGCGCCACGCGCTTGCCGACGAATTCGAACAAGGTCTGCACGGCGTTGTCGAAACCCTTGATCTTGGCCACCGGCGCGGTTTCGCCGCGATGGCCGTGCAACACGGGCTTGATATCCAGCGCGCTGCCCAGCGCGGCGCTGAACAGGCCGACGCTGCGATCGCCCTTGTGGCGGGCCCGGGCGCGCATGTAATACAGGTCACGGGTGACCATGTAGCCGTGCACGTTGGCCGTCACCTGCTCCAGCCGTTGGCGCATCTGCGGCACGCCGGCGCCATTGTCGCGCAGGCGTACCGCTTCCACCGCGCTGACCGCCTGTGCGGCGAACAGGTTCTGGCTGTCGATCACCCGCAATCCGAACGGCGAGTTGTAGCCGGCGGCCTGGCGGATGGGTTTGTATTCGTTGAGGATCGTGTAGCTGGCCTGCACCACGCTGTCGTACAACGGGCTGCGCGTGCGGGTGATAGTGAGGCAGAACACCTGGTCGAAATCGGTCACCAGGTGTTCCAGGAACAGCGCCTGGATCTGCGCGGCATCGTAGGGGATGGTTTCGGCCTCGGCGCCCTGCTCGCTGAGCGGGCCGGCGAGGAAGTTCAAGGTGGCCTTTTCGTCGCGCTGGTCGGCCAACAGGGTGTGGCCGATGCGGACGCTGATCGGCAACAGGATGATGTTGTTGCGCTGCAGGTAACTCTGCGGCAGGTCACATGCTGAATCCACCACGATTCCGATCCGCATGCAGATCAACTCCTTCATTCGACTGATTGCTTCCCGTATCGAACCCTAGCGCAAAACCGGATCCGCGGGATGCGATTGGCGGCAATTGCGGGCTTTGGTCATACTTTTCAATAGGCATTGGCCGGAGGGGCCATTAAGCTGGCCGCCACGCAACCGTGGCCGATGCCCGGAATGCGGCTGCACGGTAGTGGAATGGGCCGTCGACATCACGGCGGACAGTTGGGGAAGTAAATGGAAACGGCGAAGACGGTGGTCGAGTTCTGGCGCGCAGCGGGGCCGCAGCGCTGGTTCGTGCGCGATGACGCATTCGACAGGGAGTTCCGCGAGTGTTTCCTGGACATGCACTATCTGGCCGCGCGGCGCGGCTGCGAGGAATGGCTGCATGACGGCGAGGGCGCGCTGGCGCTGCAGATCCTGCTGGACCAGTTCCCGCGCAACTGTTTCCGCGGCACCGCGCATTCCTACGCGACCGACGGGCTGGCGCGGCACTACGCCATGCGCAGCATCGAAGAAGGACTGGACCGCGAGCTGACACCGCAGTTGCGCGCCTTCATCTACCTGCCGTTCGAACACTCCGAGGACCCGGTTGACCAGGACCGTTCGGTGGCGATGTTCGAGGTGCTGGGCGATCTGGAATACCTGCGGTTCGCCGAACTGCACCGCGACATCATCCGCCGCTTCGGCCGCTTCCCGCATCGCAACGCGGTGCTGGGACGGATTCCCACGCCCGAGGAACTGCACTTTCTTGCCGAAGGCGGATTCGCCGGCTGAGGGGAGGGACAACGCTTGGGAGAGCGACGCAAGTCGCGATCAGACCTTTGCTGTGCCGCGCCCCGGCTTTCCACTGAAACCCGCCATGACTGGCGTCGATTCTGTCAGCCTGACCCACAAGAAAAACGCCGGCGATGCCGGCGTTTTCTGTTCCGCAGCAGTCAGCGGCCGGTCAGTACTTCGGCACGCTGCTGTCCACGTTCTCCGACCAGGCGTCGATGCCGCCGGTGACGTTGAACACGTTGCCAAAACCCAAGGCGCGGAACTGTTCGGCGGCCTGCAGGCTGCGGCCACCGCGGTGGCACATGAAAGCCAGCGCGGTGTCCTTGGGCAGGGCTTCGAGCCTGGCGCGGTTGTCGCCGTCGAAGGTCTCGAACGGCGCCTTGATCGCGGCGATGGCGCGCTCGTCGGCGGGGCGCACGTCCACCAGGGTGATACTGCCGGCACGCAGCTGGTCGTCGGCGCTGCGCACGTCCAGTTCCTGCACCTGCTTGGGGGCGTTGGGATTGTTGATCGCCAGGCCCTGGCCGCGGATATCGTCGACCCAGTCGATGGTGATGCCTTCGGCGCGACGCGCGCTGGCCACATCGAACTGCACCCGCAGGCCGTTGGATTCGGCGGCGATGGCGTTGGCGTCAAACGGGGCCAGCTGGAAGTTCGGCTGGAAGTTGGCATCGATGCCCAGCTGCAGTGCGGCGCCGGGGGCGTCGGCCAGCGCGCCCTTGAGCATTTCCACCGCCGCCGGGGTGACGGTGATGATCGGCGGGGTGCGGTCCGGGGCAGCCACGCCCAGCAGGCTGCTCAGCTCGCCGCTGTTGGCCATCTGCAGGATGATGTCGCTGCCACCGACCAGTTCGCCGTCCACGTACAGCTGCGGAATGGTCGGCCAGTCGCCGTACAGCTTGATGCCCTCGCGGATGTCCTGGTCGGCCAGCACGTTGACGTGGCCGAATTCCACGCCCAGATCGTGCAGCGCGCCAACGGCCTTGGCGGAGAAACCGCACTGCGGCATGCTCGGCTGGCCCTTCATGAACAGGACGACGCGGTCGGCGGCGAGGATGGATTCAATGCGCGAACGCAGGGCGGGATCCAGGGACATCGTGAACTCGCAGAAGTGGTGAGGACTGCGGTCGATTCTACGCTGCATGGCATCATGGGGCATGACTGCCGCGGAAACCCTGTATCGCGTTCCTGTGCACCCCTGGCGCTGGTTGCTCTGGCTGCTGGTGTCGCAATTGCTGGTGGCGCTGCTGTGGTGGCAGCTGGGCTGGACCTGGGGCGTGCCGTTGCTGCTGGCCAGCCATGCGCTGTTCGTGGTGCCGGTGTTCCTGCCCAACAGCCGCTTCTATGCGCCGGTGCTCAGTCGCGTGCCGGGGCCGGGGGTGTGGCTGACCATCGATGACGGCCCCTCCGATGACACCCTTGCGGTACTGGATCTGCTCGACCGCCATGAGGCCAAGGCCACCTTCTTCATGGTCGGGCAGCAGGCGGTGGCTCGACCGGAACTGGTGCGCGAGATCATCCGCCGCGGGCACGGGCTGGGCAACCACAGCCACAGCCATCCGCAGGCCCGTTTCTGGGCGCTGGGACCGGCGCGGATGGCGGCCGAGATCGGCACCTGCCAGCAGGCGCTGACGGCGATCACCGGCACCGCACCGCGCTGGTACCGTTCGGTGGTGGGCATGACCAATCCGTTTGTGGCGGCCGCGCTCAAACGCCATCGGCTGACCCGGGTGGGCTGGAGCGCGCGCGGGTTTGACGGGGTGGGCTGCAGCCCGGAGGCGGTGCTCGCGCGGATCACGCCGCGTCTGGAGCCGGGAGCGATCGTGCTGTTGCATGAAGGCGCCGCCCATGGCCACACCCTGACGATCATCGAAGGCGTGCTGCGGCAGCTGCAGGCCCGCGGGCTGCAGGCGCGGCTGCCACCGGGAACGGCGTAGACTCGCCTGCCGTTTCTGCCGGATCGCCATCCCATGCCTTTTTCCAGCCTCGGCCTGTCGCCCTACGTGTTGCCGGCATTGCAACAGGGGTTGCAGCAGGCCGGCTACCATGAGCCGACCCCGGTCCAGCAGCAGGCGGTGCCGCTGTCGCTGCAGGGGCGCGACCTGGTGGTGCTGGCACCGACCGGCTCGGGCAAGACGGCCGCCTATGTGCTGCCGATCCTGCAGCAGTTCTTCATGGCGCCGGCGCGGCGGCCACGGGTACTGGAACAGCTGGTGCTGGTGCCGACCCGTGAACTGGCGCTGCAGGTGGCCGATGTATTCACCACGCTGGGCCGTGAGCTGGCGCGGCGGCCGCATGTGGTGTGCGCGGTGGGCGGGGTGTCGATCAACCCGCAGATGATGGCGCTGCGCGGTGGTGCCGATGTGGTGGTGGCCACGCCCGGTCGCCTGCTCGATCTGCTGGCGCACAATGCGCTGTCCCTGCGGCAGGTGCGGCGGCTGGTGCTGGATGAGGCCGATCGCCTGCTGGAACTGGGCTTTGGCGACGAGCTGAGGCAGATTCTGGCCGAGCTGCCGGTGCAGCGGCAGACGCTGCTGTTTTCGGCCACCTTTCCGGCGGACATCGCCGCGCTGGCCGCGGCCGGGCTGCGTGATCCGCAGCATCTGCAAATCGGCGCGCAAGCACCGGTGGAGATCGAGCAGCGCGCGTTCCATGTCGACAGCGAGCGTCGCGTCGCACTGTTGCTGGAGCTGCTGGAGGAGGCGCAATGGCCGCAGCTGATGGTGTTTGTCGGCAGCATCCGCGATGGCGAGCGTCTGGCCGTCGCCCTGCGCAAGGCCGATGTCCACGCGCAGGCGCTGCACGGGCAACTGGCGCAGGGGCGCCGGGTGCGGCTGCTGCAGGACTTCAGGGACAGAGAATTGCGGGTGCTGGTGGCGACCGACCTGGCCGCGCGCGGCATCGACATCGCGCGGCTGCCGGCCGTGGTCAATTACGACCTGCCACGTTCGCCGGCCGATTACCTGCACCGCATCGGCCGCACCGGGCGTGCCGGGGAAAAGGGCCAGGCGGTGAGCTTCGTCGATGCGGCGTCGCTGGCGCACTGGCGCCTGATCGGCAAACGCCACCGGTTTGAGGTGGCGCTGGAGCAGCGGCCCGGTTTCGAGCCGAGGCAGGTGGCACCGCCTGCGGTGGCGGCTGATGGAAACGGCGGCATCAAGGGCCGCCGGCCGAGCAGGAAGGACCGGCTGCGTGCGGCTGCGGCCGCCGGTAAACCGGCCGACTGAGCCGGCGGTGGTGCGGGATCAGTCTTCGAAATCGCTTTCCGGGGCCACGGCCGGTGCCGCGACCGGGCGCGGGCTGCGCTTGACCGGCTTGCGCAGCACTTCGACGAAGAACTGGCTGTTGCCGGCAGCAACCAGCGCATCGATCGCGCGGAACAGCTGGTCATAGGTCACCGGCCCGGCGGAGGCTTCGTCCACGCCGAGCCTGCTGTCAAAGCCCCAGGCATCGGCGCCGTCGGGCAGCGCTTTGCCGCGCTCGCGCTTGGTGTACTTGCGGATGTCGTGCTTGCTGGCTTCCAGCAGGCGCTCGGGATGCTTGCCTTCGATATCGAGGCGGTAGGTCTTCTTCACGGAAATCTCGTCATGGCGCCGGCCCGTGAGGGCGGCTGGGGAATGGGGCGATTATCGGCGCAAATGGCCGCGTCGTGGCTTCAATTGCGCCGGGCGACCAGCAGCCAGTTGTTGAACGGGGTGTTGCCGTACAGCGGCGTGAGCTGCACCGCCAGGCCGCATTGCTGCAGCAGCGCACGCAGTGAGCCGACATCGGGGTAGTGGCGGGGACGGAACTGCATCCAGCCGATCAGGTTGGCGGCGCGGTCGCCGATGCGGGAGATGCGACTGCGACGGCTGTCATCGAGCAGGGTCATCCGCAGTACCAGCCGGCCATCGTCGGCCAGCATCGCCGCGGCGTTGCGCAGCAGCGCCTGCTGGGCGTCGGCGCACAGGTACTGCAGCACGTCCAGGATCGCCACGCTGCCTTGGTGGTGTGGAAGTGTGGTGGCCAGGTCGACCTGTTCGAAGGTGCTGGCGGGCAGCCCGGCGCGGCGGGCGACGGTGCTGGCGCGCTGGATCTTGGCGGCATCGTTGTCCACGCCACGGTAGGGCATGCTCTGGCCATCACGGCGCAGCGCATGGGCCAGCAGGCCAAGGCCGCAGCCCATGTCCAGCAGCGGCGCCTGGCTGCCGCGCAGCGCATCGAGGACACCGGGATAGAGCGGATCGCTGCGCAACTTGCCCAGCGTGTAATAGAAGTCCCAGCGGTTGCCCCAGGGGCGGGTGGGCGCGAAGGCACGGGCGATGGCGCGCGCATCCTCGGCCGACAGCGGCCGCTGGCCGGGTGGGGCCATCACGCGCCGGTTGGGGCCGGCAGCAGTCGCACCGCCACCGGCAGCGCCAGTTCCGCCCAGCGCCGGTACATCTGCGCGGACGGGTGCAGGCCATCGTCCACCAGCATCGCCGGCAGGTCGCCGCCGATGCGGCTGGCCGTGGTGATGTCGACAAAGGCCACGCCGTAATCGCCGCAACAGGCGTGGGCGGCGGCATTGAAGTCGTTTATTTCCTGCGCGATCTGCAGCCCGTCGCGCTGGTTGTCGCGCGCATAGGGGGTGATGCCCCAGTCGGGAATGGACAGCACCAGCACCCGGGCGGGATTTTCCGCGGCCAGTGCGATCGCGCGCTGCAACAGCTGTTCGAACTGCTGGCGGTATTCGGCCAGTGGCCGGCCACGGTACTGGTTGTTGACGCCGATCGACAGGCTGACCAGCGCGAACGGGCCGTGTGGCGCGGCCTCGTCCAGCGCCGCGGCCAACTCGTCGGTGGTCCAGCCGGTGGTGGCGATCACCTGTGGATCTTCCAGGCCGATCCCCTGCGCACGCATGGCCGCGGCCAGCTGGTATGGCCAGGTCTCCGGCGCCGGGACACCTTCACCGACGGTGTAGGAATCGCCCAGTGCCAGGTAGCGTCCGGAGGTGGGATACGGGGTCGGCTCCATCATGGATCAGGCCCGGCGCGACTGCAGCGGCACCACCTTGGTCACCGCTTCGGCGCGACGGGCCAGCAGCCGGTCGATACGCGCGAACACATCGCGCATCACGCCGGGTTCGGGCAGCAGGGTCACGCGGAAGTGGTTGCGGTAGGGCACGTTGAAGCTGGAACCGGGGACCACCAGCACGCCTTCCTCTTCCATCAGCTGCAGGGCGAAGTGATGGTCGTCGAAGCCCTGCGCGGCCGGGCCGACCACGGCCGGGAACGCATACAGTGCGCCGGCCGGGGCGACCAGCTGCAGGTGCTCGCTGGCCTCGCAGGCGTCGATCACCGCGCGGCGGGTCTCGTACAGGCGGCCACCGGGCGAGCACAGCGCGGAAATCGTATCCGGGCCATTGACCGCCGCTTCGATGGCGTACTGGCCCGGCACGTTGGCGCACAGGCGCAGGCCGCTGAGCAGGTCCAGTGCGGCGCGGAATTCGCCCAGCCGTTCGCCGGCGCCGGACAGCAGCATCCAGCCCACGCGCCAGCCGCAGGCGCGGTGCACCTTGCTCAGGCCGCTGAAGGTCAGGCACGGGTGGTCACCGGCCAGCGGCGCGACCGGCTGGAACTGCGCGCCGTCGTACAGGATCTGGTCGTAGATCTCGTCCACCAGCAGCAGCAGGTTGTGCCGGCGGGCGACGGCGACGATTTTTTCCAGCAGTTCGCGCGGGTAACTGGCGCCGGCCGGATTGTTCGGGTTGATCAGCACGATGGCGCGGGTGCGCGAAGACACCAGCGCCTCCATTTCCACCGGGTCGGGCAGGAAGCCGTTCTCCGGCCGGCAGCGGTAATACACCGGGCGGCCGTCGTTGAGGATGGTGGCCGCCGACCACAGCGGGTAGTCCGGCGACGGCACCAGTACTTCCTCGCCGGGATTGAGCAGCGCCCGCAGCGACAGGTCGATCAGCTCGGACACGCCATTGCCGAGGAACACACGCTCGGCCACCGCATCGGGGGCACCACGGCGGGCATAGGCGGCGGCGATCGCCTCACGCGCGACCGGCAGGCCCTGCTGGTGGGTGTAGGGATCGGTGCGGCCCATGTCATCGGCGATGGCACGCTGCAGGTGCTCCGGCGCGCGGAAGCCGAAAGCGCCGGGATTGCCGATATTGAGCTTGATCAGCGTGCGCCCCTGCGCTTCCAGCTCCCGGGCTCGCCGGGCCAGCTCACCACGGATTTCGTAGCGGACTTCGGACAGGCGTTCACGGATGGCGAGCGATGGGGCGGGGGTTGACATTTCTCTGAGCCGTCAAGGGCATGAAGCCGCATGGTAACGGAATTGGTGCGATGCGGGGCAACGGTTCCATTCCCAACAATCGGTGCTGTCGCAGGCCGTCCGGGACGGCGGCAGGCCGGTCACCGGGCCGGATGGCGGCGGGAATCCAGGGTGACTTTGCGGCGGATTGATGGGGCGTCGGGGCGGTGGCCAGGCTGGCCCCGCTAGAATTGGCCGATGACAGATTCCATCGACTTCGCCCCCCTTCGCGCCATCGGCTGGCCCTGGCCCGGTGCCGCCGAAGCACCCGCCTGGCAGGCGCTGTTTGCCGCACATCCGCAGGCACGGCCGGGGCGGGTGATCGAACAGCACCGCTCGGGCTATGTGGTCGCCGATGCGCCGGAGACGGCGATCAAGACCGAATCACCGCCGGAATGGCAGCGGCCGCGCTTCCCCAGCCACGAGCGCGCGGCGGTGGGCGACTGGGTGCTGCTGGAAGGCAAGCGCATCGTCGCGCTGTTGCCGCGGCGCACCTCGATCAAGCGCGGCGCGGCCGGCGAGCATTACCACCAGCAGGTGATCGGCGCCAATATCGATACGGTGTTCATCGTCTGCGGGCTGGATGCGGACTTCAATCCGCGCCGTATCGAGCGCTACCTGCTGCTGGTCGGCGGTGGCGGAGCCGAGCCGGTGGTGGTGCTGACCAAGGTCGACCAGACCGGATACAGCGATGATGCGCTGGAGGTGCTGCAGGATCTGGCCGCGCAGCAGATTCCGTTGCTGGCGATCAACGGCAAGGACCCGGCCAGCGTCGCTGCGCTGCAGCCGTGGCTGGGGCCGGGTCGCACGGTGGTGCTGGTCGGTTCCTCCGGCGCCGGCAAGTCCACATTGACCAACACGCTGCTGGGCGAGGAGCGGATGAAGACCGGCGCGGTGCGCGGCAGCGATTCGCGCGGCCGCCACACCACCACCCACCGCGCACTGATGCCGCTGCCCAGCGGCGCCTGCCTGATCGACACCCCCGGCATGCGCGAGCTCAAGCCGACCGGCGAGGAAACCCTGGCCGAAGGCGGCTTTGCCGACATCGAAGCGCTGACCCTGCAGTGCAAGTTCAGTGATTGCTCGCACCAGACCGAGCCCGGCTGCGCGGTGCAGGCGGCGATCGAACGCGGCGACATCGATGAAACCCGGCTGGAGAGTTATCTCAAGCTGCGTGAGGAAGTGGCCTTGGCGGCAGCCAAGCTGGCCAAGCGCCAGGCCGAGCAGGCCAGCGAGCGCAAGACCGCCGGACGTGGTGCGCAGTGGCGGCCGGTCAACCGGAACAAGCGGCGTTGAGCTACTTCCCTGCAGGCTGGCGGCGAAGTGAACGCTGTCCGCATTCGATCTGTGCCATCCGGGGGATTGAATGGCGTCGTCGCAAGCCGTTGGAGTTGGCATGGACAAGGCGATGAACCCTCCCGATCCGGCCATCGCCCACCACGCCGCGCTCGATGCGCGGATGGTCGCGGCGGTGCGCGGCATCCGCCTGTTGACGCTCACCAGTTGGCCGGCATCGATGCGGGCGCCGTTTCTGGAAAGTGTGGCGCGCGGCAATCCGCAGCTGCCGCAGGTGACCTACCCGAAGCATGATTTCAGCGCCGCACGGCGTGAGCTGGACGCCATCGACAGTGCGCTTGATGACACCCATCCGCTCGGCGCCTACCTGCGCGATTCGTTGCGCAGCTGGGATCTGGCGGCGGGTCTGCTGGAGTCGCTGGGGACGCCGGCGGTGGATCACTACTCCGCGCAGCTGTTCGGCGTGCCCGCGCAGCCGATGCCCGGCAATGGCCCGAGCACCCGCGAGGCGGCGCGGCATTTCATCCAGATCGCCCAGGAGCTGGACCACGAGCTGCTGGCGCCGGAGGAAACCGTGCCCGTGTCGGCCACTGCGCTGCAGCTGCAACTGCAATCCGATCTGGATGATTTCTTTAATGCGCGCATTATCAGCGTGGAGCTGGATGACGGGCTGATCGCCAAGGCGGCCGCAGGCGCCACCCGCATCCGCCTGCGCAGCAGTGCCAGCTTCAGTGCCTATGACCGTGCGCAGCTGTTCCACCACGAGGCGCTGGTGCATTCGCTGACCGCGCTCAACGGCCGCGCACAGACGGTGCTGCCGAGCCTGGCGCTGTCCTCACCGCGCATCACCGCCACCCAGGAAGGGCTGGCGACGTTTGCCGAGCAGATCACCGGCAGCATCGATATCCAGCGGCTCAAGCGCATCAGCCTGCGCATCGAGGCGGTCGCGATGGCACGCGAGGGGGCCGACTTCCTGCAGGTGTTCGATTTCTTCCGCCAGGCCGGGCAGATACCGGAAGAAAGCTTTTCCTCGGCCCAGCGCGTGTTCCGTGGCGTGCCGACCGGTGGCGGTGCGGCGTTCACCAAGGACACGGTGTACCTGCGCGGACTGGTGTCGGTGCATACCTTTTTCCGGCAGATGCTGCGCGATGAGAAGCTGCGCTACTGCCGCTGGCTGTTCGCCGGCAAGATGACACTGGGCGATGCGCAGGCGCTGGCGCCGCTGTTCGAGGCCGGGGTGCTGGCCGCGCCGCGCTGGTTGCCGCACTGGATCCAGCGCGCCAACGGCCTGGCCGGGGCACTGGCCTTTTCCCTGTTCGCCAACCGCATCCGCATGGACCGCATCGACCCGGTGCAGTGATCTTCCGGCAGCGGGTCGTGCGGGGCCGTGCGTGTACCGGATTGACGGTCGAAAACCGCACCGGACCATGTACGCGGCGCTCCGGCACCCCGGCCCGAAGCGGTGGTGTGGCCGGTCAGCCGCTGGTGTTCAGACGCAGCCGCCCTGCAGTCCGTCCAGGCTGCGCTGGAACTGGCGGATGAACTCGCTGGCGGCCTTGGATGGCGGGCGGTCTTCCAGGTACACGCATTCGATGCGGAAGCCGATTTCCGGTTCCAGCGGGCGTGCCAGCAGGCTGCCGCCGGCGTGGGCGCAGGCGCTGAATTCGTCCAGCACACTCATGCCCGCACCGCAGCGGGTGAGCGCGGCGGCCAGCGCATAGGTCTGGCTGGAGACCACTTCGCGCAGGCGGATGCCCTGGTGTTCCACCGCGTGGGTGAACAGGTCGCCGATCGGCCCGCTGCTGGCCAGCCCGACCATGTCGTGATCCTGCAGCCAGCGCAATGGAATCCGTGCCGGCGGTGTGGCCCACTGGGCGATGTCGAACAGCAGCATCAGCTGTCCGCGGCCGAGCAGGCGACGGTGCATGCGCGGATGCAGTGGCGGGTTGTAGGCGATGGCGATGTCGCATTCGCGTTCGTACAGCGCCTGGAACAGGTCGCCATGGTGCAGTGTCTTCACCTCGAAGGTGACATCCGGATGCTGGCGGCGGTAGGCGGTGAGCGCTGCCGGCAGCACATGCTGGCCGAGCGAAGGCACCACCGCCAGACGGATATGGCCGCCGCCGATGTCGCGGATGTTGCGCACCGCCTTCTGCAGGGACAGCAGGCGGTCGTTGATGTCCTTGACCTCGACGAACAGCGCGTGCGCCTCGTCGGTGGCCACCAGCCGCCCGCGCACCAGCTTGAACAGGTCGAACCCCAGCTGCTGCTGAGTGTGGTGCAGCACCTTGCTGACCGAGGGCTGGGAGACGTGCAGGGCACGGGCCGCGGCACTGATCGAGCCGGTGGTATAGACCGCATGGAAGACTTCAATCTGGCGCAGGCGCATCGCCCGATCCTAGTGGATGCCGGGGAGGCTGACGACTGCCGGCGGTTGCGGTGTCAGCGTGCCATCGCCTGCGCGACGGCACGCTCGCCGCTGCCCATCGCCAGGGTCCAGCCGAGCATGCCGTGGCCGAGGTTGCCGACCAGTCCTTCGGCCATGCGCTGGATGACCGGCGAGGACCACGGCGTGACCGGGCGCAGGCCGGCCCAGTGATTGGAGGTGCGCGTGTAGTCGGCGGCTTCCGGCAGCGAGTCGCGTGCCATCGCGATCAGCTGCGCCATGCGCTGCGGATCCGGGCGCGGGTCCCAGTGGTTGAGGTCGGCCAGCCCGGCCACGCGGATGCGGTCGCCGAGGCGGCAGAACACCAGCTTGCGTGCGGTATCGGTGATGCTGGCGGTCGGTGCACGCACGCCGCACGGTGCGGTGAACGAGTAGCCCTTGATCGCCATCAGTGGCACCCGGATGCCGAGCGGGCGCAGCAGCGCGGCCCCCTCGATGCCTGTGCATACCACCACCCGGCGCGCCTTTATCGTCGCGCCAGCACGCGGCCGCAGGCACCAGTGGTCGTCCTGCCGCGACAGCTGTTCGAGTTCGAAACCGAAGCGGGTCTGCACACCGTACTGCTGCTGCAGCACCTGCAGCAGGCCGGTGCCGAACAGGAACGGATCGCCGGCTTCTTCCTGGGGCGAGTGCACTGCCCCGGCGAGGCCGGACATGCCCGCCAGTGCCGGCTCCATGGCGATCGCCTGGGCGGCATTGAGCAGGTGCTGTTCGACGCCGAACGGCTGTTTCAGGGCGATCATCGCGCGCGCGCCCTGCAATGCAGCGGCGTCCTGGTAGGCATGCAGCTTGCCCGACACCGCGTGGTCGAAAGCGATGGGATGGTGTTGCAGCAGGGCGTGCAGCGCGATGCGTGATTCCAGCGCCAGTTCCAGTGTCGCCAGGGTATTGGCCTGCAGCCGTGCGCGGTTGGCTTGGCGCAGGAAGGCCAGGCCCCAGCGCCAGAAATCCGGATCGGCCGACCAGCGCGTGCGGAACGGGCCGTTGCGGCCGAACAGCATGGCCGGCAACTGGCTCCAGGTGGAAGGCCCGGCCATCGCATCGGTGTAGGCGTAGCTCAGCTGCGCACCGTTGGCGAAGGAAGTGCCCTGCACCGGGCCGTCGGCGCGTTCGAGCAGCAGCACCGACAGGCCGCGACGGGCGGCGGCATAGGCGGTGGCGAGACCGACGACGCCGGCGCCGAGGACGAGAAGGTCGGCGCTGGCGGGTTCGCCGTGGAGTTCAACGGAGGACATCGGTAATCCGGATAGCGGGGGCAGGTGTCGCTCACCCGGCAGGTGGCGCGGCAACGGGAATCCTCGCCGCTGTCGCGCGCGCTGTCCATGTCGTCCTGCGGCGCAGATGGGCGCTGTCGCGGGCGTGGAACGGAAGCGTTGCGACTGCAGGGCGGGCCCGGGCCAGGCAACGCGGGCATGCTCGAAACCGCGGTGCGGCGCGGTGCTATCGCGGAAACGCCGCAGATGTCGGGCTGCTGGTTCGCCATTGCCCGCTCGCCGCGCCGGGCCGGATTTTCCCTTCTGGACGATGTGTGGCCCCCATCCTCCGGCTATACCGTGTGCAAGCAAAGATGGGGGTGGTCTGGGACGGAGCCGTTGCTATGGCGGTGCCGGTGTCTTCTGCCGGAATGTGCAGGTCGCCCAAACGACAGGGCCGCCATGCGGCGGCCCCGTGCGCTTGCGGCGGGCGCCGGCCTACTTTGGCCAGAAATTGAGGAAGCCGGTGATGATCAGTGCGTTGACGAAGTCGATGAAGAACGCGCCCACCAGCGGGGCCACGAGGAAGGCACGCGGAGCGATGCCGTAACGCTGCACCAGCTTGCGCATCACCGCCATCGCGTTGGCCGTGGTGCCGAGCATGAAGCCGATGAAGCCGCCGCCCATCACCGCGGCATCGTAGTCGCGCCCCATCAGGTAGTAGATCGGTACCGCGAACAAGGCCACCACGGCGACCTGGATCACCAGGTTCACCATCAGAGGCACGCCCAGCCCGGCCAACTCCCACAGTTTCAGGTCCATCAGCGCCATGGCCAGGAACAGCGCCAGGCAGATGTTGCCGATCAGTTCGGTGGTCGGTACCGACAGCTTGATCCAGCCGGTGTAGTCGTCGATGTTGCGGATCACCGCGCCGACCAGCATGGCGCCGATGTAGGCCGGCAGGGTCAGGCCCAGGCGGGTGATGCTCTGGCTGACCCACGCCCCCACCCACATCGCCACCAGCAGCACGACGATGCTCTTGAGCGCGTCGAATTCGCGCATCGCCTCATTGGGAAAGCGCAGCGTGATCGTTTCGTCCACGTCCTCCGCGCCGCTGGCGCTGCGGCTGCTGGGCGGGACGACCTTGAGGCGGCGCATCAGTACGGTGATGGCCGGGCCGCCGACCACGCCGCCGCAGATGATGCCGGCCATGGCCGCGGTGATGGCCAGGGTTTCGGCCCCCTGCAGGCCGGCCTTCTCGAACAATGGCGCGAACGCCATGCCGGTGGCGGGGCCGCCGGTCAGTGTGGCCGAACCGGCCAGCACGCCGAACATCGGATGCAGGTCGAACATCCACGCCACGCCGATGCCGATCAGGTTCTGCAATACCGCGAACAGTGCGGCGATCAGCAGGAAGATCATCACCTGGCGGCCACTGATGCGCAGCAGGCGGACGCTGGCATTGATGCCTAGGGTGGTGAAGAAGGCGATCATCAGCGGCACCTTCAGGCTGCTGTCCAGCTCGAACAGCACGGTGTCCTGGCTGTGCGCCCACCACACCAGCAACGCGACCACCAGCCCGCCGACTACCGGCTCGGGCAGGTTGTAGCGGCGCAGCACCGGGATCATCCGGCACAGCGCATAACCGGCAAGCAGGGTCAGGCCACTGAAAGCGACCGTCTGTACGGCATCAAGTTGAATCATCGAGTCGTTACCTCACACCTGCACGGCAGGAATTTGCTGCGGAATCCGGAAGCGGACCGCCCCATCGGAGCCGGTCCGCTTTTAGCACATTATCGTCATCTGCCCGTGGCCCGAGGAAAGGGTCGGGACGCTGGCGGTCCGCTCCGCGAACCCATGGACGTTGCTACGGGACTTGATGCGCCACAGCGCAAATTCCGCTATGCGCGGAGTGAAGGCGGGCGGATGACCACGTTGCCAGCCGGGCTGGCATGGCCGTTGCGGGTGTGGGAAACAGACGTTGCGGCGGACTCCAGCCGCAGGCGACGGGCAACAAGGCCGGTCTTGGGCAGTGCAGGATCACGTCCTGTGCCGGACGATGGCGCGGAACCGGCCGCGCTGGCCGGCACCGCCATGCGGCTCAGCGCTGCGGGCGCTTGTAGGCCACGCAGTCCACTTCCACCTTGCAGTCCACCACCATGCGGCTCTCCACGCAGGCGCGCGCTGGCGGGTGTTCGCCGAAGTAATGCTTGAACACGCCGTTGAAGGCGTAGAAGTCACGCGCGTCATCCAGCCACACGCCGCAGCGCACCACATGCTCGGGGCCGTAGCCGGCTTCGGCCAGGATCTCCAGCACGTTGCCGATGACCACGTGCGACTGCTCGGTGACGGTACCGGCGACCAGCTCGCCGTTGCGCATCGGCACCTGGCCGGACACGAACAGCCAGCCATCGGCCTCCACAGCGCGCGAGAACGGCATGTGCTGCTTGCCTTGGCCGACGCCGCCTTCGGCGCCATAACGTTTGATTTCACTCATGGGTTGTTCCTCAGGAAGCGGTATTGCGGAAAACGGGAATCAGGCGGCCGGTGTGGCCTCGGGAGCGAGGAAGCGGCCGGCACGGGTGGCGACGGCGCGGCCGTCATAGGCCAGCCGGCCATTGACCCAGACCGCATCGATGCCTGCGGCCGCGCGCACCGGGTCATGGAAGCTGGCGGTGTCGTGGACGCGGGCCGGATCGAACAGCACCAGATCGGCCCACCAGCCTTCGCGGACATGGCCGCGCATGCCCATGTTGAAGCGCGAGGCCGGCAGCCCGGTCATCTTGTGCACGGCGGTATGCAGCGGGAACAGCTGTTCGTCGCGTGCATAGTGGCCGAGCACGCGCGGGAAGGTGCCCCACAGCCGTGGATGCGGGCGCGGATCGCGCGGCAGGCCGTCGGAGCCGATCATCGTCAGCGGATGGCTGAGGATGCGGCGCACGTCGGCCTCGTCCATGCAGAAGTAGACCGCGCCGGCCGGTTGCAGGCGGATGGCGGCCTCCATCAGCGACAGGTTCCAGCCGGCGGCGATGTCGGCCAGCAGGCGTCCGCCCTGATCCGGCTCGGATTCGGACCAGGTGATCAGGATGTCGTAGGCGTCGGTGACCTGTTTCAGGTCCAGGGTCGAGGCGCTGGCGGCGTACGGATAGCAGTCGCAGGCCACGTCCTGCCCGGCGGCGGCGTTTTGCAGGTGCGCGAGCACCTCCTTGCTGCGGCCCCAGTTGTCCACGCCCGCGCACTTGAGGTGGGACACGCGGACCGTGGCCTGCGGCGCCCGCGCGGCGTGAAAGGCCTCATCCATCGCCGTGAGGATGCCGGCGAACTCGTCGCGCAGATGGGTGGCGTACAGGCCGCCGGCTGGCAGTTCGCCGGCCAGCGCATCCACCTCGGTGGACGGCGCGCTGAAGGCCGAGGCATAGGCCAGGCCGCTGCTCAGTCCCAGCGCACCGGCGGCCAGGCTGTCGCGCAGTTGCGTACGCATGGCGTCGATCTCGGCAGCGGTGGCGGCGCGGTCGAGCCGGTCCATGTGGTTCTGGCGCAGTGCGGTATGGCCGATCAGGGCGGCCACGTTGACCGCCGGTGCGGCCGCTTCCACCGCCTGGCGGTAGCTGGCGAAATCCGGATAACGGAAATCGGCGCTGTCGCCCAGCAGGTTCATCGGATCGGGAACCTCGCCACGCACGGTGACCGGGCTGGCGCTGATCCCGCAGTTGCCGACCACCACCGTGGTCACGCCCTGCGACAGCTTGCTGGTCATGTCCGGGTTGCGGATCACTTCCAGGTCATCGTGGGTGTGCACGTCGATGAAGCCCGGTGCCAGCGCACGGCCACCGGCATCGACGATCTCGGATGCTGGCCCGTCGAGCTGGCCGATGGCGGCGATGCGTCCGGCGGTGACGGCGACATCGGCGTGGAAGCCGGGCCGGTCGGCGCCATCGAACACGGTGGCGTTGCGGATGAGAAGGTCGTACATGGATCAGTCGCCCAACGGCAGGCGCGAATCACCGCCGCGGTAGCGGTCCAGCGCCAGCTTGATGCGGCGCAGGTGCTCATGGTTGTCGCTGGCGTTGTTGAGGGCGACGGTGGTGGCCAGCACGTCGATCGCCAGCATCATGGCGTAGCGCGATGCGGAAGGTTTGAACACGAAATCCGTTTCCTCGATGCTGATCGGCAGCAGCCATTCACTGCGTTCGGCCAGCGCGGTGCCGGCGCGGGTGATGGCGCCCACGCGTGCGCCATAGGTGCGGGCGATGTCGATCGCCGAGACGATTTCCGGGGTGATGCCGCTGACCGACAGCGCCATGACCAGGTCTTGGGGTCCGAGCGTGGCGGCGATCATCTTCATCGTCACCGCATCGCTGCAGGCGGAGATCGGCAGGCCGAAGCGCATCAGCCGGTTCTGCATCTCCTGCGAGAACACCGTCGAGCAGCCGCCGATGCCGAACACGTGGATGCGTCGCGCCTGGCACAGCACATCGGCCAGCTCCTGCACCACGCTTTCCTTCAGATTGGAGAGGTTGTGGCGCAGGCTGGCCTGGATGTCGTCGCAGATCTGCGCGTACAAGGCCGAGACCGGCGGTGCGTTCTGCTGTTCAAGAAAGCGCTTGCCGACCGCGCCGGCCGAGGCCAGGCGCGCGCGCAGTTCGCGCACGTGTTCGCAACCGAGTGTCTTGGCGAAGCGCGAGATCGCCGCGGCGCTGACTTCGGCACGATCTGCCAGTTCGGTGACGCCGTACTGGGCCGCCGCGTCCACGTCGGCGAGGATGGCGTGGGCGATGCGGGCTTCTACAGGACTGAATTCATGCAGCCGCTGGCGCAGTTCGTAGACGATATCGAACATGGGTGTGGTCATCGGTTCAGAGCACCGCGGCAAGTGCCATCACCAGCAGCAGCGCGGTGACGGAGATGAGGGTTTCAAGCACGGTCCAGGTCTTGAAGGTCTGGGCCACGCTCATGTTGAAATATTCCTTGACCAGCCAGAAGCCGCCGTCATTGACGTGTGACAGCACCACCGAGCCGGCGCCGGTGGCCAGCACCAGCAGTTCCGGATGCGGATAGCCCAGCGCGGCGGCGATCGGCGCGACGATGCCCGAGGCGGTGGTCATCGCTACCGTGGCCGAGCCGGTGGCCACCCGCATCAGTGCGGCCATGGTCCAGCCCATCAGCAGCGGCGACAGCTCGAAACGCTGCGACAGGCCGATGATCTCCGTGGCCACGCCGGTATGCACGAGGATGCCGTTGAGGCCACCACCGGCACCGACCAGCAGAGTGATCGCGGCGGTCGGTGCGAGGCAGTCCTGCGAGAATTTCAGGATCTGCTCGCGGCTGAAGCCACGCATCAGGCCGAGGGTGACGAAGCTCATCAAGGTGGCGATCAGCAGCGCCACCACCGAATGGCCGATGAAGCGCAGCCCGTGGTTCAGCGCGGAGCCGGGTGCGGCGATCTGGTCGGCCCAGCCACCCAGCAGCATCAGCACCACCGGCACCAGCAGCGTGGCCAGGGTGATGCCGAAGCCGGGCAGCTGCTCGTCGGGAATCCGCCCGTGGCCTTCATCCAGCAGTGCCGCTTCCATCGGGTTGTGTGCCGGCAGTTGCACCCGTGGCGCGACGAACTTGGCAAATACCGGCCCGGCCAGTGCGGCCGTGGGCAGGCCGACCAGCAGCGCGTACAGCACGGTGCGGCCGACATCGGCCTCGTAGGCCTGTACCGCCAGCATCGCCGCCGGGTGCGGTGGCACCAGTCCGTGCACCACCGACAGCCCGGCCACCATCGGCAGGCCGACCAGCAGCAGCGGCACGCCGGTGCGGCGGGCGACGTTGAGCACGATCGGGATCAGCAGCACGAAGCCGACCTCGAAGAAGATCGGCAGGCCCACGCAGAAGGCGATCAGCATCATCGCCCAGTGCACGTTCTTCGGCCCGAAGCGGGCGATCAGCGTGCGCGCGATGCGCTCGGCGCCGCCGGATTCGGCCATCATCTTGCCGAGCATGGTGCCCAGCGCGACGATCAGCGCGATATGTCCCAGCGTCTTGCCCACGCCCTGTTCGTAGGCGGGCAGGATTTCCGGTGCCGGCATCCCGGCCAGCAGCGCCAGCCCGACCGAGACCACGGTGACGCTGATGAACGGGTTGAGCCGATAGCGCGCGATCAGCACGATCAGGGCCAGGATCGACAATACGGCGTAGATCAACAACAGGTTTCCATTGCTCATGCGGACAGGCTCGTCACCGGGTCAGAACTGCGTGGAAATGGCGTCCACGACCTCGTGGTTGTCATCGACCACCAGCAGGTGGCGCCACTTGTCGAAGGTCAGGCACGGGTGGGAGATGTCGAAGCTGAGCATGTCGCCCACACGCAGGTCATCGCCGGCGTCCAGCGCGAGGAAGGCGTGCTGGTCCATCATCGCGGTGATCTGCCAGTTGCCCGACGCGCTGGCCGGCGCGGCATCGCCCGGCCGGTAGTGCAGCGCCGGCACCGGGAAGCCGGCATCGAAGGCGGCATCGCGCTTGCCCAGGGCGATGATCGCCTTGTCCGGCTCCGGACGGGACTGCACATAGGCCCACAGCTGCAGCGCCGGCTGCAGGCTGCTGCCCATCTCGCGCGCCACCGGGTTGCTGGCGTGGATGCGGGTAGCGGCCTGACGGTAGGCGCCGACATCGTGGGTGAGATAGCAGCCGGGTCGCAGCACCACCTCGGCGGCGCCGCTGGCGGCCAGTGCGGAGAATTCCTCGGCGACCACGTCGAACCAGGCCGAGCCGGCACCGGAGATCAACGCCGGCACCCGGCTCACCGCGCCGTGTGCCTGCAACTGGCGCAGCTGCGTGACCGTGCGTTGCAGCAGGGCACGGACACCGGCTTCGTCGGCCACCACGCCCTCATAGACTTCCACGCCGGCCAGCTGCACGCCGGGCCAGCGGACGATTTCCGCCACCACCGCCTGTGCCTGCGCGTCATCACGCACGCCGGTGCGGCCCCCGCTGGCGCCGATTTCCAGCAGGACCTGCAGGGGACGTGGCTGCGCCTGGAAAGACTCGCCCAGCGCGGCGACGTTGTCGGCCGAATCCACCAGGCAGAAGAACTCGACGCCCGCATCGCCCAGCAGTTCGGCGATCACCGCCATGTTGGCCTTGCCGACCAGCTGGTTGGCCATCAGGATGCGGCGTGCGCCGGCCTGCCAGGCCTCGCGCGCCTGTGCTGCGGTGGCGACGGTGATACCCCAGGCGCCGGCTTCCAGTTGCAGCCGGAACAGCTCCGGGCTCATCGTGGTCTTGCCGTGGGGCGCCAGCTGCACGCCATAGGCGGCGGTGAAGCGGCGCATCCATTCCAGGTTGTGCAACAGGGCGCTGCGGCGCAGGACGGCGGCGGGCAGGCTGACCTCTTCACGCAGGATCGACCAGCCCTGCTTGCCGGCATCGGCAATGCCCAGGGTGCTGCTGCCGGCACCCGTGCCCTTGCCGCGCAACAGCACCGGATCGTACTGAAATAATTTTTTATCCAATGCGGGATGCCCTGCTCAGTGGTTCCTGCCGGGAATTGGCAAGCAGCCTATGTAGCAGATATTGCAGCCTATGAAAAATATTTTCGTAAATTGCTGCAGGGCACCATGATGTGTGTCAGCGAGCTGCCATGGTTCTGTCACTGCGGGAAGCGCTCAATGTCGGCGCGAGTCGCTAGAATCGACCGTTCAGTCACAGCAAGTCCCGTCGATGTCCAAAGAAGATTTCAAGCAGGCCGCCCTCGATTACCACCGCCTGTCGCCGCCCGGCAAGATCAAGGTGGTGGCGACCAAGCCGATGTTGACCCAGCGCGACCTGTCGCTGGCGTACTCGCCCGGCGTGGCGCATGCCTGCGAGGCGATCGTGGCCGATCCGGCGGCGGCCAGCGAGCTGACCGCGCGCGGCAACCTGGTGGCGGTGATCAGCAACGGCACCGCGGTGCTGGGGCTGGGCAACATCGGCCCGCTGGCGGGCAAGCCGGTGATGGAAGGCAAGGGCGTGCTGTTCCAGAAGTTCGCCGGCATCGACGTGTTCGACATCGAGGTCGACGAGAACGATCCGGACAAGCTGATCGACATCATCGCCTCGCTGGAACCGACCTTCGGCGGCATCAATCTGGAAGACATCAAGGCGCCGGAGTGCTTCGTCATCGAGCGCACGCTGCGCGAGCGGATGAACATCCCGGTGTTCCATGACGACCAGCATGGCACCGCGATCATCGTCGGTGCGGCGGTGCTCAACGCCATGGTGATCACCGGCAAGAAGATCGAGGAGGTCAAGGTCGCCACCACCGGCATGGGCGCGGCGGGCATCTCCTGCGTCAACATGCTGGTGCAGCTGGGGGTGAAGCCGGAGAACGTGCTGGCGTTCGACCGTGACGGCGTGATCCACAGCGGCCGTACCGATCTGGACCCGGAAAAGGCCCGCTACGCGCGCGATACCGACAAGCGCACGCTGGCCGAGATCGTCGACGGCGCCGATATTTTCCTGGGCCTGTCGGCTGGCGGCATCCTGACCCGCGAGATGGTCGCGACGATGGCGCGCGACCCGGTGATCTTCGCGCTGGCCAACCCGTACCCGGAAATCCTGCCGGAAGACGCCAAGGCGGTGCGCCCGGATGCGATCCTGGGCACCGGCCGCTCGGACTATCCGAACCAGGTCAACAACGCGCTGTGCTTCCCGTACCTGTTCCGCGGCGCGCTGGATGTGGGTGCCACCGGCATCAACGAGGAGATGAAGGTCGCCTGCGTGCGTGCGATCGCCGCCTTGGCGCGCAAGGAGGCCTCGGACCTGGGTGCGGCCTATGGCGGTGAAGCGCCGAGCTTCGGCCGCGACTACCTGATTCCGCGTCCGTTCGACCGCCGCCTGCTGGTGGAGCTGTCCTCGGCCGTCGCCCAGGCGGCGATGGATTCGGGCGTGGCCACCCGGCCGATCGCCGACATGGCCGCCTACCGCGAGAAGCTGGCGCAGTTCGTCTACCGCACCAGCCTGTTCATGAAGCCGGTGTACGACCAGGCGCGTGCCGACAAGCAGCGCGTGGTCTATGCCGAAGGTGAAGAGGAAGTGGTGCTGCGCGCGGTGCAGAACGTGATCGACGAGAGCGTCGCGTTCCCGATCCTGATCGGCCGCCCGGATGTGATCCAGACGCGCATCGAGCGGCTTGGGCTGCGCATGCAGGCCGGCGTGGACTTCGAGATCACCAACATCAACGATGATCCGCGCTTCAACGACTACTGGCAGTACTACCACGACATGACCGGTCGCAAGGGCGTCACCGTGGCGGCGGCCAAGAATCTGATGCGCTCGCGGCCGACACTGATCGCCGCGGTGATGGTGGCGCGCGGCGAAGCCGATGCGATGCTGTCCGGGCTGGTCGGGCGCTTCCACAAGAAGCTGGGCTACGTGCGCAGCGTGATTCCGCTGGAGCCACGGGTCAGCTCGACCTCGGCGATGACCGGGGTGATCAACTCGCAGGGCGTGTTCTTCTTCGTCGATACCCACGTGCAGGAAGACCCGAGCGTGGAGCAGATCGTCGAATCGACGCTGCAGGCGGCCTACCGGATGAAGCTGTTCGGGATCGAGCCGAAGGTGGCACTGCTGTCGCACTCCAACTTCGGCAGCCACGATTCCAAGGATGCGCTGAAGATGCGCCAGGTGCGCGAGCAGCTGCTCAAGCGCAACCCGCGCCTGAACGTGGACGGCGAGATGCAGGGCGACACCGCGTGGGACGAGGCGCTGCGCGAGAAGCTGCTGCCCAACAGCACGCTCAAGGGCCGCGCCAACCTGTTCGTGCTGCCGAACCTGGAAGCGGCCAACATCGCCTACAACCTGGTGCGGGTGTTCACCGATGGCGTGGCGATCGGGCCGATCCTGATGGGTATCTCCAAGCCGGTACATATCCTGACCAGCAGCGCCAGCGCCCGCCGGGTGCTGAACATGACCGCCATCGCCGCGGTCGACTCGCAGATCCGCAAGCAGCGCGACGGCGAGCGCGGCAACGGCTGACCCGCGATTGCCAGAACGCACGGAAGGGCCGGGCATGCACCGGCCCTTCCGCATTCTGCCGGCCCGGCCCGGACAAAGGCCGGCACTGCTAGAATTGGCCGCCTCGCAACCTGTTCCGTGCCTAGCCATGAGCCATACCGCCACTGCGCCCGCCAACGCCGAAAAGCGTTACACCGTGCATCGCGCCGATCTGCCGCTGAGCTGCCCGACGCCGGAGATGGCGCTGTGGAACTCGCATCCGCGCGTGTATCTGCCGATCGAAAGTGAGCCCAACGGCGAGGCCGCGTGCCCGTACTGCGGCTCGGTGTTCGTGCTGGCCGACTGACCGCGTCGATGCGCCGCCTGACCGTGGTGCAGCTGCTGCCGGCACTGCAGTCCGGTGGTGTTGAGCGCTCGACCCTGGAGGTCGCCGCGGCGCTGGTGGCCAAGGGTCACCGCGCCATCGTGGTGTCCGCCGGTGGCCGGCTGGTGCCGGCCTTGCTGGACAGCGGCGCCGAGCACCTGACCCTGGATATCGGCCGCAAGTCGCTGCTGACCCTGCGCCATGTGTCCAGCCTGCGGCGGCTGTTTGCCGAAACCGGAACGGACATCGTGCATGCGCGCTCACGGCTGCCGGCGTGGCTGGGCTGGCATGCGCTGCGCGGCTTGCCGGCCGGTCAGCGCCCGCGCTGGCTGACGACCATGCACGGGCTCAATTCGCCCGGTCGCTACAGCGCGATCATGGCCAGTGGCGAACGCGTGATCTGCGTCTCGCAGACGGTGCGCGACTACCTGCTGGCGCATTATCCGAAGACCGATCCGGCCCGCCTGCGGTTGATACCGCGGGGCGTGGACATCGCCCAGTTCCCGCATGTGGCGCGTACCGACCGCCGCCCGCGGCTGGCGCTGGCGGCACAACATCCCGTGCTTGGCGGCGATGGCCCGTTGCTGCTGTTGCCTGGACGCGGCACCCGGCTCAAGGGCCATGCGCATGCGCTGCGGCTGCTGGCAGCGCTGCGTGCGGACGGCATCGCGGCACGGTTGTGGATGCCCGGCGCGCGCGAGCCCGGTCGCGAGGCCTATGTGCGTGAGCTGAAGCAGCTGGCGCAGGAGCTGGACGTGGCCGATGCACTGGCAATCACCGAGCCGACCGCGCGTATTGCCCAGGCTTATGCGGCCAGTGATCTGGTGCTGCAGTTGTCCGACAAGCCCGAGGCGTTCGGGCGCACGGTGCTGGAGGCGCTGTCGGTGGGTCGCCCGGTGCTGGGCTGGAACCATGGCGGTGTCGGCGAGCTGCTGGCGCAACTGCAACCTTCCGGCGCAGTGGCGACGGGCGATGCGGCGCTGTTGGCGCAGCGTGCCGCACAACTGCTGCAGTCCCCGCCGGTGCTGCCGGCACGGATTCCCTTCACGCTGCAGGCGATGCAGCGCGCCACGCTGGATGTCTATGCCGAACTTGCCCGTTGATCCGGAACCCGTAACGCAGCCGCCCGGACGCTGGGCCCCGGTCTGGATACTTGCCTTTGTCGCGCTGTGGCCGGCCCCCGGGATTGCCGAGGCGGTGCTGGCGCTGGCGGCGCTGTTGGCGGGCGTGCGCCTGCTGCAGCTGCGCTTTGGCGGCAGCGGCACCGTGCTGCCGGGCGCCTCGGCGTGGAAGCTGACCGGCCTGCTGTTTTTGGCCTACTGGCTGCCGCAGCTGCTGTCCGCGTTCGATGCGGCCGATCCGGGCAAGGCCTGGCGCAAGGTTGCCGCCGGACTACGCTACCTGCCCTTCATGTGGCTGGCGGCGATAGCGGTGGCGACTGCCGCGCGGCGGCGGCTGACCTTCAACGGGCTGGCGCTGATCGTGGCGCTGTGGACGCTGGATGCGCTGGTACAGGCACTGTCCGGTACCAGCACGCTGTTCTGGTTGATGGACCAGCTCAAGTGGCTGGGCAGCGGTCGCGGGCTGTGTACTGCCGAAGAGGTCGCCGCGGCGGACCGGCTGTCCGGCCTGTTCGGCCCGTGCAACCTGAAGTTCGGCCAGGTGCTGGCGAGCATGGCGCCGTTCGCGCTGTTTGCCGCTGGCGGGCGCTGGGGGCGCGCCGGCTGGCTGCTGGCGACGGTGCTGATCGGGGTGGTGCTGGTGCTGGCCGGTTCGCGTGCCTCGTGGATCACCTACGCGCTGGTGGTGCTGTTTTCCGGCTGGCGACTGCTGGGGTGGAAGTGGATGGCGGCATTGCTGGTTGCCGGCGTGCTGGCCATTGCCGCGCTGGCGGTAGGCTCATCGCAGGTGCGCGAACGTATCGCCCGTACCACGCTGGCCTTCAGTGGCGACAGCGCAGGCGTGGATGCGGCGCTGTCCGGTCGTGGCCAGATCTGGGGCGCGGCGCTGTGCATGGCCCGGGAGCATCCGGTCAACGGCGTGGGCGCGCGCGGCTTCCGTGATGCGTGGCCGGACTGCAACCCGGCGCCGGAACAGGCCGCCGCGTGGGGCCACGAGCCGGCGCTGCATGCCCACCAGATCGTGCTGGAGATACTCGCCGAAACCGGCGTGCTGGGGTTGCTGCTGTGGCTGGCCGGGGCCGTGCTGGCCTGGCAGGC
>DDVW01000010.1:32729-38098 GCA_002345545.1 Stenotrophomonas sp. UBA2302 | reverse complement strand
GCTGCTGGGCGCCGGCGGTGCCGCCCGCGGGGTGGCGCCGGCGCTGCTGGACGCGGGCATCCTCGAGCTGGTGGTGGTCAACCGCTCGCCGGAACGTGCCGACGCGCTGGCCGATGCGATGAACGAGCCGGGCCGGGCGATCTCCGCCTACTGGGACGCATTGCGCGACCTGGGCGACTTCGAGCTGATCATCAATGCCACCTCGGCCGCCCGTGGCGAAGACGCGGCTTTCAACCTGCCGCTGTCGCTGGTCAACAGCATGACCACCGCGGTCGACCTGAACTACGGCGAGGCGGCGATCCCGTTCCTGGCCTGGGCGCGTGCCGCCGGCTGCCGCAACTATTTCGACGGGCTGGGCATGCTGGTCGAACAGGCTGCCGAGAGCTTCCAGCAGTGGCATGGCATGCGCCCGGAAACCGACGCGGTCTACGCCGAGCTGCGTGGCCGTGACGCGGTCCTGGTCACCGCGGACTGACGGCGCAATGGAAAGCACGCAGCTGTTGACGACCCTGCTGCTCTCCCTCGGTTACCGCCTGCCGATCCTGATCGCGCTGGGGGTGGCCCTGGTGATGCTGCTGGACACGCCGCGCGGGCGGGTGCGCACGGCGGCGCTGGCGGCGCTGGGACTGTTGCTGGTGACAACCCTGGTCGGCGGGCTGTTGAGCGTACTGCCGCTGCTGCTGATCGCCGGCGGCAATTTCGCCGGCCTCGGCGGCCTGAATACGGTGCTCGGCGTCGCCCATTTCGCGCTGTCACTGCTGGAAGCGGCCGGTTTCATCCTGCTGGCGTGGGCGCTGGTGCAGGCGCTGCGGCGTCCGTTGCCGGCCGGCAACGGCTGAGCCGGCGGCCGATTCGGTGAAACCCGGCGGCTATGGGAAAATGGCCGCCTTTATCGGAGCAGGCGGCACATTGGCGTGACGGAAAAAGTGGAAGCACCGCGGACCTTGACCGAGGACCTGAAGACCGGCATCCGCGACGCCTACGCCAAGCTGCAGGCCAACACACCCGGTTTCAGCACGCGCCGTTCGCAGAGCCAGATGATCGGCGTGGTGTCGCGCGCGCTGGCCACCGGCGGCGTCGGCGTGGTCGAGGCACCGACCGGCGTCGGCAAGAGCCTGGGCTACCTGACCGCCGGCGTGCCGATCGCGCTGGCCAGCAAGAAGAAACTGGTCATCAGCACCGGTACGGTGGCGCTGCAGTCGCAGCTGGTCGAGCGCGATATCCCCAATTTCCTGAAGAACACCGGGCTGCAGGCCACGGTGGCGCTGGCCAAGGGCCGTACCCGCTACCTGTGCACGCGCAACGCCGCCGAGGCGCAGGGCGAGGGCGCGCAGGAAGGCATGTTCGGTGACGAGGTGCCGCTGTACGACCGGCCGCTGGCGCCGATCGAGATGGACACCGCCGAGAAGCTGACCAAGGCCTTCCTGGACGGGCGCTGGAATGGCGACCTGGACAACGCGCCGGAGGCCATCACCCCCACGTTGCGCCAGCGCATCACCACCCCGGCCTCGGCCTGCGCCGGGCGCCGCTGCGCGTACTCGGCGCAGTGCCCGGTGCTGCGCGCGCGTGCTGAGGTGCGCGAGGCGCAGATCGTGGTCACCAACCATGCGCTGCTGCTGTCGGCGCTGTCGCTGGGCGACAGTGACAGCGGCCAGCCGCTGATCGCCCCGCCCGGCGAGATGCTGCTGGTGCTCGATGAAGGCCACCACATCGGCAATGTCGCCATCGACCAGGGCGCGGCCAACCTGCCGCTGGATGACATGGCCAAGCGCACCGGCCGCCTGCAGATCCTGATCGCCGGCGCCTACCGTGCGGTGGACAAGGACAGGATCGGCAACCTGCTGCCGAACGAGGCCATCGAGGTGGCCTCACGGGTCAGCAAGCTGCTCAAGGCCTTCCGCGATGACATCGCCCAGGTATGGATTCCGCAGCCGGACGAGCGCGAGCCGATGTGGCGTGCCGCCAACGGCCGTCTGCCGGAAGCGTGGAAGCAGCCGATCGAGGTGCTGGCCGACGAAACCCGCACGCTGCTCAACTGGGCCACGGCCGCCACCTCACTGGTGGCCAAGGGCAAGCAGGAAGACGCCGCCGTCGAGCGCCTGCAGCGCAACCTGGGCATGGCCCAGGAGATGATCGAGCAGCAGTACAACCTGTGGGCCGGCTGGCGCCGCGAGGACAAGGACGGCCAGCCGCCAATCGCGCGCTGGGTGACGCTGTCGCGTGATGGCGATTACATCCTGCACTGCTCGCCGGTGTCGGCGGCGATGGTGCTGCGCAAGCTGCTGTGGGAGGAGGTGGATTCGGTGCTGATGACCTCGGCCACGCTCACTGCCGGCGGCGATTTCCAGTCGCTGGCCATCGACAACGGCATTCCCGAGGACGCGGAGATGGTGTCGCTGGCCTCGCCGTTCGACCTGCCCAACCAGGCCGAGCTGATCGTGCCGAAGTTCCCGGTGCCACCGGACGACCGCGAGC
Organism: Stenotrophomonas sp. UBA2302; assembly: GCA_002345545.1. Taxonomy (GTDB): domain Bacteria; phylum Pseudomonadota; class Gammaproteobacteria; order Xanthomonadales; family Xanthomonadaceae; genus Stenotrophomonas. The sequence goes on along the minus strand of DDVW01000010.1, from coordinate 35,623 downwards.
GCCACCCGAAGGAGGTGGCCAAGTACCTGGCCGGGGAACTGGACTGGGACAAGGGCAGCATGGTGCTGTTCACCTCGCGCTGGAAGATGGAGAAGGTGGCCGAGCTGATGCCGGCCACGCTGCGCAAGAAGGTGCTGGTGCAGGGCGAGGGTGCCAAGCAGAAGATGATCGACGAGCACATCCGGCGCACCTCGGCGGGCGAGGGTTCGGTGCTGTTCGGCCTGAACTCGTTTGGCGAAGGCCTGGACCTGCCGGGCGAGGCCTGCACCACGGTGGTCATCACCCAGGTGCCGTTCGCGGTGCCGACCGATCCGCAGACCTCGACCCTGGGCGAGTGGTTCGAAAGCCGCGGCTTGAACTCGTTCAACCTGATCGCCATTCCGCACGCGCTGCGCACGCTGACCCAGTTCGCCGGGCGGCTGATCCGTACCTCCACGGACAGCGGCCGGGTGATCATCCTCGATTCGCGGCTGCTGACCCGCCGCTACGGCAAACGCATCATCGATGCGCTGCCGCCGTTCAAGCGGGTGATCGGCTGACCGTTGCGCAAGGCGTGGCTGGTGCCGGCCGGCGCCAGCCCGTACAGTGCGCCGCCCTTCCCCCGCTTGCGACCGGCATGCCCGACTTCACCGTGACCTTTCCCTGGACGCTGCACCTGCAGCGTCTGCAGCAGCGCGATCCGGCGCTGGCACCACTGGCACTGTTCGACGCGGACGGTGACCTGAACCCGCGCGGGCTGGCACTGGAACAGCTGCTGCGTGCCGGGCAGACGCTGGCGCAGCGGCAGGCCGATGTCACGCTGGTCGCCGATGAGTTGCGCCGTTACCAGAAGTTCACCCCGCCGGGCCGGCCGTCGCTGCAGATCGTGCAGCTGCGCCGGCAGCAGTCGACGGTGCAGCAGGCGCAGCGGGTGGCCAATCAGGCCTTCATCCGCGACGCCGACGCCTTCGCGCGGGCGATACCGCTACAGGTGCCGGCCAAGCTGGGCACGCGGGTGACCGTCGAGCGCTGGCTGGCGGCCCATCTGGCCGGTCCCGCCGCAGATGGCTGAGCGCGCTCAGTCGCAGGGCGGATGCAGCGAAGGCTGCAGCGCGGCCAGCTGCTGCAGCTCGTGTTGCCGCTCCAGCGTCACCCGCAACTGGCAGGCCGTGCCATTGAGGTACATGGCGGTGTTGTCGAACATCGTCTGGTAGGCCGCGCACTGGATCTGCCGGTACTGCTGCCAATGCTGTTGTGCCTGCGCCAGTCCCGCACCCACCCCGGTACAGCGCGGCGCCGCCAATGCCTGCAGGCGCCGCTCGATATCCGCGTCGAGCGTGGCGGTGGCCGCTTCCAGACACTCGCCGGTGGCCGCGCCGCCAACCCGGTATTGCGGATTGCGCAGGCAGGCCTGCAGCTGCCGTTCGTAACGCTGCTGCGGCGTGGGCGGAGGTGGTGCCGCCGCCACGGTTCCTGCCAGGGTGGCGATCAGGCCGGAGATCATCCAGCGTGTACGGCGGTGGGGGGGCATCGCTTGCTCCCGGTGGTGGATGACAGGCTCAGTGCCAGAGCCCGAGGATCAGGCCGAACAGCACGAACTGCACGCTGTGGTAGCCGCCGTCGATCGCCCACAGTCTGCCGCTGCGCTGGGCGAACTGGTAGTTGATGCCGAAGCTGGTGGCGACCAGGCCCAGGCCGGCCACTCCACCGCACAGCAGTGCCTTGCGCAGTTCCGGTTGCGGGCCGAGCAGCCAGGCGAACGCCAGGGCGGCCAGCAGCGAGAACACGAAGCTGATGCCGAATACCTTGCCCGGATGCCCCTGCGGTACTTCACCGCCGTTCTCGCGGTTCCATGCGCGGCCGAACAGCAGCGGCGAATACCACAGGCCTCCCAGCAGGAAGCTGGATACGGCGGCCAACAGCACGGCATAAAGATTCATACGACTCCCCGGTGGTCCGTGGATGATCCCGCAATATCGTCATTGCCGCTGACGGGCATGCCGTTTGTACCTGCCGGGCAGGCGGCAGGCAATGCCGGTTTTCCCCGCCACTGCGAATCCCCCCGGCAGCGGCCCGTCGCGTGCACCCTGCGCGCCGGTGAGGTGCTGCTTACGACTCGGGGCGGTTCAGCAGCGCGGTCATCGCGGCGGCATCCTCGCGGCTGAGGAACAGGTATTCCAGCTCGGCGGCACCGAACTTGTCTTCCAGCTCGTGCATGCGCACCGGGTGGTTGCCGAAGCGGTAATGGGTGCTGCCGTCGCTGTCATCCTCGATGGCATACACGCCGAACGAGGGCGGGTTGGTCAGCGTGCCTTCCGGCTTGACGGAGGAAGGGTCGATGGCGCGCTCGATGAGGTCGTCTAGGTCGTTCATGTCAGTGCGGTAATGCGATGGGGGAGATGAAAGGTCGGTCCGGTGCCGGCGGAGGCTGTCGGGCCCGTGCATTCCAGACAGTCGCGTTGATAGCCCGGAGCAGGTGCATTGAAGGTGATTTTTGCGGCCAGCGCCGCGGCCGGTGCCGCCGGCAGGGATAGCGGCGGCGCGGGCGTGTGCTTGAACACCGGCCTGCCCGATCCGGCCGCATCGGCGGCCCACGGGCGGCGACCCGCCACACGTCGCCCGGGCCCGCGCAGGAGCGGCTGCGCGAAAGCGGTGGGGTTGGCGATGGCGGTGGTGGTGTGGGGCTCTGGAATGGGCATGGCGGGCCTCGAATGGGCGCAGCCTGCCGTTAGTTTCGCGTTAAAACAAGCCCGTCATGGTCGTAGTCCGGCAAACAGCCCGATCCGGCATGCTCAGCGGCTGCGGGCGTGCCGCGCCAGAGCGCTGCACAGCGCGATGAACGCGGTGAAAGCGGCCATCGACAGGAACTGCATGCGGGTCTGCGGCGAGACCATCAGCAGCGCGAAAATCACCGC
>DDVW01000010.1:0-32704 GCA_002345545.1 Stenotrophomonas sp. UBA2302 | reverse complement strand
GTGCCCAGGCGGTCGGCGCGGCGGCGCAGGATCAGCTGCGACAGCAGGGTCAGGGTCCACACCAGCAGGCAGGTGGAGCCGACCACATTGAGCAGCACCGGCAGCACCTTGTCCGGGTACAGCAGCTCCAGCACGGTGGCGCCGAAACCGAACAGCACGCTGGCCAGCACCGCGACCACCGGCACCTGGCGGGCGTTGGTGCGCGCCAGCCAGCGCGGGGCCTCGCCGCGTTCGGCCAGCGAGTGGATCATGCGCGAGGCGCCGTACAGGTTGGCGTTGAGCGCCGACAGCAGTGCGATCACCGCGATCAGGGTGATGGCGGTGGCGGCGCCGGGGATGTTGGCCACGTCCAGCACCGCGGCGAACGGCGATTTCAGCGCCTCGCTGTTCCACGGCACCACGGCGATGATCACGCCGATCGAGCCGATGTAGAACACCAGGATGCGCCAGGCCACGGTACGGATCGCGCGCGCCAGGCTGCGCTCCGGGTCCTGGGTCTCGGCCGCGGCCACGGCCACGATCTCGGTGCCGCCGAAGGCGAAGATCACCACCAGCAGCGCCGCGCCGATGCCGGCCAGCCCCTTGGGCATGAAGCCGCCGTGGGCGGTGAAGTTGCCCAGCCCCGGCGAGGTCACGCCCGGCAGCAGGCCCAGCAACAGGGCGATGCCGACCAGGATGAAGGCGATGATCGCGCCGACCTTGAGGATCGCGAACCAGAACTCGAACTCGCCGTAGTTCTTCACCCCCAGCAGGTTGATCGCGGTGAACACCAGCATGAATGCCAGCGAGGTCAGCGGCACCGACAGTTGCGGCCAGAGCGTGGCCAGCAGGCCGGCCGCACCGACCGATTCGGCGGCGATCACCACCACCAGCTGCGCCCACCACAACCAGCCCACTGTAGCCCCGGCGGTGGCGCCCAGCGCATCGGCGGCATACACCGAGAACGCGCCGCTGGCCGGCCGTGCGGCGGCCATCTCGCCCATCGCGTGCATCATGATGATCACCAGTGTGCCGGCGACCAGGTAGGAGATCAGCACCGCCGGCCCGGCGGCCTGGATGCCGACGCCGGAGCCGAGGAACAGGCCGGCGCCGATCGCGCTGCCCAGTCCCATCATGATCAGCTGGCGCGGCTTGAGCGCGCGTTCCAGTTTCTGCGACGGCGCGGTGGCCGGGGCCGAAAGATTGGCGGGCATCGGTGTGGTTCTAGGTTGAAGAGGCGACACCATACCGTGTCCGCCCGGTGCCGTGTCTGTCCCGAAGGTTGGGGCGGAAGTGGCCGTACTCATGCGGCTGTGCAGCAAAGTAGGGCTGATGCGCGGTCTGGATTGCATTCCATGGCAGGGTCTGCTTTCCACCTGCCTGGTCTGACGATCATTCCCATCAATGGTGTGAGTATTCGCTTGCTGATGATGCAGACTTTGCAGCATAACTGCCGGGCGGCCGCATAAGCAGAGAGCTTACCGGCCTAATATGCTGGAGTCAGGGACTCCTTCCTCCAGAAGCCGGTGTGGCCAGCCCCCAACCGTAAGCTTCCCCGATCCGCAGACACCCCATAAGTAGAACTTTCTGGCATGTTTCCCCAGCCAGGAGGTTCCATGAAGAAGTCCCGTTTCACCGAGACCCAGATCGTCTCGATCCTCAAGCAGGCCGACGCCGGCGTGCCGGTCAAGGACATCTGCCGGCAGGCCAGCATCAGCGTGCCGACGTACTACAAGTGGAAGTCGAAGTACGGGGGCCTGGAGGCCTCGGAGCTGCGCCGGGTCAAGGACCTGGAAGCCGAGAACGCCAGGCTCAAGCGGATGTACGCCGAGCTGGCGCTCGACAACGCGGCGATGAAGGACCTGATCGCAAAAAAACTGTAGGGCCGGAGCAGAAGCGCGAGGCCGTGCGGTACCTGGTCGAGGTGCACGCGCGGCCCCTGAGCCGGTCCTGTGATTGCGTCGAGTTGTCGCGTGCGGCCTGGTATCAACCGCCGCTGCATTGGACCGTGCGCGACGCCGAGATCATCGCGGCACTGGCCGGGCAAGTCGAGAGTCGTCCGACGCGCGACTTCTGGAAGTGCTGCAAGGTCCTGCGCCGTGCTCGGCCGGACTGGAACCACAAGCGAATCTACCGGGTGTACAAGGCCATGAAGCTCAACCTGCGTCGCAAGGCCAAGCAGCGGCTGCCCAAGCGCGAACGCGTGCCGCTGTACGTCCCGCGCCTGCCAGACACCGTCTGGTCGGCCGACTTCATGGCCGATGCGCTGGCCTGTGGCCGTCGCTTCCGGACCTTCAACGTAGTCGACGACTTCAACCGCGAGGCGCTGCACATCGAGGTCGACACCTCGATCTCGTCCGCGCGCCTGATCCGCATCTTCGAGCAGCTCAAGCGCGACCACGGCCTGCCGCAGGTCCTACGTACCGACAATGGCCCGGAGTTCTTGGGCGAGGCTTTCGTGCAGTGGGCCAAGCTCAATGGCATGGCCATCCGGTACATCCAGCCAGGCAAGCCCAACCAGAACGCCTACATCGAACGCTTCAACCGGACCTTCCGCGAGGAGGTCCTGGACCAGCACCTGTTCACCCGCCTCGACGACGTACGCGAGGCGGCGTACTGGTGGATGCTCGAGTACAACGAGGAGCGTCCCCATGACTCGCTCGGCGACATGACGCCGGTCGAGTACCGTCAAGCCGCCGAAGGTTCTACTTTTGAAATGTCTGCTTGACGGGGAAGCTTACGCAACGGCACTGGTAAGGGCGGCGGCAAGGAGCATATGGGGGTGCGAAAAGGCGGCGGTAACGCGAGAGCATGGGCGCCGGGCTCGGTTAATAGTTATGGGTCATGGGGGTGAAGACGAGGCTGATCGCTTGGATTGATGCCGCAACCAGATTGGGCACGGCTGTCAGAGCAGCCAGGGTAGAGTCGTTTGCCGTGCGCCACGTAGTCTTCCCGCGTGTCAGCGAAGTGGGCTGTCAGGAAAGCTTCTCGTTAGCGCAACTTGAGCCAGAACGAGATGAAATAAGATCAGCACTGCGATCAGGCCACGCCATTCGCCGACCACCACTGTCGTGCCGGTGCCACCGCACGTGGATGGGCCGAGTGCATTCGGTCATACGTAGCAGCACCTGTGTCTTCTGCTCGATGCTTCGGCGGCCTGCTAGCACTGTTACAAAACCAGCTCGACTACCTTTAGGGGCGAGATTTCGTAGTTAACACTGGGCCTATAACTGTGTGATCCATTCGGACCGTTGATTGTGGTTTACACGCGTAACCTCTTTTGGTTGTTGCGACCAACATCGCGTAGCCGATGCTCTGGCTCGGGTGTCTGCAAATGGGGGCAGACGAGGTATGCCAATCCGTGATGGTTGAATGGGAACGGCGTCCCTTTGGACGCCGTTCGTTGATGCGCGCTCTATGCATACTCAATTTCGATAATGCACGATTCCGTCAGAAGCGATAGCTCACCTCTATACCCCACATGCGCGGCATGGGGGCAGTGATGCCGAAGTCACGCTGTTGCACCGACTGCCTGCCGATAGCAGGTGCAACCATCGGCACATTGATGTACGGCGCTTCGAAGCTGAGATAACGGATGCCTCCTTGTGGTGAGTCGTCGCCAAACACATTGGTAACGTAGCCGGTGAAACGCCAGGCATCGTTGGGCGCCAGGCTGAGGCGGAAGTTGCTCAGTGTCGATGCACCCAGCTTTGCCAGGTTGTGTACCTGCAGGTAGCGGTCGCTCTGGTAGGTGGTGTCCCAGTTGCCGCTCAACTCCCAGCCGTTGCTGAGCTGTGTGGTGCGACCCACGCTCAGTGTCACCTTGTTGGTCGGTACCAGCGGAGATTTCTTGCCGGCCAGGCTGGCAAGCGGATCGGACATGCCGGGGTTGGGGTTGGTGGCGTTGGAAAGGATGTCGGCCTGGTCCTGATTGAGGAACTTCTGGATCTCCGAATCGGTGTATGCATAGACCAGTGAGGCCAGCCAGCCCGGCGCGAACGCCCAGTGCGTTTCAAGCTCGAAGCCACGGATGCGGGTCTCTCCTATGTTCACCGTGTAGGCGGTGTTGTAGTTGACGCCGTTCCACTGCATAGCCGAGGCGGCCAGGCTCAGGCCCTGGTTGGACCAGTCGATCTGGTAGAGGTTGGCGTTGATGCGCAGGGTGTTGTCCAGCCAGTCGCTCTTGAAGCCGAGCTCGTAGTTGGTGACCTCTTCTTCCTGCACCTCGTTATAACCGTTGGCAATCAGCTCGGCGCGGGCAGTGTCGGTCAGGCCGCCGTAGTAGACGAAGGTGTTGAAACCACCGGGCTTGTTGCCCTTGGAGACCAGGCCGAATACGTTCACGTTGTCGTTGAGCTGGTAGCTGAGCGTCCAGCGCGGGGTGAGGCTGGTGTAGGTGGCCTTGGCTGTGTAGACGTTGGTGAACGTGCCACCGCCCTGGCCCGCGAGCGTCACCGTGCTGCTGCCGTCCAGTGTCAGTTCGTCTCTGGCGTAGCGCGCCTCAAGCGAGGTGGTCCAGCGGTCGTTGATATTCCAGCGTACCTGGCCATACACCGCCTTGTTGACGGTAAGGTTGCCGGGGTCATTCGGTGTGGCGTTGGCCGAGGCAAGGGTGCCACCCCAACCGGGCAGGCCTTTATAGCGGTAGTAATACACGCCGGCCAGGGCCGCCAGTGGCTTGCTCTGGTCGGTGCTCAGGCGCAGGCCCTGGGAGATGTCGCGCGAACGTACGAAGGCGTAGCTGGCAGTGGCACCGGGAATGGAGGCGCCGCTCGCCAGCACGTAGTTGTGCACGCCAGCATAGCTCTGGTCGAAGCCGGAATAACGTTCCTGTTCGTTGTAACCGGTGGTCGAGCTGAGCAGCCAGCCATTTTCGAAGTGGTAGTCGGCCTTGAGGCTGTAGCGCATGGCCGTGGATTCGATGCCCGCCTTCCTGCCCGCCGCCTCGAAGCCGGGCGTGTTGATGCGCCAGCTCTGCGGCAATGGCAGGTCGCCGCAGTAATAGCCCTTGCTGCGGGACACCATGTAGTTGGCAGGATCGGTGGCTGACGCGGTGGGCACCGGCAGGTAGCAGTTGTTCTTGTCCGCGCCGATCATGGTGATAGCGACATGGTCGTCATTGGTTGTCTGCCGCGCGGCGCGGAACACCAGGTCCAGGTTCTCGGTCGGTGCCCATGCAACCGCGGCCATGTAGCTGGTGGTCTTGGTGCCGCCGAGGTCCTTGCGGCCGGAAGATGCGTTGTAATACAGGCTGTCGGTGGCGCGGCGGTTGGCGGAGACTTCGTAACCGAAGCGGCCATCATCACTGCCACCGGAGTGGTACAGGCCCAGCTTCTGCTGGCCGTGATTGCCGGTGCCGAGCGTGAGCTTGCCGCCGGCAACGCTGCCCGGGCGATGGGTAATGTAGTTGATGGCGCCGGCGAACGTGCTGCGACCGAATGCTGCCGCCTGCGGGCCGCGCAGCACTTCCACCTGCTGCACGTTGTCAAGGCCGAAGGTGGACATGTCACCGCCCACGTAGATGCCATCGATGAACAGCGATGCGTTGTAGGCCGGCTCGGCGGTCATCGCTTGCGGGATGTTGGACATGCCGCGGATCACCGGTACTTCATTGGCGCGGCCGAACGTGGGGGATATCGAGAAACCTGGGGTGAGGTTGGCGATGTCGCGGATGTCCACCAGCCCCTTCTCTTCGATGACCTTCTCCGACATCACCGTGATCGGCAATGGCGCACGCTGCAGGGATTCTTTGACGCCACGCGCGCTCACTTCCACGGCGTCCAGCTGCGTGACAGAGGGGGAGTTGCTGTTTGTGACCTCCTGCGCCTGCAGGCTTCCGGCAACTGAAACAAGCGCCAGGCAAATGGCGGTGAACAACAGGTCCGGCTTTACGTTCTTCATGATGTCGTTCTCGTTGGTAAGGACGGCAAGGGGACGAAGACGGCTGTGTGGAACCCGCCGTCGTGTGGGTATGTCCGTGGTGCTGATGGAGAACAGCGGGTGGTGCACTGCACGCGTCGGGGATGCGTTGCGTGATTAACCGGCGCCATGTGCGTGCGACGTGGGCCTACAGGGGCAGCAGTCGTTCGCCCAGCAGGCGGCCAAAGGTGAGGGCTGGCGTCACCATCATTCCGCCGCAGGCAGCCTTGCCCATCGTCTGCCCGGCACCGAGCAGTTCGCCGGCGGCATACAGGTTAGGAATGGCTGAGCCGTCGGTGCGGATCACCTGCAGCGTGTTGTTGACCGCAAGGCCGACGGCGGATGAAGTCGCCGAGCCCTGCATGCGCAGTGCGTAGAACGGGCCGTTGCCGATGCTCGAAGGAAGATGCTGGCGGCCAAGGAAATCATTCCTGGTCTGCACGCCGTAGTTGTAGCCTTCCACGCTGCTGGCCAGGCCGGCGGCGTCAATTCCAGCCAATGCAGCCAGTTCGGCAAGATTGCCGGCACTGAGGAATGACGGGCGGCCTTGCGTAAACGCTTCACGCAACTGTTCGCGATCCCAGTTGAGCAGGATGGGAGGAGCGGTATCGAGGATGTGTTGGTCGAAAATGATCCAGAAGCGGCGCGCTGGTTGCATCGACAGGGCCATTTCACGCGCGTCGATGCTGGGCATGTCTTCGCGCACGAAGCGATTGCCCCGCGCGTTGACGTAGATCTCCCACGGCTGGCGCATTTCCGGATAGGTGACGACGCGGGCGGCGAGTGGACAGGGGAACTGGTCCCCATCAAGCAAGCTGCCGAAGTTGTTGTAGACATTCTGCTGGCCGCGCAGGTAGCCACCCGCAGACATGCCGAGGCGGATGCCGGCACCGCGCGCATACGGATAGGGTTGCGCCGTGTACTGCGGGTATCCGTTCAATTGCTCGAACAATTCCGGATTGGCGGCATAGCCGCCACAGGTGAGTGCGGTGCTGCGGGCAAGGAAGCGCGAAGTTGCTCCACTCTGGTCGCGCGCGACAACACCTGCCACCGCGCCATCATCGGTGATGAGCAGCTCGGTGACTTCGTGTTCCAGTTTCAGCGTAATGCGTCCGGCCTGCACCTGTTGCATGACCAGTGGAACCAGCACGTCCTTGACGCTGTGCCCACCTTGTTCGCCCCAGTAATAGCGGCTTTGCTGGTAAGGCTCGTGCGCGTTCCCTTCCACCGGATGATCGGGGAGGGCGCGGAAGCCTTGGTCTTCGAGCCAATCGAAGGTGGACGCAGCGTTGTCCACAGCCAGGCGCACCAGCTGGGGATCAGCGCTGCCGCGACTGATGCGCATCACGTCGTCGTAGTGAGCATCGGCGCTGTCCTCGATACCCTTGCGTTGCTGCAAGCGGGTTCCTGCCGCACTCATCTGCCCGGAAGCCACCCAGAGCGTGCCGCCTAGCTGCGGCGCATGGTCGATCAGCAATACCCGTGCGCCACGCGCGGCTGCGAAAAATGCCGTTGGCAACCCCGATGATCCGCCTCCAACCACGATGACATCCCAGTTTTCCAGCATGTTTTTCACTTCCTACGTAGATGCGTCATGGGCGTGGTGCCGGAATGCAGGCACAGCGCCCCGTAACCCGGCGGGGAACCGCCAGACGGATTGTTTTGCGTTGATTGGCTCAGCCTTGAGTGCGGGCTTGCGGGCGCTGATCGACCACAGGGCGTGGATCGATCAGGATCCGCAGCAGGCGTGTCAGTGTTGCTTCGTTGCTGGCCTGGCGCTGGTCATCTGCTTCGGAATCACCGGCACCGCTGCGTACGTCCTGCAGGCTCTTGCCACTGAGCTCGGCGAGCTGGCGTTCCAGGCGATCGATGCGGTCGTTACTGGCGATCAACTCCACCGCTAGCGCAAGGGTCACGTTGAAGCACTGCTCGACTTCTTGATCCTGCATGCTGTACGGGCGCTGGCCGCGGGCGGTCTGCACCAGGGCGATGATGGCATCACTGGACGTGCTCATGCGGCGGCTCCTGCGGTATCCGGCTTGCGTGCCACGATTACGTACCAGCGCAGCGCACCGGCCACTGCAGGTATCTCGTGTTCGCTCACGTGGGTGAAGGGGAATCCCGCCGCCAGCATCTCGCTTGTCAGCTCGGCTTCGCTGTAAGTCAGCCAGAAGCGTTCGCCGTTAAAGTGCTTTTCCCAGACGATGTCGGCCTTGATGATCGGGTCGGTGATGGAGCGTACGTTCACGTCCTGGTAGACCAGGAATCCACCGGGTCGCAACACGCGCAGCGATTCGACAATCATGCGCTTGCGAGTTTCATCGCCCATCTCGTGCAGCACGTTGTGGGAGACGATAAGGTCGAAATGGTTATCCGGAAACTCCAGTCGCGAGGCATCCATCTGGTGGAAGTGCACCGCAACACCCAGTGCCTCGGCGCGTGCGTGCGCATAGCGCAGCATGCCGGCACCGATATCGATGGCATGCACGTCGGCCTCGGGATAGCGCCAAGCATAAGCGGCCGAGGCAGCGCCTGCGGAGCAGCCGATGTCGAGGATGCGGCCGGGCTGGAAATCGGGAGCGATCTCACTGAGCAGGCGATTGATGGCTGCGGCCTTGCTGTCGTCGCGACGGCCACCCACGCTGAACGAGAACACGTTGCCGCCGGTTTCGTAGAGCGCGCCAGCGGTCACGTCATCGTGCGTCAATTCCAGCGCGTAGCCCCCGGGCTGCAGGTGGATGTCGATGTCGGCCACTTCCGGTGACGGGTCGTAGGCGCGGTTGATGCTCAGCGAGCCACGCTTGTCGGCTGCTTCACAGAGGCGCGCGGCTTCAGCATTGATCCGTTGCTGGTCGCGAAATATGGGCTCACCTACCGACACCCACAACATCTCCTGTACGGCACGGTTGGCTGCGCTCCACATTCGGTAGGTCGGCACATTGAACAGCGATTGCTCGATATCGGCCAATGACTCGGGCCGGCGGCCATGCTGGCGTTCAAATTCCACCGCACCGGTCTGATTGAAATGGCGATGGTTCTGGCTTCGCACTTTCGAGGAGAGGATGCGGCGCAGGGTCACCACCGCGCGCTGGCGGCTGATGTCCTCGACGGTCAGCGCGGGCAGCATAGGGTGCGCGACGTCACGCACCTTCATGTCTTTGGGATCAGCATTCATTTGCCAGGCCTCATGCGTCGGTGGCGGTGGGAGAAGGATTGCGGCGCTCCTGCAGGGCGCTCAGGATTTCACGATGACGTTGCTTGGGCAGATGGAAGCGCGACCAGAAGTAGTAGGACGCTCCGCCAAACACCACCACCGATGCGACCAGGGTCAACGCAAGCGTGTTGGTGACCTGCACCGGTACCGAGGTGGCGCCCTTCGGGAAGCCGATGATGTCCAGCGCGGTGCCGGACAGCAACTTGCCCAGCGCTGAACCCATCTTGGTGGCGAGGAACACGAAGCCGAACAGGAAGCCCTGCGCCGGCAGGCCGGTGAGGAATTCATCCTCGTCGGCTGCTTCGGCGCACACTAGGCCGGCGACCAGCATCAAAATGCCGGAGCCGGTACCCATGACGAAGTTGCTGGACAACAGTGCCGAGAACAGCACCTGGCCTGGCGCGATGATGCCGGACAACTTGAGCAGCGGCAGCACGCCGACGGCGCAGATGATGAGGATCAGGCTGAGCTTGACCATGCTGATCAGTTCCACACGCTTGGCGCAGACCCGGGCGATGATCATGCCGACGAAGAAGCCGGGGATGGCTGATTGCTGCCAGTAACCAATCTGCTGCGGCGTCAGCTCCCAGAAGAACACGCCCAGGTGCGAGGCCAGCGAGCGCATAACCGATGTTGCAAGTGCGGTCAGCAGTGCACCCAGTATCAATGTGCGTATGTTTAGGCTGCCGAATAACACCTTGCGCCAAGATGAGAGTACGGCGGTCAGGGAAACATGCGACTTGTGTGCGCCTGCCGAACCCACGGTGTCGTTGGCACTCTCTCGTTCGACCTGCTGCATCTTGCGCCAGGTACCCAGTGCCGAGACGGTGGTGGTGACGATCAATGCGCCCGCAAGGGTCAACGCGAAAGGCAGGTATGCCGATGCATCGCTCTGTCCACCGCTGCCATCCGGATTCTTGATGAAGAAGACATTGAATGCCAGCGCCAGCATTGCCGAATCAAACAGGGTCTGTGCGATCGACTTGTACAGCTGCAGGGAGGCGCGCTCGGCTGGCTCGCGGGTCATTTCCGCCAGCTGCGCCGAGTAGGGGACGATGTACAGGCCGCAGAGGAAACGCACCGCGATGGTGGTGGCGGTCAACCATGCGAACAAGGCCCACTGGCCGATGTTGTCCGGTGGTAGGAACACGGCTGCAAGCGCCAGGCCCAGCGGGATCGGCGCGATGAACATCAGCGTGTGCCGGCGCCCAAAACGCGAGTTGCGCAGGTTGTCACTGAAGGCGCCAATGGCTGGATCGGCGAAAGCGTCCACCAGCATCGCGATGAACAGTGCAAGGCCTGCAAGCGAGCCAGGAAGCCCCAGTACCTGCGTGTAGTAGAACAGGACGAACAGTTCGAGCGAGCGCAGGACGATGTACTCGACCGGCCAGCCCAGGCTGAAGAAGAACTTGGTGCTGAAGGACAGCGACGGTTTCCCGGGTGCGGACATGCGAAGCAGACTCCGTTATGCGTGGGACTGGACCTCGACTTGATTGTCCGGACAAATTTTGATAACTACAAGCTCTCTGTTTTTATTCTTCGATAAATACATTTGATGGACGCGCGCAGACTTCGCTACTTCGCCGCTGTCGTCGATCAGGGTGGTTTCGCCCAGGCCGCCGCTGCATTGCATGTCACCCAGCCGGCGATCAGCATGGCGGTGCGCAGGCTCGAGGAGGAGCTTGGCCATGTCCTGCTTGAGCGCAACGTCAAGCCGATGACGTTGACCGGGTTCGGCCGCGCGGTGCATCAGTCCTGGCAGGTACATGCATCGGAGCACCAACGGCTGGTGCGCGAACTGCGTGGCATGGCCGACCTCAATGCTGGGCAGGTGTCGCTGGTGATCGGTGCCACGTTTCCGCTGCGGCCGGTGGTGTCGGCACTGGAAGCGCTGCGACGCAACTTCCCGGGTTTCCGCCTGAGCATCACCATGGGCACCTACACCGGCAACCTGCAGATGGTGATCGATGGCACGGCGGACCTGATCCTGAGCCAGCTTCCTGCGCGTGGGCCCGATCCGCGGTTCAACCACGAGCCACTGATATTCGACTGCTTCCATGCGGTGTGCAGGCATTCGCATCCGTTGGCCAGCCAGGCCGAGGTCAGCTGGGAGGACCTGCTGCGCTACCCATGGTCGGCGGGAGGGCCATTCGACGCGTTTCTTGCCGGTTGGAGTGATGCCTTCGCCGCGCATGGCGTGACCGCGCCGGTGCCGGTGCTGCATACCACGTCCACCGTGGCCACCATGGCCGCGCTGGTCGAGCACGACTATCTGGCGATGCTGCCCATCGGTTGCATCGCCAAGGAGCTGGCCAGCGGCTTCATCAAGGTGTTGCCGGTGAGCGGGTTGAAGTGGCCGCAGGAAAAGGGCGCCAGCTGGCTGGCGACGCGTGCGTTGTCACCCGCGGCGATGGCCTACATGAAGGAGCTGCGGCTGCAGCTGGAGCAGATGCCGGGTGGTGATGCTTCCGCATGACCGCATGACCGCATGACCGCATGACCGCATGACCGCATGCGGCGGTGTTCCGGCAGGCTGGCATGCAAAAGCAAACGGCGCCTTTCGGCGCCGTTTGTTCTGGCGGCAAGCGTCGGCTTACTTCCAGTTGGACTTGTCCTTCAGGTACCTGCCGGCATCTTCCAGCGAGGTGGGCTGGTAGCTGGAGAACAGGTTCGGCGAGTAGCGCTCGTGGTAGCTGTCGTACACATCACGGTACAGCGAGGTGTGGATCGAAGGCTGGCGCTTGCGTGCACGCAGCGCACCGATATCCACGCGCGACAACACCACCTGCTCATGCTTGCTGCTGGCCTCGGACAGCATCTTGCCATCCGGCCCGTACAGGGCGGTGCCACCTGAGCCCGGGTCGTCGAAGAACGGGCCGTTGTCCGGCGAGATGGAATTGTTGACGACTGCGGTATACACGCCGTTGTAGAGGCTGGTGGCCTGCATGTCGATCGGCTCGAAGCCGCCCGTCGCGGTACGCAGGATGACTTCCGCGCCCTTGATGGCCATCGCGCGGAAGATCTCCGGCTCGCGCTGGGTCGAGCTGGTGGCGATGTTGCCGAGCGGCGTGCGGGTGACCGGGATGACTGCGTCACGGCCATACATCTCCACGTACTGGTCCAGCACGTCATGGATGGTGGTGGTGAACAGCTCGAAGCCCGGGAACAGACCCTTCACGTTGCGGGCTTTCCAGTGCTTGTCGACGATGTTGCCCTTGTTGTCCATGATGGTGGTGATGGACAGCACATGGCCCGGCCAATCCGGGTCGCGCACATAGGCGCCAAACACGATCCACACGTTGTGTTCGCGCGCCTTGGCGGCGATCACTTCGGTTTCCGGGCCCGGGATCTCGATGCACATCTTCTGTGACTCGGCGCGCGTCCACTTGCGCCAGCCGGTCAGCGGGAATTCGTGGAAGAACAGCAGGTCGGGCGTGGCGTAGTAGCACGCCTTGTCGATGGCCTCGGCGATGTACTTGAGGTTGCGCTGCATGCCGGCCTTGACCGCGGACACCTCGAAGGTGTGCACCGGGGTCTGCATCAGGCCGATGGTCCACGCGGGCTTGGCCAGTTCAACAGTGTCATAGGTACCATCGTCGTGGAGGTTGAGGGTATCGGGGCCTTTGCCCATGGCGGCAAAGGTGTTTCCGCTGGCACCCATCAAGGCTGGTCCGACGGCTCCCAATGCAGCCAATCCGGCTGCACCGGACAGAAATGAACGCCTGGAATTGCTCATGCTTACCTCATCGCAAAATGGGTGTAATACCCGTGGCTGTGCCGATGGAGAGGCTGGCGCATGTTCTATGCACCAGCCGTATGGATCAGATCGCTTCGCCGTTGAAGCTCGGACCGCTGATCTTGCGCCAGTCACGGCTGACGAACTTCTCGTCGATCAGGGTGCGCTGCACCAGCACGCCGTTCTTGTACCAGTGCCACACGCGGTTGCGCAGGGTGCCGCAATCGGACAGCTGGATCATTTCATACAGCTCCAGACCTTCCTCGCCCTTGCGCTGCCAGTACAGCATCAGCGTGCGGTGGTGGTCGTCGGCCGGGATCTCGGTGCACCAGCCATAGATCAGTTCGTTGTCGAAGATGATGCGACCGAACGAGTAGGTGGTCTTGAAATCGCGGACTTCGGTTTTGCCATCGGCCCAGCTGTAGTGGTTGGTCTGGTGGTACGGCATCTGGTCATCGCCGGTGATGCGGCAGACCAGACGCGACTTGTGTTCGTCGATCTTGTCGCCGTTGGCATCGTAGTAGCGGTACATGCCATCCCAGACACCTTCGTGTTTGGCGAGGTTGGGCATGTGCTTCTGCAGATCGGTCATGTGCTTTCCTTGAGTGTGGTCATTGATGGGCGACGCGCATGGCGCCTTACTGGTCGCGAAGTTCGTCCATTACTTCTTCCATCGGCACGTCCATAGCACCGCCTTCCAGCGCCTCGGTTTCCTGCTGCACGATGCGCAGCACCCGGGCGATGTATTCCTTCATCCACAGCGTGCGCTGTGCTTCCGCTTCACGGTCGGGGTGGAACTGGTCCAGTTCCTCGCGGCTGAGCAGGCCTTTCTGTTCGATCAGACGTTCCAGCGCGTCCAGGCGCTGGTGGGTCACCGCGTTCTCCATGGCGATGGCCATGGCGATGGAGAGCACGCGCTCCACATCCGGGTCCTTGAAAAAGTACGGGCGCTTGCCGCGGGCGCGGCTGCCGGCCAGGGCGATCGGGTCGATGCTCATGCTTTCCACGCTCCAAACATGGTCCACAGCGCGGCGCGGCCGTGGTCTTCGCCGCTTTCGCTGGCCACCGGGAAGATGTCCCGGTCGACCACGCCGCGGACCTTGGTTTCGAAATAGCGCCCGGCGTCGAACCCGGCCGCGGCCATCATCTGGCGCAGGTCGTAGTCGTGCATCACCCCCCAGAACGGCTCGTTGTTGTTGTAGGTGTCCCAGTCGCGGATGAACTGCTCGTACGGATCCATGCCGTGGTATTGGGGCTGTTCCAGGTGTGCGGTCAGCCCGCCTGGCGCAAGCAGGCGGTTGATCTCGCGCAGCTTGACGGGCATGGCTTTGGACGAGCTTTCATGCCAGAACATGGCGGTGGTGATCAGGTCGAAATGGCCATCGGGGTAGTCCAGCGCCTCGCCATTGGCCTGGCGGAAGCGGATGTTGTCCACCCCCAGCGCACGCGCACGGGCGTGGGCATAGCGCAGCATCGGTGCGGCGACATCGACGGCGATGACCTCGGCATCCGGGAACGCCTGCGCCAATGGCACCGCGTTGTGGCCGACGGTGCAGCCGATATCGAGGATGCGGCGCGGCCTGAACTGCGGGTGCTCTTCCTTCAGCCATTGCGCCAGCGCCTGGCCGCCACCGTCGTTGTAGCGGCCGAGCATGCCGCCAGTGGTGGCGAAAATGCCGCAGTCGTAATTGGCGGCCGCCGATACGTCATCGGCCAGCAGCTCGGTGTGGTAGCCGCCGGGCATGCAGTGGATATCCACCGCGCTGGCATAGCGTGGCACCTTCACCGAGGGATCCAGCTGCAGGCCGTCGTCGCTGGCGTTGAGTGCGCGGGTCTTCTCGATCAATGCATCGATCTGCTTGAGCACCAGGCCGCGACCGGCCTGCTGGCGCATCTCCATGGTGTTGCGGCGAAGGGCGCTCCAGGTCTGGTAGATGCCGTCGCCGGCCATCGCCTTGCGGATCTCGTGGCGGTTCTCCGGGGCGCGGCCCTTTTCCTTTTCGAACGCCGGTTTCACCCGCTGCTCGTACGCCAGCTTGACCTTGGGACCGAGCTGGGTGGCGAGGTAGCCGTTGAGGTTGGCCAGGAAATCGAAACGCGCGGTGTCGTCGTGCGCACTCTCGGGAAACACCGCGTGGCGACCGACGTGTTGCCAGCTGGGGGGCAAGGCGTGTTGGCTCATGGCGACTCCTGGTTGCGGATCAGGCAAGTTCTAAAGTTATGCCTATATGTCATGCAATTCCAGCGCCGGTCAACCACTTCGACCATACCTGTCCGCGACCGGTGAAAACCGCCGATGGACCTGTGCCCACGGAAGCAGGGCCCAGGCGATTGTCCGGACAGGTGGCGAGGACGCATGGGCCGGTTGCCGTCGCCAAAACATGTTGCAAAGCAGCATGTTGCGCACCGGTGCCGGGTGCCTGCGGCCGCTGTGGCCGCGGGATTGCAGCGGTAGCACAGGGTCGCTGAAAAGGTGTTACAAATGATTGGACAATCATGTACTAATGATATAGCTATATAGCATCCAGCGACGGGTCAAAAACCTGTCCTTCGCACTACGGAGCAGGTCAGGACACCGGTCTTGTCGCTCCACTTCAAACGGGGAGTCGGGCGTGATTCGAATGTCATCGGTTTTGCTGGCCGCCGCAATGGCACTTTCGCCACAGGCGCATGCACTGGATCTGCAGTCCGAAGCCGGCAGCCTGGAGGCCATGGTCAAGCTGCGCTGCTCGCTGGATCCGCAGCAGGAGGAGATCCTGTGGTGGGCCGGCACCCTGTTCGCGCAGGAGCCGGGCAAGAAGGCGGCGCCGCTGATGGGCTTTGAGGGCTACAACATCTGCCGCGCGGAAAAGCAGCCCGATGGCGTGTGGCGGCTGTACACCCGCGAGCTCACGTTCTACCGCGACCTGAAGACCGGCAAGATCATCGACAGCTGGGACAACCCGCTCTCGGGCGAGCGCAACGAAGTGGTGCAGGTCGCCAACGACCCGGTCAACACCGTGCTCAACGCGCCGGGCCGGCCGCTGCACCTGCCGTGGGTGGAAGCCGGTGACGAAGTGATGCTGACGCTGAACATCCCGCTGGCCTATCCCAACCCGCTGCAGCCGGCCGAATTCCCGGCCGAGTCCAGCGGCCCGACCTACATGGGCTCGGAGCACTTCATGTTCTTCGCCCCGCGCGCAGCCATGGAAGACCCGGCGCTCAAGAGCGTGCCGGTGACCTATGGCTGGACCCGCGTCGGGCCATGGCTGCCGTGGATGAAGCTGGGCACCCGTCCGGGCAGCCTGCTGTACATCGCCCAGGGCAACAAGCGTGCCTCGGTCGACGAACTGCCGGCCGACATCCGGGAGCTGGTACGCAGCAAATACCCCGAATACGCCCGCGCGCCTGAAACCTGGGTGCAACCGAACATGACCAGCTGGAGCTACTACAAGCAGCTCCAGCAGCAGCGTGCGGCGGAAAAGCAGGACTGAAGCACGGATTCAAAGGACGGAACCCTCCCCCAACGCCGGTGCATCCATCCTTTCTTCCATTCCGATCATCTCTCCAGTCGGGACATCCATGAAAAACATCAAGCCAGATCTGCTGTGCTCCTCCATCACCCTCGCCCTGCTGCTGTGTGCGGGCAATGCCGCCGCCGCGGGCGACGAGGCCGGCGCGCCGCCGGCAAGCGGCAATGCCACCGTCCACAGTCTTGACCAGATCACCGTGACCGCACGTGGCGTATCGGAGCCGCTGCAGCAGATGCCGCTGCCGATTTCGGCGGTATCAGAGCAGACGATCGAGAAGAAGGGCCTGAATGACATCCGCGACATCGCTAACATGTCGCCGAGTTTTTCTTTCCGCTCCGGCTACGGTCGCGGAACTGATCGCCCGGTCATCCGAGGTATGTCCAACATTCAGGGTGAGTCGAATGCTTCGTTCTTCATCGACGGCATCTATGTGGAAGGCGACATCTCCGGCTATGGCTTGGAGAACATCCAGCGCGTGGAAGTGGTGCGTGGCCCACAGTCAGCCGCGTTCGGCCGCCGTACCTTCTCTGGTGCGGTCAATTTCATCACCAAGCGGCCGGGCTCGGTGCCGGGCGGCAAGCTGACCCTGGGCGCAGGCAACTACGGCCAGGAAAGGCTGGGCCTGTTCTATTCCGGCGGCAACGAGAATGGCACGTTCGGCTACGACATTAGTGCCACCAAGCGTGGCAATGACGATATATATTACAACAGCGCCTCTGGCCGTAAGGACCTAGGCGGCAACGATTCGCAAAGCGTGATGGGCGCCGTTTCCTGGAGTCCGAACGAGAACCTGGAAATCACCGCACGCATCAGCCAGCAGAAGAACCGCGACAGCCATATCGCCATCCAGCGTCAGGGTGACGTTCTTAACAACTGCTACCTGCCTACATACACCGGTGCCAGCTACCTCGGCCTGTACCCAGTTGCCGAAACCCGCACCCGCGGCTACTACTGTGGCGAGATCAAGATGCCGTCGGACATCGGCATCAACACCGATGCCTATGAAGCCGCAGGTTTCTATGCCGGCCGCAAGCAGACCCTCAACCGCTCCAGCCTCGTGGTCGACTACATGTTCGACAACGGCTGGCAGTTGACCTCGACTACCGCGTACAACGATGCGGACAAGTACAATGCCTTTGACCAGGACTACAGCTCGACTCGTGGCTTTGCCGGTGCGTTTGAAACCTTCACTCTGGATTCGCTGAAGGACTGGTCGCAGGACCTGCGCCTGAGCACCGACCAGAGCCTGGCCGTGTCGGGTATGTTCGGCCTGTATTACTACAGCCAGTCGGCTAAGCCGGGCTGGGGTGGTGACCTGGCCAGCAAGGTGGCCATCGCCACCGATCCGGACGACAAGACCGTCAACAAGGCCGTCTACGGCATGGTGAACTGGCGCATCAATGACCAGTGGACCGCCTCGGCTGAAGGCCGTTACGCCACCGACGAGATCAGCAAGGGTGGCGTGGATACCCGCATCCTGGGTACCAACACCTATCGTCTGCCGTATGCGTTGAACGAATCGTTCAAGAGCTTCACCCCGCGCTTCACCCTGAGCTATCAGGCGGCCGACAACGTCAACATCTACGGCCTGGTGTCCAAGGGCAACAAGCCCGGCGGCTTCAACACCACCGTGTTCCGTGCCGACCTGTCCGACGATGCGCTGGCCCAGCTGCTGGCCCAGGGCCTGGACAAGTTCGAGGAAGAAAAGACCTGGAACTACGAGTTCGGCGTCAAGAGCGACTGGCTCGATGGACGCATGCGCGTCAACGCCAACGTGTTCTACATCGACTGGACCAACCAGCAGCTGACCCAGACCGGCCCGGTGCTGCGCAAGAACGGCTCGCTGTTCTCCACCAGCTACACCACCAACGTGGGTGAGTCCGAGGTCAAGGGTTTCGAACTGGAATCGCAGTGGGCGTTCGCGCCGGGCTGGCAGGCCAGCTTCAACTACTCGCTGACCGACGCCAAGATCGTCTCGTTCATCAGCCAGGACCATGCGGACCTGTTCTCCGATGCCGCAGCCCCGACGCTGGCTGACCCGGCGGCCGATGCCGCGGGTAACTACCTGCCACGCGTGCCCAAGCACAAGGCCACCCTGGGCCTGATGCGTGATGGTGAGTTCGCCAATGGTTGGAGCTACACCGCCAACGTCGACAGCACCTACGAGAGCAAGCGCTACGTGCAGGTGCACAACCTGGCGTACCTGGGTGCCTCGGTACGCACCAACTTCCGCTTCACCCTGCGTCCGAGCGACCAGTGGCAGATCAGCGCCTACGTCAACAACGCGTTCAACGACCGTACCCCGGAAGATGCGCAGCGTACCGTCAACCCGGACAAGTACATCGCCGTTCCGAACGTGCCGCCGCTGACCGGCCTGACCCTGGTCAACGTGCGTGACTTCGGCGTGACCCCGTCGCTGCCGCGCATGTACGGTATGGAAGTGAGCTACAAGTTCTAAGCAGTCCCTCCGGCCCGGGCGGGCAACCGCCCGGGTCGTCCCATGCTTGACGCCCCAGGAAGCGACGATGCAACGACGCCATTTTTTGCAGGGAATCAGCGCGGTCACGGCCCTTTCCATGTTGCCGGTGGCCGCGTCCGCACGTGTTCCGGTCACGCCGGCCGGTGATGTGATCGTGGTGGGTGCGGGTCTGGCGGGCCTGGCCGCTGCACGCGCACTGCAAGCGGCAGGAGCCCGGGTCACCGTACTGGAGGCCAACGACCGCGTCGGCGGCCGCCTGCACACGGTCACCCGCAACGGCCTGCGCTTTGAGATTGGCGGCGTCGAAGTCGGTACCGGCTACGCCCGCGTCCATGCCCAGGCCAAGGCCGTGGGTGTGGGGATCAACCCGCCGTCGGTGGCCCGTCCGCCGGTCAGCGGCATGGGCCTGGGGTTTGGTGACACCATCATCCCGGCCACTACCTGGGCTGACAGCCCCTTCAATACCCTGCAGGGCCGCGAGCGTGCATTGCCGCCGCCGGCCTTGCTGTCCACCGCACTCAATGGCATCGCGCTGCCGGCCATCGACAGCTGGCGCGACCCGGCCAATCTGACGCTGGATATTTCGCTGGCCCAGCACCTGTCCGCGCAGGGCTGGTCCGCTCAGGCCATCGAGTGGATGGACATTGGCAACAGCTATTCCTCGCTACACACCATCAGTGCGCTGGATGTACTGCGCCGCGATGCCCTGCGCCGCTATGGCGAGCAGGCCACCGGTTGGGTGGACGGCGGCAGCCAGGCGCTGCCCGAAGCCATGGCCGCCTCGCTGGAACGGCCGCCGGTCCTGGGCGCGCAGGTGATCGGGGTGGAATCGAGCAAGCGCGGGGTGGAAGTGCGCTGCGCCGATGGCCGCCGTTTCCAGGCCGCCCACCTGGTGCTGGCCCTGCCCAGCGCGCCGTTGAGCCGCATCGTGATCGACCCGGCGCCGCCGGCCGAACAGCGTGCCGTATGGGCCGCCCGTGGTGCCAATGCGGTGACCACGCTGCACCTGCAGCCCACCCGCCCGTTCTGGGAAGAGGACAAGCAGCCGTTGTGGCTGTGGAGCACCGGTTCGCTGCAGCGCGTGTTTGCCGTGCCCGGTGACGACGGCCAGATCAACCGCCTGATCGTCTGGCTCAACGGCGCGGCCGCGCAGCAGGCCGACAAGCTGGACCGTGACGCGCGCCTGGCTTGGGTCATCAATGAATTTGCCCGCATCCGCCCGGCCAGCGTCGGTGCCCTGCAGCCGCTGGAGACCCGCAGCTGGGGCGCCGACCCGTTTGCCGGCGGTGGTTTTGGCGAAATCGCCCCGGGCCAGTTTGCGCAGACGGTGAAGTGGAACAACACCCCGTTTGGACGCATCCACTTTGCCGGTGAACAGACCGAACTGCATGTGCCGGGCATGGAGGCCGCCGTCCAGTCGGGCGAGCGTGCCGCCGCGGCCATTCTGTCGGCCTGACCGATTGCACTACCTTATCCCCCACCTGCCGAGCGTTTCGGCTTCGTAGTGAGTACTTATGAGCCTCAATCCGTTTGACCTGTACGACGTCCGTTCCCTGCTCACCGAAGAAGAGCAGGCCATCCAGGATTCGGTGGCACGTTTCACCGATGAGCGCGTGTTGCCGATCATTGGTGACTGCTTTGACAAGGGTGAGTTCCCGACCCATCTGATCCCGGAGATCGCCGAGATGGGCCTGCTGGGTGCGACCCTGCCGGAACAGTACGGCGGTTCCAACCTGGGCTATGTCAGCTACGGCCTGATCTGCCAGGAGCTGGAGCGCGGCGATTCGGGCCTGCGCAGCTTTGTCTCGGTGCAGAGCTCGCTGTGCATGTACCCCATCTACGCCTACGGTTCGGAAGAGCAGCGCATGCGCTGGCTGCCGGACATGGCCGCCGGCAAGGTGATCGGCTGCTTTGGCCTGACCGAAGCCCACGGCGGCTCGGACCCGGCCAGCATGAAGACCCGCGCCGTCAAGGACGGCGATGAGTGGGTGATCAACGGCTCCAAGATGTGGATCACCAATGCACCGATGGCGCATATCGCCATTGTCTGGGCGCACACCGAAGACGGCATCCAGGGCTTCGTGATCGAGAAGGGCACCCCGGGCTTCACCGTGCAGGAAATCAAGAAGAAGATGTCGCTGCGTGCCTCGGCCACCGGTGCGCTGTTCTTCGACAACGTGCGCGTGTCCGACGCCAACCGCCTGCCCAACGTGACGGGCCTGAAGGGTCCGCTGGGCTGCCTGACCCAGGCCCGCTACGGCATCACCTGGGGCCCGATCGGTGCGGCCGTCGCCTGTCTGGACGAAGTGCTGGCCTACACCAAGGAACGCATCCTGTTCGGCCGTCCGGTCGCCGCTACCCAGAGCGCGCAGATCAAGATGGCCGACATGGCCCGCCGCATCACCGCTGCGCAGCTGCTGTCGCTGCAGCTGGGCCGCCTGAAGGAAGCCGACAAGATGCAGCCCACCCAGGTCAGCCTGGCCAAGTGGAACAACTGCCGCATGGCCATCGACATCGCGCGCGAATGCCGCGACCTGCTCGGCGGCGCCGGCATCACCACCGAGCACGGCGCGATCCGTCATGCGCTGAACCTGGAATCGGTGATCACCTATGAAGGCACCGAGACCGTGCACGAGCTGGTGGTTGGCCGCGAGCTGACCGGCATCAACGCGTTCTGATTGATGCACGGCTTGCAGATGACCATGCAGGCCGTCTGCCTGCGGCAGATTCCGCAAGGAATGCCGCAGGCGCAGGACTTCGAACTGCAACATCAGCCCGTGCCGGTTCCCGGCGACGGTCAGCTGCGGGTGCAGGTGCAGTGGCTGTCACTGGATCCGTTCCTGCGGGCGCAGCTGGGCGGCCGCTACGCGCTGCCGTGCCCGCCGCTGGGCAGCATCGTGCCGGGCTACGGCATCGGCACCGTGCGGGAAGATCGCAGTGGCCGCTTCGCCGTTGGCGAGATCGTCACCGGCATGACCGGTTGGGCCGAACAGGCCGTACTGGATGCGGCGGCCGTGTCGCGGGTGGATGCCACGCTGGCGCCGGTCAGCACGGCGGTCGGGGTGCTGGGCATTCCCGGCCTCACCGCGTGGGCAGGGGTGCGCCACATCCTGCAGCCGCGGCCGGGGCAGACCATTCTCGTTTCCACCGCCGCCGGTGCCGTTGGCAGCGTGGCCGGGCAGCTGTGCAAGGCCGCCGGTTGCCGGGTGGTCGGCATCGCCGGCAGTGCGCGGAAGTGCGCCATCGCCATCGATGAATTCGGTTTCGATGCCTGCGTCAGCTATCGCGATGCGGACTTCCTGGCATCGCTGCGTGCGGCCTGCCCGGACGGTATCGACGGCTATTTCGACAACGTCGGCGGCGCGGTGCTGGAAGCGGCGCTGGCGCTGCTGCGCCTGCATGCGCGCGTGGTGCTGTGCGGCCTGAGTGACCAGTACAACCGCGCCGAGCGCCCGCCGGGGCCGAACCTTGGCCCGGTGATCGGTGCGCGTGCGCATCTGCAGGGACTGGTGGTGTACGACCACCTGCACGAGTTCGAACGTTGCCGCCGCGAACTGGCCGCGATGCTCGCCGCCGGCACGCTGCGTTACCGCGAACACATCCATGACGGCCTGGCCAGCGCGCCGGCCGGCTTCATCGGCCTGCTCAACGGCGAAAACCTGGGCAAGGCGCTGGTACGGCTTTAAGGAACACGCATGACCTCGATCCAACGCCACTTCGTGTCCGTGGACGGACGGCAGGTGCATTACCGCATCGCCGGTACCGGTCCGGCGCTGCTGCTGATCCACCAGTCGCCGCAGAACTCGCGGATGTGGACGGCGATGATGCAGCGCTTTGCCGACCGCTACACCGTGATCGCTCCCGATACGCCGGGTTTCGGCTATTCCGATCCGCTACCCGGCAATCCGATGACCATCGCCGAGTTCGGTGCGGCCACACGGCAGTTCTGCGAGGCCATCGGCCTGCAGCGCTGCGCCGTGTTCGGCATGCACACCGGCGGCCTGATCGCGACCTGGCTGGCCTGGGCCGATCCGCAACGCGTCGCCGCGCTGGTGGTCGACGGCTATGCGGCCTTCACCCCGGAAGAGTCCGCGCTGTACGGCGAGGCCTACCTGCCGCCGTTCGTGCCGCAATGGGACGGCTCGCACCTGCGCTGGCTGTGGTCGCGCATGCGCGAGCAGAAGTACTTCTTCCCGTGGTACGACGGCCGTGCCGAAGCGGCGATGGCGATCGCCCCGCAGACCACCGAAGGCACCCGCGAGGCGGTGATGGACGTGCTCGACGTGGGCGACACCTACCGTGCCGGCTATGCGGCCGCGTTCCGGCACAACGACCATCACTGGGTCAACGAGCTGACGATGCCGGCATGGATGGTGTTCCGCCATGGCGACCCGCTGCTGGCGCACATGCCGCGCCTGCAGAACCTGCCGGCGCATGTGCAGCTGGTCGAAGAGCGCGAAGGCATCCCGGCGATGCACGCGAAGATGGATGGGTGGCTGGCGCAGCTGCTGTCCGGCGAGCCGGCGTTCGTGGCCAAGGCCGCCGCGCCATCTGCTGCCGGTTGGCAGCGCCGCATCGTGGCGACCGTCGCCGGTGACATGGCGCTGTGGGAGCGTGCCGGTGCAGGCCCGCTGCAGCTGGTACTGCACGCACCGGGCACGCGTCCGTTGTCGCCGGCGCAGCTGCCGGCCGGCGAAGGCGCGGCATTGCTGCCGGATCTGCCTGGTCACGGTGCTTCGTGCGAAAGCGATTGCGAGCTCAGTGCCGAGGTCGTGGTCGCCGCGCTGCTGGAGGCGCTCCACGGGCACCCGGCCGTACTGATCCAGGCGCACGGTGCAGCCGCGGGCTACGTTCCGGCCCTGGTCGAGGCGCTGGGTACGCGCGTGCAGCAGGTGCAGCTGCATGCACCGTGGCTGCTGGACGCCGACGAACAGGCCGTGCTGCTGGCCAACCTGCCAACCACCGTCATCGACCGCGCCGGTGGCTACCTGTGCGATGTCTGGCAGTGGGAACGCGAGCGCCACCTGCTGTGGCCGTGGCTGGCGCCCGGCGCCGCTGCCCGCCGCCGGGTCGATGCGCCGGCGCCGGCACAGGTGCACGCCAATGTGGTCGAGCTGTTACGGCTGGGCCCGCGCCTGCACACGCTGCTGCGTGATGCCACCGCCCCCGGCCTGGCCGCGCGGCTGCGTGCGCTGCCGGTACCGCTGCAGACAAGCGGTGATGCCGAATCCGATTTCCAGGGCCGCGCCGCCGCGCTGTCCGCCTGATCCCGAAGGACTCCCATGAGCACCAACACCGCAACCGCGCAGGATGTCATCGCCCATCTGCAAGCCAGCTGGGGCGATGCCATCGTCACCGATGCCACCGAGCTGGACTATTTTTCCACCGACGTCTATTCGCAGGGCCAGCCGCTGCTGGCGGTGCTGCGCCCGAACGATACGCAGCAGCTGGCCGAGGCGGTCAGGCAGCTCACCGCTGCCGGCGTGGCGGTAGTGCCGCGCGGTGGCGGCATGAGCTACACCGGGGGCTACATCGCCGCGCAGCAGCCGGCGGTGCTGGTGGATACCGGCGCGCTGGACCGGATCGTCGAGATCAACCTCGAGGACGCCTACGTCGTGGTCGAGGCCGGTGTCACCTGGCGCGCGCTGAAGGAGGCGCTTGACGCCAAGGGCGTGCGCACGCCGTACTTCGGACCGATGTCCGGCTCGCACGCCACCGTTGGCGGCGGCATGTCTCAGGGGGCGATCTTCCACGGCTCGGCGCGTTACGGCTGCTCGGCCGATGTGGTGCTGGGCCTGCAGGTGGTCACCGCCAATGGCGAGATCCTGACCACCGGCTCGGCGGCCGCCGCCAACACCAGCCCGTTCTTCCGCTGGTACGGCCCGGACCTGACCGGCCTGTTCCTCGGCGATTGCGGCCTGCTCGGCATCAAGACCCGCATCGTGCTCAAGCTGATCCCCCGGCACGCGCACATCGACTACCTGTCCTGGCAGTTCACCTCGCCCGATGCCCTGTTCGGCGCGCTCGGCGAACTTGCCCGCCATGGCCTGGCCAGCGAGACCGCCGCGTTCGATCCGTCGCTGACCGCGATCCGCATGCGCCGCGCCAGTCTGTCCAGCGACGTCAAGGCGCTGACCAACGTGATCAAGAAGGGCGGCCTGATCTCCGGCCTGAAGCTGGCGGTGAAGGGCCGCGACATCGTCGACCAGCAGCAGTTCTCGCTGCACATCACCCTGGAAGGCGACAGCGCCGCCGAAGTGGCCGACCGCGTGGCGCGCGCGCGCAAGCTGGTCGATGGCCTTGGCCAGGGCGTGGAGCCGTCGATCCCGAAGATGATGGCGGCCAACCCGTTCGCCGCCTGGAACTCGATGCTCGGGCCGCAGGGTGAACGCTGGGCGCCAGTGCACGCCATCGTGCCGCATTCGAAGTCGGTGGCGGTGTTCAACGCACTGCAGGAACTGTTCGCCCGCGAGCAGGCGACGATGGAGGCGCACGGCATCTTCATCGGCACGCTGATGTCCAGCGTCGGGGCGCAGTCGGTGGTGATCGAGCCGTGCATCTACTGGCCCGACAGCCACAACGCCTTCCATGTGCGTACCGTGGATGCCGACCACCGCGAGCGCATCGGCTGCCCCGGCGAGAACCTGCCGGCGCGTGCCGCCGCCGACACGCTCAAGCGCCAGATCGCCGATGTGATGCGCGCGCACGGCGCGGCCAACCTGCAGCTGGGCAAGTTCTACGACTACCGTGCCGGCCGCGACCCGGCGGCGCTGGCGGTGCTGGATGCGGTCAAGGCGCAGCTCGATCCGAAGGGGCTGATGAACCCGGGCGTGCTGTCGCGCTGAGCAGCGCCGCGGATTTCCCGCCGCGCACATGTGCAGGCAGCCGGCCCCAGCGCCGCTGCTCCGCACTCGGCTTCCACCGCCCGCAAGCCGGCCGGCACCGCGGGAACACGCTGTTTTCGGGGCGTTTCCGCAGTGATGGCGGCCGGCTGCCCGGCGCCATCCACCTTGCCGCATCCCAACCCGGGCCCAACCGCGGTTGCCGCCCGGCTACCTCCGGTCGATACCATCGGCAACAATAGGCGGCCCTGATCCCCTCCGCATGGCGCATCTCCGGAACTGTCCGAAGCGCCAGCGGTATTGCCGAGAATCCGTGAAAACACCCCCCCAGCTGCAGGTCCTGATCGACGATGGCGTCATCGATGAAGTGCTGCGACCGCTGAAAAGCGGCAAGGAAGCAGCCGTCTACGTGGTGCGCAGTGGCGATGAGGTGCGCTGTGCCAAGGTCTACAAGGACATGGCGCAGCGCAGCTTCCAGCAGCGCGTGCAGTACCAGGAAGGCCGCAAGGTGCGTGGTTCGCGCGAGGCGCGCGCCATCGGCAAGGCCACCCGCTATGGCCGCAAGCAGCAGGAAGCGGAGTGGAAGAACACCGAGGTCGATGCGCTGTACCAGCTGCGCGAAGCCGGCGTGCGCGTGCCGGAGCCGTTCGGCTACTTCCATGGCGTGCTGGTGATGGAGCTGGTCACCGATGCCGAGGGCTTCAGCGCGGCGCGTCTGGGCGAAGTGGAACTCACGGAGGTACAGGCGCGCCAGTTCCACGCGGTGCTGGTGCAGCAGGTCAAGCTGATGCTGTGCTGCGGCCTGATCCACGGTGACCTGTCGCCGTACAACGTGCTGGTCGGCCCGGATGGCCCGATCGTGATCGATTTCCCGCAGGTGGTCAGCGCCGCCGGCAACAACGCCGCGCGCACCATGCTGCTGCGTGACGTCAACAACCTCACCGCGTATCTGGGGCGCAGCGCGCCGGAACTGCTCGACACCTGGTATGGCGAGGAAATGTGGGAGCTGTTCCAGGCCGGCGAGCTGCTGGCCGATACCGAGCTCAGCGGCGAGTACACCCCGGACGAGCATGCGGTGGACCTGGATGGCGTGCGCGAGGCGATCAACGATGCCCGCGAGATGGCGCTGATCCGCGAACAGGGCCGGCGTGAGGCCGAGGAAGAGGATTACTGAGCGACCCGGGCCGGCATGGACCGCCCGGGTCGTGGCCTGCGGCCTACAGGCCGGTACGCGCCTTCACCGCATCCTCGTGCAGTGATTCGCTCAGCGCATCCACCACCAGCGCCCATTCGCCATCATTTTCCAGCGCCTCGCGCAGGAACTGGCGCTGGCTTTCATTCCACAGCGGCGCCTCCAGCAGCGGCACCTGTTCGGGCAACTGGTTGGTGACGATGAAATGGGCGATCGCCTCGGGGTCGGCCGGCAGCCCGAGCTGCAGGAACAGGTTGGTCATGCGGACTTCGCGGGTATCCATGGCGGTTTTCCTCGGTGGGGGATGTCCAGCGTCACCATTGCAGCGGGAAGATGCAATCAATGCACGCTCCGCGCTGATGCGCTGGCGTGGTTCAACGGGTCCTAGCCTGTGCGGCGGCATTGCGCAATGCCTGCAGCAGCCGGGCCAGGGGCGCGCTCTGCGGTTCGCCGTCGCGGGTATGCACCATCACCGGGCGCTGCCACGCAAAACCGGGGGCGTCGAGTTTCACCCAGTCCCCGGCCAGCAGCTCGGCATGCGCCAGGCGGCTGGGCAGCAGGGTGAGGTGGCCGCCTTCGCCGATCAGTGCACGCATGAATTCCGGCGAGCCGCTTTCCATCGTGTTGAGCGGCGGCTCCAGCCCGGCGGCGTGGAATCGCTGCCGGAACACGGCCTCCACCGCGCCCAGCCGGCGCCCGAAGATCCAGGCCTGCTGAAGCAGCTGCGCCGGGCTGATCGCACGCTGGCGGGCGAGCGGATGGCGCGCGCTGGCCAGCACCCGGTACTCGTCGTGCATCAGCACTTCGCTGTGGATGCGCGGATCCGGATCGCCGTCGCCGAAGGTGTGCAGCGCGACCACCGCGTCCAGCTCGCGGGCCAGCAGGCTGGGCAGCAGTTCGGGCAGGATGCCGCCGCTGACGTGCACGCCGATCTTCGGCCAGTGGCGGCGCAGCGCCAGCACCGCCGGGGCCACCAGCGAGCCGGCGGTGCTGGGGCCGGTACCGATGCGCAGCTGGCCTTCGGCGCCGGTCTGCAATTCCTGCAGGCGGTCCTCGAAGCGGCGTACCGCATCGTGGGCGGGCCGGGCGTGTTCCAGCAGCAGGCGGCCGACGTCGGTCAGCCGCGCCTGGCGGCTGCCGCGCTCGAACAGGCGTGCGCCCAGCTGCTGTTCCAGCGCGCTGATGCCCTTGCTCAGCGCCTGCTGGGTGCGGCCGCTGGCCTCGGCGGCACGGGTGAAACTGCCATGTTCGACCACGGACAGGAAATAGCGGAGCTGGCGAAGATCCATGACGGCATATGAGTTACAACCAATGGTTGTGGACAATACGCGAATTGGTTGGCTATTTCCCCGGGCGGTGCGGATAGTCGGGGCATCGCAACTCCGGAGGGAACAGCATGGCCAGCCTCAACGCCGTCAAACAGTGGGACCAGCAATACGATCTCGTCATCGCCGGCTTCGGCCTGGCGGCGATGTGCGCCGCCATCGAGGCGCATGACCTGGACCCGAGTCTGTCGATCCTGATCCTGGAAAAGGCCAACGAGGCCGAGACCGGCGGCAACAGCCGCGTGGCCGGGCAGTCGCTGCTGATCACCAAGAACGCCAAGGTGCTGGCCGAATACCAGCGCAAGATGAGCGTGGCCAACCCGATCCCGGAAGACATGCTGGTGCCGTGGTCCGAGGCGATGGAAGCGCTGGAACCGTGGATCCAGGAGCGCGCGGCGCAGGCCGGCGCGCAGTACATCCACGGCACCGGCTTCTCCGAGCGGGATGCGGTGCTGGAATTCCCGGAATTCGGCGCGCGCGAGGCCGTGCATTGCACCGCCACCATCCTGCCGATCCCCTCGGGCGTGTACTTGGCCTTCCGCGAGAACATCCGCCTGCGCCCGCGCATCCAGATCGCCTACGAATCGCCGATCAAGGACCTGGTGCAGGACCCGGACACGCTGGAAGTGTTCGGTGTGATCGCCGAGCAGAACGGTCAGCGCGTGGCCATCCGCGCCAAAAAGGGCGTGGTGATGGCCACCGGTGGTTTTGAGGCCAACCTGGACATGCAGCGCAACTATTTCGGCCTGAGCAACCCGGCGCCGCTGGGCACGCCGCACAACACCGGCGACGGCATCAAGATCCTGCAGAAGGCGGGCGCCGACCTGTGGCACATGCGCAACCAGGGGCAGAGCGGCGGAATCTGGCCGGGCTTCAAGCCGGAAGGCTTCGTCAACGGCTTTCTGCGCAACTTCTTCTGGCAGAGCTTCAGCTGGATCGAGGTGGACGCCAACACCGAGCGCTTCTACAACGAAACCGCCGAGCTGCAGCTGACCCACTACAAGGAAAAGAAGCACGGCCACTGGGTGGATACCCCGCATTACCGTGCGCAACCGGTGCATATGATCTTTGACCACAACACCTGCCAGTACAACAAGCTGGTGGTGGAAGTGATGAGCTGGAACCCGGTGGTGCGCGGCTATCAGTGGTCGGACGACAACTCGGCGGAAATCGCCAAGGGCTGGATCCACAAGGCTGACAGCATCGAGGAACTGGCGGTGCTGATCGGGCGTGATCCGGCCAAGCTGCGCGCCGAAGTGGACCGCTACAACGCCGCCTGCGC
The DNA here is from genome assembly GCA_002345545.1 of Stenotrophomonas sp. UBA2302. Lineage (GTDB taxonomy): Bacteria > Pseudomonadota > Gammaproteobacteria > Xanthomonadales > Xanthomonadaceae > Stenotrophomonas. The sequence continues at coordinate 3,224 of DDVW01000010.1, read as the reverse complement.
CGCCGGCAACGACGAGGCCTTCGGCCGCAATCCGCTGACCCTGCAGCCGATCGCGCAGGGCCCGTTCTACGGCGTGCGCATCGATCCGGTGATCGTCTGCACTGGCGGTGGCGCGCGTCGCAACATCAAGTCCGAGGTGCTGGACCATGAGGGCCAGCCGATTCCGCGCCTGTACGAAGCCGGTGAAATGGGCTCGATGTTCTCCGACCTGTACCAGAACGGTTCCTACCTGACCGAGGCGATGATCTCCGGTCGTGCTGCCGGCCGAGGCATCGCCGGCCTGGCCAACTGGGAGGAGCGGGCATGAAGGTCGTGACCCCGATGACCAAGCTCGATGTGCGCATCGATGACGTCAAGGCCGAGGACGGCCTGCTGGTGATGGACGGTGTGGCCGGCATGATGCAGTGCAAGACCACCCTGACCCCGGCCGAGTTCCGGCAGATGCTGCGTCTGGCGCTGCGGCCGAGCGTACTGGCGCTGCTGCTGCGCAAGTGACCGGCAAAGGCCCCGCACTGCGGGGCCTTTCGCTGTGAGCGTGCGCCGCCTCAGCGGTGGTTGCGCGAGAGCACCATCGAATAGGCGAAACGGCCTGGCGGGTGCAGGCTGATGGCGACCAGCAGCAGGCGGCCATTGGCATCGCGGTAGCGGCGCTGCACGCGCATCGCCGGCTCGCTCTTCTTGATGTCCAGCAGCCTAGCGTCGGCCGCATCGAAGGAGGCCGCGTCGAAGACCTGTTCCACGCGCGACAGCCGTGCCGGGTCGACGAAGCGGGCCAGTGCGCGGGCCGCGCCACCCACCTCCAGCAGCTTTTCGGTGGGCACACCGCTGCGTACCGGCACCAGCATCTCGGTCACCGCGATCGGCTCGCGTGACTGTTCCTCCAGACGCAGGCAGTGCAGGCGCAGGTAATCCTTGCCCTCGGCGATCTCCAGCCGCTGCGCCATCGCCGCGTCCGCCTGCAGCCGCTCGGACTGCAGCACCTTCAGGCGCGTGGTGTTGCCGTACTGCATCAGCAGGTCGACGGTGTCGATCTCGTGCTCATAGCGCATCGCCGCGTTCTGCGCGATCACCCGCGTGCCGGCGCCGGGACGGCGCTGCACCAGCCCGGCGCTGATCAACTGCGCCAGTGCCGCGCGCGCGGTGTGGCGGCTGACGCTGAAACGTTCACACAACTCCAGCTCGGTGGGCAGCAGGGTACCGACGGCGTATTCGCCTTTCTCGATCGCCGCCTGCAGCAGGTCACCCAGTTCGGCATAGCGGGGCTTGCTGCGTCGCGTACCGGTCATATGTACAGATCCTTGTTCAGAGTCGGAGGGCGAGTTCCTGCCAGCTGCGCTGCAGGGCGTCGCGGTGTTCGGGGGCGGCAATGGCGATCAGTGCCCGGGCGCGGGCATGGACATCCAGATGGCGCAGGTCGGCGATGCCGTATTCGCTGACGATGCAGTCCGCATCCACCCGGGCCAGGCTCACCGGCCCCGCGGGAAGTATCGGGACGATCCTGCTCTCGCCCCGGGGGGTGGTGGCAGGCAGCGCAATGATGCCGCGACCACCGGCCGATTGGCGAGCGCCCTGCAGGAAGTCGGGTAGGCCGCCAACGCCACTGAGCTGGCGCCCGGACAGGAATTCGCCATTGACCTGGCCCAGCAGGTCCACCGACAGCGCGCTGTTGATCGCGGTCAGGTGCGGAATGGCGCCCAGCACCGAGTGGTCGTGGGTGTGGCCGACTTCACGGAAGCTGACCTGCGCGGCGGCGGCCGCATACAGCGCCGGCGTCCCCAGCGCGACTCCGGCAACCACCGCGTCCGGCGCCGGCGACAGTGCGCCGGAGTCGAGCAGACCGAGCAGGCCGTCGGAGACCATGCCGCTGTGGATGCGCAGGTTGCGGCGGTCGCGTACCGCGCGCAGTACCGCCGACTGCAGCCGGCCCAGGCCGAGCTGCAGGGTGGCGCCGTCCTCCACCAGCGTGGCCACCTGCGCGGCGACTGCGTCCATCGCCGTATCGGCGGGCGGATCGGTCACTGCAAGCAGCGGCATGTCCTGCTCGATCGCGGCAGTGATGCGGGCCAGCGGGATCGACGGCCCGCGGCTGCGCGGCATGCGCGGATTGATGTGCGCCAGGATGCGGGTGGCGCGCGGCCACACGGCAGGGGTGAAGTCGCAGGCCATGCCCAGCGAGCAGTTGCCGTCCGCATCCGGCGGCGTCACCTGTACCAGCAGCGTGTCGAAAGCCACCGCATCGCGCAGCCAGCGCCAGGTGGCGGTGTAGGTCATCGGCAGGTAATCGATGCGCCCGTCCAGCCACGATGCCCGCAGGTCGCCGCTGAGGAAGATGGTGCGCTGCCGGCTCTGCGGATGCAGGCCGGCAAAATCGAAGGTGTTGACCGTGGGAATGTGCACGCCGGTGAAGCGCAGTCCGCCACAGCGTTGCGCGCCGGCACGCAGCCACTGTTCGAACAGCAGCGAATGGCCGGCACAGCCGGGTGCGAACACCTCCGGACCTTGTGCGAGGTAGTCGAAAAACGTGTCGGCATCCAGGAGTCGGGGCATGTCGGCAATTGCGGCGTTCGGGAACGGGATCATATGATATGTCCGGACAAAGTCGGTTATGCTGTTTTCATCGCAGCCCGTCCCTGTCCCGCCCAGAAGCCGCCTGTACCGGAACCCGTCACCCCATGTCCGCACCTGCCGCCAGCCTGACCGAACAGCTTGCCCAGCGCCTGCAACAGCCGGTGGATGCCGTGTCCCGGCAGCGTGCCGCGCTGCTGCTGGTGGACTGGCTGGGCTGTGCGCTGGCGGCGCTGCGCTATCCCGTCGCGCAACAGCTGCACGGGCTGGTGCAACAGCAACCGGCCGGCAGCGCGGTTGCGCTGGGGGCGGGGCGTCGTGGCGTGGCCGATGCGCTGCTGCTCAATGGCGCGCTGGGCAACGTGCTGGAAATGGACGACGTGCACCGTGGCGCGATCCTGCATCCGGGGCCGGTGGTCATTCCGGTGGCGCTGGCCGCCGCGCAGGCCGAAGGTGCCGATGCCGACGCCCTGCTCGATGCCATCGTGCGCGGCTATGAAGCCACCATCCGCATCGGCCGGGCGCTGGGAACCGGGCATTACCGCTACTGGCATCCGACCTCCACTGCGGGCGCGTTCGGTGCCGCTGCCGCCGCCGCTTCGGTGCTGCGGCTGCCCGCCGATGCGCTGGCCGATGCGCTGGGCAATGGCCGGCTGGCT
>DDVW01000049.1 GCA_002345545.1 Stenotrophomonas sp. UBA2302 | reverse complement strand
CTGCGGGTGTGGAACGACGACACCATCGCTGCCGGCGCCGGCTTCCCGCCTCATCCGCACGCGGGCATGGAAATCATCACCTATGTGCGCGAAGGTGCGATCAGCCACCAGGACGACCAGGGCAACCGTGGCCGCACCGTGGCCGGCGATGTGCAGGTGATGAGTGCCGGCAGCGGCATCCGCCACGCCGAGTACAACCAGGAGCCGGGCGTCACCCGCATCTTCCAGATCTGGATCTTTCCGGAGCAGCGCGGCGGCACCCCGGCGTGGGGCGCGAAGCCGTTCCCGCGCGGCGAGCGTTCCGGGCGCTTCGTCGCACTGGCCAGTGGCATGCCAGGCGATGACGAGGCGCTGCCGATCCGCGCCAACGCGCGCGTGTCCGGGGCCACGCTCAAGGCCGGGGAGAGCACCGAGTACCGTTTCAGCGATGCCAGCCGCTACGGCTATCTGGTGCCGAGCACCGGCAGGGTCGAGGTCGACGGTGTGCTGATCGAGGCCCGTGACGGTGCCGCCATCAGCGGCGTGGAGAAGATCGTGGTGCGCGCGCTGGAGGATGCCGAGCTGGTGCTGGTGGATACCGCCGCCTGAGCACCGCACATATCCCAGGGCATCGGAACAACCGCGCCGTCTGTGTGCCAGCCGCCGCAGGCCCGCACGCGTGCGTCAGGATGCCGGTCCGTCCGTGATCTGATCGGCCGCCGCTGCCGGCGACTTGCGCCGCCGTGGCGCGGCTGTGCGCGAGGTCTTGCGGGCGGCGCTGCGGCCCGGCTCCGTCCCCGCTGCATTGCCGCCGGCCTGCAGCTGCTCCAGCCACGACAGCGCATCGCTGTAGGCCAGGAAATGCTGCAGGTAGGCCGGGGAGATCTCGCGCATCAGCTTCATCGCGCGGTGCAGCAGCACGCTGGAATGCAGCGGGCCGGCGTCCTCGGAGATCGCCTCCTGCGATTGCCGCAGCAGGCTGTCGATGCGGATACGGCTCCACAGCTGCTGGAATTCGTCCAGCGTGGCCTGCGCTTCCACCACCGGCAGCGGAGCGGGGTGGAGCGGGGCGGTATCGGTGCTCATGGTCGCCGACGGGGGCGTAACCGGAGTGGACGCCGCTGCCGGTGTACAGGCACCTGCCTGCGCGATATGCGCCAGCAGCGTCCGTAGCGGACTGACGCCGGCGGCGACCGTGGCCGGTGGAACAGCGGCGGTCGCAGCGGCCAGCGTGCGGGAGTAGTCGTCGGCCAGCTGCTGCACGCGTTGCTGCAGGTGCTGTGCGACCACGCCATCGTGGCGCTGCGCGCGCCGGGCCAGCGCCGCCAGGCGGCTGAACGCGACCGGGTCGACGCGGTCGGCACCCTGCGCGCGCCAGCGTTCCAGCCGTCCAGCGACGCTGCCGGGATCAGCCGCCATCGGCCTGCCCGTCGACCTTGGGCCGTGGAATCGGCGCGATCTCCACGCGCCGGTTGCGGGCGCGGCCGGCCTCGTCGTCGTTGGAGCTGACCGGCTGTTCGGCACCGAACGCGGCGGCGAACACCGAGGCCGACGGCACGCCATCGGCGATCAGCGTGCGGGTCACGGTCAGCGCGCGTGCGGCCGACAGCTCCCAGTTGTCGGCGAAACGGGCGTTGGCCACCCGCACCGGCTGGTTGTCGGTGAAGCCGCTGACCATCAGCACTTCCTCGCGTGCGCCCAGGTAGTCGCGCAGCGGTGCGGCGATGCTCTGCAGCAGCTCGCGGCCTTCCGGCTGCAACTGGTCGGAGTTCAGCGCGAACAGCACGTTGCCGCTGATGCCGATGCGGCCGTTGATCACGGTGACGCGGCCGGCCGCCAGCGGTGCCGCCAGCGCCTGCTCCAGCGTCTTGAGCTTGGCCGCCTCGACCTGGCGCTGCCGGACCTCCTCGTCCAGCTGCCGCGACAGCTGCAGCTGGATGCCGATCACGCCCGCCAGGATCAGTACGAAGGCGCCCAGCAGGACCGCCATCAGGTCGCCGAACGCGGCCCAGGTGGTGGCGGTGGACTCGCTGTCCAGTTCGATCTCGTCGCTCATCCGGCCATGGCCCCGGCCGGTGCGCGGCGTTCGGCCAGCTGCTGCAGTTCACCGATGATCTGCTTCTGCGAGGCCATGCTCAGGTCGATCACCTCGCGCGCCTGCGTCACGTAATAGGCCAGCTGTTCGTCACTGCGGGTGAGCGATTTCTCCAGTGCCGACTCGATCCCCAGCAGGCGCTGGTTCAACGCATCGGTGGAGGTGCCGAACAGCTGCACCGCGGTGGCGAAGGCTTCGCCGAGGCTGGCCACTTCCTCGGCACTGCCGGTGACGTGCGCGGCAGCGCTGTCGAGCCGCCCGGTCTGTGCTTCAACCTCGGTGGTGAAGCGGTTGCCGACGCGCTCGAGCAGGTCGGCCGAGGTGCTGACCAGCGCATCGATCGCGCTGCGCTGTTCGGTGGAGGCGTGGTTGACCGCACCGAGCAGGGTTTCCAGCGTTGCCAGCAGGCGGCTGCGCTCCTCCAGCATGGCGGTGTCGCGGACCATGCTGTCGGACAGCTTCTGGCGCAGCTCGGCCACCACTTCGGCCGCCGCGCGCGGGGCTTCAGAGGCGCTCTGTACCAGTTGCGAGATCTCGGCGATGGTGTCGCGGGCGTGCGCCTGCGACTGTTCGGTCATCGCGTTGGCGGTACGTGCCAGCGTGTCGCAGATGTCCTGCTGGCGGCTGGCGACATGCTCGCTGCTGCGCTGCCAGTTGCTGCTCAATGCCTGGCTGATGGACGACAGTGTTTCGGACCACTGCGCCAGCCGTTGCTCGTCGCGCGCCTCCAGCGTGGCCTGCAGCTGGTCGTGCGATTGCTGCAGGCCATCGAGCAGGGTGCCGGTGCGCGCATCGAAGCGCTCGGCGGCGCCCACCAGTCCCTGCGCCTGGCGCGAGAGCTCGGCCAGGCTGTCGCCGGCGTGCTGCTGCAGCTGCGTGGAGATCTCGCCGGCGGTCTGCGCCAGGGTGTCGCAGATGTCCTGCTGGCGGCTGGCGATCTGCTCGCCGCTGCGCTGCCACTGCTGGTCCAGCGCGGCGGTCAGCGCGCCGAAGCGCTCGGCCCACTGTTCCAGGCGCTGCTGGTCGCGTGCTTCCAGCGCGGCCTGCAGGTCGGCATGCGAGCGTTGCATTGCTTCCAGCAGGGTGCCGGTGCGTTGCTGGAAGTCCTGTGCGGCACCGCTGAAGGCCTGCTCGCTGCGCGTGGCCAGTTGCTGGTTGATGTCCTGCTGCTGCGCCAGCGCCGCGTTCCAGGCCCGGGTGGTGGCATCGGTGCTGGTGTCGATGCGGGTCGATACCGATTCCAGCAGCCCGTCCGCGCGCTGCGCGAAGGTGTCGTTGAACCGCTGCAGGCTCTCGTCCAGGCGTTGCGCCAGCGCCTCGTTGCTCTGCTGCTGCTGCACGGTGGCCACGTTCCAGCTGTCGGCGGCGGCGCGGGTGGTGGCCTGCAGGTTGCCGGCTAGGCCATCGAGCTGCTGCTGCACGGCGGCGCTCACCGTGGCCTGCATCGCCACGGTCTCGCGGCTGAGGCCAGCCAGCGTGCTCTCCACCACCGGCTGCAGCGCGCTGCCCACGGTCCGGGCGCTTTCAGCCATGCCGGTGGTCAATGATTGCTGCAGCGAGGTGGCCAGCTGCAGGTGGCTGGCTTCGGCGCGGCGGTGGAATTCCTGCTGGCTCCCGGCCAGCCGCTCGGCGGCCGCGAGGTTGTGCTGCTCAAGCGTGGTCATCATCGTCTGCAGGCGCTCGATCAGCGCCGGCATCAGCCCGGTCTGCTGCTGCAACAGGGCAAACGCCTGCTCACGCTGGTGGGCGTGCGAATAGGGGCGCAGGGTGGTGGCCAGCTGCAGGTCCAGCTGTTGCACCACCAGCGCACGCTCGCGCCGGCACAGCGCCGACAGCAGACCGAGCATGGCCGAAGCGGCAACGCCGGCGATCGAGGTGCCGAAGGCGAACGCCAGGCCCTTGACCGGCGCGCCGAGTGAGCCGCGGATCGCCTCCAGGTCGGTCGCGCTCTCCAGCGCCAGGCCGGTACCGCGCAGCGTCGCCATCATGCCCAGCAAGGTGCCGAGCATGCCCAGCAGCACCAGCAGGCCGACCAGGTACGGCGTCAGCGCCGGTGCCGGCAGGGCGATGCGTTCGCCTTCCACGCGCAGCCGCACGGCGTTGCGCAGGCCCGGATGCAGGCGGCCCAGCCAGGCGCCCAGATCGCTCTGCGCCGGGCCGACATCGGCCACGGCCTGCTCCAGCGAGGTGGTGGCCTGGCGGTAGCGGTGCAGCTCCAGCGCTCCGGCCAGATAGCAGGCGGCGATCACCGCGGTCACCACCAGCCCGAGCAGGTTGCTGGTGACATAACCGGCCGCGATCCAGCCGATGGCGAGCAGACCGACAGCGAACACGACGAAGCGAAGCGGATTCTTGGACATGGGGTGCGGTTTACCGGGTACGGAGCGCTGCAAGCAGGCCTTCAATGGGGTGGAAACGGACATCCAGCTCGGCCAGCAGCGCACTGCGCAGGTCCTGTTCGAACATGGCCAGCCACGGGCTGGCGGATGCCGGTGCGGTGTCGTCGGTGTCATCGCCAGCCGCCGGCGCTGCCGGAACGGGTGCCTGGCTGTCCTGCAGCGCGATGAAGCGCACGCCGAGCAGGGCGGGGACGGTCGCCAGCAGGCCGTGTTCGCGCGGGCTCAGCGTGGCTTCCATCACCGCGTCCACTTCGGCCAGCCGCGCCTTGGCGGGGGATTGCCGGGCCAGCATGTCGCGCAGGCGGCCGCGCAGGGTGCCGGTGCTGACCTGCATCGCCCGCTGCACGGCCAGGCAATGCTGGCGGTAGGGGGCGTAGCCGCCATGCGCCTCGCGCTCGGCGGCGCTGATCCGGCGCGGCGGCGCGGCGTCCAGGCCACCGGCGATGCTGTCCTGCAGGGTGGTCCGTGCCTGCGCGCATTCGGCGGCGACGGCGGGATCGAAATCGGGGCTATCCGGCGGCTCCGGCAAGCGCCCGTCCAGCGCCTTGGACAGGGCGATCGCGCGGTTCCAGTCGAACCACTGGTTCAGCCGCTCGGACAGCGCCGGTGGCGGACGCGACACATCGGTCTGCGCCAGGCGGGCCAACAGGCGAACGAACGTGGGCCCCGGGACGGGCGCCCGTGGAGAAGCTTTCGCCATGGGTCCTGACTGAAAATTGGCCATTTTACATGGCCGGCCAAGCGCCGCCGGCAACGCCGTATTCAGCAAGAATCCCCGGTCGCGGGGTCGGACGGCCGTGGTGGCCGCCGGCCTCAGACGTCGCCGCCGTCGGCCCAGCCTTCGCCGCTGCCGCGCTGGAACACGGTATCCCCGTCCTGCACGGAACCGGCCGGGACATGTTCCTGCGTCGCCAGCCGCGCGTAGATCGGGGTGAAGTCCGGATCGGTGGCGGCCATCAGCTGGTCGAAGCCTTCGATGACGAAGTAGCTCCTCTGGAAGGTGTCGATGCGGTAGCGGGTGCGCATGATCCGCTCCAGATCGAAGCCGATCCGGTTCGGCGCTGCCGATTCCAGGCAGTACAGCGATTCGCCCTTGGAGGAGACGATGCCGGCGCCGTAGATGCGCAGGCCGTCGGCGGTGTTGATCAGGCCGAATTCCACCGTGTACCAGTACAGCCGGGTCAGGTTCTGCAACGCCTCCGGGCCGATCGCGTGCGCCTTCACGCCGCCCCGGCCATAGGCGGCCATGTAGTCGGCGAACAGCGGGTTCATCAGCAGCGGCACGTGGCCGAACAGGTCGTGGAACAGATCGGGTTCGGCGATATAGTCGATCTGGTCCGGGCGGCGGATCCACCAGGTCACCGGAAAGCGGCGGTTGGCCAGATGGTCGAAGAACTCCAGTTCCGGCAGCAGCCCTTCCACGCCGACCAGGGTCCAGCCGGTGGCCGCGCCCAACACCTCGTTGAGCTGGTCGAAGCGCGGGATCATGTGCGCGCTCATGCCCATCGCGTCCTGCGCATCGAGGAACTCCTGGCAGGCGCGGCCGATCAGCAGCTCGCGCTGGCGCTGGTACAGCGTGCTCCAGGTGGCGTGGTCATCGGCGCTGTAGCTGTCCCACGGCTGTTCCACCACGGCGGTGGTATAGACCGGCACGTAACCCTTGTCGGTGTGCTGGTGCTCAACGCGGCGCGGGGTGGCTTCCATGGCGGCAGGGGGTTCCTGGATAAAGAATGGATAACCGCATGGTAGAAAGGCCGCCGCGCAACAGGTGTGCGTAATTGCGCCATACACCGCTATTGGCGCAATATTGTTGCGTCATTCCAATGTTGCGGGGCAGCATAAATGGATGCATCGACGCTGGATCGCACGGATCTTCGGCTTCTGGTCGAAATCCAGCAGCATGGCCGCGCCACCAATGCCGAGCTTGCCGCGCGGGTGAACCTGTCGCCGTCGGCGTGTCTGCGGCGGTTGCAGCGGCTGGAAGCGGAGGGCGTCATCGCCGGCTACGGCGCGCGCCTGGAGCCGCGAGCGATCGGATTGGGGCTGCAGGCGTTCGTGCGGGTGCAGCTGTCCAAGCACGGGCACGAGGCCATCGACCATTTCATCGCCGCCGTGCAGCTGTGGGACGAGGTGGTGGCCTGCCACGCGCTGACCGGCGACATGGACTACCTGCTGCACATCTACGTGCGCGATCTGGACCACTTCTCCGCGTTCCTGCTGGACAAGCTGCTCAATGCCGCCGGCGTGGCCGACGTCAATTCCAGCTTCGTGCTGCGCACCGTGAAGGAGTTCCGCGCGCTGCCGCTGTCGCAGCTGGGGCGTACCTGAACCAGTGGTCCTGCCGGAAGCGGCCGCCGCGCTTTGCTGCCGCCGCGCCTGCTTCCGGTCAACGCACCGAAGCGCCGCAATCCTTGACCACGCCGCGCAGCTTCTCGATGCGCGTACGGCTGTCCTGGCAGCGCTGCTGGGCTTCGGCCTGCGCGGCCGCGGCCTGTGTCTGCGCATTGCGCGCGCTGGTGGCGCGAGCCTGCTGCAAACGGGCCACGCCGGCCCGGATCTGCGGCATCGCCGCCATCGCCGCCTTCTCGCCCTCCAGGATCGCGCGGCCACGCTGTTCGAAATCGGCCGCACCGATATCCAGCACCGCCGGGCGGATGATCACATCGGCGCGCGCCAGTTCCTGTTCGCCCAGCCGCTGGCCCATGATCGCGATCGACTGGCCCACCGCGCCGAGCAGGCCGCTCGGGCGCTGGCCGCTGGCCTTGCTGGAAATATCCACGGCGATGACGAATTCGGCGCCGAGCTGGCGGGCCGCATCCACCGGCACCGGGCTGACCACGCCGCCATCGACGAAGGTCTTGCCGCCGATGCTGACCGGCTCGAACACGCCGGGAATCGAACTGGAGGCGCGTACCGCCTGGCCGACATTGCCGCGCACGAACACCGCGCGGTCGCCGGTCTCCAGCTGCGTGGCGACGGCGGCGAACGGCTTTTTCAGCTGCTCGGCCGGCTTGTTGTCGAGCTGCGCGTTGACGTAGTCCTGCAGCTTGCGGCCCTGGATCAGGCCGCCGGAGAACAGGCGCAGGTCGCGGATGCTGGCTTCATCCAGCGCCACCGCTTTCTGCTGCATGTCGAAAGCGCTCATGCCGCTGGCATACAGCGCACCGACCACGCTGCCGGCACTGGTGCCGGACACCACCACCGGCTCGAAGCCGTTGGCCTCGAGCATCTTGATCACGCCGATATGGGCGAAACCCTTGGCCGCACCACCGCCCAGCGCCACACCGATCTTCACCGGCTTGACCGGGGTCACCGGCGTGGCCGCCACCGGCGCCGCGGGCTTCACATTGTCGCCACCGCAGGCGGCCAGCAGGCCGAGCAGGGCGAAGGGCAGCAGGCGGAACGGATGCGCTTTCATGTATGAACAGGCGGGCGTGGAAAGGGCGCCAGCATAGCGCTTCGCACCCTGCCGCCGCCCAGTGCTTCATTCGTCCGTTTAGAAGTTGTTGTCGCCATCCAGCAGCCGGCCCAGGCCGCCGAGTACCGAGCCTTCGCCGCGGCTCTGGCCCCCGCCCTGCGGGGCGGCGGCGAACATGCGCCCGGCCAGGCGCGAGAACGGCAGCGACTGCAGCCAGACCTTGCCCGGGCCGGTGAGGGTGGCCAGGAACACGCCTTCGCCGCCGAAGAACATGCTCTTCAGGCCGGCCACGCGGCGCACGTCCATGTCCACGCTGGCGTGGTAGGCGACCACGCAGCCGGTGTCCACGTCGATGCGCTCGCCGGTGGCCAGCTCGCGCTCGACCACACAACCGCCGGCATGCACGAACACCCAGCCGTCGCCTTCGAGCTTCTGCATGATGAAACCTTCGCCACCGAATAGGCCGGTCATCACCTTGCGCTGCAGCTGTACGCCGACCTGCACACCGCGCGCGCCGGCCAGGAAGCTGTCCTTCTGGCAGATCAGCTTGCCGCCGTGCTCGTCCAGCTTCATCGGCAGCACCGTGCCGGGGTAGGGCGCGGCGAAGGCGACCTTGGCCTTGCCGTGGCCGGTATGGGTGTAGACGGTGGCGAACAGGCTCTCGCCGGTGATCACCCGCTTGCCGGCACTCATCAGCTTGTCCATGAAGCCGCCGCCCTGGCCCTCGTGGCGGCCGTCACCGAACACAGTGTCCATCTGCACCGACGAATCCTTGAACATCAGCGCGCCGGCTTCGGCGATGGCGCTTTCGCCCGGGTCCAGCTCGATCTCCACGAACTGCATCTCATGGCCGACGATACGGAAGTCGATGTCGTCGGCGCGCTGGCGGTTGCCGCCCACCGGCGGTGGCATCGGTGGCGGCGCGGCCTGGCCGCCGAATTCGGGCAGCTGGCCCACCGCCTGCCAGCCCTGCATGCCTTCACGCCAGGCCAGCGCCTGGCGGTTGCCCTGCGCGTACTGGCGGGCGGCGGCGTCATCAAGCGGGCCGATGCGGTCGGCCTGGCCGGGGACATGGAAATACCACTGGGTCATGGCGGTGCCTCGCGGGAGGAAAAGCAGAGTCTATGCGCAACCGCCCGACCTGACGGCTGACAGGCGTCATGTGAATGAGCCGGTCCGGCCGGTGTCATCGGCCGGGCCGGTAGTGCCGCAGCGGCGGTCTTTGGGGCCGGCGCAGGCGACCCGTGTGGGCGCGCCGGAGCGATGGGTAGGGCGGGCATGCCACTCTTGCGCCCGCTGCCCCGGGTCAGTGACTGCGCGAGCCGTGCAGGGCGTTGTGCAGCACATCCAGCAACTGCTCGTTGTCGTCGCCGCGCTGCTCCCAGTACATGATCCCGCCCAGCCCCTGCTGCCTGACGTACTCGGCCTTGATCGCCAGCGATTGCGGATCGTCGTAGCTGATCATGCGCCGCTCCTTGGCGTTCCACAGCCACGGTACCTGCGCCTGCTCGTCCCAGTGGCGTTGCCAGTCGGGGTTGTCCAGGCGGGTATGGACGATGTCGCGCCAAGTGATGAAGCCACCCTCGGTGGTGAATTTCTGGAAGCGGCCATGGTTGGCGGGGCCGACATCGCCGAAGGTGCGGCCATAGAACGGCACGCCGACGTTGATCTTGTCCGCCGGCACGCCGGCATCGAGGAAGTACTGCACCGCGTCCACGGTGTTGCGCCCGCTCGGCAACGCCAGCGGTGAATTGCGCAGGCCGGAGTGGTGGCCGGTGGTCTTGGTCAGGCTGCCGTAGAAGTCGTAGGTCATCAGGTTGATCCAGTCCAGCGACCGGGCGATGCGCGGCAGCTCCAGCCCTTCGGCGGCGCGACCCTCGGCGGCGGCGATGGTCAGCAGGTAGTGGCGCTTGCCATCACCTTCGGCATCCAGCCGCGCGCGCAGCGCCTCCAGCAGCACAGTGAAGTTGTGGCGGTCATCCGGGCTGTGGCTGATGCCGGCATCGCCGAGCGTCGGGTATTCCCAGTCGATATCCAGCCCGTCCAGTTTGAACCGGTGCATCAAGGCGACGCTGCTGTCGATGAAACGTGCACGTGCGGCATCGGTGGCGGCCGCTTCGGAGAAATTGCCGGCTTCCCAGCCGCCGATCGACAGCACGATCTGCAACGACGGGTTGTCCGCACGCTTGCCGACCACCGCCTGCAGGCGTTCCGGTGCAACGTACCCGGGCAGATAGACGCTGCCGTCGGGCCGTACCAGCGCGAAGGCGAAATTCACCACATCGAGCTTGTGGGCCGACAGCTGCAACGGCGCCGGGCTGTCCATCACGTAACCGATCAGGCGCGGGGTCTGCGCCTGTGCGCTGGCGGCCAGCGTGAGCACAGTGGCGGCCAGCAGCGTGCGCAGACGACGGTGGAATGCGGTCATGGAAGATTCCGTTGGAAGAGGACGCGCCACTCTAGCGGCACTGGTGTCCCCGGCCAGCGGAGGTAACAGCTGCAACCGCAGCACGCAGGGCAACGCGGTAGGTCGACGTCTACATGTGCTCCGCGGGTGCGGCCAGTGCACAGGCTCAGGGCGCTTCGGAAAGCTCGGTGGCCAGCGCCGTGGCTTCTGCCGTGCAGTCGCGCGGCATCGGCAATGCGAGTACGCGGGTGGCGTTGATTTCACGCCGCGCCAGCTGCAGGTCGGTGCTGAACTGCGCATCGTCGTGCAGCCGTGCCACCGTTGCCGCCGCCATCGCCCGGCCCTGCTGCACATCGCTGTACCAGTGCACATTGCAGACCAGCCGGCTGTGACCGTAGTTGTGGCCGCGCTGCAGCAGCGGCGTGGCCCGCTCCGGCGCGATCTCCGCCAGGATCAACGCCCATGCCCAGCCGATGGCGGTATGGCCGGAGGGATAGGAGCCGCTGTCGCGCAGCCGGGCTTCCTCTTCGGGGGTGCAGACCGGCTGCTGGTTGAGCATGAACGGTCGCGGGCGCCGGTAGTGGTTCTTGGCGGCGCGGGTGGCGGCGCTGGCATCGATGCGGCTGCGTTCCAGCAGCCGGTACAGCGCCGGTGTGTGCGTGGTGTTGATCGGAATCCCCAGCGCGCAGCTGAACTGGTCGGCGCCGGCGGGAAAACTCAGGTCGGCATCGACATGGGCCTGGGTGAAGCGCGCGCTGTCACGCAAGGCCAGCGCCTGTGTGGCGACGGCCGCGTCCAGTGCGGCGGCAGCGGAACCGGGTGCGGGCGGCGGTGGAACCAGCGTCAGGCTGTCGGGAATGGCCTGCGCATGCAGATAGCCGGTCGCGGCCGGGCGGTCCTGCCCGGCAGGGGAGGTGGGAGCGGTGCTGGCACAGCCGCCCAGCACGAGCGCCAGGATCAGCGCGGTGGCCAGGCGCGGGAGAAAGCGGGTTTCAGGAAGCATGGCAGTACAGGCAGGTGTCGGCAGAACGGAGCAGGGTGAGGGTAGCGCTCACAGCGCCCAGGCGCTCAGGCGTCCCTCGTGTTCGCGTACCTCGACCGGACCGCCGAACACTTCCGACAGCGGCGCGGCGCGCAGCAGCTGCTCACGCGGCCCATCGGCGTGGATGCGTCCGTTCTTCATCAGTACCACACGGCCGATTTCCGGAATCACCTCGTCGATGTGGTGGGTGACCAGCACCAGGGTGATGCCCTGCCGGGCGAGCTGGCGCAGGGTGTCGATCAGCTGCTGGCGCGAGACCAGGTCCAGCCCGGTGGAGGGCTCGTCCAGCAGCAATGCACGTGGCTGGTTGACCAGGGCGCGGGCGATCAGCACGCGGCGGGTTTCACCGGCGGACAGCTCGGCGTAACTGCGGCCCAGCAAGTGCAGTGCGCCCGCCAGCTCCAGCGCCTGCCGCGCCCGTTCGCGCATGGCATCGGTGACCTCGCGATGGGCCACCACATAGCTGGCGAAGAAACCGGAAACCACCGCCTCTTCCACGCCCAGCCCGGGCATGTCGGCCAGGTTGCTGGACAGATCGCCGCTGACGATGCCCAGCTGCGCGCGCAGCCGGTCCACCTGCCAGCGGGTCTGGCCCATCACCTTGACCGGCGGCGGGCCGTCGATCCGTGCCAGCGGATACAGCTCGCGGGTGATCAGCTTGATGAAGGAGGACTTGCCGCAGCCGTTGGGGCCGAGAATCGCGGTGTGCTGCCCTTGCGCGATATGCAGGTTCAGATCGTGCAGCACCCGCACCTGGCCGCGCACCACGCAGGCCTGCTGCAGTTCGATCAACGGGGCCGCATCGGCGGCAGGCGCAAGGGACATACGGAAACGGGCCGGTGGAAGAAGGGACGGGGGAAGAACGCGGATGCAGTTTGCCCCGCCACCCTTCATCATGGAACCACTGGTTTCATCCGGCATGACCCCCGCGGAGTCCCTGCAATGCCCACTGTTTCTCCCGGCCTTTCCGGTGTCGTTGCGCCTGTACGGCGCAGGCGTACGACCGTGTCCGCCGCCGGCATGGCGGCTGCCATCCTGTGTCTGGCGGCGATGGCCGGGCTGCCGGCGAGCGCACAGGTACAGGACACCGGCGAGTACCTGCAGCGCATGGATGCCGATGGTGACGGCCGGGTCGCTCCGGAGGAATACCTGCAGTGGCTGCTGTACGCCTTCGACCGCATGGACCGCAATGGCGATGGGGTGCTGGAAGCGGCCGAACAGCCCGGCGGACGCGGCAAGCCGATCAGCCGGGAGGAACAGCGGCAGGTGATCCTCGCCCGCTTTACCCGCCAGGATGCCGATGGCGACGGCTACCTCAGCGCCCGCGAGCTGATGGCGCCACCGCGCTGATTCCCGCTCCGCACCGGTAAAGCGGGGGTGCGGTCGCGCCGCGATGGCGGGTTGCAATCGCTGTGGGCGGATGTCACCCGGCGCGGCAGTGCGCTGCCGGAAAGGAGCGCGCGCTTACAATCGCGCCATGCCCGAGTTGCCCGAAGTCGAAACCACCCGCCGCGGTCTGGAGCCGCACCTGCTGGAGCGCCGCATCCATGGCGTGATCCTGCGCCGCCCCGACCTGCGCTGGCCGATCCCGCCGGAAGTCGAGCGCGAGTTGCCGGGCCAGCGCATCGAAGCGATCCGCCGCCGCGCCAAGTACCTGCTGCTGGATACGTCCGCCGGCAGCGCGCTGCTGCACCTGGGCATGTCCGGCAGCCTGCGGGTGCTGCCCGGCGACACCCCGGTACGCGCCCACGACCATGTCGATATCAGTCTGGAAGACGGCCGCGTGCTGCGCTTCAACGATCCGCGCCGTTTCGGCTGCCTGTTGTGGCAGCCCGCCGGTGAAACCCACGAACTGCTGCGCGAGCTGGGCCCGGAACCGCTGGGCGAGCAGTTCGATGGCGACTACCTGTTCGCGCGCAGCCGTGGCCGCAGCGTGCCGATCAAGAGTTTCCTGATGGACCAGCGCATCGTCGTCGGGGTCGGCAACATCTACGCCGCCGAAAGCCTGTTCATGGCCGGCATCAATCCGCTGCGCGAGGCCGGCAAGGTATCGCGTGCGCGCTACCAGCGGCTGGCCGATGCGGTGAAGGACATCCTCGGCCACGCGATCACCCGCGGTGGCACCACCTTGCGTGATTTCATCAGCCCCGATGGTGTACCCGGCTACTTCGAGCAGGAATTGCTGGTGTACGGCCGCGAGGGTGAGGCCTGCAAGCAGTGCGGCCGGGTGCTGCGCCACGCCAGCATCGGCCAGCGGGCGACGGTGTGGTGCGGCCACTGCCAGCGCTGAGGCGGCGCCATCCAGCGTACGGTTAGGCGTGCTGTGCCTATCATGCGCAACCTTCCGCCATGGACGACTGCATGCATCGTCGCGATTTCCTTCGCCGCGCCTCGCTGGCCCTGGCCGCTTTCGGTATTCCGGCCTTGCCGGCCTGCGCCGCCGCCGAAAAGCAGCTTGGCCTGCGTCGCATCGGCCAGCCGCAGCCGTTCGATTTCGCCGCGCTGAAGGGCCAGGCCCGCGCGCTGGCACAGGCGCCATACCGGAGCCACAAGCGGGTGCTGCCGGCGGCGGTGGAGAAGCTGGACTGGGACCAGTACCAGTCCATCCGCTACCGCCAGGACCACGCGCTGTGGGCCGACCAGCCGGGCAGATTCCAGGCCAAGTTCTTCCATCTGGGGCTGTACTTCCATTCGCCGGTGCGCATGTTCGGCGTGGCCGACGGCCAGGCGCAGGAACTGGCCTATGACGGCGCGGCGTTCGACTACGGCAACAGCGGCATCGACGGCAGCCAGCTGCCGGCCGACCTGGGTTTTGCCGGCTTCCGGCTGAATACCCGGACAGATACGGATCGAGATTTTGCCGCCTTCCTCGGCGCCAGCTATTTCCGCGCGGTCGGCAAGGAAGGCCAGTACGGCCAGTCCGCGCGTGGCCTGGCGATCGATACCGGCCTGGGCCGTCCGGAGGAGTTTCCCGACTTCATCGCTTACTACCTGGAGCAGCCGAGCGCCGATTCGGACACCCTCGTCGTCTACGGCCTGCTCGATTCGCCCAGCGTCGCCGGCGCCTACCGCTTCGCTATCACCAATGGCGAGGTGCTGCTGATGGACATCGACAGCGCGCTGTACCCGCGCACGGAAATCGAACGGCTCGGCATCGCGCCGTGCACCAGCATGTACCAGGTGGGCGAGAATGACCGCCGCATGGACTGGGACTGGCGCCCGGAGATCCACGACACCGACGGTCTGTCGATGTGGACCGGCGCCGGCGAGTGGATCTGGCGGCCGCTGTGCAATCCACGGCAGCTGCGCTTCAACATGTTTGTGGACCACAATCCGCGTGGCTTCGGCCTGCTGCAGCGTGACCGCAACTTCGACCACTACCAGGACGACGGCGTGTTCTACGAGAAGCGCCCGTGCCTGTGGATCGAACCCAAGGGACAGTGGGGCGAGGGCTCGGTGCAACTGGTGGAGATTCCCACCGTCGATGAGACCTTCGACAACATCGTCGCGTTCTGGAACCCCAAGGCCAAGCCGCAGCCCGGCGAGGAGCTGCTGGTCGGCTATCGCCTGTACTGGGGCGCCGAGCCGCCAGCCCGCCCACCATTTGCGCACTGCGTGGCCAGCCGTACCGGACTGGGTGGTGTGATCGGCAAGAAGCGCGAGTATTTCAGCTGGCGTTTCGCGGTGGATTTCGAAGGCGGCGAACTCGCCGGGCTGATCGATAAGGCCGAGGTCGAGGCGGTGGTGGAAGCCAGCCGCGGCCGGGTGGAAGTGGTCTCGGCGCGCCCGCTGCGCGAGATCAGGGGTTACCGCGCGATGTTCGACCTGGTACCGCCGGACGGCAGCGATGAACAGATCGACATCCGCCTGTACCTGCGCAGCGGCGGCAAACCGCTGACCGAGACCTGGCTGTACCAGTACAGCCCTCCGCCGCCCGGTGCGCCAGAGCGGACGTTGTACTGAAGTTGTCGATGCCCTCAGGAGGCAGGCGAGGTGTTTCAGCCTGCCTGGTCGCTTCTCTCTGCAAGCCCCCTTGAGTCAAGGGGCCGCGCCAACAGGCGCGGGATATGGAAGACGATGGGCCGGGGCCCGCGGTTTGCGCAGCAAACCGTGGGGTAAATACGCGAATGCGTGTTTACAGCGGCAGCGGCGCCTGCATCGGATCGATGCGGCCCTCGCCGCGGCTGATCTTCTTGAACTCGGCGCGGCTCACCGACACATAGCGCTCGTTGCCGCCGATCTCCACCTGCGGGCCGTCGTGCACGGCGAAGCCGTTTTCATCCACGCGTACGGTCATCGTCGCCTTCTTGCCGCTGTGGCAGATGGTCTTGATCTCCTGCATCTCGTCGGCCCAGGCCAGCAGGTACTGGCTGCCCTCGAACAGCTCGCCGCGGAAATCGGTGCGCAGCCCGTAGCACAGCACCGGGATGCGCAGTTCATCGACCACCTCCGACAGCTGCCACACCTGCGCCCGGTTCAGGAACTGCGCCTCGTCCACCAGCACGCAGTTCAGCCGCCCGTGCGCGGCGATATCGCGCTCGACCAGCTGCTGCAGGTCGGTTTCCTGCTCGAAGCTGATGGCGTCGGCCTGCAGGCCGATCCGCGAGGCGACCACGCCACTGCCGGCACGGTGGTCCAGGCGCGGGGTCAGGATCGCCACGCGCATGCCGCGCTCGCGGTAGTTGTGCGCCGACTGCAGCAGGGTGGTGGTCTTGCCGGCGTTCATTGCCGAATAGTAGAAGTAGAGCTTGGCCATGAAGCAGAAGTGCGTGAAGAGGAGGGGGAAGTGGGCAAAGGCAACAGCCGGCCCTGCGGGGTGACAGAATACCCGCCGCGGAGGCGCTCCTGCTTTTTCTCACTCCCCACTCTTCTTCCTTGACTCCTCCATGCTGGATTCCCTGAACCCCCCTCAACGCGCGGCGGCGGTGCACGCCGAAGGCCCCTTGCTGGTACTGGCCGGTGCCGGCAGCGGCAAGACCCGCGTGATCGTGGAGAAGATCGCCCATCTGATAGGCAGCGGCCGTTATCCGGCCAAGCGCATCGCGGCGATCACCTTCACCAACAAGTCGGCCAAGGAAATGCGCGAGCGTGTGGCCAAACGCCTGCGCGCCGAGGACGCGGCCGAGGTGACGATCTGCACGTTCCATGCGCTGGGGCTGAAGTTTTTGCAGATCGAGCACCCGCACGTCGGCCTGAAGCGCAATTTCTCGATCTTCGATGCCGATGACGCCAGCGCGCAGGTCAAGGACCTGCTCGGCGGCAGCAATGCCAAGCCCGACGACATCGAGGACGTGAAGAACCTGATCTCGCGCGCCAAGAATGCCGGCTTGTCGCCGGAACAGGCGGCGATGGCGGCGCGCAGCAGCCGCGAGAAGAACGCGGCGATGGTCTACGCGCTGTACCAGGCGCGGCTGACCTCGTTCAACGCGGTGGATTTCGACGACCTGATCCGGCTGCCGGTGCAGGTGCTGGAAGAGAATCCGGACATCGCCCTGGCCTGGCGCGAGCGCATCGGCTACCTGCTGGTGGACGAATGCCAGGACACCAACGATGCCCAGTACCGGCTGCTCAAGCAGCTGGCCGGGCCGCGCGGCAACTTCACCTGCGTGGGCGATGACGACCAGTCGATCTATGCCTGGCGCGGCGCCAATCCGGAAAACCTGCAGCAGATGGGTGTGGATTACCCCAACCTGCAGATCATCAAGCTGGAACAGAACTATCGCTGCTCCAACCGCGTGCTGCGCGCGGCCAATGCGCTGATCGCACACAACCCGCACGAGCACCTGAAGACGCTGTGGTCCGACCAGGCCGACGGCGAGCGCATCCGCGTGTGGGAGTGCCGCAACAGCGAGCATGAGGCGGAAAAAGTGGCCGCCGAGATCCATTTCCTCGCCACCAGCCGGCGTATCCCGTGGAGTGATTTCTGCATCCTGTTCCGCGGCAACTTCCAGTCGCGGCCGCTGGAAAAGGCCATGCAGCTGGTCGGCGTGCCCTACCACCTCAACGGCGGCACGGTGTTCCTGGAACGGCAGGAAGTGAAGGACACGCTGGCCTGGCTGCGGCTGATCGTGAATCCGGACGATGACACCGCCTTCATGCGCGCGGTGCAGTCGCCCAAGCGCGATGTCGGTGCCGGCACGCTGGCCAAGCTGGCCGAGCTGGCTTCGGCCAAGGACATGCCGATGGCGCAGGCCGCCGAAAGCATGGGGGCACTGGCGCAGCTCACGCCGCGTGCCGCCAACAGCCTGAGCCGCTTCACCGACATCCTGCGCGCGCTGCGCATGGACATGCGCCAGCTCAGCTCGGGCGATCTGGTGCGACGGGTGGCCAAGGATTCCGGGCTGCTGACCGAGCTGCGCAACCAGGCCAAGGACACCAGCAGCTACGAGCGCCGCGCCGGCAACGTCGAGGAGCTGGCGTCATGGTTCGAGAGTGGCCCGCGCGGTGCCAGCGCCGCCGATATGGCCGCGCAGCTGGCGCTGATCTCGCGCAACGACAAGGACGATGGCGGCAACCAGGTGCGGATGATGACGCTGCACGCATCCAAGGGCCTGGAGTTTCCGTACGTGTTCATCGTCGGCTGCGAGGACGGCGTGCTGCCGCACCAGGTCAGCCTGGACGAGGGCAACCTGCAGGAAGAGCGGCGCCTGCTGTACGTGGGCATCACCCGCGCCAAGCTGCAGCTGTGGATGAGCTACAGCAAGCTCACCCGCAAGTTCGGCGAGCACATCCGGCTCAAGCCCAGCCGCTTCTTCGCCGAGCTGCCGGCGGCCGAGATCCAGCGCGATGGCGCCGATCCGGTGGCCGATGCCGCGCACAAGCAGGAGCGTGCCAAGGCCGGGCTGGCGGCGATCGAGGCGCTGTTCGACTGAGCCGCCGGCCGATGGCACTTGCCAGCCGCCGGTGACACCGGCAGCGTGCGGGGGAATTCAACGCGAGGCAGTCCGATGACGGTGGTGATCCAGACCGAACGCCTGCAGCTGCGCCGGCTGCGCGATGACGATACCGATGCGGCGGCGATGCTGGAGTTACTCAATGATCCCGGCTTCCTCCGCCATATCGGCGATCGCGGCGTGCGCACGCTCGAGCAGGCCCGCGCCTACATCCGCAACAGCGCGTTCGCCAGCTATGCCGCGCACGGCTTTGGCATGTATGTGATCGAACGGCGCGATGATGGCGCGTGGCTGGGCAATGCCGGGCTGGTGCGCCGCGACGGCCTGCCCGGGCCGGATCTGGGCTATGCGCTGCTGGCGCGCTACGCCGGCCATGGCTATGCGCGCGAGGCTGCGCGTGCTGTGGTGGCGCATGCGCGGCAGGAGCTGGGCATCGGCGCGCTGCACGCGATTGTCGCGCCGGCCAATGCGCGCTCGGTGGCATTGCTGGAAAAGCTGGAGTTCCAGGCGGCCGGCACGCTGTGCCTGCCGGGCAAGGATGAAGAGTTGCGGCTGTTCGTCAATGCCGGCAGCCGGGCAATCGCATAGCCCGGGTAAGTGCAGCGCACCCGGGTGCCAGGATCTGGGCATTTTTCGGCTTTCCGCCAACGCCCCCGGGTGCGCTTTGCTTACCC
>DDVW01000040.1:17929-125217 GCA_002345545.1 Stenotrophomonas sp. UBA2302 | reverse complement strand
GGCCTGGCGCGCCTGTTCGGCCGCACGTGCCTGCGCCGACACCTCGGCAACCTCCGCCGCCACCGGCGCCTGCTGGCGCTTGGGCACCGAGCCGCAGGCCGCCAACACGCCGGCCAACAGCAGTGCCACCACTCCCCGCCACATCTTCATTCCGTTCATACACCCAGCTTTTCGATCGCACGCTGCAGCGCGCGGTTGTCCGGATCCAGCTTGCGGGCCTCGTCGAAGAACCGCCGCGCCTCCTCCTTCTGCCCCAGCACCCACAGCACCTCGCCGACATGCGCGGCGATCTCCGGATCCTTGTTCAGGGTCCAGGCGCGGCGCAGTTGCACCAGGGCCTCCTCGTTGCGCCCCAGCCGGTACAGCACCCAGCCGTAGCTGTCGACGATGGCGGCATTGTCCGGCTCGGCCACGCGCGCGCGATCGATCAGCTCCAGCGCCTCCTGATAACGCGAGGTGCGGTCGGCCAGGGTGTAGCCCAGCGCGTTGAGCGCGGCCACATTCTCCGGCTCGGCGACCAGGATCTTGCGCAGGTCGGCCTCGGCACGGGGCACATCGTCGTTGCGTTCCCAGGCCAGCGCCCGCGCATAGAGCAGTGCGCTGTCATCCGGATACGCCGCCAGGCCCCGGGCCAGCACGTCCAGCTCGCCGCGCGTATCGGCATCGCGCTGCTGCAGCTCCGCCTCCAGCAGATAGGCGTCACGGCGGACCTCCTCGTCCACCGAGGCATCGCCCTGGATGGCCTGCACTTCCTGCGCCGCCCGCGCTTTCTCGCCCAGCTCGTGCAGCGCGTTGACCGCGCGCAGGCGCGCCTCGTTGCGCTGCGGTCCGCCGGGAACGCTGTGATACCAGTCCACCGCCTCCTGGTGACGCTTGAGGTATTCGGCGATCTTGCCCAGCAGCAACCGCTGCTCCGGCTCGGGCTTGTCGGCCTTGGCGGCGATGTCCTGGTACAGCGCCAGCAGCGCGGCATCGTCCTTCTGCTTGGCCAGCAGCATCGCGCGCATGCCCCAGGTCTGCAGGTTCTGCGCTCCCTGCGACAGCACCTGCTCGGCGGCGGCCGGTTCGCCCAGCGCGTCATAGGCCACCGCCAGCGCGTTGCGCAGATCGTCGTCGCCCGCAATCCGTGGCTCGACCCCCTTGAGCAGCGCCAGTGCCCCGGCCTTGTTGCCGGACTGGTTCAGCTGCGTGGCATGCAGCAAGGCCACCCGCGGCTCGTCGGGGAAGCGCCTGACCACTTCGCCGACCATGCGCCGTGCCAGTTCGGGCCGCTCCATGCGCAGCGCCAGTCGACCGAATTCCTGCCACGCCTCCAGGTCGTCGGGAATCGCACCGGCATCGACCAGTTCGCCCAGCACCTGCGCCGGCACCGCCGGATCACGCCCACCGGTGGCCAGTGCCAGCAGCGCGTAGCCCCAGGCCCGTGGCTCCGGCGCACGCAGCACCGCCAGCAGTTCCTTGCGGGCCAGCCGCACATCGCCCTTGCGCATCGCCAGCGACGCACGGGTGGCGCGCACCGGCAACGCGCCCGGCGCGCGCCTGGCCCACAACGCCAGGGCCTGCGTGGCCCGTGCATCATCACCGGCCAGCATCGCGATACGTGTCGCCCGTTCAGCCAGACCGACATCGCCCTCGGCTTCCTGCGCGGCCTGCAGATACCAGCGCGCGGCATCGGCCAGCTTGCCGGCCTGCAGCGAGAACTCGCCGGCCAGCACCGGCGCCAGCGAGACGCTGTGGTTGCTGGAATCCTTTGCGGGAACGGCCTCTGGCGGGGTTGCCCACAGCGGAAAAACCGGCAGGCAGCACAACAGAACGGTGCATATGCGATTGAATACGGGCATCTGGCGCAACCGGGCCGTAAAATGGCGGCCTTGAATGGCCAGCAGCTTATCGCAAGCAACTGAACGAATGACCTTGTGGGTGCTCGGACTGAACCACCAGACCGCGCCGGTGGAACTGCGTGAACGCGCAGCCTTCGGCGGCGAAGCCCTGCCCCGGGCACTGGACTCGCTGCGGCAATCGCCGCAACTCGCCGAAGCGGTATTGCTGTCCACCTGCAACCGCACCGAACTGTACGCCGTGGCCGAGGACAGCCAGGCGCTGGCGCACTGGCTGCAGTCGCACGCCGGCAGCCTGGACGGCTACCTGTACCAGCACAGCGACAGCGAAGCGGTGCGCCACCTGTTCCGCGTGGCCACCGGGCTGGACTCGATGGTGCTGGGCGAACCGCAGATCCTCGGCCAGGTGAAGGACGCCTGGGCGCTGGCGCATGACAGCGGCGTCATCGGCCAGCAGTTGGACCACCTGTTCCAGCAGACCTTCTCCGTCGCCAAGCGTGCCCGCACCGATACCAAGGTCGGTGCCAACCCGGTGTCGGTGGCCTCCGCGGCGGTGCGGCTGGCGCAGGATTCCTTCGCGCGCATGGACGAATCCACCGTGCTGCTGGTCGGCGCCGGCGAAACCATCGAACTTGCCGCCAAGCACCTGGGCGAAGCCCGGGTGAAGCGCCTGCTGATCGCCAACCGCACGCTGGCCCATGCGCAGGAGCTGGCCACCCGCCACGGTGGCGTGGCGCTGCCGCTGGCCGAGCTGGAGCGCCATCTGGGCGAGGCCGACGTGGTGTTCTCCGCCACCGCCGCGCGCGAGCCGGTGATCCTGCAGCAGCAGGTCACCGCCGCACTGCGCAGCCGCAAGCACAAGCCGATGCTGCTGTTCGACCTGGCGGTGCCGCGCGACATCGAAGCCACCGTCGGCAACCTGCCCGACGCCTACCTGTACACCGTGGACGACATGGAGCGCGCGGTGGAGGAAAACCGCCGCAGCCGCCGCGAGGCCGCCGCCGAGGCCCAGGCCATCATCGACCTGCACGTCTCCCGCTATCTGGAAAACCAGCGGGCCGCCCACCTGCAGGCACCGATCCGGCAGCTGCGCGCGTTCGGCGAGGTCACCCGTGCCGAACTGCTGGCCAAGGCACGCCAGCAGCTGGCCAATGGCAAGGGCGCCGAAGAGGTGCTCGAGCAGCTGGCCCACGGCCTGACCAACCGCCTGCTGCACCCGCCGACCGCCGCGCTGCGGCAGGCCGCGCAGGAAGGCGACACCGACCTCACCCGCGCCGCCGAGCGCCTGTTCCCGGCCACGCCCGGGTATCAACATCCTGCTGCGAGTACCGATGACGCCGACCCTGCGCCGTAAGCTGCTGGCACTGGCCGAGCGCCGCGAAGAGCTGGAACGCCTGCTGTCCGAACCCGAGGTGGTCGCCGACAACGAGCGCTTCCGCAATTTCTCGCGCGAGTTCGCGCAGCTCGAACCGGTCGCCACCGCGCTGGCCGCCGAAGCTGCGGCGAAAGCCGACCTGGCCTCGGCCGAAGCCATGCGCACCGACCCTGAACTGCGCGAGCTGGCCGAAGAGGAAATCGCCGCCGCCCAGCAACGTCTGCAGCAGCTGGACGAGGAACTGGCGCTGCTGCTGGTGCCACGCGACCCACGCGACGACGGCAACCTGTTCCTGGAAGTGCGTGCCGGCACCGGCGGCGACGAGGCGGCGATCTTCGCCGGCGACCTGTTCCGCATGTACGCCCGCTACGCCGAACGCTGCGGCTGGAAGGTCGAGATCGAATCGGACAACCCCGGCGAGCACGGCGGCTACAAGGAAGTGGTGGCGCGCGTGGTCGGCCGTGGCGCCTATTCGCGGCTGAAATTCGAATCCGGCACGCACCGTGTACAACGGGTGCCGGCCACCGAATCGCAGGGCCGCATCCACACCTCCGCGGCGACCGTGGCGATCATTCCCGAGGCCGATGACGTGGAGGAGATCGTCATCAACCCGGCCGACCTGAGGGTGGACACGTTCCGCTCCTCCGGCGCCGGCGGCCAGCACGTCAACAAGACCGAATCGGCCATCCGCATCACCCACGTCCCCAGCGGCGTGGTGGTCGAATGCCAGACCGAGCGCAGCCAGCATGCCAACCGCGACAAGGCGATGAAGCGGCTGAAGGCGCAGCTGCTTGATGCCGAGCGCAGCAGGCAGGCCAGCGCGCAGGCCGAATCGCGCCGCCTGCAGGTCGGCAGCGGCGATCGCAGCCAGCGCATCCGCACCTACAACTTCCCGCAGGGCCGCATCACCGACCACCGTGTCGAGGGCCTGACCCTGTACGACCTGCCCGCCATCATCGAGGGCGACCTCGACGCGCTGGTCGGCCGCCTGCAACACGAGCACCAGGTCGACGAACTGGCACGGCTGGCCGAAGGCAGCTGAGCGTGGATGCACTGGGCGAACGCGAGCAACTGCGCGCGGCAGTCAGCCGCAGGCCCACCGACTTCATCGCCTGGGTGATGCTGGCCGACGCCGAGCTGTCCGCAGGCGAACTGGTTGCCGGCGAAGCCGCGGCGCAGCGCGCCCTGCAGCTGCGCCACGACCATCCGGAAGCGCTGGCGCGGCTCGGGCGTGCGCGCTGGATGCAGGGCCGGCACGACGAAGCGGCGCAACTGCTGCGCCATGCCTCCCGCCAGGTGCCGCAGCATCCCGGCATCGCGCTGTGGCTGGGCCATGCGCTGGAAGACGCCGGCCAGCCCGAAGCCGCCGCCGACGCCTACCGCCGCGCCCACGCGCTGATGCCCGACGAAGCCTACATGGCCGCGCAGCGACTGAACTGGCAGCGCCGGCTGTGCGACTGGCGTGATCTGGACGCGCTGTCTCGGCAGGTCCGCCACGCGGTCGCACAAGGCAATCCGGCGGTGGAACCGTTCGCCTTCCTCAGCGAGGACGCCAGCGCCATCGAACAACTGGCCTGCGCCCGCCAGCGCGCGCGGGTGATCGCCCAATCCACCCCGCAACTGCCGGCGACATCGGTGCGCACACGCGGGCCGCTGCGCATCGGCTTTCTGTCCAACGGCTTCGGCGCCCATCCCACCGGGCTGCTGACCGTGGCGCTGTTCGAACAGTTGCGCGCGCACCCGGCATTGCAGGTGCATCTGTTCGCGCTCAACCGCGACGATGGCAGCACCATCCGCCAGCGCCTGCGAGCGGCCGCCCATACCCTGCACGACCTTTCCGGCCAGCCGCATGCCGCCATCGCCGGCAGCATCCGCGCGACCGGCATCGACATCCTGTTCGACCTGCGCGGCTGGGGCGGCGGCGGCACCCCGGAAGTGCTGGCGATGCGCCCGGCGCCGCTGCAGATCAACTGGCTGGCCTACCCGGGCAGCTCCGGTGCGCCGTGGATCGATTACGTGCTGGCCGACGGTTTCGTACTGCCGCCGATGCTGGAAAGCGGTTTCAGCGAACAGGTGCTGCGTCTGCCGCGCGCGTTCCAGCCCTCGGACAACACCCGCGTGGTCGAACCTCCGCCCCCACGGCGCGACTGCGGGTTGCCCGAAGACGCCGTGGTTTTCTGCTGCTTCAACAACAGCTACAAGCTCAACCCGCGCAGCGTCGGGCGTCTGCTGGAGATCCTGCGGCGGGTACCGGGCAGCGTGCTGTGGCTGCTGTCCGGGCCGGGCGATGCCGACGCGCGCCTGCGCGAGATCGCCCGCCTGCAGGGCGTGGACCCGGCGCGGCTGGTGTTCATGGCCAAGCTGCCGCATCCGCAGTACCTGGCGCGCTACCGGCATGCCGACCTGTTCCTGGACACCCATCCCTACAACGCCCACACCACCGCCTCGGATGCACTGTGGGCCGGCTGCCCGGTACTGACCGCGCCCGGGCAGACCTTTGCCGCACGCGTGGCCGGCAGCCTCAACCATCACCTCGGTCTGGACTGCATGAACGTGGCCGATGACGCCAGCTTCGTCGACACCGCCGTGGCGCTGGGCAACGACCGTGGTGCGCTGCGGGCGCTGCGCGAACGGCTGGACCTCGCCCGCCGGCAAACGGGCCTGTTCGACATGCACGGCTTTGCCGGTGATTTCACCGCGCTGCTGCAGCAGCTGGCCCACGCGCACGGCTGGCAGGGCGCCGGCACGGCCTGAGGCCACGCTGCGGATTCCGGCGCAGCCTTGCCGCAGCCGTTCGTACCGGCATCGCCTCGACACACAGCGATGCCGGTCTGCGCCGTCCTGCTAGGCCGGCTCGGCGGTCGGCTGCCACAGCCGGATCGGACGGATCCCCGCCTCACGCTCGGCGCCTTCGGCAAGGACCGACAGCTCCGCCAGACTGGTGCGGTAGAGATGCGCCAGCGCATCCTCCAGCGGCGCCAGCGCCTGCGCATAGGCGATATCGTCGGCATCGGCACGGCTGGCCCGTGGGCAGCGCGCCAGCAGCAGTTGCGCCAGATTCTGGCCGGCGCCCTCCACCTCGACCTGCTGCGCACGCTCCAGCCAGCGCTCCATCGCCTGCCGATGCTGTCGCGCACGTTGCCTGGCCGCATCCAGAATGCCGCCCTCACCGTCCGCATTGCCGGCCAGCGAGGCGATCACCTCGCGCTGGTCGGCCAACGCGGTCTGCTCCGGCCCCAGTGTCGCAAGCGCCTGCAACAGCGCCAGATACCGATGCGCGACCACCTGCGTCTGCCCGGGCAGTGCTTCAACCGCATGCGCCAGGCGGCGGGCGAACAGGGCCAGCGCGTTATCGACGATGCGCAGGTCCGGCGTATCGGCGGCCGTCACCTGGCCGTATTCGGTGCGCAGCGTGATCCCGTCAGGCTCGGCACCGGAGGGCAGGCGGAAGCCGATGTCGTGGTCCAGCAGTGCCACCCACAAGGCCAGTTCGCGCCGGCGCTGCGCCCGCCGCTGCAACCGCGGCCAGGCCAGCACCACCTCCGGCGAGCATTGCCGCAGCTGGTCCACCGTTTCCTGCCAGCCCAGCGCACGCCATGGCAGGCGCGTGGCAGCGGCCGGATCGAGCAGCGGCTGCTCGCCGACCAGGCCGTTGCTGTAGCGCTTCCAGATGGCCTCGGCCTCCGGTGCCAGCTGGTTGATGACCAGCATGCTTCCGGCGTCGACCAGTTGCTGCGGCGAATACTCCAGCCCCATGTCGCGGTAATAGCGCTCGGTCACCTGCCGCGACAGTGCCGGAAAGTCGGCGAACAACTGCGCCGCCGGCCGCTCATCCAGGAACAGGCCAGGTGCGGCCAGCGCTTCGGCATTGGCAATGCGGGCATGGTCGGCCGGGTGCGAATCCCAGTAGCGGGTTTCCGCATCCTGCTCGAGCGCCTCGGCCAGCGCTCGCCAGCTTGCCGGCTCCAGCGCCTGCAGGCGTGCATGCACCGCGGCGGGCAGGTCCGCGGCCAGCTTGCCTTCGCGCCAGGCCAGCGCGTTGCGCTGATCGGCGTCGTGGAAGGCGTGTGCCAGCCCGCGTAGCTGCAGCGCCGTGGTACGGAAGCAGCTGCTGCCGGCCACCAGCGCCTCATAACGGTCGGCATCGAACTCCATCTCCTGCGACAACCGCTGGCTGGCGCGGAAGCTGAGCTGGAACAGGCCACGCATCAGCAGCCGCACCAGCCACAGGCACACGCTGGCCGTGCCGGTGATCAGCACGGTGTACAGGTCCTGCGATTGCGCACGCCAGTGCTGCAGGCGTTCATCCCACGCATCTGGATGATAGGCCCGCGATTCCAGCCAGCGGTTGACGCTGTTGATCAGGTACGCGCAGCGCATGCCGGTGCCTTGCGCGAAATGTCCGAACTCGTGGGCCAGCACTCCGACCAGTTGCCGCGCACTCATGCCCACCACCAGCGGCAGGCCGATGCTCAGCCGCCGCCGGCCGCCCAGCCAGCCGCGCCAGCCATCGTCGAACTGCACCCACGCATTGACATCGTTGCCCAGCAGGATCGAACTGGGCGGACGCACCCCGATGACACCGCACAGCGCATGCACGGCGGTGACGAACTCGCGCTCCTGTTCGGGATCCAGCAACAGCGGCGGCGGTGCCTTCGGCCGCGGTGCGAACAGCGGCTTGAGCATGAAGGCCAGCACCACCCCGCCGACGAAGCCCGGCACCACCCAGGCCAGCAGCAGCGCGATGCCGCGCACCTGTCCAAGCCCCGGTGCCACTGCGGTGTAGTAGTGCAGCAGCAGCCAGCCCACGCCGAGTACCAGTGCGAAATAGATCACCGGCACCAGCACGCAGAACAGCGTGACCAGCAGCAGGCTCAGCTGGTACAGCGGCTTGACCGGCGGGCGCGGCAGCGCAGTGCCGGCCAGCGCGGCCAGCCGTGATGCAGGCGAAGCCACGGCGGCACGCTCCGGTGCCGGGCCAGATACGGACATCGAATTCCCCCTTGGAAAGCCCTTGACCCCGCAGCCGGCCTCACCCGTGGTGCGATCCCTGCGTCACCCGCGCAGCCTAGCGCTTCGGCTGCCGGCTGGGAATCGGGCGCAGGCCGCAGCGGATGCGACGGGAAAGACCGGTGCGCGTGCACCGGCAGCGGCCCGCTGGAAAACGGGCCACCGCTCCCCTCCGGCGGCGTGCAGGATCACTGCACCTTGCCACCGGCAGCGACAATGGCCTGTTCGATCACCTTGGCATCCACCGGTCCCAGGAACTGCCTGGCAACCTTGCCGTCCGGAGCGATCAGATAGGTCATCGGCAGACCGCGCGGCGTGGCGAAGTCCTTCGGCGGGTTGTAGGTATCGAGAATGGCGATCGGATAGGCGACCGGATGCTGCGCAAGGAACGCCTGCATCTCATCGAGCTCGATATCCTCGTACGCCAGCCCGATCACCTCGATATTGCCGCGCATGGTGTGCAGCGCCGACAGCTCCGGCATTTCCTGCAGGCACGGCCCGCACCAGGTCGCCCAGAAGTTGATCACCACCCATTGCCCACGATGCGCGGCCAGGTCATAGGCCTTGCCATCCACCGTCTGCACCTGCAGCTGCGGTCGCTCGGCCGTCTGCTGCACCACCTCGGCCGGCACGCCCGCTGCCGGCGCATCCACCGCCGGTGCCACCGGCGCGGCGACCTCCGCCGGCGACGGTGGCTTGCACGCGGCCAACGCCAGCGCCAACAGCATCAAGGGAGCAGCTTTCACAATCATCGGGACTCTCCGGTAGGCGCGTAGATGTCATCCACAGTGCGCTTGAGCAGGCCGCGCAATGGCACGCGCAGTTCATCCAGTGCCTCGCAGGCCGCCTGCCCCAGCGGGTCGTCACGCAGCGGCAGGTAGACCTCGGCCACGGGGATGCGCAGCTGCGAGGCTTCGTAAAGGTCGTTCAAGCTGAGGCTGTGCAGGTCGCGCGCCAACAGCCACTGCCCGGCTTCGTCACGGCGCAGCAGGCGGATACCTTCCATCTGTTCCAGCAGCTGCTGCAGCAGTGAATCGGTGAACATCGGCTCCAGCGTGAGGATCTGCTCTTCATCCAGTCCCTGCCCTTCCTGCCGCGCCTGGCGGAAACGGCCCAGCAGGCGCAGCAGGGCATACAGCTCGCAGCCCGATGGCAGCCGCAGCGCGGCCGGCTGGTAGCGGAAGGCGGCAACAGAGGATGCCAGCGACGCCCCCAGCAGCACCGACACCCAGCCCAGGTAGATCCACAGCAGCAGGATCGGCACGAAGGCGACCGTTCCGTACAGCTTCTGGTAGGACTGGAAACTGCCCAGGTACAGGCCCATCCCCCACTTCACCAGCTCCAGCATCAGCACCGCCAGCAAGGCCCCGGGGATGGCATGCCGCCACTTCACCGTGTGGTGCGGCACCACCCGGTAGATCAGCATCACGCAGGCGAATTCGATCAGCACCGGCGCCAGCCGCAGGCCGATATCGGCCAGCCAGCGGCCTTCGGTGGTGCCGAACAGCGGCAGTGACAGCACCTTGGCCGACACCGCCAGCGACGCGGCGGCCAGCAGCGCCCCCAGCGTCAGCACCGTCCAGTACACCAGGAAGCGGGTCAGCTGCGGACGCGCCGAGGCCACCCGCCAGATGCGGTTGAAGGTCTGCTCGACACTGTTGAGGGTGATCAGCAGCGACACCACCAGCGCGATGAAACCGGCCGCGGTCAGCTGCCCGGCACTGGCCGAGAACTGGCGCAGGTAACCTTCTGCCGCGCGCGCCGCCGAGGGCACGAAATTGGAGAACACATAGTCGCTGAGCGCCTCGCTCCAGCGCTCGAACATCGGGAACGCCGACAGCACGCCGAACACCACGATCGCCAGCGGCACCAGCGCGAACACGGTGGTGTAGGCCAGCGAACCGGCGGCCTGGAACAGGCGGTCATCGAGGAAGCGGCACCACAGAAAGCGCGCGAAACTCACGTTCCGCGCCCGGTCGCGCAAGCGCTCCGTCCATAGGTTGAGCGTGTCCAGAGGTTCCATGCGGCAAGGGTACCCGATGCAAAGCGTCGCCCGCATCGCCGATACTTCCGCCTCCTGCGTGATGGATGGATGGAGTAATGGCGGAGATTCTGGTGCTGTATTACAGCCGTGGTGGATCGGTGGCGCGACTGGCGCGGCAGATCGCCCGCGGCATCGGCGAGGTGCCGGGCATGAGCGCGCGGCTGCGCACGGTGCCGCCGGTGGCCGCCGTCACCCAGACCAGCGCACCGCCGGTGCCCGAGGACGGCGCACCGTATGTGGAAATCTCCGATCTGGCCGAATGCGATGGCATCGTGCTCGGCAGCCCGACCCGCTTCGGCAACATGGCCGCACCGGTGAAGCACTTCCTCGACGGCCTCGGCGCCGAATGGGTGAACGGCACGCTGGCCGGCAAGCCGGCGGCGGTGTTCACCTCCACCGCCTCGATGCACGGCGGCCAAGAATCGACCCTGCTGTCGATGCAGCTGCCGTTGCTGCACCACGGCTGCCTGATCGTCGGCATCCCCTTCACCGAGCCGGCGCTGAGCCACACCACCACCGGCGGCACGCCCTACGGCGCCAGCCACGTGGCCGGTGCGCAAGATGACCCACAGCCCAGTGACGATGAAGCCCATCTGGCGCGCGTGCTGGGCCGGCGCGTGGCCGATATCGCGCAGAGGCTGTTCCGATGAATGCAACGAAGAAAAAACGGCCGACCCTGCTGCTGGCACTGATCGCGCTGGCCGCGCTCTACACCTGGTGGTTCCTGCACGACAAGCACTGGCTGGCGACGCAACTGGTGTTCACCGCACCGCCGTTGCTGCTGGCCATCGCCCTGCGCCTGGGCTGGCAGCGCGCGTCCTTCTGGGCCGGCGTGCTGGCGCTGATGTGGTTCAGCCATGGCGTGATGAGCGCCTGGACCCATCGCGACACCGCGCTGCTGGCCTGGGCGGAAATCGGGCTGTCGCTGCTGGTCATCGCCGAAGCCAGCCTGCCGGGCCTGCGCGCGCGCTTCGGCAAGCGTCGCGGCGCCACTCCGGAGCGCTGAGCATCACCGGGCGGGCAGCGGCCACGGCCTGTTGTCCGCCGTTGCCGCATACCTCTCGGCGCCGGCACCCGCCGGCTTTATCATGCGCAGCATCGCGGCAACGCGCCGCACGCAGTCACCGCAAGGATTCACCGCAATGATGGAAGAGCTCCTGATCGTCACCACCGGTGGCACGATCGACAAGATCTATTTCGACGACAAATCCGACTACCAGATCGGCGATCCGCAGATCGGCATGATCCTGCGCGAGCTGGGTGTCACCTTCCGTTTCAACGTGATCCCGATCCTGCGCAAGGATTCACTGCACATCAGCGACGCCGACCGCGAACTGATCCGCGCCACCATCGCCGCGCAGCCGACCCGCCACGTGCTGGTCACCCACGGCACCGACTCGATGGTCGCCACCGGCAAGGTGCTCAGCAGCATTCCCGGCAAGACCATCGTGATGACCGGCGCGCTGAGCCCGGCCCGCTTCCGCGGCTCCGATGCCGAGTTCAACATCGGCTGCGCGATCGGCGCGGTGCAGTCGCTGCCCGAAGGCGTCTACATCGCCATGAACGGCCGCATCTGGAACCCGGAGAAGGTGCGCAAGAACGTCGACGCCAACCGCTTCGAATCGCTGTAATGGCCAAGGGCACCCGTGCCACCGCCGCGCTGGACCGGGCCGGTATCGCCCATGGCCTGCACACCTATGACTATGCGGCCGAGGTCGACAGCAAGGGCGTGGCCGCGGCACAGGCGCTGGGCATCGCCCCGGCGCGGGTGTTCAAGACGCTGATGGCATGGGTGGACAAGCAGCCGCTGATCGCAGTGATCCCTTCCGACCAGCGGCTGTCACTGAAGAAGCTCGCCGCCCAGTGCGGCGGCAAGCACGCGCAGATGATGGACGTTCCGGAGGCGGAAAAGCGCAGCGGCTACAAGGTCGGCGGCATCAGTCCGTTCGCCCAGCAGCGTCCGGCCACGGTGCTGTTCGCCAGCGCGGCGCAGGACCACGAGCGCATCTGGATCAATGCCGGCCAGCGCGGCCTGCTGCTGGACATCGCCCCGGCCGACGCCCTGCGGTTCCTGCAGGCGCGTTGCGCGGATCTGTGCGAATAGGCCGGAGCGGCCCTCCCGCCCTTGCAGGAGTCCCAGCGACGCGGGGTGGCCCCGGGCCATGAGTCGCGACCGGGCTCTACCGGTAAAACCCGTCGCGACTCCCGTCACTCCTGCAGAACAGCCGGCCGCAGAAGCGGAAAGCCCCGCAGTGGGCGGGGCTTCCGGTTTGAAACGGCGCTGACGGACTCAGGCGTCCAGACGCACCAGCCAGCCGTGACGATCGGCCTGGCGGCCGTACTGGATGTCGGTCAGCTCCTTGCGCAGCGACATGGTCACCTCACCGGCTGGCGCGTTGATGTCGCCCACCGAGAAGCCTTCGCCCTTGAGCTGGCCGATCGGGGTGATGACCGCAGCGGTACCGCAGGCGAACACCTCGGTGATCTCGCCGGAGCTCACGCCCTGCTTCCACTCGTCGATGGTGACCTTGCGCTCTTCCACGGTCATGCCGCGGTCGCGCGCCAGCTGCAGGATCGATTCGCGGGTGATGCCTTCCAGGATGCTGCCCGACAGCTGCGGGGTGACCAGCGTGTTGATCTTGCCGTAGACCAGGAACACGTTCATGCCGCCCAGTTCTTCCAGGTACTTGCCTTCGACCGGGTCCAGGAACAGCACCTGCGAGCAGCCCTGCGCCTGCGCCTGCTGCTGCGGCAGCAAGGACGCGGCGTAGTTGCCGCCGCACTTGGCCGCACCGGTGCCGCCCTTGGCCGCACGTGCGTAGTCGGTGGACAGCCAGATCGCGACCGGCGCCACGCCCTTGGCGAAGTACGGGCCGGCCGGGCTGGCGATCACGTAATAAGTGGCCTTGTGCGCGCCGCGCACGCCGAGGAAGGCCTCGTCGCCGATCATGAACGGGCGGAAGTACAGGCTGGCCTCGTCGGCATCGGACACCCAGTCCTTGTCCACGGCGATCATCTGCTTCAGCGATTCGACGAAGATCTCCACCGGCAATTCCGGCAGCGCCAGGCGGGCAGCCGAACGCTGCAGGCGGCGGCCGTTGGCCTCCGGACGGAAGGTCCACACCGAACCGTCGGCATGCCGGTAGGCCTTGATGCCTTCGAAAATTTCCTGGCCGTAATGCAGCACCGCGGCGGCCGGGTCCAGCGCAATCGGCCCGTACGGGGTTACCACCGCATCATGCCAGCCGGTGTCCTTGTCCCAGCGCACGGCCACCATGTGGTCGGTGAAATACACACCAAAACCCGGCTTTTTCAGGATCTTGGCGCGCTCGGCAGCGCTGCGCGGGTGGTCCGAACGGGTGACGGCAAAGCTCAGGGAAGACTGGGACACCGGGTAATTCCTTCCAGATTGCGGGTTTGGACGCCGGTGCCTGTATCGCCACCGGTTTGGACGCGGACCGGCACCTGCTTCCCCACGGTACCCGGCAATCGGGCGCGGGGAGGTGCCAGCCGTTACAGCATGCCAGTTTCGAGACGCGCGGCCTCGGACATCATGTGACGCCCCCACGGCGGATCGAATACCAGATCGACGTCGGCCAGGGCCACCGTCGGAATCATTTCCAGTTTGCTGCGCACGTCATCGACCAGGATTTCCCCCATGCCGCAGCCCGGCGCGGTCAGCGTCATGGTCACATCGACCTCGCGCCGGCCATCGTCCAGATGCTTGATATCCACCTCGTAGATCAGCCCGAGGTCGACGATGTTGAACGGGATTTCCGGGTCGAAGCAGGTCCGCAGCTGCTGCCAGACCAGCTTTTCCACATCCCCGTCATCGGCCCCTTCGGGCAGCTCCAGCCCCGGCGGCGACTCCTTGCCGATCGCATCGCCATCCTTGCCGGCGATACGGAACAGGTTGCCTTCGACAAACACCGTATAGCTGCCACCCAGCGCCTGGGTGATATAGCCATAGCTGCCGGCCGGCAGGGTCACGCTGTCGCCCTGCGGCACCATCACCGCCGGACAGTCGCGCTCGAAATGGACGGGTTCACTGCTACGGGAATACATGTCAATCGATATGGGGACGCGGTCGCTGCCCGCAAGGCCTCCATTTTATACGACTGGGCACCCTGCCCGCTGAAACGCTATGCTGCGACACCTGTACGGAGTGCCCATGCCCCCTGTTTCCCCGCCGCCCAGCCGGACGCACCACTGGCTCTGGCCGCTGTTGCTGCTGCTCGGAAGTATCACCCTCACCATCGCCTGGCTGCTGGTCGCCCTGTCCACCCGGACCCAAGCCGGCTGGATGGCGGTGCTGGCCGCGCTGGAAGCGGCGTGGATGCTGCGGCTGGGCACCTTCCGTGCCGGCGCGGCGCGGGTGGCCGTTACGGTCTTGGCCACGTTGCTGATCGTCGTGGCCGCCAACTGGGCCATCGCCTCGGCCTATATGGGCGGGCCGATGGGCCTGACACCATGGGAATCGGCCCTGCGCATGGGCCCGGCGCTGGCCTGGACGCTGTCGAAACTGGCCAATGGCACCGCCGAAGCCATCTGGCTGGTCATCGCCGTTCTGGTGGCATGGCGCGCGGCGCGCTGACTGCGGCCATCGTTCCAGACGCAATCGCGGTCAACGCAAATCCTGCTCCGGCACGTATGAAATGTCAGTTCCAGCACATCGAGGTGTGCCGGAGCGGCACACTCATCGGCGTTAAATATTCGTAATTTTCTGACACCCGGTACCCATCCTGCGGAGTCGAATTGTGAGTATCCAGCCTCTGAGCCACGCCATCCGCTGTGCCCTGCTGCCCATGTCCACCGCCGCGCTGGCGCTGGGGGCTGTGGGTGACACCCTCGCCCAGGACGCTCCCCCAAAGGAGGAAGCCACAACCCTGGACCGCATCCAGGTCACCGGCTCGCGCATCAAGCGCGCCGATCTGGAAACCTCCAGCCCGGTGTTCGTGATCGACCGCCAGAACATCGACAACTCCGGTGCCGCCACGGTCGGCGAATTCCTGCAACGCACGCCGGCCATTGCCGGTGCCGCCACCAATCCCCAGGTCAACAACGGCGGTGGTGCCGGCGCGGCCACGGTCGACCTGCGCGGCCTGGGTGTGAACCGCTCGCTGGTGCTGGTCGATGGCCGGCGCTGGATCGGTACCGTCAGCAACGCCAACGGCGCGGTGGACGTGAACTCGATCCCGATGGCGGCCATCGAGCGGGTGGAAGTGCTCAAGGACGGCGCCTCGGCCATCTACGGCTCCGATGCCATCGGCGGCGTGGTCAACTTCATCCTGCGCAAGGATTTCGACGGGCTGGAGGCCAGTGCCTACTACGGCGTCTCCTCGCGTGGCGATGCCGCCACCCAGCGCTTCGACGCCACCTTCGGCATGACCGGCGAGAAAGGCAACCTGATCCTCGGCGCCAGCTATGACAAGGAGGATTCGGTCAGCGCCGCCGACCGCGCCTACTCCAGCCAGCCCTACCAGCTGTACGCCGGTGAAAAGGGCATCGGCGGCACCAGCCGCATCCTCACCGGTCGTTACGTCGTTCCCCGCGCCAATGCCGGCGGCGTGGACCTGAGCGACCCCAACTGCGGCAGCGGCGCCAATGTCGTGCTGACCCGCATCGATGGCCGCCCGGGCACCTCGCCGTCCGACTTCCGCTGCTTCAACGGTCAGACCGACGTCTACAACTTCCAGGCCGACGGCAACCTCAACCTGACGCCGCAGGAACGCACCAGCATGTTCGTCAGCGGCAACTACCGCCTGAGCGAACACGTGGAAGCCTTCCTGCTGGGTTCCTGGCTGAAGACCGAGTCCTCGTTCTTCATCGCCCCGCTGCCGTTTGACGGCCGCGCCGCGGTCGACGACGTGCCGATCAGCAAGGACAGCCTGTACAACCCGTTCGGGGTGGACATCACCGATGCACGCCTGCGCCTGCGCGACTTCATCCCGACCCGCACCACCCGTTTCGAGACCGACACCTACCAGATCACCGCCGGCCTGCGCGGCGACTTCGGCGACAGCAGCTGGAGCTGGGATGCGTCCTACGCCTACGGCCGCACGCCGCAGAGTTCATCGGTGCGTGGCTACCTGTACAGCCCCGGCCTGACCGATGCGCTGGGCCCGTCGATGATCGACCCGGCCACCGGCAACCCGATCTGCGTCCGTACACCGGGCGATCCGGCCACCGCCATCGCCGGCTGCCTGCCGGTGAACTTCATGGGCCCGGCCCCGGATCCGAACACCGCCGCCGGTCAGGCCCAGCTGGCGGCGCTGAACCTGATCAACCCGACCATCACCAACTCCAACGAGAACGACCTCAAGGTCTTCAATGCCAACGTCACCGGTGACCTGTTCGAGCTGCCCGCCGGCGCGACCTCCCTGGCCGTGGGCGTGGAGCGCCGCGAGGAGTCGGCCAGCTCCACCAGCGACTTTTTGACCATCATCCCGCCGGGCGAGACGGTGTGCCTGATCACCCAGGAAGCGTGTACGTTCGGTGATATCGCCGGCTCCTTCGACGTCAACGAAATCTACGCCGAAGCACTGATCCCGCTGCTTGCGGATATGCCGTTCGCCGACAAGCTGACCATCAGCCTGGGCACCCGCTACTCGGACTACTCCAACTTCGGCGGCACCACCAACTCCAAGATCGGTGTGGAATGGAAGCCGTTTGCCGACCTGCTGGTCCGCGCCACCTATGCCGACGTGTTCCGCGCCCCGACCATCGGCGACCTGTACGCGCCGACGGTGCCCAGCGCCAACACCTATACCGATCCGTGCAACGGCTACACCGGCGGCAATCCCACCGCCTGCGCCGGCGTGCCCACCGACGGCTCGTTCCAGCAGAGCAACAACCAGGTCACCTCGTTCCAGGTCGCCAATCCTGATCTGCAGCCGGAAGAAGGCGACGTCTTCACCTACGGCTTCGTCTACAGCCCGGGCTGGCTGGATGGCTTCAGCATCACCGCCGACTACTGGCGGGTGAAGCTGGACCAGTTCATCACCAACCTGCCCGAGAACGTGATGCTCAACCAGTGCTTCACCCAGGGCCGCTACTGCGACACCTTCATCCGTGACGATGCCGGCGACGTGGCGCAGATGACCAATGTGATCGGCAACTTCGGCAGCCTGAAGACCTCCGGCATGGACCTGGGCCTGCGCTACATGGCGCCGGAAAGCAGCTGGGGCAGATTCACCTGGAACCTGGATGCCACCTATCTGGCCGAGTACAACGTGCGCCTGCTGGCCGGCGATCCGAGCAGTGACGTCGGCGCCTTCCCCGGCATCCCGGGCAGTGTCGGCTTGGCCGGCACCTTCGTCGACAACGCCTCCTCCGGCTTCGGCAACATGGCCCGCTGGCGCGCGCTCAACGACATCAGCTGGTCGCTGGGCAACCTCACCGCCAGCCTCACCACCCGCTACGTCCACCATGTCTACGAGGCACCGGACGTGGCCGATGTTTCCGACCCGGGCTATGTCGCCAAACGCCGGGTGCCGTCCTACACCCAGACCGACTTCCAGATCGGTTACCAGTTCGAGGAGCTCAAGAACAGCTCGATCCAGATCGGTGTGCGCAACCTTACTGACCGCCAGCCACCGTTGATCTATTCTGGCTTCAACGCCTCTACGGACATGCGCACCTATGATGCGATCGGCCGTTACTACTGGATGCGCTGGACTGCCCGCTTCTGAGTCCCACCCGGCAACACCGGTCTCCGCCGCGAACACATCCGCGGCGGAGGCTCCCGGCGCCGACCTGCGCCACTACATCCGCACCTACGACCACAGCCTGGCGCCGGAGTTGTGCGGCAAGCTGATCGATTCCTTCAACGCGCTGGCCCGTTTCCAGCAGCGCAACGGCCGTGGCATCCGCGCCGGCCTGGACGACAGCGCCTGGACCGAACTGGATGTGACCCGGTTGTCCGATGCGCCGTTCCTGGCGTTCTTCCGGCAACTGGTCAGCCAGGCCCTGCAGCGTTACAACGCCGATGTCGGCCTGCCGATCGCGGTGCCCGACAGCCCGCTGCTCAGCCCGCTGATCCTCAAGCGCTACCGCGCCGGTGGCGAGGAAAAATTCCAGACCCACTTCGACTCCATCAACGAGGTCTGCGACCGCTACCTGGTGTTCCTCTGGTATCTGAACGACATCGACAGGGGCGGCCAGACCTGGTTCCCCGGCCTGCACACCGGCATCGCCCCCCGTGCCGGACGCCTGCTGATGTTCCCGCCGTACTGGATGTACGCCCATCAAGGGCAGGCATCACCGCAGCAGGACAAGTACATCCTGTCCACCTACCTGCGCTTTCCGCAGGCTCAATCCAACCGGTAGCCATAGCGCTGCACCCACGGCGCGAGCGTGGCCAGCGTGGTCTCGCTGAAATACGCGCGGTAGCGCTTCCAGCGGCCGATGGCATGCGCGTTCACCGGCTCGATCACCTGCGCATAACTTGGCGTATTGATGCGCCGGGTACGGGCCGCCGACGCCTGGTGTGAAACCAGCTGTGCCGGCTCCACAGTCAAGGCCAGGAAACCCATCAGCGCCTCCAGCTGCATCGGAAGATCCTGTACCAGGTCTTCGTAGCGCAGCACATGTACCCGTGCGGGCACCCGTTGACGCTGCGCCTCCCACCACGCCATCACCGCCGCATAGGTGCGTGCGGTGGATTCCAGCGACGCGAACGCCAACGCACCGCCGTTCATCCCGAACGCCTGCATGTGGCAGCTCAGCACGCAGTCGCAAGGGTGGCGCAGCAGCAACAGCCAATCGGCCTGCGGGAACAGTCGCGCCACATACGGCAGCCGGGTCATCGTCAACGGGTATTTGTCGACCAGCCGATGGGGCAGCAGCACATGCCGGTGTACTTCCCGCCAGTAACGCTGCCGCGCCTGCGCGATCTGTGCAGATGTGAGCGTGGCCAACGACGCATCCAGATCCTCATCACACCAATCCGGGCCGTTGCGCAGTTGTTCGATGGCCACCTCCAGTGCCGGCCGCTCGTCCAGCACGTCCAATTGCCGATGTGCATCAAGTATCCGTTCCAGCAAGGTCGTGCCCGAGCGCGGAAATCCGACAAGAAACACCGGATCCGGCGGCGACGCATCCTCAACCGGTACCCGCCATGTCGCCGGTGCGGGATGTCGCAGGCGCTGCTGCAGCCAGCCCAGCACTGCCGGGGATGCATCCACCGGCAGCCGCTCGCGGAAAGCCTGGGCCGCCGCCGCATGGGCCTGTGCCAACGCGGCCATCGCATGTTCCTCGGCTCCCAGAGAGTCGTGGCACTTGGCCAGCTCAAACTGCAGCTGCGCCCGCATCGCCACCGGCAGCGCCTGTGACAAGACGGGCATCAGCCGCGTGATCGCGATATCGGCCTGTCCACGCCGCCGCAGCACTCGCGCCTGGACCAGCGGCAGCATGCCGGCATCGTGCAATGCCGCCGGTGCGACCTGCCCCAGCTCGGCGGCGGCGTCGTCGAGGCGGTTGAGCCGCTCCAGCAGCAACGCCAGCCGGACCCGCGAGTCGTGATCGGCCCGACACGCACCCAGCAGTTGCCGATAGAGCGCAAGCGCGGCCTCATCCCTGCCCGCCTGCGCCCACAGCCAGGCCAGCGCACGCTGCTGCTCCCCATCGAGCCCTTCCCCACCCAGCCCCTCCAGACACTGCGCCAGCTCATCGAACCGCTCCAGCTCCGCCAGCGCCTGCCCATACGCCAGCCGGACATCGGCGGCACCGGGCTCCAGCAGCAGAGCCCGCGCCAGCCAGTCGTGCGCCTCGACGAAGCGCTGCAGCGCCAGGCACGCCAGCCCCTGCCCCAGCAGGCAGGCCACCGTCTGGCTTCCCAGCGCCCGCGCACGCTGGAACGCTCTGTCAGCGGCGGCAGGATCGCGGCATTGCAGGCAGGCATTGCCCAGGTTGATCCAGACCTCGGAGGACTGCGGCTGCAGCACCGCGGCCCTGTCCAGCAGCGCGCGTGCCGTTTCAGCCGCACCCTGTTGGGCCATGGCCAGCGCCAGCACTTGGAGGCCCGGCACATGATCCGGCGCGCTATCCAGCAGCTGATGCATCAATGCCGCCGCTTCACGCGGCTGGCCACGATGGAGATGGTCAAGCGCCCGATCAAGCAGGATCTGCAGCATCACCACGCCTCAGGGTCGGTTGCAGAAAAACGGCCAGCACGCGAATTCGCAACAACGGCCTATCCGAATGCACATCCGCGCACGACCTTGGCCTCTGTGTGCAAGCAGCATAAAGCCGTCCGGAAACCTGGCAACTCTCTCCCAGGCCCGTCCCTTCTCAACCCTCGCCATGAACAGGGAAAGCAGGGATATCCCGGAGCTGCCCGGCCTGTCCGGGCTTTTTTTCATCAGCGCTTCACGCCGCCTCCAGAAAATTACCGTCGTGCCAGTACCTGACGGAATTCCATCGTCAAGGTCGCGCCAGCGGTTCCGGCAGGGCGATTGGCCT
Source organism: Stenotrophomonas sp. UBA2302 (assembly GCA_002345545.1). Classification (GTDB taxonomy): domain Bacteria; phylum Pseudomonadota; class Gammaproteobacteria; order Xanthomonadales; family Xanthomonadaceae; genus Stenotrophomonas. Next base: position 104,489 of record DDVW01000040.1, on the reverse strand, counting down.
TCCGGTGTTTCCTGCGCGACCCCGCATGGCCGGCTGCCTGCCGGCAATGGAAGCGAAGTGAGAATCCAGCATCATCACCTCCATGGCGTCCACTCGCTGGAACTGACGGGCCAACCGCCCGCCCAGGTCCACGCCATCGCAGGCAGCAGTCGTGGCACCCGCCTGTTGATTCCAGCCGGCTGGATCAGCGTGATCGCGGTAATGCGCGGCGTGCTGGAACTGGGCAACGCCGACACCCCCTGGCAACTGACCTCACGACATCTGCAACTCTGGCTGGATGGCAACCTGCGCATCACCGGCCGCAGCCCTTGCTGGTGGCTGTGCATCACCGCACCGGCCGCCCTGTGGCACGGGCTTCCCCACAGCACCACCGGCGACATCACCCTGATTCCCGACCAGGCCCACTGCCCACAGCAACTCGGTCGCCCGCTGGTGCATATGCTGCGTGCGCGCTGGTTCGACGGCGGCACAGACGAGGCGGCGGTGGTGGACAGCATGGTCTGGCTTCGCGATGCGCTGGTCGAACACCAGCAGCGGCTGCACGACCAGCTCGCACGCTGCAGCGGACGTACCGCATTGCGCCGCCACCAGACCCTGCTGCGGCTGTTGCGCGTGCAACACCTGATCCGCTGCAACATCGATGACCGCCTGGACCTGGCGCGCCTTGGCGCCATCGCCAATTACTCGCCCACCCACCTGATCCGCATCTATCGCAGCGTGTTTGGCGAAACACCCTGCGAGTACGCCACGCGCCTCCGCCATCAGCGCGCGTGGGAGCTGGTATGCGGCACCGGACTGTCGGTCTGCGAGATCGCCGACGCACTGGGCTTTGAAAGCGAAAGCGCGTTCTGTCGCGCGTTCAAACACGCCTTCGGCTGCACTACCGGCGAAGCGCGCAGGGGGCTTCATGCGCGCCCGCCATCACCGGATTGCACCAGCCCCATGGCCGGCAATCCCCAGGCATCACCGGCAGACGGACCGGCACTGCTCCATTGAGCATGGCTCAATGCCCGCCATCCAGCGCCTTCAACTCGCTGACCAGCGCACCGGCGGCCTCGGCGCCATCGCCGTACAGCATGCGCGTGTTGTCGGCATAGAACAGCGCATTCTCGATACCGGCAAAACCGGTGCCCTTGCCGCGCTTGATGACGATGGTGTTCTTCGAATCGACCACGTCCAGGATCGGCATGCCGTAGATCGGGCTGCCGGGGTCGGTCTTGGCCACCGGGTTGACCACGTCATTGGCGCCGATCACCAGCGACACGTCGGTGCTGGCGAACTCGGGATTGATGTCGTCCATGTCGGCGATCAGGTCATACGGCACGCCGGCCTCGGCCAGCAGCACGTTCATGTGCCCGGGCATGCGCCCGGCCACCGGGTGGATGGCGAATTTCACCTTGACCCCGCGCTCGATCAGCCGCTGCGCCAGTTCCCAGATCTTGTGCTGGGCCTGCGCCACCGCCATGCCGTAACCGGGCACGATCACCACGCGCTCGGCGAAGGCCATCATCGCCGCCACGTCGGCCGCTTCGATCGGCTTCTGGCTGCCGCTGATTTCCGCCGCCCCCTGCCCGCCACCACCGAAGTGGGAGAACAGCACGCCGCTGATCGGCCGGTTCATCGCCTTGGCCATCAGCCGGGTCAGCAGGATGCCGGCCGCGCCGACCATCATGCCGGCGATGATCAGCGCCTCGTTGCCCAGCACATAGCCCTCGAACGCCACCGCCAGCCCGGTGAAGGCGTTGTACAGCGAGATCACCACCGGCATGTCGGCACCGCCGATCGGCAGCGTCATCAGCACGCCCAGCGCCAGCGCGACCACAAAGAAGCTGATGATCGCCAGCGGCTGCAGGCTCGTTGCCGCCCACACGCCCAGTGCCAGCATCGCCACGGCCACCGCCAGGTTGAACACCTGCTGTCCGGGGAAGGTGACGCGCTTGTCCAGGCGGCCGTCGAGTTTGGCCCAGGCGATGATCGAGCCGGACAGCGACACCGCGCCGATGGCGGCACCGATCACGCCCAGCGCCAGCACCGTGGCCGACGGCTGCCGTGCGGCCAAGTCGGCGATGGCCTGCGCGCTCCAGTGGCTGGTGTCACGGCCGGCCAGGTCGGAAAAGCGCAGCAGTTCCACCGCGCCGATGGCCGCGGCCGAGCCGCCGCCCATGCCGTTGTACAGCGCCACCATCTGCGGCATGTCGGTGATGGCCACTTTCTTTGCCGACAGCCACGCCCAGCCGGTTCCCAGCACCAGTGCCAGCAGGATCAGCGCGATGTTGTGCAGCCCCGGCAGGAAGAACGTGGCGACCGTGGCCAGCAGCATGCCCGCGCCGGCCCAGTGGATGCCGCTGCGCGCGGTCCTGGGCGAGGCCATGCGCTGCAGTCCGAGCAGGAACAAGGTGGCGGCGGCCAGATAGCTGGTACTCACCAGCCAGGAGGAAAGCTGGGCGAAGGTCACGTTCAAGCGCGATCCTCCGCCTTGCCCGGCTTGCGGCTGGTCTTGAACATCTCCAGCATGCGCTCGGTAACCACGTAGCCGCCGGCGGCATTGCCCGCGCCCAGCATCACCGCGATGAAGCCGATGGCCTTCTCCAGCGTGGTGTCGGCATGCCCGAGCACCACCATCGCGCCGATCAGCACGATGCCGTGGATGAAGTTGGAGCCTGACATCAGCGGGGTATGCAGGATCACCGGCACCCGCGAGATGATCACATGGCCGGCAATCGCCGCCAGCATGAAGATGTACAACGCCACGAATCCGTCGCTCATTGCTGTTTTCTCCGGGGCTGCAATCGCCTGTGCGGCATCATAACCATGCCGCCAAAGCCGAGGCGACCGTTGCGTTGTCAACCGATCCGGCGCCCGCGCGTTATCCCTCATGGAACCGAACGGAACGCTACCCTGTGCTGGTGACCAGCCCACCCCTGATGGCCCCCGCCGCCCCCGCCTCGCTGGAAGCCTTTCTGGCCGGCGTCGGCACGCGTGCGTTCCGCTTCGCCGAGGCCGGCCTGCGCCAGCGCGAGGATGCGCTGGATGCGGTGCAGGACACGATGGAGCGGATGCTGGGCTATCGCGAGCGCCCGGCCGAGGAATGGACTCCGCTGTTCTGGAGCATCCTGCGCCGGCGCATCATCGACCTGCAGCGCCGGCGCAGCTTCCGCCTGAAGTTCTGGGCAACGCAGGAGGATCACGACCAGGACAGCACCATCGACTGGGCCGATGAAACGCCCGGGCCGGCACAGCAACACGAGCAGCAGGAGCAGTACACCCGACTGGTGCAGGCGCTGCGGCAGCTGCCGGCGCGCCAGCGCGAGGCGTTCAGCCTGCGCGTGCTGCAGGAGCTGGACGTGGCCACCACCGCCCGGGTCATGGGCTGTTCGGAAGGCTCGGTCAAAACCCACCTGTCGCGCGCGCGCGACGCATTGCAGAGACAACTGGAGGCCACGCGGTGAACCGCCTGCCCACACATCCCGACGACTTCGACCGCCAGCTGCGGCAGCTGCAGCGCCAGGCCCACGCCGCGCTGTCCCCCGTCACGCTGGCACGGCTGCGCGATGCCCGCCAACATGCCACTTCCACCTCGCCGTGGCGACGCCGCGGCTGGTGGCTGGCCACCGCCTGTTCGGCGCTGTTGGCGGTCACCGTGCTGCTGCAGTTCGACCACGCCAGTGCGCCGACAACCGCGCCGGTGGTCGCCAGCGACAACGAAGACATCCTGCTGTTCGACGAAAGCCCGGAGCTGTTCCTGTGGCTGGGCTCGGACGCCCTGGCCATGGAGTGATGACAATGAACCTGCCCCTGAAACTCCTGCTGCCACTGCTGCTGTGTGTTGCCGCACCGGTGGTCGCGCAGCCGCTGCCCGAGTGGGAGCAGCTCACCCCAGCCCAGCGCGAAACCCTGATCGCCCCGCTGCGCGACCGCTGGAACGATTCGCCCGAACGCCGCCAGCGCATGTACGAACACGCCCGTGGCTGGCAGCAGATGACGCCCGAACAGCGTGTACAGGCGCGGCGCGGCATGCATCGCTTCGAGCACATGTCACCGGAACAGCGCCGCGATGCGCAAGCGCTGTATGCGCGGATGCGCGGCATGGACAAGAACCAGCGCCAGCAGCTGCGCGAGCAGTGGAAAGCCATGACCGCCGAACAGCGCCGGCAATGGGTGCAGGACAACCCGCCGCCGCCCCGTCCGCCGCATTGAGCCATCCGGCAGCGTCCGCACGGCACGCTGCAGGGCTCTACACCGGCGGAATCTCGCCGCCGGCCGGCTGCGGTGGCCACACGGTCCTGGCCAGCAGCTCGTCGTTCCAGTCGAAGGACAGCGCACCGTCCTTCAGGAACAGCGCCACGAAGTTGTAGACGTTGCGCGCATACATCTCGCTGGCATGGACCGCGCCCATGCTGGCCAGGTTGAGCGGGCCGGCCACGGTCACCCCGTCGATATCCAGCGTTTCCCCGGCACGGGTCGCCTCGCAGTTGCCGCCGGTTTCGGCGGCCAGGTCGACAATCACGCTGCCCGGACGCATCCCGGCCACCATCGCCGTGGTGACGATCTTCGGTGCCGGCCGGCCCGGTACCGCCGCGGTGCAGATCACCACGTCCACGCCTTTCAGGTGTTCAGCCAGCCGTCGTTGCTGTTCGGCGCGCTCGGCCTCGGTGAGCTGGCGCGCATAGCCGCCTTCACCGGCGGCACTGACGCCCAGGTCGAGGAACCGGCCACCCAGCGATTCGATCTGCTCGCGGGTTTCCGGGCGCACATCGAAGCCCTCCACCTGCGCACCCAGCCGCTTGGCGGTGGCGATCGCCTGCAGCCCGGCCACGCCGGCACCGATCACCAGCACCTTCGACGGACGGATGGTGCCGGCGGCAGTGGTCAGCATCGGGAAAAAGCGTGGCGCCAGCTGCGCGGCGATCAGGGTGGCCTTGTAACCGGCCATGCCGGCCTGTGAGCTGAGCACATCCATCGCCTGCGCGCGGGTGGTGCGCGGCAGCCGTTCCAGCGGGAAGGTGGTGAGCTGGCGGGTCTGCAGGGCTTCGGCACGTGTCGCCTCGGCCTGCGGCTGCAGGTTCCCGACCAGCACCGCGCCAACCGGAATCCGGGCGATTGCCGCAGCCGGTGGCGCCTGTACGCACAGCACCACCTGCGCCGATTCCAGCGCGTCACCGATCTGGGCACCGGCGTCGCGGTACGCCTGGTCGGTGAAGCCGGCACCAGTGCCGGCACCGGGCTGCAACTGCACCCTGGCACCGGCCGCCAGCAGTTTTTTCACGGTTTCCGGCGTTGCCGCCACCCGCCGCTCACCGGTGGCCACTTCCCTCAGTACGCATATCTCAACAGTCATGCCTGTCCCCGGCGCGCGGTGTTGGTCCGCCCCGGATCGTAGCAAAGCCGTTGCCGGCACAGGGGCTCAGTCAGTGCAGCGTGGGGGTCAGCGGATCAAGCCGGTCGATCACGCCCTGCATGGCGCTGTCGAACGCGCCGTCGGCGGCATGCGGACGCAGCCGCTCCAGCCGCACCATGACCGCCAGCTCTTCCGGCGAGGCCACGCAGAAGCGCACGCCGCGGCGGTTGACGAACAGCAGCCGCGAGGAGATCGGGCTCACCCACGACAGCTTGCCGGCCTGCACCTTGCCGTCCTTGTCGATGAAATCCAGCCAGGTGCCGATTTCCATATGGCGGAAGCGGTCGGCATCGGTGTGGTCGAAGTCCTCGGCGCGCGCCGCTTCCTCCAGCTCGAAGCCGGCATTGTCCTGTGCCGGCGGTGTCGGCAGCGTCACCTGCGGCAGTTCCGGCAGCGCGCGCTCCAGATCCGGGCGCGCCTCGGCAATCGCCTGCAAGGTCGCGTGCAACGCCTCGATCGCCACGGCGCTGGCGTCGCCATGCAGGCCCACGCTGGTGAATACCTTGCGCAGCACCGGCGCCTTCGCCTGCAGCAGCGTCCGCTCGACGACCTGGCGACGTGCCTGGGCCACTTCCTCCAGCACCGCATCGGCCAGTGCCAGCGTCTCGTCGATGCCCTCGCCGGAATCCCCCTCACGCAGCAGGCTCAGGGTCAGATGATGGTTCCATGGCTGCCGCAGGAAGTTTTCGATCGCTTCCGGCAGGGCGTCCGCCTGCAACCGCTTGTCCAGCTCGGCAGCGGCACGACGGCGCGCCAGCTCCAGTTTTTCCTGCCCGCGCTGGGTTTCCGCGGCCCGGCGCTCGGCGATTTCAATGCGGCGACGGTGCTGTGCCAGGAACTCGCGGAACTCCTCTTCCAAGGTCAGGAAGATGGCCAGGTTCTCGTTGAATTCGGCCACCAGGCGCTCGATGATCTCCTCGACCTTGCCCATCAGCACGCGCTCGGCCTGGCTCTCGCCGGTGTTGCCCTCGCAGGCTTCGGCCAGCGAGTTGAGCAGCTTGCGCGCCGGGTGGGTCTTCTGCACGAACATGCGCCGGTCCAGCATCGCGACCTTGACGAAGGGCACCACCAGACGCCCGATCAGCTCACGCGAACGTCCTTCCAGTTCGCGCTCGTCGAGCATCACGTCAAACAGCATGCCGACCAGGTCGATCGCGTCCTCATCCTGCGGGTCCAGCCGCGTCTGGCTGGGATCCACGCCGAGCTGGGTGGCGCCGGAGAGCACCTCACTTTTCAGCCGCTGTCCCAGCGACTCGCCGGCATCACCTGTGGCCGCGCGCAACGCCGCACTGGGCGTGGCCTGCAGCAGCGACAGCACCGACATCATCTCGCGCTGGCTCAGCGGCCGCTGCTGTCCCACCGCCGCCTGCGCGGCCGCAGTGGCGTCCTCGCGCACGTGGCGGGTCTGCGCCAGCAGCTCATGCAGCGCCTCCAGCAACACCTGGGAGTCGACCGGCCCGGATTCGTTGCCACCGGCTCCACCGGCCGTCGTGGCATCGGCCTGCCGCTGGCCCCAGCGCTCGGCGAAGCGGTGCGCCCATGCCGGCACCTGATGCGGGTCCTCATTGGCGTGCGCAACGGTTTCATCGGGCCACAGCGGTGCGGCCGGACGCGGCGGCGTGCGCGGGCGGGGCGAGATTTCCGGCATCACCCCGGCCTGCAGCAGCTGTTCGTCCACCGCCTGGTAGACCTTCCCAACCAGTTGCGCGAATTCGCGTTCGCACAGCTTGATCAGCACCAGCCGCACTTCAGCGGCCAGGTCGCAGGTGGCGAAGGCCTCGTGCACCGCCACACCGATATGTTCCGGGCCGATCGGGTTGGTGCCGGCATCCAGCTCGGCGACGCCGCCAAGCCAGGCCAGCCGGCGGTCGATCCGCGCCAGCAGCGGCTTCCAGTCCCGCAACAGGATCGTGGCGAAATTGCGCACCGCCAGCTGCGACTCGAGCACATGCTCGGTCATCAGGCTCAGCCCGCCCTCGCCATGGCCGACCAGCACGTCCTCGGCCGACTGCGGCGCGGCCGCCGCCAGCGCATCCCAGGCCTGCCGCAGATGGGCATTGAAGCGGGTGTTGATCTCGTCGCGGCGCCGGCGCAGTTCCCGCATGCCATCCAGGAACAGCAACTGGGAAGCACCGGCGACTTCGGCGCGGTCGAACAGCACATCGTCAAAGCCCGCCAGCACCTTGCCGAAAGCCGCCCCCAACGCCGGCAACGCGGCATCGCGCACCTTCACCAGCAGTGCACGATCAGTACCGGAATGTCCGGCGGGTTGGGGATTGGACATCATGCGCAGAAGCTCCACACCCGTCGGGGTGCAGGGGAACAGGGGGGCGGAAAACAACGAGCCAGCGGGTAATCAGACGCCATCCCTGCATCCGCGGCGTCATGGTAGGCGGAGATGCTGAACAGGGTAAGTGATGGAGTGCGCACTTCGTACCTCATGACCGGCGTCCCGGTGTGGGCGTCATGCTAAGCATGGCGCGGCATATTGGCCAATCACCCCCGCCCGGGCGGCCGGACACAGCGCACAGTTTGCGCCCTTCCCGGTGCCGCGGCCGTGATTTTGCCGGCGTCTATAATCAATGGCCGTTTTCCCAGATCGAGCCTCCATGTCCGACACCTGCATCCTGCAAGCGCTGGACCAGCGCCGCTCATCCCCCTCGCGGCTGCTGGGTGCGCCCGCCCCGGACGACGCCACCGTGCTGCGCATGCTGCAATCGGCCGTGCGCGTGCCCGACCACGGCAAACTGGTGCCGTTCCGTTTCCTGCGGCTGCAGGGCGACGCCCGTCACGCCCTGGGCGAGTTCCTGGCCCGCCGCAGCCGCGAGCGCGACCCGCAGGCGCTGGAGGCGGTGGTGGAGAAGGACCGCCTGCGTTTTTCCCATGCGCCGCTGATCATCACCGTGATCGCCCGGCTGCAGCCCGGCCACAAGATTCCCGAACAGGAACAGCTGCTCAGCGCCGGCTGCGTGTGTTTCGCCCTGCTGCAGGCCGCGCAGGCCTGCGGCTTCGGCGCCCAGTGGCTGACCGCCTGGGTGGCCTACGACCCGGAGGTGAAGCGCCATCTCGGGCTCGCCGACGACGAGCACATCGTCGGCTTCATCCATATCGGTACGCCGCGGATGGAAATGCCCGAGCGCGAGCGTCCCGACCCGGCGGCGCTGCTGCAGGACTGGCGACCTTGAACAACGCGCTGCTGCCACCGCCGCTGTACCTGGTCGACGCCAGCCTGTACGTGTTCCGCGCCTGGCATTCGATCCCGGACGAGTCCCAGGACGCGCAGGGCTGGCCGGTCAACGCGGTCCACGGTTTTGCCCGCTTCCTGCTGGACCTGCTGGAACGCGAGCGCCCGCGGCACATCGCGGTGGCGTTCGACGAGGCGCTGGACAGCTGCTTCCGCCACGCGCTGTACCCGCCCTACAAGGCCAACCGTGACCCGGCACCGGACGCGCTGCGGCGCCAGTTCGCGCACTGCAAGGCGTTGTGCGCGGCACTGGGGCTGGAGGTGCTGGCCGACCGCGACTACGAGGCCGACGACCTGATCGGCAGCGCGCTCCAGGCCGGGCGCGGACATGCACTGCGCGGGGTGATCGTCTCCGCCGACAAGGATCTTTCCCAGTTGCTGTGCGAGCACGACGAGCAGTGGGATTACGGCCGCAACCAGCGCTGGGGGGCGGCCGGGGTGAAGGCGCGCCATGGCGTGCACGCCCACCAGATCGCCGACTACCTGGCGCTGTGCGGCGACGCGGTGGACAACATTCCCGGTGTCACCGGCATCGGCGCCAAATCGGCGGCGGTGCTGCTGGCCCATTTCGGCAGTCTCGACGTGCTGCTCGAGCGCATCGACGAGGTGCCGTTCCTGCGCCTGCGCGGTGCCGCCACGATGGCCACGCGCCTGCGCGAGCAGCGCGAGCAGGCGCTGCTGTTCCGTCAGCTGACCACCATCGCGCTGGATGCACCGCTGGCCGGCACCCAGCCGGCCTTCGTCCGCGCCACCGCCGATGCCGACATGCTCGGCGGGCTGTGCGACGCCCTGCGTTTCGGCCCGCTGACCCGCCGCCGGCTGCTGGCTGCGGCCGGGCTGGAATCCCCTTCCGCTTCCGTCAACGAGTCCGCATGAACCAGAACACCGCAGAACCCCGTACCGTCTACGAAGGCAGATACCAGCGCATGGTCGTGCGCGGCAGCTGGGAGTACAGCGAACGCACCCACGCCGGTGGACTGGCCGCGATCATCATCGCCGTCACCCCGGCCGACGAGGTGCTGTTCGTGGAACAGTTCCGGGTGCCACTGCAGGCACGCACCATCGAGATGCCGGCCGGACTGGTCGGCGATATCACCGCCGGCGAATCGATCGAAGTTTCGGCGGTACGCGAGCTGGAAGAGGAAACCGGCTGGACCGCCGAACAGGCCGAAGTGCTGATGATCGGCCCGACCTCCTCCGGCGCCAGCAGCGAGAGGATCGCCTTCGTCCGTGCCACCGGCCTGCGCAAGATCGGCGAAGGCGGTGGCGATGCGACCGAGGACATCACCGTGCACCACATCCCGCGCACCCACGCCGCGGCCTGGCTGGTGGAAAAGATGAACGAAGGCTTCGAGCTGGATGCCAAGCTCTGGGCCGGGCTGTGGATGATCGAGCACCACCTCGACGGGAGGCCGCGTGGCTGATTCCGGACTGCAGGCGTTGCCGCCGCTGCTGGGGGCCGGCGACCCGCCGCTCTACACCGTGCACAACCCGCACGGCCGCTCGCCATTCGTGCTGCTGGCCGACCATGCCGGCCAGCGCGTGCCGGCGGCGCTGCGCGAGCTTGGCCTGCCGCAACACGAGCTGGACCGCCATATCGGCTGGGATATCGGCATTGCCGGCACCACCGGCGAACTGGCGCGGCAGCTGGATGCGTGGGCGATCGAGCAGACCTATTCCCGGCTGCTGATCGACTGCAACCGGCCGCTGGCCTCGCCGACGCTGATTCCCGAGGTCAGCGACGGCACCGTCATTCCCGGCAATGCGGCACTGACGGCGGCGCAGCGCCAGCAGCGCATCGACGCCATCCACGCGCCCTACCACGCCCGCATCGAGGCCGAGCTGGACCGTCGCCGCGATGCCCGCATCCCCACCGTGCTGGTGATGATGCACAGCTTCACCCCGGCGATGAACGGCGTGCAGCGCCCGTGGCAGGCTGGCGTGCTCTACCACCAGGACACCCGCTTCGCGCAGGCGCTGCTGCAGGCGCTGCGCGCCGAAGGCGACCTGGTGGTGGGCGACAACGAACCGTACTCGGTCAACAGCAGCAGCGACTACGCCGTGCCCGTGCATGGCGAGGGTCGTGGACTGGTGCACGTGGAACTGGAGATCCGCCAGGACCTGATCGCCGATGCCGCCGGCCAGCAGGCCTGGGCACAGCGGCTGGCGCGCATTTTCCGCGCCCTGCAACCGCAGCTGCTGGCGGCCTGAGCACCTGTCCGGGACGCGGCGGGCTGGCACCCGCCTCCTTGTCCACAGCGGCTGTGCCCTGCCGGTTCAACAAGCTGTGGATAAGCCTCGCAGACTCTTGCCCGGTATGCCCCGGTGAAGGCTGGTGAATTTTTCATCACGACCGGACAGGGGCTTGCCGGCCCGCGACCGACCGGTCACGGCGCAACCGGCCAGTGCGGCGAAATCCATCGTGCAAACAGGACGGGCGGCTTGCGCCGCCCGCGGGTTACACCCGATCCGCCTGCTCAGCCGGCGAACGAATCGGTGGCGCGCACCAGCGCATCCACGTTCTCGGCCTCGAACGCCGAATGCCCCGAGCCCGGGGTGATATGCAGCTGCGCCTTGGGCCACAGCTTGTGCAGGTCCCACGCATTGGCCAGCGGGCAGACCACGTCGTAGCGGCCGTGCACGATCACGCCGGGAATGTGCGCGATCTTGTGCGCGTCGCGCAGCAGCTGGTCTTCGACCTCGAAGAAGCCGCCGTTGACGAAGTAATGGTTCTCGATGCGGGCGAAGGCCAGCGCGAACTGCGGGTCTTCGTGGCTGTTGATGAAGTCGTCGTCCACGTGCAGGAAGCTGGTGGCGCCTTCCCACACACTCCATGCCTTGGCCGCCGCCAGCCGGGTGGCCTCATCGTCGCTGGTCAGGCGGCGATGGAAGGCGGAAATCAGGTCGGCACGCTCCACTGGCGGGATCGCGGCGATGTAGTGGTCCCACGCATCCGGGAACAGGCGGCTGGCGCCCTCCTGGTAGAACCACTCCAGCTCCCAGCGGCGCAGCATGAAGATGCCGCGCAGCACCAGCTCGGTCACCCGCTGCGGGTGGGTTTCGGCATAGGCCAGCGCCAGCGTGGAACCCCAGCTGCCGCCGAACACCTGCCAGCTGTCGATGCCCAGCTTCTGGCGCAGCTTCTCGATATCGGCGACCAGATCCCAGGTGGTGTTGTCCACCAAGTCGGCGTGCGGTGTGGAGCGGCCCGAGCCGCGCTGGTCGAACAGGATGATGCGGTACCTGGCCGGGTCGTGGAACTGGCGCATTTTGGGGGTGCAACCGCCGCCGGGGCCGCCATGCAGCAGCACCACCGGCTTGCCGTCAGGGTTGCCGCACTCCTCGAAATACAGGGTGTGGCGGTCGTCAACGGCGAGCGTGCCGGTGGTGTAGGGCTCGATGGCCGGATAGAGCGTGCGCATGGCAACCTCGCTGGAAACAGGCCCCACAGTCTAGCGCAGCGCCCTGTGCCGACCTGCCCGCCGGCGTCTTCGCGCGAGGGTTTCAGCGGACCTGATAGCTGGCCGGCGTGACCCGGTCCAGCAGCAGCAATCCATCGAAACGCTGCCGTGCTTCCGGCAACGGCAACGTGTCGCCGTAGTCCATGCCCCACAGCCGTGCGGCCGGATCATCCTCGCCCGGCAGCGTGCCGGCGTGCAGGTCGATGAACACCGCGCCCTGCGCGGCGCCGGCCAGCAGCGAGGGCTCCAGCAGGCCCGCCACGCTGCCGATCGTCACCGGCTGCAGGTTGCCGTAGTCCAGGTAGCGGCCACGCGCGCCGCCGAAGTGCAGCACATAGGTCTGCGCCTGCAGCGCCGCCGGCAGCGCGCGAGTGACGTTGTCCTCCGGCGGAAAACCCCGCGCATGGCCGTCGCGGTAGCCGCCCAGCCGGTTCAGATGCGCATAGTGCCCCCACACCACCGCCTTGCGGCCCGGATAGGCCTGCTCCAGCAACCACTGCAGATTGCCCGCCATCACCGGATCGTGCTCATCGAACGGCCGCAGCTGCCAGCCCACCTCGGCCATCCGCCGCAGGCTGGCGTTGATCCGCCGCCAGAAGCCGTCGCTGTCGAAGACATCGGCGCCATGCTCGCGGTCCGGCGCCGGCAGCAACGTATCGAGCCACTGCGCATCGGCGAGGAACTGTTCGCGCTCGCCGGCCGCGGCTGCGACCAGCTGGCCATCGAGCAGGCGCCGCACCTGCCGCAGATACCGATCCAGTCGCTGCTGTGCGGCCGCGCCCCGCGACTGTCGCAGCAAGCGCGTGTGCAATTGCGGCACCAGTTGCGTGCGCGACAACGTGCCGCTCAGGCGCCCGTCGAAACCGGCCAGCTGCATCGCCCCGGGCGTATCCCGCCGGGCGTCCAGCCAGTCGTACAGCGGCCAGACTTCGGCACTGCCGGCATACATGTAGAAGATGTTGCCGGGCGCATTGGCACGCAGCGGCTGCCGCGACTGCCACAGCCGCGCCACATCGAACAGGCCGCTCTCCAGCACCAGCAGGTCGAAGCCCTTGCGCTCGTGCAGATAGCGCGCGACGCGCACCTTGGCCGCGTAGATATTGCCCTCGCCGTGGGTCAGCTCGTCGAGCATAACGATGCGCCGGTCACCAATCGCCGCGCCCAGCGGCGCCAGATCGGCGAAGTCATCCTGCGCCGGTGGATCGGCACGCAGCGGGTGCAGCGGCGCATCGGCCGCAATCGCGGCGAAGCTGTGGCAGGCCAGCAGCAGGAGGGCAAGACGCAGGTATCGGTGCATCGGGGCAATCCGGATCGCAGGTCGGCCCCGATGCTAGGCAGCCGGCGACGCCGCTGTCACGCGCGGATCGGCACTTTTCCGACGGCTTCCGCCAATGGCGTGGACGTTGTCATGCCGGCGCGGAAAACCACCCTGCAGATGGCCATGATCGCGTCATCACTCCACACGCTGCGCGTCATCCCGTGACGCGCCCCGCTCCGCCCTCAGCCAGGCCAGCGCCCCAGCGTGACCCGGTCGCGCTGCTCCAGGTCCTGCACGGTCTGTACTTCGACAAAGCCGGCCTGTTCCAGCAACGTGCGGATCGCCTCCCCCTGGTCCCAGCCGTGCTCCAGCAGCAGCCAGCCACCCGGCACCAGGTGCTCGTGCGCGCCGGCGACGATCTCGCGGATCGCGTCCAGCCCGTCCACGCCCGAGGCCAGCGCCGGCGGCGGCTCGAAACGCAGGTCGCCCTGCTGCAGGTGCGGATCATCGGCGGCGATATACGGTGGATTGCTGACGATCATGTCGAAGCGGTCCGCGCCCAGCGCGGCATACCAGTGGCCGCGGCGGAACCAGACGTTGTCCAGCCCGTGTGCCTGCGCGTTCTTCACCGCCACCGCCAGCGTCGGCCCGAGCAGATCGGTGGCCATCACCGTGGCCAGCGGGCGCTCGCTGGCGATGGACAGCGCGATCGCGCCACTGCCGGTCCCCATGTCGGCCACCCGCACCATGTCATCGCTGCGCAGCCGCGCCAGCGCCTGTTCGACCAGCAGTTCCGTTTCCGGACGCGGAATCAGCGTCGCCACATTGACTTCCAGATCCAGCGTCCAGAAACCGCGGCGGCCGGTCAGGTAGGCCAGCGGGTGGCCCTCGGCGCGGCGCTGCACCAGCAGTTCGAAACGCTGCCGTGGCTCGTCGGCCACTTCATCGCCGGCATGGGCGAACAGCCAGGCCCGTTCCACCCCCAGCACGTGCAGCAGCAACTGTTCGGCCTCGAAGCGGGCATTCCCGCCCGGCAGGCGCGTAGCCGCCTCCCGCAACAACTCGGCAACCTTCTGGCTGGACACTTCATTACCTCTTCGCGGGAGATTACCGGGACGGCGAGGATAGTCATCACGCGTGCCGCTGCCTACCGGAACGCCGCGCCCGGACGCGATCGAGCCTGCCCCGGCTCATCACCGCGCCTTGGAAAACCGGAGGAAAGCCCGATATCTGGTGATTGAGACGCAAAAAAGCCTTTCGATAGACAAAATCTATTGATGCAATGAATTCAATTCATTTGTTTTATTAGGCAGCGCCTATTAGTCTTTGTTCCAACGCTTCACCCCGTCCCTTCAACCCAGAGGAATCTTCAATGTCCCTTATCAACACCCAGGTCCAGCCGTTCAAGACCAACGCTTTCCACAATGGCAAGTTCATCGAAGTCACCGAGGAAAGCCTGAAGGGCAAGTGGTCCGTGCTGATCTTCATGCCGGCCGCCTTCACCTTCAACTGCCCGACCGAGATCGAAGACGCCGCTGACAACTATGCCGAGTTCCAGAAGGCCGGTGCCGAGGTCTACATCGTGACCACCGATACCCACTTCTCGCACAAGGTGTGGCACGAAACCTCGCCGGCCGTGGGCAAGGCCAAGTTCCCGCTGGTCGGCGACCCGACCCACCAGCTGACCAACGCCTTCGGCGTGCACATCGCTGAAGAAGGTCTGGCCCTGCGCGGCACCTTCGTGATCAACCCGGAAGGCGTGATCAAGACCTTGGAGATCCACTCCAACGAGATCGCCCGTGACGTCTCCGAGACCCTGCGCAAGCTGAAGGCCGCCCAGTTCACCGCCGCACACCCGAACGAAGTGTGCCCGGCCAAGTGGAAGGAAGGCGAGAAGACCCTGACCCCGTCGCTGGACCTGGTCGGCAAGATCTAAGTGCCGACCCGCCGTGGAGAGGAACCCTTCGCCGGGCTCCTTCCCACGGCACTCCCACCCCGCCTTGACGGCGGGCGTGGGGGTGAACCGCAACGTGTTTGACGCCAGCCAGCGGCGTGCAAGCAAGCCCGGCAAGCACGTTGCGGTTCACCCCTACCTTTACCGGCGCGTTGCCAGACAACCCGCGCCCTCCCCCCGTTTTGCCTCGACGAAGGAGTTGCCCCGTGCTCGACGCCACCCTCAAGACCCAGTTGCAGCAATACATGGGCCTGCTGCGCCAACCGCTGCGCCTGATCGCCTCGCTCGATGACAGCGCCGCCAGCCAGGAAATGCGTGGCCTGCTGGACGACATTGTCACCGCCGGCAACGGCAAGATCAGCCTCGATGCCAGCGGCACCGATGCGCGCACGCCTTCGTTCGTGATCGCCCGCGAAGGTCAGGATCACGGCGTGCGCTTTGCCGGCCTGCCGCTGGGCCACGAGTTCGAATCGCTGGTGCTGGCCCTGCTGTGGACCGGCGGCCATCCGCCGAAGGTGCCGCAGGAAACGATCGACGGCATCAAGGCCATCGACGGCACGTTCGCCTTCGAGGTCTACATGTCGCTGAGCTGCCACAACTGCCCGGACGTGGTGCAGGCGTTGGCGCTGATGGCGATCCTGAACCCGAACATCAGCACCACGGTGATCGAGGGCGGCACGTTCCAGCAGGAAGTGGAGCAGCGCCAGGTGATGGCGGTGCCGATGGTGTTCCAGGGCGGGGAGATGTTCGATTCCGGGCGCATGTCGCTGGAGCAGATCGTCGCCAGGCTGGATACCAGCGCGACCCAGCGCGAAGCGGCGAAGATCGCCGCCAAGGATGCATTCGACGTGCTGGTGGTCGGCGGTGGCCCGGCCGGCGCGGCGGCGGCGGTCTATTCGGCGCGCAAGGGCATCCGCACCGGCGTGGCCGCCGAGCGTTTCGGCGGGCAGGTGCTGGACACCATGTCGATCGAGAACTTCATCTCGGTACCGCACACCGAGGGCCCGAAGCTGGCCGCGGCGCTGGAGCAGCACGTGCGCGAGTACGAGGTGGACATCATGAACCTGCAGCGCGCCCGCAAGCTGGTGCCGGCCGGCAGCGACGGGCTGGTGGAAGTCCAGCTGGAAAACGGCGCCTCGCTGAAATCGAAGACGGTGATCCTGTCCACCGGCGCACGCTGGCGGCAGATGAACGTGCCCGGCGAGGACCAGTACCGCAACAAGGGCGTGGCCTACTGCCCGCACTGTGACGGCCCGCTGTTCAAGGGCAAGCGCGTGGCGGTGATCGGCGGCGGCAACTCCGGTGTCGAGGCCGCCATCGACCTGGCCGGTATCGTCAGCCACGTCACCGTGTTCGAGTTCGACAGCCAGCTGCGCGCCGACCAGGTGCTGCAGGCCAAGCTGCACAGCCTGCCCAACGTGAAGGTGATCCTCAACGCACAGACCACCGAGGTGCTGGGCGACGGCCAGAAGGTCAACGGGCTGGTCTATACCGACCGCACCGGTGGCGACTCGCACCGGGTCGAGCTGGAAGGCATCTTCGTGCAGATCGGCCTGCTGCCCAATACCGAATGGCTCAAGGGCGCGGTGGAACTGAGCAACCGTGGCGAGATCCTGATCGATGACCGCGGCCAGACCAATGTGCCGGGCGTGTTCGCCGCTGGCGACTGCACCACGGTGCCGTACAAGCAGATCATCATCGCCATGGGCGCCGGCTCGACCGCGGCACTGAGCGCGTTCGACCACCTGATCCGCAGCTCGGCGCCGGCCGTGGCAACGGCGGTTGCCGAAACCGCCTGAGCCATCGCCACGTGACTGCACAGGAGCGGGAGCCCGACAGCCCCCGCTCCTGTCCCTGTCCCCCTTCCTGAGCGGAGCCCGCCGTGAATCTGCGTGACCTGAAATACCTGGTGGCGCTGGCCGAACACAAGCATTTCGGCCGTGCCGCGGCAGCCTGTTTTGTCAGCCAGCCGACACTGTCCACCCAGATCAGGAAGCTGGAGGAAGAACTCGGCGTGCCGCTGGTCGAACGCGCCCCGCGCAAGGTGATGCTGACCCCGGCCGGACGCGAGGCCGCCGCACGCGCGCGCCGCATCGTCGCCGAAGCCGAACAGCTGAAGGAGGCCGCCCGCCGCTCGCGCGATCCCGAAGCCGGCACCGTGCGCCTGGGCATCTTCCCCACGCTCGGCCCCTACCTGCTGCCACACGTGATCCCCCAGATCCGCGAGCGCTTCCCGCAGCTGGAGCTGCTGCTGGTCGAGGAAAAAAGCGATGTGCTGCTGACCCAGCTGCGTCACGGCCAGCTGGATGCGGCGCTGCTGGCGCTACCGGTCAACGACGACCAGTTGCACTGCGAATTCCTGTTCGAAGAGCCGTTCGTGCTGGCCGCGCCGGAAGGCCATCCGCTCACCGCACACCGCTCGCTGAGCCTGGACGACCTGTCCGAGCAGCGCCTGCTGCTGCTGCAGGACGGCCACTGCCTGCGCGACCAGGCGCTGGATGTCTGCCACCTCGCCGGGGCGCTGGAGAAATCCGAATTCCAGGCCACCAGCCTGGAAACCCTGCGACAGATGGTCGCGGCCAACGTCGGCGTCACCCTGCTGCCGATGCTGGCGGTGAAGCCGCCGGTGGCGCGCTCGCCCAACATCCGTCTCATCCCGTTCGAAGGCAAGCCACTGCCCAACCGCCGCATCGCCATGGTGTGGCGGCGCAGTTCGGCCACCGGCGCTTTCCTGCAGCAACTGGCCGCCCTGTTCGCGCAACTGCCCGGCCACCTGCTCGTTCTCGATCCGGATTGAACCGGCATCGCCACTGAATAGGGTGCCGGCCCGCATTGCATCCGGACGCGGCCGGCCCCATGATCGTGACAGGGCCGCTTCCCGGCCCGCGTCACTTTCACAATACAGCCATGGGCGGCGCCGAAAAGCGTCGCCTTTTGCTTGTTTTTCAATCAGATAAGGAATTCCCATGACCAGCCACAGCGGTCTGCCGCCGTCGATCATCGTTTCTGTCCGTGATATTGCCCGCCTGGAGGCCCTGCTCGACTCCCCGGCGCTGAGCCGGCATCCGGCCGCCATCGCCCTGGCCCAGGAGCTGGAGCGCGCCCAGGTGCTGCCGCCGGAAGAAATCCCCGAAGGCATCGTCACCATGCATTCGCGCGTGGATTGTGTTGACGAGCTCAACAACGAAACCCATTCCCTGACCCTGGTCTATCCGCACGAGGCGGATTTCGACAAGGGTCGTGTGTCGGTGCTGGCGCCGGTCGGCAGCGCCCTGCTGGGACTGTCCGTCGGCCAGACCATCGACTGGACCGCCCCCGGCGGCCGTCAGCTGCGCCTGCGCGTGACCGCCGTCCATTACCAGCCCGAAGCCGCGGGCGACATCCACCGCTGAGCGCCACGCGCCAGCCTGCTGCACAGGAACATGCAATGACCCAGGCCCCCTCCAAGCTCGCCCAGCTGCGCGAACTGTCCGTCGTCGTCGCCGATACCGGTGATTACGACGCCATCAAACGCCTGCAGCCGGTGGACTGCACCACCAACCCCACGTTGGTGAAGAAAGCCCTCGACCTGCCGGTCTATGCCGGCCTGATCGAACGCGAGCTGCAGTGGGGCCTTGCCCAGTCCGGTGACGTGCAGGACGTGGCCAAGGCCGTGGTCGACCGCCTGACCGTCGGCGTGGGCACGATGCTGGCCGAGCTGGTACCGGGCCGCGTTTCCACCGAGGTCGATGCCGACCAGGCACACAACACCGCAGCGACGATTGCCAAGGCGCGCGAGTTCATCGCCATGTACGAAGCGGCCGGCGTGCCGCGCGGCAAGGTGCTGATCAAGATCGCCGCCACCTGGGCCGGCGTGGAAGCCGCGCGCGTGCTGCAGGCCGAAGGCATCGACTGCAATCTCACCCTGATCTTCAACCCGACCCAGGCACTGGCCTGCTCGGAAGCCGGCGCGTTCCTGATCTCGCCGTTCGTCGGCCGCATCCTGGACTGGTACGTGGCCAACGGCCAGACCCCGGCCAGCATCGACGAGGACCCGGGCGTGAAGTTCGTGCGCGGCGTGTACGCCGAGTTCAAGCGCCGCGGCTCGCCGACCGTGGTGATGGGCGCCTCGTTCCGCTCCACCGCGCAGATCGAAGCGCTGGCCGGCTGCGACCGCCTGACCATCTCGCCGGACCTGCTGGAAAAGCTCGACGCCGACTTCGGCGAACTGCCGCGCAAGCTCAGCCCCTCGGCGGCCGAGACGGTGACCATCGCTGCAATCGATGAAGCCAGGTTCGATGCGGACATGGCTGCCGATCCGATGGCGACCGAAAAGCTGGCCACCGGCATTGATGCGTTCACCAAGGATCTGCAGACCCTGCGTCAGCGGATTGCGGATGAGCTTGGGAACTGACAGTCCAAGCAAGGCCTGACTACTCCCTTCTCCCACCGGGAGAAGGTGGCCGAAGGCCGGATAAGGGTAAGAGCGAAGCCTGGCGGCATCAGCCCGCTAGAAGCTTCGCTTCTCACCCTCACCCCTCTCCCGCAGGGAGAGAGGCTTTAGAAAATCCCCAGCGCCAGCCCGGCGCCGAGCAGTGCACCCAACTCGCGGCCCCGCGCCAGCTGTTCCTCAGGCAGCGTCTTGGCCGCAGTGATCGATTCAGCCGTCTGCGCGTGGGTACATACCAGCAGCGGCTCGGCCACCTCCCGCAGCCGCAGGCCGAGCGCGATACGGCGCAGCTGGGCGATGGTCGGCTGGCCATCGGAACCGGCGCACACCAGCAGCGCATACGGCTTGCCGTCGCAGCGGCCCAGCAGCGGGTAATAGCTGCGGTCGAAGAAATCCTTCATCGCTCCGCTGATCGAGGCCAGCGTTTCGGGCGTGGCGAATACCACCGCGTCGGCGCCCAGCACGTCTTCCGCGCCGGCGTCCGGGGCATGCAGCAGGCTGACCCGCACACCCTCACCGCCGGCCTCAATCGCCGCGTCCACCAGGGCCTGCGCCATCGCCCGGGTCGCGCCGGTGAAGGAATGCCACACCACCAGCAGCTGGCGCGGCGCCGCGTCCATCAGCTCACCGGCCCAGCCCGACCGGGCAGCTCACGCCGGTGCCGCCGATGCCGCAATAGCCACCCGGGTTCTTGGCCAGATACTGCTGGTGGTAGTTCTCGGCGTAGTAGAACGGCGGCGGCGGGAAGGCGATCTCGGTGGTGATCGGACCATAGCCGGCGGCGTCCAGTTGCTGCTGGTAAGCCTGCCGGCTGGCCAGCGCGGCATCGAACTGCCGTTGGCTGTGGCAGTAGAGCGCCGAGCGGTACTGGGTGCCGGTGTCGTTGCCCTGGCGCATGCCCTGGGTGGGGTCATGGTTCTCCCAGAACGTGCGCAGCACCGTCTCCAGCGACACCTGTGCCGGGTCGAACACCACCCGCACCACCTCGGTGTGGCCGGTGAGCCCCGAGCAGACTTCCTCGTAGCCCGGATTCGGGGTGATACCACCCTGGTAGCCGACCGCGGTGCTGATCACGCCGGGCAGCTGCCAGAACTTGCGTTCGGCGCCCCAGAAGCAGCCCAGCGCCACGTCCAGCACTTCCAGTCCGGCGAATTCATCGCGCAACGGCTGGCCGTTGACGTAGTGCACGTTGTGCAGCGGCAGCGGCGTATCGCGACCCGGCAACGCCTCTTCCGGCCGTGGCAGGCGCTGTTTGAAGGCGCCAATCCCCAGCAGCCCCTGTCCGATTCCCAGCATGATCACCCTCCTCAGGCCGGCAGCAATCCCGGCACGTCATCGTCATCACAGATGGGGATGGCAGAAGGAGCGTCCAAGGCCAGTGCGGCGATGATGTCCTCCGCCTCGGGCCGGGCCGAATCCGGCACACAGACCCGCAGCACGCCGAACAGCGGCAATTCGCCACCGGCGCCCAGCAGCGATTCACCGAGCACGAAGGCCGGGATGCCGGCATCCTCCAGCGCGTGCTTGAGCAGGTGCGCGTCGAACAGGTTGTCGGTCTGGTAGACCAGTTGCATGGCATTCCTCCGTATCAGTGCGGCTGGCACAGCGCATCGGTGGCGGCGACTGTCGCGGTTTCCCGGGCCGCCGCCTGCCGCCACTGGCGCAGTGCCGGCAAGGCGAACAGCGCCTGCATATAGGCCGCCGCGGTGTCGTCCACGGCCACGCCGTAGCCGTCGAAACGGATCGCCACCGGCGCGAACATCGCATCGACGATACCGAACGTGCCGAACAGGAAGTCACCGCCGGCACCATGCTCACGGCGCAAGTCGCGCCACAGCGCCTGCACCCGGTCGATGTCGTGCTGCGCGGCGGCATCCCAGCGGTAGGCATCGGGACGGCGCCGGCTGTTCATCGGCAACTGCGTGCGCAGCGCGGTGAAGCCGGAATGCATTTCCGCCACCGCGGCCCGTGCCAGCGCGCGTTGCTCCCGCGCCGCCGGCCAGCCGCGCCCTTCCAGCCAGCGCTCGTTGACGTACTCGCAGATCGCCAGCGAATCCCATACCACTAGGTCGCCATCGCGCAGCACCGGTACCTTGCCGGTGGGAGAATGCCGGGCCGCCTCGGCGGCAAAACCGGGCGTGTCCAGCAGCAGGCCCACCTCCTCGAATTCCACGCCGGCCTGGCGCAGCAGCAGCCACGGCCGCAACGACCAGGACGAGTAGTTCTTGTTGCCTATCACCAGAACAGGACGGCTCATGGGCGGCGCGGCGGCAGTGGCGGGAAGTCCAGCATAGGCCCATTGGCGGCAGCCGGTGCGCGGCTCGGCTAAACTTGCGCTCTCCCAATACCGCTGTGCTTCCATGTCCGAGAACCTGCATCCCACCGCCGACGCCACGCCGGAGAACGCTCCTGCCGAAAAGCGGGACTTCATCCGCCAGATCGTTCGCGAGGACCTGGCCAGCGGCAAGCACACGGCGATCAAGACCCGCTTCCCGCCCGAGCCCAACGGCTACCTGCACATCGGCCACGCCAAGGCGATCTGCACCAGCTTCGGCATCGCCAGCGAGTTCGACGGCGTCTGCAACCTGCGCTTCGACGACACCAACCCGGCCAAGGAAGACCCCGAATACGTGGCCGCGATCCAGGACGACGTGCGCTGGCTGGGCTTTGCCTGGAACGAGCTGCGCCACGCCTCGGATTACTTCCAGACCTTCTATCTGGCCGCGCAGAAGCTGATCCGCGACGGCAAGGCCTATGTCTGCGACCTGTCGCCGGAACAGGTGCGCGAGTACCGCGGCAGCCTGACCGGGCCGGGCCGCAACTCGCCCTGGCGCGAGCGCAGCGTCGAGGAGAACCTGGACCTGTTCGCGCGCATGCGCGCCGGCGAGTTCCCCGACGGCACCCGCACCCTGCGCGCCAAGATCGACATGGCCAGCGGCAACATCAACCTGCGTGACCCGGCGATCTACCGCATCAAGCACGTCGAGCACCAGAACACCGGCAGCCAGTGGCCGATCTACCCGATGTACGACTACGCCCACGCGCTGGGCGATGCGGTCGAGGGCATCACCCATTCGCTGTGCACGCTGGAATTCGAGGATCACCGCCCGCTGTACGACTGGTGCGTGGACAACGTCGACCTGGCCCATGACCCTGCGCTGACCCAGCCGCTGGTCGATGCCGGGCTGCCGCGCGAGGCCGCCAAGCCCCGCCAGATCGAGTTCTCGCGGCTGAACATCAACTACACGGTGATGAGCAAGCGCAAGCTCAACGCGCTGGTGTCGGAAAAGCTGGTCGACGGCTGGGACGACCCGCGCATGCCGACCCTGCAGGGCCTGCGCCGCCGCGGTTACAGCCCGGCGGCGATGCGCCTGTTCGTCGAGCGCTGCGGTATTTCCAAGCAGAATTCGGTGATCGATTTCAGCGTGCTGGAAGGCGCCCTGCGCGAGGTGCTCGACAGCGCCGCGCCGCGCCGCATGGCGGTGATCGACCCGCTGAAGTTCGTGCTGACCAACCTGCCCGAAGGCCACACCGAAGCCCTGAGCTTCAGCAACCATCCCAAGGACGAGAGCTTCGGCAGCCGCGACATGCCGTTCAGCCGCGAGCTGTGGATCGAGCGCGAGGACTTTGCCGAAGTCCCGCCCAAGGGCTTCAAGCGGCTGGTGCCGGGCGGTGAAGTGCGCCTGCGCGGTGCCGGCATCGCCCGCGTCGACGAGGTCATCAAGGACGCCGCCGGCAACGTGGTCGAGCTGCGCGGCTGGCTGGACCCGGAATCGCGTCCGGGCATGGAAGGCGCCAACCGCAAGGTCAAGGGCACCATCCACTGGGTCAGCGCAAAACATGCAGTGGAAGCGGAAATCCGCCTGTACGACCGCCTGTTCTCGGTGGAAAACCCGGATGACGAATCCGAGGACAAGACCTACCGCGATTATCTGAACCCGGAATCGCGCACCGTCGTCACCGGTTACATCGAACCGGCCGCCGCCAGCGCCGCATCGGAGCAGTCGTTCCAGTTCGAGCGCACCGGCTACTTCGTCGCCGATCGCCGCGATCACACGCCGGCCAAGCCGGTGTTCAACCGCAGCGTGACCCTGCGCGACACCTGGACCGCCGGCTGACCGTCATCGACGGGCGGCCGCACTGAGCGGCGGTCGCCTGCGTTCGCGACGGGGCTACCATGGCCCCGTCCGCGAACAGGAAACCGCCATGCTCCGCCTGCCTGTCCTGCTCATTCTGCTGCTGTGGGCGCTCAGCGCCTGCAGCGCCCCGGCCCCCACCTCGTCACTTCCACCCGCCACCGCCGCCACACCGGCAGCCGTAGCGATCGACCGCAGTTGCCGCAGCGATGCCGATTGCACGGTCAAGAACGTCGGCAACTGCTGCGGCGCGTACCCGGCCTGCGTCAATGTCGCCAGCCCGGTCGATCCGGCCGGGGTACAGGCGCGCTGCCAGGCACAGGGCATGATGGGCGTATGTGGCTTCACCGAAATCCAGGGCTGCCGCTGCCTGCAGGGCCAGTGCCGGGCCGCTCCGGCCCAGGCCGATGCACTGCGCCGCCCGCTCACGACCAACCCGGAAACCGAACACTGATGCTGTACGCGCAAGTCCATCTCACCCTTCCCGCCTGGATCCACGAAGCCATCGACAGCCAGCGCGCCTATCCGGGCGACGAAGCCAAGGTCGCACTGGCGATCGAGCTGTCGCGCCTGAACGTGGAGGCGGAAACCGGCGGCCCGTTCGGCGCGGCGGTGTTCGGCCCGGATGACCGCATCATTTCGGCTGCGGTAAACCGGGTGGTGCCGCACAGCACCTCGCTGGCCCATGCCGAGAACATGGCCTACATGCTGGCCCAGCAGCGCCTGCAGACCCCGCGCCTGAACGCGGTGCTGTCGCCGGTCACCTTGGCCACCTCCTCGCAGCCGTGCTGCCAGTGCTACGGCGCCACGGTGTGGGCCGGTATCGACCGCCTGCTGATCGGCGCCAACTCGGCCGATGTCGAAGAGCTGACCCCGTTCGACGAAGGCCCGCTGCCGGCCGACTGGGTGGGCGAGTTGAACAGGCGCGGCATCGAGGTCGTGCAGGGCCTGAACCGCGAGGCCGCCCGCGCGGTGCTGCACCGCTACGGCCTGACCAACGGCGCGCATTACTGACGCACGCCCGCTTGCCGGCGCTACCGTTTCAGCACGCCGGCAACCAACACCCCCGCATCCCCAAGGAATCACGATGACCGGCCTGCTGTGCTACTGCCGTCAGGGCTTTGAACCGGAACTGGCCGGAGAACTCAACGAACGCGCCGGACTGGCCGGCATCGCCGGCTACGCCCGCACCAACCGCAATGACGGCTACGTGGTGTTCGTCACCGACGAGGCGCAGGCGCTGGATGAGCGCCTGCCCTGGCGCGAGCTGATCTTCGCCCGGCAGAAGCTGCGGGTACTGGCCGAGCTGCCGCAGCTGGACCCCAGTGACCGCATCACCCCGATCATCGCCGCACTGCAAGGTCAGCCGCGCTTTGGCGAGCTGTGGGTGGAGCATCCCGATTCGGACGTCGGCAAGCCGCTGGCCGGACTGGCGCGCAGCTTCGGCAACGCGCTGCGCCCGGCGCTGCGCAAGGCCGGGCTGCTCACCGACAAGGACAACAGCAAGCTGCCACGCCTGCACATCGTCTTCGTCGATGGCACCCACGCGTTTGTCACCGTCGCCGATACCCGCGACAGCGCGCCATGGCCGCTGGGCATTCCGCGCCTGAAACTGCTGCCCGACGCACCCTCGCGCTCGGCACTGAAACTGGACGAGGCACTGCTGACCCTGCTCACCCCGGAAGAGCGCGAAACGCTGGTCCAGCCCGGCATGCGCGCGGCCGACCTGGGCGCCGCACCGGGCGGCTGGACCTGGGTGCTGACCCGCCAGCACCTGCACGTGACCAGCATCGACAACGGCCCGCTGCGCCAGCACGTGCTCGACACCGGGCTGGTCGAACACCTGCGCGCCGACGGCTTCCACTGGAAGCCGGAAACCCCGCTGGACTGGATGGTCTGCGACATGGTCGAGCAGCCGCGCAAGGTGGCCGAACGCATGGCCACCTGGTTCCGCGAAGGCTGGTGCAGGCACGCCATCTTCAATCTCAAGCTGCCGATGAAAAAGCGCTGGGACGAGACCCGGCTGTGTCTGGACCTGTTCGCTGACCAGGCCGGCCGGCCACTGACGATCCGCGCCAAGCAGCTGTATCACGACCGCGAAGAGATCACGGTGTTCGCCACCCCCGCGCCGCGGCGCTGATTGCCACGGCCGCCGGCGTCACGGTTGCCGGCGTAACCGCGTTCGGCAGCCCGGCACGCCTCTGGCACACTCGCCCTCCTGCTACTGAGGAGGACGCCGCCATTTCCCGCATCGCCCTGTTCCGCCCCGCCATCGCGCTGCTTACCTTCAGCCTGAGCGCCTGTGCCACCGCCTCCGCCGACTTCCTGGTCCGCGACCATGTAGCCGATGGCGTGTTCACGTCCGGTATCGAAGGCCCGGCCAGCGGCCCGGATGGTGCGCTGTACGTGGTCAATTTCGGCCGCGACGGCACCATCGGCCGGGTCGATGAACAGGGCAACGCCGCACTGTTCGTGGAACTGCCCGACGGCAGCATCGGCAACGGCATCCGTTTCGGCGCCGACGGGGCGATGTTTGTCGCCGACTACCCGCGCCACAACATCCTCAAAGTCGATCCGGCCACCCGGGCGGTAAGTGTGTTCGCCCACCTGCCAGACGCGCACCAGCCCAACGACATCGCGCTGGCCCCGGACGGCACGCTCTATGCCAGCGATCCCAACTGGGCCAACGTCGATGACGGCCAGTTGTGGCGGATCGACCGCGACGGCGGCGTGCACCTGCTCGAAGCCGGCATGGGCACCACCAACGGCATCGAGGTCAGCCCCGACGGCCGCCGCCTGTATGTCAATGAAAGCGTGCAGCGCAATGTCTGGGTCTACGACCTGGATGCGGCCGGCGCGATTTCCAACAAGCGCCTGCTGATCCGCTTCGACGAGCACGGCATGGACGGCATGCGCTGCGACGCCGACGGCAACCTGTACATCGCCCGCTACGACGCCGGGGTGGTGGCGGTGGTTTCGCCCGAGGGCACGCTGCTGCGCGAGATCCCGCTCAAGGGCCGCAAGCCCAGCAACCTGGCGTTCGGTGGCGCCGATGGCCGCCAGGTGTTCGTGACGCTGCAGGACCGGGGCGCGGTGGAGACCTTCCAGGCCGACCGGCCCGGGCGCGAATACGGCCAGCGGCCCACCTCGCCCTGAGCCCGGCGCGTCTCAGCTGGCGCAACGCTGATCGGGCATGCTGCACGCCATGGGAGAGAACCGATGCATACGATCGAACTGAGCGACCCGGCCGCTTTCGGCAATGAATTCCTGCGGCTGACCCTGCTGCAGGGTTTCCAGTCACTGACCAAGCGCGATCTGGAACTGCTGATCTTCATCCTGCTCGAGCGCGATGGGGCGATCGCCCGCAGCGACTCCAACGCCGCCGTGGCGCTGCGGCTGCGGGTCACCCCGGCCAAGGTGAAAGGGCTGCGCCGCGACGGCTACGCCCGCTGGCGGGCACTGGTGCCGGAGGAAGGCGAGGCCGCGTTGCAACGCATCGTCGCGGCGGTGCTGACCGAGACCAACCTGCGCGCGGGGGCAAAGCACGTCACCGAGCGCAGCCGCAAGGAAGGCTTCCTGGCCATCCGCATCGAGCACCCCGACGATGCCCAGCGCTTCGAGCAGGCCATCCTCGAGGTCGGCGCCATTCCCGTGTACGAGCGCAACCGCGAAGTAGTGGCGGTGCGCTTCGACACGCTGGTGCAGATCGCCGAACGCTGGAACTACCTGCAACCCGATGCGCAGGCCACGCTGGCGGCGCTGAAGAAGCTGGCCCCGGCCTCGGAGGAAGTGGCCGAACTGCTGAAAAAGGACATCACCCAGCTGCGCTGGACCGATGCCCGCCGCGCGCTGAACAGCCTCGGCGCCAAGGCTATCGCCAACACCGCCGAAGGTGGCCTGAAAGGCCTGCTGAAACTGGTGTTCCCGTTCATTCCGGGCTGAACGCAGCACAACCTTTATTCGCATTGCATGGGCCGTCAACTCCCGCGGGGGGAGCATCACCGGCGCACCACACCCCAGGGAGTCATGCGATGAAAACGCTGCGCCTGTTGCTTTCCGCCGCACTGCTGTGCGCCACCAGCCTGCCCGCGTTCGCCCAGAAAGCCGGCAAGGTCACCCTCGATGAGAACGGCACGCCGGTGACGGTGACCGCGCAAGAGCCCGATTCGATCAAGGGCGACTACCATATCGACTTCGCCACGCTGGACCGCAACCACGACGGCTTCATCAGCCGCGCCGAAGCCAAGGCCAACCCGGCCCTCGAACGCGAGTTCGACGCGCTCGACACCCACCACCGCGGACGCCTGGACAAGGCCGAACGGGAGGCTGGATGAAGCATCAGCCGGGGCGGTTACCGGCAGGCGGCCACTCCCCATACAACGAGGTTCCCCGTGCACCACGCCATCCGCCTAGCCCTGATCCTGTTAGTCCCGCTGGCCGTGAACGCGGCCCATGCCCAGACCGCGCCACGCGACACCGCGGTGACCGTGCCGTTGCAGGACACGCCCGTGAATGTCCGCGAGCAGACGCTCGCCACCGGCCGGGTCACCCACGCCGCCCGGGTGCAGACCGCCCCCGGCCAGGCCGAGGTCATGGTGCGCTCGATCCAGCCGGACAGCGTGATCGGCGATTACCGGATCGACTTCACCGCGCTGGACGTGGACGGCGACGGTTTCATCAGCCGCGAGGAGGCGCAGGCCAACCCGGCACTGGCCGATGAATTCAATGCGCTGGACAGCCACCGCCGCGGCAGGCTGACGCGCGAACAGCTGGCCGGCTGGCTGAAGGACTGAGTCCCGGACAGGCGCCGCCGTGGCGCCGGCGCCGATGCTGCAAGGCCAGCCTCCGCCCGCCTACAGCCCCGAGGCGCGTTTCCAGAACAGCGACAGCAGCGGCGGCACGCGCCCGGCCAGGCCGAGCAGCGCACCGCGTGCCAGCGTCAGGTGCAGTTCGTCGTTGGAGAACACGCTGTTGATCGCATCGAAACCGTAGGCGGCCACGGTGTTCTCGCTGCGGCGGGTACGTGCCCAGCGCTGCAGGCGGTGCGGCGAGCTCCAGTCCTGGCGGCGCTGTGCCGCCTCGCGCACCAGATCACGCAGCCCGGCCACATCGCGCACGCCCAGGTTCACGCCCTGCCCCGCCAGCGGGTGCACCACGTGCGCGGCATCGCCCAGGGTCAGCACGCGGCCGGCCACATAGCGCTTGGCCAGCTGCAGCCGCAGCGGGAACGCCGCGCGCGGCGAGGCCATCGTCATCGCTCCCAGCCGTCCGGCAAAGGCGTTGGTCAGCTCGCGGGCGAAGCTGGCATCGTCCAGCGCCAGCACCCGCTCGGCCTCGGCATCGGGCAGGGTCCAGACGATCGAGCTGCGATGTTTTTCGTACGGCAGCACCGCCAGCGGACCGGTATCGAGGAAACGCTGCCAGGCGGTGGCCTGGTTGGGCAGTTCGCTGTCGACATAGCCGACCACGCCGCGCTGGCCGTAGTCCTGCCGCGACACCTCCAGCCCGGCCAGCCGGCGCAGGGTGGATTCACCGCCATCGGCGGCGATGGCGATACCCGCCTCCACCCGACGGCCGTCATCCAGCCGCAGCCGCACGCTGTGCGCGTCCTGCTCCATCGCCTCCACCCGCGCCGGGCAGTACACCTGCACCCCGGCCGCCGGCAGCGCCGCCCACAACCGATCCACCAGCAGGCCGTTCTCGACGATCCAGCCCAGCTCGCGTCGGCCCAGCGTGTCCGCATCGAAGTCCAGGTCGCCGCCACCGCCGGCATCCCACACGGTCATGCGCCGGTACGGGCACACATGCCCGCGCTCGATCTGCGCCCAGACGCCAAGCGACTGCAACAGCGCGGCGTTGTCGGCGGCAAAGGCGAACACCCGCAGGTCGGGCCGCTGCGGCGACCACGGCGACGGCTCGCGGCCCTCCACCAGTGCCACCTGCAAGCCTTCCGCGGCCAACGCCAGCGCACAGGTCGCGCCGACCACGCCGCCGCCGACCACCACCGCATCCCACTGCCCGCGCCGGCTCATCGCACTTCGCTCCTGCACAGTTCGGGCACCTGCCCGCGGAATCCCATCGCCCCGCCGACCAGGAACGACTGCACCGCGCCGGCCTGCGCCGCGGCAACCAGCCCGAGGCTGCGCAACGGCCGCAGCAACGGCGCAGCATTGCTGGTCAGCCGCGCCAGTCCATCGGAAAACGCCAGCGTCTGCTCGCGATCCGGCCCACGTCGCTGCACATAGGCCTGCAGCAGGGCATCGCTGCCCGGATCGGCGGCGTCATCGGCAATCAGTTCGGCCAGCGTCAGCGCATCGCGCAGGCCCAGGTTGAAGCCCTGCGCGCCCAGCGGATGGATGGTCTGCGCGGCATTGCCCAGCAGCAGCGCACGCTGGCCCACCAGTTTCTGTGCCAGCACCTGGATCAGTGGATAGGCGCTGCGCGGGCCGCTTTCCAGCAGCCGCCCCGCCCGCCAGCCCACCGCGTCCTGCAGCCGTGCCAACCACGCCGCCTCGTCCAGTGCCATCACCGCCTCGGCCTGGTCGCGGGCCACGCCGTGGACCACGCCGTAATGGCGGTCGCCGCGCGGCAGCAGGGCGGTTGGTCCGGTAGCGGTGAGGCGCTCCCAGGCACTGCCATCCGGCGCCTTGGCCGCGCGCACGCGGGCCACGAACAGGGTCTGCCAGTAGTCGTGCTCGGTGATGTCGATGCCCAGTGCCTGCCGCACCGCGCTGCGGGTGCCATCGGCACCGACCACCAGCCGCGCCCGCAGGCGCTGCTCGCCGGTGTCGCCGGCAATCACCACCTCGCGGCGGCCATCGGCGCAGTCGCCCAGCGTGACGAACGTCGCCGGGCGGTAGCGGGTCAGGTTCTGCAATTCCGCCAAGCGCGCTTCCAGTGCCTCACCGAAATCACGCGCGACCACCACCTGGCCGAAGGCCTCGCGGCCGTAATCCTCCGCGCGCATCACCACCCGGCCGAAATCACCGGCACGGCTGACATGGATGCGGCGGATCGGCCCGCCCGGATGGGCCAGCTTCTGCATCACCCCCAACGCACCCAGCGCGTTGACCGTAGCTGCGGCGAAGCTCAGGTTGCGCTGGTCGAACACCGCCGGCAGGGTGCCGCCGGGCGTGGCCTCGACCAGCCCCACATCCAGCCCCAGCCGGTCCAGCGCGATGGCCAGGCTGGCACCGACCAACCCGCCGCCAACGATCACTACGTCATGGTTCTTGCTCATGCGGCAATGATAAAGGCTCGCTCCGGCGGATTGGCCGCAGCGCGCCCGCCGCGGCGCACCACCGGTCCGCCGCCACTGCGGCTAGAATGACCGCCTGATTAACGGAAACCGATCACCGCCATGACCGCCAACGTCCAACGCACCCTCGTCCTGTCCCTGCTCGTGCTGCTGATGGCCGGCACCCGCCTCAACCATTTCGCACCGGTCCCGGATGCGTCGTGGGCGGTGTTCTTCATCGGTGGCTTCTACCTGCGCAGCTGGAGCCGCTGGGCATTCCCGCTGCTGATGGGTCTGGCGGTGGCGGTGGACTGGGCGGTGATCTCCAGCCAGGGCATGAGCTTCTGGCAGCACTACTGCGTGTCGGCCGCCTACTGGATGCTGATCCCCGCGTATTTCGCGATGTGGGCCGGCGGCATGCTGCTGCGCCGCGGCTATGCCGGCACCAGCTGGAAGTCGTTGGGCCTGCTGGCCGCCAGCCTGGTCGGCTCGGTGGCGCTGTGCCACCTGATCGCCCAGGGCAGCTTCTACTGGGCCAGCGCCGTGGTTGCCGAGCCGAGCTTCGCCGGCTGGGCCAGGAACTATGCCGACTGGCTGCTGCCGTACACGCGGACTGCCGCCATGTACGTCGGCGCCGCCGCACTGGTGCAGGTTGCCGTCGAGGCCATCCGCAAGCAGCCGGCCGCCGGCCGCGTCGCCCACTGAGGCGGGCGCAGCGCAATGGGCAACCGACTTTCCAAGATCTACACACGTACCGGTGACGACGGCAGCACCGGCCTGGGTGATGGCAGCCGCACCGGCAAGGATTCAGCCCGGGTCAACGCCTATGGCACCGTGGATGAGGCCAATTCGGCCATCGGCGTACTGCTGGCGGTGCAGATTCCCGACGACATCCGTGCCCTGCTGACCACCGTCCAGCACCAGCTGTTCGACCTGGGCGGCGAGCTGTGCATCCCCGGCCACGCCGCGATCCATGCCGCCGACATCGACGCGCTGGAACAGCACCTGGACCATTACAACGACGACCTGCCGGCACTGAAGGATTTCATCCTGCCGGCCGGCGGCGAAGGCGCCGCGCGCTGCCACCTGGCCCGCACCATCGTCCGTCGCGCCGAGCGCGAAACCGTGGCGCTGGCCCGGGTGGAAGAGGTGCGCGGTGAAGCGGTGCGCTACCTGAACCGCCTGTCGGACCTGCTGTTCGTGCTGGCGCGCGTGCTGGCCCGCGCCGATGGCCACGGCGAAGTGCTGTGGAACCACGAACGCCGCCACGGCTGACCTCCCCTTCAACGGCGTCGCACAGCCGGCGGCGCCGACGGATACAGTGCGGCCATGCTGGTATTCACCCACCCCGCCTGCCTTGAGCATGACCCCGGCAGCGACCATCCCGAGTCGCCGGAGCGTCTGCAGGCGGTCATCGCCGCCCTGCGCGAGGCCTTTCCCGCGCAACTGGAGTGGCGCGACGCGCCACCGGCCAAACTCGGCGAACTGGCACGGGTGCATGCACGCGAACTGATCGATGACGTGCTGCAGGTGCAGACCGCGCCACTGCGGCGCCTAGATCTGGACACCTTCACCTCGCCCGGCTCGGCCACCGCCGCCCTGCACGCGGCCGGCGCCGGCGTCGCCGCGGTGGATGCGGTGATGCTGGAAGAAAACCAGCGCCGGGCGTTCTGCGCGGTGCGTCCGCCCGGCCACCACGCCACCGTCGATACCGCGATGGGCTTCTGCCTGTTCAACAACATCGCCGTGGCCGCCGCCTACGCCCGTGACCAGTACGGTCTGGAGCGGATCGCCATCGTCGATTTCGACGTCCACCACGGCAACGGCACCCAGGCCATCTTCGAGACCGAGCCGAAGATGGCCTACTACAGCACCCACCAGTCCGGGCTGTTCCCGTATTCGGGCAACATGCGCGAACGCGGCGTCGGCAACGTCTGCAACATCCTGCTGCCCCCCGGCAGCGACGGCTTCCGCTTCCGCAATGTGTGGGCCGACGATCTGCTGCCGCAGATCGACGCCTTCCGCCCGCAGCTGCTGTTCATCTCCGCCGGTTTCGACGCGCACATGCATGATCCGCAGGCCGACCTGATGCTCGAAGCGGAGGATTTCCGCTGGCTCGGCAAGGAACTGGCGGGCATCGCCGACCGCCACGCCAGCGGCCGGGTGGTATCGATGCTGGAAGGCGGTTACGACCTGCAGGCGCTGCGCGAGTGCAGCGTGGCCCACGTCCAGGCGCTGATGGCGCAACCGGCCAGACGCTGAATCCCGCCACCCGCGCCCGGCCCGTCTTCATTGCCCCGTTGCGGGCGATACGGCAAGCTAGCGGCCGTTTTCCCTGAAACCCAACCGCGTGCGCCGAGCCCTCCGTCTGCTCCCCCTGCCTCTGAGCATCGCCATCTGCCTGCCGGCCATGGCCGATGACAAACCGGTGAACTGGGGCCTGTGCCCGGCCACCGAAGTGTTGCCGGCCTTCAGTGAGGCCCCACAAGCCGACAAGGCCGCCGCCGCAGCCCGCGACCAGCTGCCCACCGATATCGAAGGCAACGAGCTCAGCGGCACCAGCACGGTTCCGCAGTACCAGGGCAACGTGATCCTCAAGCGCGGTGACCAGTTCATGGGCACCGACAACCTGCGCATCGACACCGAAACCGGCAATTACATCGCCGAGGGCAATGTCCGCTACTCCGACTCCTCGATCCGCATGGTGGCCGAGCGCGCCGAGGGCAACCAGGAAAGCGACAGCCACAAGATCAGCAACATCCAGTACCAGCTGGTGTCACGCCGCGGCAACGGCGGCGCCGAATCGATCGACCTGCAGGGCTCGATCGGGCAGATGCACCAGTCCACCTACACCACCTGCGATCCCTCGCAGCCGGTGTGGAAGCTGGTCGCGCCGCAGATCGAAGTGGACAACGAGGAAGGCTTCGGCACCGCCCGCAACGCGGTGCTGCGCATCGGCAAGGTGCCGGTGCTGTACGCCCCCTGGTTCAAGTTTCCGATCGATGACCGCCGCCAGACCGGCCTGCTGTATCCCAAGCTGAGCCTGTCCGGGCGCAACGGCTTCGATTACGCCCAGCCGATCTACTTCAACCTGGCGCCGAACTACGACGACACCTTGACTCCGCGCTGGATGAGCAAGCGCGGACTGCTGCTGGACAACGAGTTCCGCTACCTCTATCCCGGTGGCAAAGGCCAGCTGGATACGGCCTACATGGCCAATGACTCGTTGCGCGA
Source organism: Stenotrophomonas sp. UBA2302 (assembly GCA_002345545.1). Classification (GTDB taxonomy): domain Bacteria; phylum Pseudomonadota; class Gammaproteobacteria; order Xanthomonadales; family Xanthomonadaceae; genus Stenotrophomonas. Next base: position 70,138 of record DDVW01000040.1, on the reverse strand, counting down.
CCGCGATCGCGGCAAGGTCGAATTCCGGGGTTACCACAACCTCGACCGCAACTGGCAGGCACGCGCCAATCTGGCCTGGGTCAGCGACGAGCGCTATGTCGAGGATTTCGCCAACCGCCTCTACGGCATCACCTCCTCCAACCTCAGCAGCACGGCGGGCCTGTACGGCACCGGCCGCAGCTGGACCGCCGGCATCATGGCCGACCACTGGCAGCTGACCGACTACACGCTGACCGAACGCGCCCTGCCCTACAGCCGCCAGCCGCGGCTGTTCGGCACCTGGGAGGAAAGCTTCGGCAATTGGCTGGAAGCCGGCATCTATGCCGAAGCGGTGCGCTTCACCCATGACGACGTGCACGGCAAGCGTATCGACGCCGATGGCGAGTACGTGCGCAACGGCGTGGTCACCGAAATGCCCGGCGGCTCGCGCCTGGATATCAAACCGTACCTGTCGATGCCGCTGGCCGGCGCCGCCTGGTACATCACCCCGACCCTGGCCTGGCGTTACACCGCCTATGACCTCGAGCGTGGACTGGCCGACGATATCCGCCGCAAGCAGCTGGTCGCTGCCGGCATCAACCCCAACACCGCCACGCCCGAGCAACTGCGCGGGAACGTCTCGCCGACCCGCCACATGCCGATCACCAGCATCGACATGGGCCTGTTCTTCGACCGCGAGACCACGCTGGACGGCAAGTCCTACCTGCACACGCTGGAGCCGCGGCTGTTCTATCTGAACACCCCGTATCGCGACCAGAGCGAGTTGCCGCTGTTCGACACCCGTGCCTTCACCTTCAGCTGGGGGCAGCTGTTCCGCGACTCGCGCTACACCGGTGCCGACCGCCAGAACGACGCCAACCAGCTGACCGCGGCCCTGACCACGCGCCTGATCCGCCAGGCCGATGGCCGCGAGAAGCTGTCGGCCAGCATCGGCCAGATCACCTATTTCGACGACGCGCGGGTCACGCTCAACCCCAGCGATCCGGTCGTGCACGAGGGCAAGTCGGCCTGGGTGGCCGATATGAACTGGGCTGTCACCGACCGCTGGACGCTGGGCACCAGCTACCAGTGGAATCCCAAGTTCCGCAAGGAAGACCTGGCCAGCCTGCGCGCCCGCTATCTGTTCCCCGAAGATGGCGTGATCAACCTCAATTACCGCTATCGCCGCAACCCCAGCAATGGCGCCGACCAGCTCAAGCAGGTCGACTTCTCCTTCCTGTATCCGATCAACCCGCGCTGGAGCGTGGTGGGCCGCTACTACTATTCATTGCTGGAAGCCGACCGCAAACCGCTGGAAATCATCGGCGGCGTGCAGTGGGACAGCTGCTGCCTGGCCGTGCGCGCACTGGCGCGCCGCTACGTGAAGAACCGCGAAGGCGATATGAACAACTCCTTCCAGGTCGAGTTCGTGCTCAAGGGCCTGAGCTCGGTCGGCCAGGACACGGACCGCACCTTGCGCCGTGCTATTCTCGGCTACAACCGAGACGACCTGTACCTCGTTCCGCCCGCAAATATCGAGGCGAACGATGACGACTACGATCCGAACCTGATTCCATGACCAGAACCCTCCCTGCTCTACTCGCCACCGTGCTGGCGTTCTCCGGCGTGTCCGCCCCCGTGCTTGCGCAGCAGGCGCAGCCGTTGGACCGCATCGCCGCCATCGTCGATGAAGACGTGATCCTGCAGAGCGAGCTGCAACGTGCGGTCAGCAACATCAAGAACCAGTACGCCGGACGTGAAGCCCAGCTGCCGCCGGACGCGGTGCTGGAGCGGCAGGTGCTGGAGCGCCTGGTGCTGGTCAAACTGCAGGTCGCGCGCGCCGAAGGCAGTGGCGTGCGCGTCGGCGACGAAGAGCTGAACCACGCCATCAACAGCATCGCCCAGCAGAACGGCACCAACCTGGACGGCCTGCGCCAGCGCCTGGCCCAGGATGGCATCGGCTTTGCCGATTTCCGCAACTCGGTGCGCGAGGAGATCACCACCCAGCGCCTGCGCCAGAGTTTCGCGCAGAGCCGCATCAGCGTCAGCGAGGGCGAGGTCGATGCGGCGCTGGCCCAGCAGAGCGCCAATGACGTGCAGTACCACCTTGCGCACATCCTGGTCGCGCTGCCGGACGGCGCCAGCGCCGAGCAGATCAACACCGGGCAGAGCAAGATCGACGGCATCAAGGCGCTGCTGGACAAGGGTGAGCTGGACTTCGCCGCCGCAGCGGTGCGCTATTCCGACAGCCCCAACGCACTGGAAGGCGGCGACCTGGGCTGGCGCAGCGTGGATGAAATCCCCAACGCATTCACCAGCCAGCTGCAGACATTGAAGGCCGGCGACGTGCTTGGCCCGATCCGCGGCCCGAGCGGCTTCCAGTTGCTGAAGCTTGTCGAAGTGCGCAACAGCAGCCAGGGCGCCGCGCAGACCGTGACCGAGTTCCATGCCCGCCACATCCTGGTGCGCGTGACCGACCAGCTTGACGAAGCCGCGGCCAAGGCCCGGATCGAAACCCTGCGCGCGCGCATCGCCGGTGGCGCCGATTTCCAGGACGTCGCCAAGGAATCCTCCGATGATGCCAACAGCCGCGGACAGGGCGGCGACCTGGGCTGGTTCCCGGCCGACGCGTTCGGTCCGGATTTCGGCCGGCAGGTTGAAAGCGTCAGCGACGGTGGCGTGACCGCACCGTTCCGTACCGATGCCGGCTGGCATATCGTCCAGCGCGTGGCCACGCGCCAGACCGATGTGGGCGACGACAACCGCCGCGCGCAGATCCGCGAGACCATCGGCCGCCGCAAGCTGGAAGACGAGTACAACCGCTTCCTGCAGGAACTGCGTGGCGATGCCTATGTCAGCTTCCGCAGTGGCGACCGTGCCGAGAACACGGCCGATTCCCCGCAGCAGCCCTGACCAATGATCCCCCAGCTCGCTCTGGTCCCGGGCGAGCCCGCCGGGATCGGCCCGGAACTCTGCATCCGCCTTGCCCAACAGCCGCGCAGCGATTGCCGGCTGTTGGCGTTTGCGGACCCGGACACCTTGCATGCCGCCGCCGCCGCGCTCGACCTGCCGCTGCAGCTGCTGCCGGAGAGCGCGATCGCCCGCGCGCCCGGCGACCTGCGCCTGCGTGAAGTCCGCAATGCGGTTCCGTCGCACTTCGGCCACGCCGATCCGCGCAATGCGCGCGCGGTGATCGACGCCCTGCTCGGTGCCGGCCGCGCCTGTCTGGAGGGCACGCTCGACGGCGTGGTCACCGGCCCGGTGCACAAGGCGGTCATCAATGAAGGCGGCATCGCCTACAGCGGCACTACCGAACTGCTGGCCGGACAGGCGGGGGTCGAGGTGGTGATGATGCTGGCCAACGACATCGTCCGGGTCGCGCTGGCCACCACCCACCTGCCATTGCGTGCCGTTGCCGATGCGATCCGCACCGACAGCCTGCGCACCGTCATCACCACCACCCACGACGCGCTGCGCCACGCCTTCGGCCTGGCCCGGCCGCGCATCGCCGTGCTCGGGCTGAACCCCCATGCCGGTGAAGACGGCCACCTCGGCCACGAGGAACTGGAGGTGATCATCCCGCTGCTGCAACAGCTGCGCGGCGAAGGCATGGAGCTGATCGGCCCGCTGCCGGCCGATACCGCCTTCCTGCCTGCCAAGCTGCGCGGTTTCGACGCGGTGCTGGCGATGTATCACGACCAGGGCCTGCCGGTGCTCAAGTACAGCGGCTTCGAACAGGCCACCAACATCACCCTGGGCCTGCCCTACCCGCGCGTGGCGGTGGACCACGGCACCGCCCTGGACCTGGCTGGCAAGGGCATCGCCGATCCTTCCAGCCTGTTCGCCGCCACCGCGCTGTGCGCGCAGCTGGCCGCTCACCGTAAAATCGCCCGATGAATTCCTCGCATTCCCCGCGTACCGGCGCCGGTTTCACCGCGCCCGCCAAGAAACAGCTGGGCCAGCACTTCCTCGCCGACGCGCATTACGTCGAGAAGATCGTGCTGGCGGTCAACCCGAAAGACGGCGACCGCCTGGTCGAGATCGGCCCGGGCCAGGGTGCCATCACCTTCCCGCTGCTGCGCCGCCACCCGAAGCTGACGGTGATCGAGTTCGACCGCGACCTGATCGCGCCGCTCACCGCCGCAGCCGCACCGCTGGGCGAGCTGACCATCGTCCATCGCGATGTGTTGCAGGTGGATTTCACCGAACTGGCCGGCGCTGCGCAGATCCGCCTGGTCGGCAACCTGCCGTACAACATCTCCTCGCCGATCCTGTTCCATGCGCTGGAACACGCCGCGGCGATTTCGGACATGACCTTCATGCTGCAGAAGGAAGTGGTCGACCGCATGGCCGCCGCGCCGGGCAGCAAGGTCTACGGCCGCCTGAGCGTGATGCTGCAGGCTTTCTGTGAAGTCACCTCGCTGTTCGTGGTGCCACCGGGCGCGTTCCGGCCGCCGCCGAAGGTGGATTCGGCCGTGGTGCGGCTGGTGCCGCGCGACCCGGCCACGGTCGCTATCGACGATCCGCGGCGTTTTGCCGAAGTGGTCAAGGCCGCCTTCGGCCAGCGCCGCAAGACCCTGCGCAACGCACTCAACGGCGTCATCAACGAGGTCCAGTTCGAAGCAGCCGGCGTGCGCAGCGATATGCGTGCCGAGCAGCTGGAAGTGGACGACTTCATCCGCCTGGCCAACGCACCACACGCCTGAGTGCGGTCACCGCACCATCCGATCACCTGCTTTTGCTTACACTCCCCCCATGGAAGATTCCCGCCACTACGCGATCGAGATCGAAGTGACGCCCCGCTTCGTCGACGACCAGTCGGCACCTGAAGACGGGCGCTTCGCCTTCGCCTACACGATCCGCATCCACAACCGTGGCACCGTCCCCGCGCGCCTGATCAGCCGCCACTGGCGCATCACCGATGGCGAAGGGCGGGTCGAGCACATCAATGGCGAGGGCGTGGTCGGCGAACAGCCACGGCTTCGCCCCGGCGAGGAATTCCGCTACACCTCCGGGGTCATGCTCGGCACCGAGCGCGGCACCATGCAGGGCCACTACGACATGCTGGCCGACGATGGCACCGAGTTCGCCGCGCCGATCGCGCCGTTTGTGCTGTCCATTCCCAGGACGCTGCACTGATGGCGATCTGGGCGATTGGCGACCTGCAAGGCTGTTACGACGTCACCCGGCGGCTGCTGGAAAAGATCAACTTCGACCCGGCCGCGGACAGGCTCTGGTTCTGTGGCGACCTGGTCAACCGTGGCGGACAGTCGCTGGAAACACTGCGGCTGGTGCATTCGCTGCGTGAGCACAGCGCGGTGGTACTGGGCAACCACGACCTGTCGCTGCTGGCCATCGGCGCACGCAGCGAGGAAGAACAGCGCAAGGTCAATCCGGACCTGCAGCGCGTGGTGCTGGCCGAGGACCGCGACGTGCTGCTGGACTGGCTGCGCCTGCAGAAGCTGGTGCACGTGGACCGCGAGCTGGGCTGGATGATGTTCCATGCCGGGCTGGCACCGAAGTGGACCGTGGCGCTGGCCGAGAAGCATGCGCGCGAAGTCGAGCAGCAGTTGCACGGCAACGGTTACCGCAAGCTGTTCCGCAACATGTATGGCGACAAGCCGGCGTGGTCGCCGGGCCTGAGCGGCTATGACCGCTCGCGCGCGATCATCAACATCTTCACCCGCATGCGCTACTGCACGCCCAGCGGGCGCATCGGCATGGAAGACAAGGGCACGCCCGGCACCCAGGCACAAGGCATGTACCCGTGGTTCGAAGTCCCGGGCCGGGTCGAGCGTGAGCTGAAAATGGTCTGCGGCCACTGGTCGGCGCTGGGCCTGACCATCACCCAGGGCGTGCACGCCATCGACACCGGCGCGGTCTGGGGCGGCAAGCTCACCGCGCTGCAGCTGGACAGCGAGGAACTGCGCGTGGTGCAGGTTCCCGGCCGCGATATGCCGGCAGTGGTGCCCGGCGTGCAGCCGCCGCGCAAACCACAACCGGAGCGCCGCACCGCGCCGCGCCCCGACGGCAACGGCAACGGCAACGGCAACGAGCGTGGAGAACAGCGCCGGCGCCCGCGCCGGCATCGGCCTCGGGGTGGCGGCAATGGCGGCACCAGCCAGCCTGGCGGCAATCCGCACAAGCCCGCTCCCGGCGAATGAAATCCGGACCATCGGCAGATCGCCGATGGTCACGTAGCGGCTCCCCTGCGCCCCGGGCGTCTTCAGCGCCGCACGTAGTGCGCGAAGCGGAAGGCGAAAGCATGGCGCTCATCGGCGGCGTGCGGCTGGCTGGCCACTTCCTGCCACTGCGCAGGATCCACTTCCGGAAAATGCGTGTCGGCCACCACCTCGGTGTCCACCCAGGTCAGGTACAGGTCAGTGGCCTGATCCAGCAACAGGCGGTAGATCTCGCCACCACCGATCACGCACAGCTCGCTCGCCCCTTCATCGGAAGCAATGGCCTGCGCCTGCTGCAGCGACGCCACCGCCTGCATGCCGGCGAACGGCACCTGGCCGCTGCGGGTCAGCACCAGGTTGGTGCGGCCCGGCAGCGCGCGGCCGAGTGACTGCGCGGTCTTGCGCCCCATCAGGATCGGCTTGCCGAGGGTGAGCGCCTTGAAGTGCCTGAAATCGTCGGGCAGGTGCCACGGCATGCCGTTGTCCTGGCCGATGCCCCGGTTGCGGTCCAGCGCGGCGATCATCGACAGCTTCATCACACCGCCACCGGCGCCTTGATCGCCGGATATGGATCGTAGCCATCGATGCGGATGTCATCGAACGTGAAGCCGAACAGGTCGGTCACTTCCGGGTTCAGCCACAGCGTCGGCAGCGCGCGCGGCTGCCGCGACAACTGCTCACGCGCCTGTTCGTAGTGGTTGGAATACAGGTGCGCATCGCCCAGCGTGTGCACGAAATCGCCCACGCCCAGGCCGGTGGCCTGCGCCACCATGTGGGTGAGCAGCGCATAGCTGGCGATGTTGAACGGCACGCCGAGGAAGATGTCGCCGCTGCGCTGGTACAGCTGGCAGCTGAGCTTGCCGTCGACCACGTAGAACTGGAACAGGTTGTGGCACGGCATCAGCGCCATCTGCGCCAGCTCGCCGACGTTCCAGGCGCTGACCACCAGCCGCCGCGAATCCGGGTTGCGCTTGATCTCATCGACCAGCCACTGCATCTGGTCGATCTCGCGGCCGTCAGCCGTCGCCCAACTGCGCCACTGCTTGCCGTAGACCGGACCGAGGTCGCCGTTCTCGTCGGCCCATTCGTCCCAGATCCGCACCTGGTTGTCCTTGAGGTAGGCGATATTGGTATCACCCTTCAGGAACCACAGCAGCTCGTGGATGATCGAGCGCAGGTGCAGCTTCTTGGTGGTGACCAGCGGGAAGCCTTCGTTCAGATCGAAGCGCATCTGCCAGCCGAACACGCTGCGCGTGCCGGTGCCGGTACGGTCGGATTTCTCGCTGCCGTGTTCGAGCACGTGCCGCAGCAGGTCCAGGTATTGCTTCATGCCTTTTCTCCCCTTGCCGGAAGCAGCGGCTGCAGCACCGGCGCACGCCGCGACAGCACCAGCAGTGCCAGCCCCAGCACGATCAGCGGCAGGCTCAGGATCTGCCCGCGGGTCAGCCAGTCGAACGCCACATACACGCCGTTGTCGGGCATGCGCACGAACTCGACCAGGAAGCGGAAACTGCCATACAGCAGCGCGAACAGGCCGGACACCGCATAGCGGGCACGCGGCTTCATCGAGAACGCCCACAGCACCACGAACATCACCAGCCCTTCCAGCAGCCCTTCATACAGCTGCGAGGGATGGCGTGCGTACTGGTTGAGCAGGCCAGCGGCGTAGTCCTGCTGGATCTGCGCAGCCGACATCAGCTGCTGCATGCTCGGCAGACCGGCGGGAATGTCCTTCAGCGGTGCCTGCGGGAAGATCACGCCCCAGCCAGCATGGGTGAACTTGCCGAACAGCTCGCCCCCGATGAAATTGCCCAGCCGGCCGAACCCCAGCCCCAGCGGCACCAGCGGCGCGACGAAATCGATGGTGTCGAAGAAATGCAGCTTGTGCTTGCGCGTCCACCACCAGCCGGCGATCAGCACGCCGAGCAGGCCGCCGTGGAAACTCATGCCGCCTTCCCACACCCGCAGCAGGATCATCGGGTTGGCCAACCAGTCGGCGCTGGCGTAGAACAGCATGTAGCCGATGCGCCCGCCCAGCACCACGCCGAGCATGCTGTAGAACAGCAGGTCGGAAAAGCCGTTCATGTCCACGCCCGGCAGCCGCCCGGCGCGGATGCGCACACGGCCCAGCCACCAGGCGGCGGCGAAGCCGAGCAGGTACATGATGCCGTACCAGTGCACCTTGATCGGCCCCAGCGAGAAGGCGACGGGGTCTATGTCGTGGAGATGGATCATGTGGGCACGCAGTGGCGAACGAGCCCCTATTCTCGCGTCAACCGCCCGCCCCGTCGATCAGCTGCGGGCGGTCCGGCAATTCGTTGCCGCGCGGCCGCTCCGGGTCGGCCGGGAAGTGCCGCGCCAGCAACTGCGAAACCCCGGCGATGGCGACCAGTACTGCCGCCTCGTACTCGCCCTCACCCAGCTTTGTACGCAGATGCGTGCAGATCCGCTGCCACTGTTCCGCTTCGACACGCCCATGCAGACCGCGATCGGCAACGATCTCGATCGCGTGGTCGGCCAGCAATAAATAGACCAGCACACCGTTGTTGGCCTCGGTATCCCAGGTCCGCAGCAGCGCGAAGGCGTGCCCGGCACGCTGTCGCGGCGTGACACCTTTCCACAAGGACGACAACGCCAGGTCCGATTCGACCGCAAACATCACCTGCCCGCCATGCGTGCGCTCGCCGTCGGCAATGGCGTGGGCGATGCGCTCCAGGCTGGCTTCCGGGAACACCGAATGGGCCGAGGGTGCGAAAAGATGGCGTAACCAGCGCATCACCAGCTCCCCGAGGCGCCACCGCCTCCCGAACGACCACCGCCGCCACTCCAGCCGCCTCCACCGAAGCCTCCACCGCCCCCGCCAAAACCACCGCCACCGAAGCCGCCTCCGCCCCAGCCGCCACCGCGGGCGAAGCCACCGCGCGACGGATTGCCGAAGGACAGGAAGAACGCCACCAGCGCGGCGATCCCGCCACCCACCATCGACACCAGCAGCAGCCCTGCCACACCGGCGACAATGCCTGCGATCAGCCCGCGCACCGGGCGCGAACGCCGGGACAACAGCATCCGGATGATCGCCGAGGCGAACAGGCCGATCAGGAGGGCCATGAAGAACACCCCATCACCGCCATCACCACCGGTGCGGTTGCTGGCCACCGGCGCCGGCAACGCCTCGCCGTCGATCAGCCCGACCAGCACCCCGGCGGCGGCGCTGATGCCGCCGGCATAGTCGTTCTGGCGGAAATGCGGCACCAGGTACTCCTGGATCACCCGGTTGGCGATCGCATCGGGAATCGCCCCTTCCAACCCATAACCCGGTTCGATCCGCACCCGCCGGTCATCCCTGGCCACCACCAGCAGCACACCATCGTCCACGCCCTTGCGGCCGATCGCCCACTGGTCGAACACCCGCGTGGCGTACTGGGCAATGTCCTCCGGCTGCGTGGTTGGTACGATCAGCACCTGCAGCTGGCTGCCCTTGCGCTGCTGCAGGGCCAGCGCCTGCTGCTCCAGGGCCTGCTTCTGCGCGGCATCCAGGGTGCCGGTGGTATCGACCACCGGCGAATCCAGCGGCGGAATCGGCGCCAGTTGCTGGGCCAGCAGCGGACCTGCCCAGCCAAGACCCAGCAGGCAGAGCAACAGGCCCCACCGGCGCAGCACCACGTTCATCCCGCGCGGCTCACTGTGCCGGGGCGGGCTGCGGCACGGCCGGCGGCGTACCAAAGTCCACGGTCGGCGGCTGCGCGATCTGCGCTTCGTTGTCGACGGTGAAGTTGGGTTTGGCCTTGTAGCCGAACAGCTTGGCGGTGATCACCTGCGGGAACGAGCGGATGAAGGTGTTGTAGTCCTGCACCAGCTGGATGTAGCGCCCGCGGGCCACGGTGATGCGGTTCTCGGTGCCCTCCAGCTGCGCCTGCAGGTCGCGGAAATTCTGGTCGGATTTCAGCGTCGGGTAGTTCTCGCTGACAACCAGCAGCCGCGACAGCGCGCTACCCAGCTCACCCTGCGCCTGCTGGAACTGCTTGAGCGAATCGGCATCGTCGGCGTTGACCTGGATCTGCCCGACTTTGGCGCGGGCGTTGGTGACCTCGGTCAGCACCTGCCGCTCCTGCTGGGCATAGCCCTGCACGGTGTTGACCAGGTTGGGGATCAGGTCGGCGCGACGCTTGTACTGGTTGACTACCTCCGACCAGCCGGCGTTGACCGCCTCGTCCTTCTGCTGGATGGCGTTGTAGCCACACCCGGAAATCGAGATTGCCGCGACGGCAAGCAACATCAGGCGGAAAAGCTGGCGCATGGTCGGATCCTTTGACGGCAGGAGCCCCGAGCATGCCACGGCCGGTGTTCAACCTGTGCATACGCCAGGGGCCGGCATGTGCCGGCCCCCGGGAGACTGCCGCGACCGGCGCGCTGCCGGCCAGGCTAGATGGCTTTACCAGTTGTCCGAACCCGGCACCTGGTGGGCCTTGGCACCGCGCCGCATCAGCAGGTTCAGCCACTCCACCATCACCGAGAAGCCCATCGCCGCGTAGATGTAGGGCTTGGGCACGTGCACGTCCAGGCCGTCGAGCACCAGCACCGCGCCGACCAGCAGGATGAACGCCAGCGCCAGCAGCTTCACCGTCGGGTTGGCATCGATGAAACGGCCCAGCGGATTGGCCGCCAGCAGCATCACCGCCACCGCCAGCAACACCGCGCAGACCATCACCGGCACGTGATCGGCAATGCCGACGGCGGTGATCACCGAATCCAGCGAGAACACGATGTCGATGACCGCGATCTGCGCGATCACCATGCCGAAGGTGGCCGTGGCCTTGGTGGTGGTCGGGTCGGCATCCTCACCGCCACTGACCAGCTCGCGGATTTCCACGGTGCCTTTGTAGAGCAGGAACAGGCCACCGATGATCAGCACCAGGTCGCGCATGGAGATCGCCATGCCGGCCACGCTGAACAGGTTCTTCTCCATATGCGCCAGGTAGGCCAGCGAGATCAGCAGCAGGATGCGGGTGACGCAGGCCACCGCGATACCGACACGCCGCGCCAGCGGACGCCTGTGCTCGGGCAGGCGTCCGACCGCGATGGAGATGAAGACCAGATTGTCGATACCCAGCACGATTTCCAGTGCACTGAGCATGAACAGGGTTACCCAGACGTTCGGGTCGGCGAGAAACGCGAGAGACATGCGGAAAATCCTTCAGTGGAGCAGACTGCCGGCGCCGCCCGGCGCCGGCTTGAAATCAGAACAGGCGGGGCAGCAGCAGCAGCCCCCAGCACAGCAGCACATTGAGCATCAGCACGAACACGGCCGCCGATCCCATGTCCTTGGCGCGGCCGGCCAGCACGTGGTACTCCGGGCCATAGCGCTCGATCACCGCCTCGATCGCCGAATTGACCAGCTCCATGGCCATCACCAGCAACATCGAGCCGATCAGCAGGATCTGCTCGACCGGCCCCTGCCCCAGCCACAGCGCCACGGGCGCCAGCACCAGGAACAGGCAGACCTCCAGACGGAACGAGGATTCATGCAGCCAGGCCGCGCACAGGCCCTGCCAGGACCACTTGGCGGCTTTCAGGATGCGGCCCGGGCCGCGTGGCATATGCCCGGTTTCATCCGCCATGGCAGACAGTGTCCAGTGCGGCAACGCCGCGGATCGATCGCATGGAAGGAAATGGCACCACTGTGGAACACCGGGAAGGCGGGGAACGACCGCAGATTCTGCCACAAGCGCCCGGCCACTTCGCCGCCGCCACCATGGGCCGGCCCCGGTCAGCGGAAGTGGACCGTGGCGGTGGTGCCCTGCCCGGCGGTGCTTTCCAGCTCGATCCGCCAGCCGAAGCGTTCGCACAGGCGGCGCACGATCGGCAGCCCCAGTCCGGAGCCCTGCTGACGCCCGGGTTCGGCACGGAAGAACGGCTCGAACACCTTGGCCAGCGCCTCCGGTGACATGCCGATGCCGGTATCGCTGACCACCACCTTGCCATTGCCCACCTCGACCCGGATGCGGCCACGGTCGGTATAGGTGCAGGCATTGCGCAGCAGGTTGCTGATCACCACATGGGTGACCCGTGGCGGGGCCAGCAGCGGGATATCGTCGATCACCTCGATCTCCAGGCTGACCGGACGCTCATCCAGCACCTCGCGGGCACTGGCGACCTCATAGCGGACGATATCGGCCACCTCGAACCATTCCGCCTGCGGCTCGACATCCACCTCCCGCGCCAGGATCAGGAACGCCTCGACCACCGCCTCCATGTCACGTCCGGCGCGCTGGATGCGGCCCAGGCTGCGCTGCAGGCGTGGATCGAGGTCCGGCGTCCCCAGCGCCATGTCGCTGGCCATGCGGATCACGGTCAACGGCGTGCGCAGCTCATGGCTGGCATCGCGGGTGAAGTTGCGCTCACGGGTGACGTACTGGCCGATCCGTTTGGCAAGCAGGTGCAGCGCCGCCGCCAGCTGCCGCGCTTCCCCCTGTATTTCCGCGGGCAAGCGCTCCGGTGCAAGCTCATCGGCGTCGGGATAGCGCGGATCCCATTGCGACACTCGTTGCAGCAGCCAGCTCAACGGCGTGACGCTGCGCTGCGAGGCCCGCCAGGCCAGCCAGGCCAGCCAGGAGATCGCATAGATGCCCAGCAGGGCCAGCAACAGCGGGACGATGCCCCGCCAGAACGTGGCATTCCCCTGCGGTGCCGGCGCGGCAACCAGATACAGCCGCCCTGCCGCACGCTCATCCACCAGCACCCGCTGGCCGGTGCTTGCCAGTTCATGGAAACCGTTGGGAAGCGCACGCAATTCACCCGGCAACGGCAGGTCCGGCTGCCCGGGTTGCAGCAGATAGCCGCGGATGCCGTACGTATCAGGCGGCGGTTGCGCGGGCGATGCCTCGTGCAGCTTCCAGTAATGCGCGGCCTCCTGCTGCAGCTGCGCCTGGATCGCCGCGCCATGGTCCTGCCTGGCCAGCAGCGAAAGCGCATAGCCGCCCACCAGCACCAGACTGGCCAGCAGCGCCTGTACGATGAAGATGGTGCTGATCCGCTGTGGCAGACCGGGCCGCATCATGCCCGCCACCGGCGCGCGGCGTGGCCGGGGGCGATACCCGCCGCCGGATGCCTGCACATGCACGCCACAGCCGCCACGCGCATGGCGCGGCGGCTGTCGCTTCCACAGATGATGTGCCCCCCTGTCACACCTTCATCCATCAACCCATCGGCTGCGCGATATCCGCGATGCGGTAGCCGGCACTCTGCACGGTATGCAGCAAAGGATTGTCGAACGGCTTGTCGATGATCTTGCGCAGGTTGTACAGGTGGCTGCGCAGCGTGTCCGAATCCGGCAGGCCATTGCCCCAGATCTCGCGTTCGATCTCGTGCCGGGTGACCACCCGCGGGGATTCCCGCATCAGGATGGTCAGCAGGCGCAGGCCAATGGGGGACAGCTGCAGCTCGCTGCCGGCGCGGGTCGCACGCATGCTGACCGGGTCCAGCACCAGGTCGGCCACCTTCAGCACCTCGGCACCGACCTGGCGGCGCTCGCGGCGGATCAGCGCGCGCAGGCGCGCTTCAAGTTCCTGGATCGCGAAGGGCTTGGTCAGGTAGTCATCGGCACCGAAGCCCAGTCCGGTGAGCTTGTCGTCAAGCGTGTCGCGCGCGGTCAGCATCAGCACCGGTGTGGATTTGCGCGCCTCGTTGCGCAGCTTGCGGCAGACCTCGATGCCATCCATCCGCGGCAGCATCAGGTCCAGCACGATCACGTCGTAGGTGTTCTCCGCCGCCAGCCGGTAGCCATCCACACCGTCAGCAGCGTAATCCACCTCGAATCCCTTGCTTTCAAGGTATTCACCGATCATTTCGGAGATATTGCGGTTGTCTTCGACGACCAGCACCAAGCCGGACGATTCCTTTGCCTGTCGCATGGAGACTCCTCATTCTTCAGCTTTGTGAAACATGCCCCAGCCGCAGTAGAAATGATGTGAAGATCCGGCCCGGTCGTCACCCGCTCCGCACGACCGTTTCCCGGTTGCCCAAGGGCCCGGCAACCGCTCTATGCTGCCTGCCCGCCCCTGTGAACCCGGTCATGCCCGCCCCGTCCCTCACCGCCTATCTGTATCCGGTGCTGCTGCTGATCGCCAGCAACATCTTCATGACCTTCGCCTGGTACGGCCACCTGAAGTTCAAGTCGGCGCCGCTGACCACGGTCATCCTCATCAGCTGGGGCATCGCCTTCTTCGAATACTGCCTGCAGGTACCCGGCAACCGGCTGGGCAGCGCGGTGTACTCGGCACCGCAGCTCAAGGGCATGCAGGAAGTGATCACACTGCTGGTGTTCGCGGTGTTCTCGGCCACGTGGCTCGGCCAGCCGCTGAAATGGAACCACTGGGCCGCCTTCGCGCTGATCGTGGTCGCGGCGCTGCTGATGTTCAAGGAATAGCGCCGCAGCGCCGCCTGATATGCAAAGGCCCCGCAGTGCGGGGCCTTCGGGGGTTACCTGATCGCCGCCGGCTCGACGAACCGGGCAAACACCGTGTCGATCTTCGCCTCGTCCAGCGCCGCCCCGCCTTTCACCACTTCGGCCTGCTCGAACAGCGGGATGATCATCGCCATGCCATCGAGCCTGGTTTTCAGATGCACGCCCGGTGCCCGGCGCAGGAACGTGTCCCAGCGCTGGCGCACCTGCGCCCAGAACGGCGCGGTGCCCTTCCAGTAGTCCAAGGCCGGGGTGAAGTCGACCTCGGTGGTCTTGAGGTAGTCGTTGAAGCCGAACTCGCGGGCGATCTCGAGCTGGCTGCCGTCGGCGTTGCGCTGCACCTTGGTGTTGAACTGCTCGTGGGTCCAGCCGTTGGGGGTGAGCGTGTGCCGGTTGACCACCGCCAGCGCGTTGTAGTCGCTGCGCCGGGTGTACTCGCGGCGTGGCAGCGGCCGCCAGCCCGGGTCGCTGGTCCAGGTCGGCACGTTGTTGGTGTAGCTCCAGGTGCCGGTACCGCAGTAGCGCGGCGCGTCGCTGACCTCGTACACGCACTGGGTCCAGGCGCCCTTGTTGACCGCCGCCGGAACCGGGCGCACCGCCCAGGTCTGCTCGGCACTGAACTCGAAGCGGTGGGCCGCCTCATAGACCCAGTCCTGCCGCCAATGCTTGGTGACGTGGCCGCTTTTGCCATCCACCAGCAGGTGCTGCAGGACGACGCGGTGCGGGCTGTCCTCCAGCACGATCACCACCTCGTTGCCGCCGCTGCGCATGGCCGCGGCACGTTCGTAGCCGGGCTGGAGCAGCACCGTCTCGTCGAAGGCGAAGTCCACCGTGTACTGGCCCTGCATGGCGAGGATGCTGGCGTGGTCGCGGGCGGCATCCACGGCCTGGGCGCTGGCCGCACCACTGCCGGCCAACAGCAGCAACGCGCTGGCGGAACGCAATTTCATGGGTATTTCCTTTATGGAGTATCGGTAAGGGAAAGTGGCCATCCGTGGCCGGGAGAGATCCGTTTCCACCGCCGGCAGGGACTGCCGTACCGCGGCGGGATCAACGCACTGGAATCACCAGGAAACCGCCAGGCTGGCCGACACGGTGCGGCCGGGATGGGTGTAGCGGTCCAGTACCGGGCTGTTGCCGGCCAGGTTGGCGGTGATGCCCGACCAGTCGATGTAGCTGCGGTCGCCCAGATTGAACACGCCGACATTCATTTTCGCCCCGGGCGCGAACTCCCAATGCGCCATCAGGTCCAGCACGCCGTAGCCGCCGGGGCGGTAGGCCGTGGCACTGGCGATGCGATCCTTGCGCTTGGCGAAGCTGCCGGCCAGTTCCACACCCCACGCCTGCCGGTCGTACATCAGCCCGACACTGCCGCGCAGCGGATCGATCGAATCCAGCGGCACGTCCCCGGTGCGGTTGTCACCGCGCGACCACGCCACCGCGCTGCGCAGCGACCAGCCTTCCAGTACCTCGGCCAGTTCGCCGAAGTCCACCCCGGCCTTCATTTCCGCACCGTAGATCCGCGCATCGGCGATGTTCTGCGACTGGAACACCATCAGCCCCTGCGCGTTGGTGCCGACGTAGCGCTGGGATTCGATGAAGTCGCGGTAGTCGTTGTAGTAGCCACTGACGCTCAGGTAAGCCACCGGCGCGATGAAGCGCAGGCCCAGCTCCACGCCGTCGCTGGTTTCCGGCTTCAGGTCCGGATTGGGGATGGCGGTGTAGCCGAACATCACGTTGGTGAAACCCAGATTGACGTCGTTGTACGGCGGCGAGCGGAAACCGTGCGAGTAGCCGGCAAACAGCGACCACTGCTCGTCAAAACGCCACACCGCACCGAACTTCGGCGACACGCGGGTCGTGCTCAGCGAAGCCACCGGCATGCCCGGATTGTCCGCGGTGAAGATCGCATCCATCTCTGGTTTGAGCCGGTAGTGATCCACGCGGATGCCCGGCACCAGCGACAGCCGCCCGTCGGCCAGGCGCATCTCGTCCTGTGCATACAGGCCCAGCTCGGTGGTCCTGCTGACCGGGAAGTCACGCACCGGGAACACGTCCGGCAGGATCGTGCTGCTGACCGTGCCGTTGGCCAGCACCTGGAAGCCGTCGCGCTTCTGGCGGATTTCCGTCCACGCACCGTCCACGCCCCAGGTCAGCGCATGGGCCACGCTGCCGGTGTCGAAGGACTTGTCCAGCACCGCCTGCACACCATAGACACGCTGGTCGAAATTGAACTCGCGATGGCGGCGGCTGCCATTGGCGCGCTGCTCGTCGGTGAGCTGCGTGGTCTCGCTGTCCTGGCGGTACAGCTGCCAACTCAGACTGTCGGCGAACACGCTGTCGAGCGCATCCATTTCATGGGCGAAGGCCACCCGCGCGCGGGTTTGCGTGTCGTGCGCGGTCATGCCGGTGGTGGTGGTGCGGTCGATCGCCGAATACACATCGGTATCGGTGCTGTCCTCATTGCCTTCCACGGTCAGGCGGAAACGCTGGTTCTCATCGGGGGCATAGACCAGCTTGGACAGCACGCTGCGGCCGTCGCGCTGCTGCGGGTTGGCGGCGGTGCGGGTGTTGTCGCGGCTGCGCACCTCGCCCTGGTTGCCGGTTTCCTGGCCCTGGCGGTGGTTGACGTTGACCATGCCGCTCCAGCGCTCGCCACCGAATGCCGTGGTCGCACTGCCGAGCAGGCCCTGCCAGTCGCCGTCATAGCCGAATTTCAGGCCGACGTGGCTGTCTTTGCCGTCCTTCAGGTAGTCGGCCGGGTCCCTGGTGACGAACGCGACCACGCCACCCAGCGCGTCGGAGCCATACAGCGAGCTGGCCGGCCCGCGCACGATCTCCACCCGCTTGAGCGTTTCCAGATCGGTGAAATCGCGGTTGGCATTGGCGAAGCTGCCGATGTCGAAACTCTTGGGCATGGCGATGCCGTCGGTCTGGATCAGCACGCGGTTGCCGTCCAGGCCGCGGATGCGGAAGCCGCCCAGTCCAAAGCGTGTGGCGCTGCGGGTCACGGAAATGCCCGGCTCGTAGCGGACCAGATCGGCGATGTCGTGCACCAGCTGGTTGTCCAGCTGCTCGCGGTCGATCACATCGACGGTGGCGGCGACATCGCTGACGGCGCGCTCGGTGCGGGTGGCGGTGACCTGGACGCGGTCGAAATCGTGCACATCGCCCGAAGCGGCGGTTTCGGCGTGCACAGGAGACAACACCGCCCACAGGGCGGCGCTCAGAACAGTTGGACGGATCATGGGTGCCTGGAATCAATCGAAGGAACGGGCCCGGGCAAGGCAGCCAATGGCTGCGGCCTCGGGGCGGAAGCGGGTCGATTCAGGCGGGCGTGGCGCCAAAGCGGGCGCCGGCTGGCAGAGGTGCTGCGGACTACTTGGTCAGGATCAGCTTGTCGTTGCTGGTATGGCGCAGGCGATAGAGCTTGTCGCCATGCCGGATCAGGATCTCGCGCTGGCCCTTGAGCAGGGCGCCACTGTCGAGGATGCCTTCAACCGGCAGCAGCTGGACCGGGCGTTGTGGCAGATGGAGCGTGCGGGAGCGGAGCAGGACAGGTTGGGCGGACATCAACGTGATTCCGTACGGGGACGGAGTTGATGATAATAATTCTCAATAACATTGCAAGCGGATTCGGCAGGACGACATCACCCTGCCCCAGCACTTCCTTCAAGCCGCAGGAGCACGCATCCGGCGCGCCCCTGCCGCAGCCGGCCTCAGGCGAACGCCGCTTCGACCTGCGTCCAGGCCGCCTCGTCCACCCGTGCAAGCAGCTCCAGCGCGCGCAGGTTCTCCTGCAACTGGCTGACCCGGCTGGCGCCGAGGATCACGCTGGAGACGTTGGGATTGCGCAGGCACCAGGCGATGGCCAGCTGCGCCGGCGATTCGCCCAGCTCGGCCGCCAGCGCGGTGAAGCGCCGCACCTTGCCCAGCCGGTCTTCGGCCGGATCACCCAGCACCGCGGCCTGCAACCATTCCAGCGACGAGGTCGCCAGACGGCTGTCGGCACCGATGCCGTCGTTGTACTTGCCGGTCAGCAGGCCCGAAGCCAGCGGCGACCAGATCGTCGTGCCCAGCCCGGCATCGGCATACAGCGGCGCGTACTCCTGCTCCACCCGCGTGCGGTGCAGCAGGTTGTACTGCGGCTGCTCCATCGTCGGCGCGTGCAGGTGGTTGGCGCGGGCGAAGGCGACCGCCTCGGCGATCTGCGCACCGGACCACTCCGACGTGCCCCAGTACAGCACCTTGCCCTGGCGGATCAGCGTGTCCATCGCCTGCACGGTCTCGCCGACCGGCGTGTCCGGATCCGGACGATGGCAGTAGTACAGGTCCAGATAATCCACCCGCAGGCGCTTGAGCGCGGCATGGCAGGCGTCATGGACGTGCTTGCGCGAGAGCCCGCGCTGCAGCGGGTTGGGCGCATCCACCGCACCGAAGAACACCTTGCTGGAGACACAGTAGCCATCCCGCGGCAGGCGCAGGTCGCCGATCACATCGCCCATCACCTCTTCGGCACGGCCTTGGGCATAGACCTCGGCGTTGTCGAAGAAATTGACCCCGTTGTCCCATGCCGCGGCAATCAGGTTGCGGGCCTCGCTGCGACCGATCTGGTTGCCGAAGGTGACCCAGGCGCCGAAGGACAGCGCCGAAAGCTGCAGCCCGGAGGTGCCGAGACGACGGTATTGCATGGGAAGCTCCAAATTCCGGCGCGGGTTTGCGCGAGTGGACGCCAGTGTAGCCCGCCGCCGGTTGCGGAAAAGACCGCGGACATTGCCGATAACGGCGCAATGCCGGCAATTGCGGGCATATGCCCCGATTATTCTTGCCGGGCATAAGCCGCTGCTCTAGGCTTGCGTCTTTTGCGGGCACGCCCGGGGATTACTCATGGTCGAAGGTTTGGGCAGGGTCGGCTTCGGCCTGTTCGGGCTGGCGGTGCTTCTGGGCATCACCTGGCTGTTCTCCAACAACAAGAAGGCGGTGGACTGGAAGCTGGTCGCTACCGGCATCGTCCTGCAGATCGGCTTTGCCGCGCTGGTGCTGCTGGTGCCGGGCGGCCGTGACGTGTTCGACTGGCTCGGCAAAGGCTTCGTCAAGATCCTGAACTTCGTCAATGAAGGCTCCAACTTCATTTTCGGCAGCCTGATGGATGTGTCCACCTACGGCTTCATCTTCGCCTTCCAGGTGCTGCCCACCATCATCTTCTTCTCGGCGCTGATGGGCGTGATGTACCACCTGGGCGTGATGCAGGCGATCGTGCGGGTGATGGCCGCGGCCATCACCAAGGTGATGCGCGTGTCCGGCGCGGAAACCACCAGCGTCTGCGCCAGCGTGTTCATCGGCCAGACCGAAGCCCCGCTGACGGTGCGCCCGTACATCGCCAGGATGACCCAGTCCGAACTGCTCACGATGATGATCGGCGGCATGGCGCATATCGCCGGCGGCGTGCTGGCCGCCTATGTCGGCATGCTCGGCGGTGGCGATCCGGCGGCCCAGGCGTTCTACGCCAAGCACCTGCTGGCCGCCTCGATCATGGCCGCGCCGGCCACGCTGGTGATCGCCAAGCTGCTGGTACCGGAAACCGGCATGCCGCTGACCCGCGGCACGGTGAAGATGGAAGTGGAAAAGACCGCCTCCAACATCATCGACGCCGCTGCTGCCGGTGCCGGCGACGGCCTGAAGCTGGCGCTGAACATCGGTGCGATGCTGCTCGCCTTCATCGCCCTGATCGCGATGGTCAACGCCCCGCTGACCTGGCTGGGCGAGGTCAGCGGCCTGGCCGAGGCGATCGGCAAGCCGACCAGCCTGGCCACCGTCTTCGGTTACGTGCTGGCGCCGATCGCGTGGGTGATCGGCACGCCGTGGGCCGATGCGACCACGGTCGGCTCGCTGATCGGACAGAAGGTCGTCATCAACGAGTTCGTCGCCTACATGGATCTGTCGGAGATCATCAAGGGCAACGTCGCCGGCGTCGCGCTGAGCGAGGAAGGCCGCCTGATCGCGACCTACGCGCTGTGCGGCTTCGCCAACTTCAGCTCGATCGCCATCCAGATCGGCGGCATCGGCGGGCTGGCACCGGAGCGCCGCCACGATCTGGCCAAGTTCGGCCTGCGCGCGGTGCTGGGCGGCACCATCGCCACCCTGATGACCGCTACGATTGCCGGTGTGCTGACCCATTTCGGCTGAGCCCCGCCGTATCGCCTATCCGGCCGCCCGTGCGGCCACCTTTGAGAAGTGGATTCCATGAGTTCTGTTGTCGTTGCCGGTTCCTTCAATGTCGACCACGTCTGGCGCTGCGATGCCCTGCCCGCGCCGGGCGCGACCATTGCCGGCCGCTACAGCACCGGCCCCGGCGGCAAGGGTTTCAACCAGGCCGTCGCCGCCTGCCGCTCCGGCGCAGCGACCACCTTCGTCTGCGCGCTGGGCGATGACGCCGGCGGCGCGCTGGCACGCCAGCTGGCGGCGGCCGACGGGCTGGCGCTGGTGCCGGAATCCAGTGACGAACCCACCGGCACCGCCGGCATCTATGTCGACAACCGTGGCCGCAATTCCATCGTCATCGGTGCCGGCGCCAACGCATCGCTGAGCCCGGCGTTCATCGAGGCCAACCGTGCCCTGCTCGGCAGCGCCAAGGTGGTGCTGGCACAGCTGGAATCGCCGGCCGAGTCGGTCGAGGCGGTGCTGGGCATCGCCCGCGAGGCCGGGGTGATGACCGTGCTCAACCCGGCACCGGCCAATGCACCGTCGAGCATCGGCCTGCTCAAGCTGGCCGATGTGATGACGCCGAACGAAACCGAATTCGCCGCCCTGCTCGGCCGCCATGTCGGCGAACGCGTGGAAGCGGACGATGTTGCCGCGCTGGACGGCGCGCGCCTGCACGCGCTGTGCCGGCTGCTGTCGGGCAACACGGTGGTGGTGACGCTGGGCGCGGTCGGCGTGTTCGTCTCGCACGATGAGGACACCCTGCGCGGTGACACCCAGCCGTATTACCGGGTTGCCGCCGAACCGGTGCAGGTGGTGGATACCACCGGCGCCGGTGACGCCTTCAATGGCGCCTTGGCCTCATCGCTGGCACAGGCGCCACAGGCGCCGTTCGCCACCCATGTGCGCTTTGCCAACCAGTACGCCGCCCGTTCCACCGAGAGCGAAGGCGCCGCGCTGGCGATGCCGCGGTTGACCCCGACGCAGGCCTGACCGGCCTCGATGCTGCTCCGCGACGGCCCGGCAACGGGCCGTTGTGCTGTCCACCAGCGCCTGCCGGCCCAGCCCTTACAATAGCGTCCATGCAGATCGGCCCCTACACCATCGCGCCCAACGTGGTGCTCGCGCCCATGGCCGGCGTCACCGACAAGCCGTTCCGGCAGCTGTGCAAGCGGCTGGGCGCGGGGCTGGCCGCCTCGGAAATGACCATCTCCGATCCGCGCTTCTGGAACACCCGCAAGTCCCTCCACCGCATGGACCATATCGGCGAACCGGCCCCGATCAGCGTGCAGATCGCCGGTACCGAGCCGCAGCAGCTGGCCGAGGCGGCGCGCTACAACGTCGACCACGGCGCGCAGATCATCGATATCAACATGGGCTGCCCGGCCAAGAAGGTCTGCAACGCCTGGGCCGGCTCGGCGCTGATGCGCGATGAGCAACTGGTGGCGCGCATCCTCGAGGCGGTGGTCGGCGCGGTCGAGGTGCCGGTGACGCTGAAGATCCGCACCGGCTGGTGCGCGGACGTGCGCAACGCGCCGAGCATTGCCCGCATTGCCGAACAGTCGGGCATCGCCGCCCTGGCCATCCACGGCCGCACCCGCGACCAGCACTACACCGGCACCGCCGAGTACGACACCATCGCCGCGATCAAGGCGATGCTGAGCATCCCGGTGCTGGCCAACGGCGACATCGACTCGCCGCAGAAGGCCGAACAGGTGCTTCGCCACACCGGTTGCGACGCGGTGATGGTCGGCCGCGCCGCGCAGGGCCGGCCATGGATCTTCCGCGAGATCGCCCACTACCTGGCCACCGGTGAAGAACTGCCGCCGCCGACGCTGGCCGAAGTGCGCGACATCCTGCTCGGTCACCTCCACGACCTGCACGCCTTCTACGGCGAGCCGCAGGGCGTGCGCATCGCCCGCAAGCACCTGGGCTGGTACGCAAAGGACCGTCCCGAGAACGCGGCTTTCCGCGCGGTGGTCAACCGTGCCGAGACGCCGGATGAGCAACTGCGGCTGACCGCCGACTACTTCGCTGCACTGATCGCCGGCGAAGCGCCGCTGCTGTCACCGACGGCCTGAACCTGCCCCAGTCCGGCAGCGTCCACACACCAGCCGTTCGCGCCTGAAGCGGCAGACAGCCGTTTGCATCGCAACGCCACCATAAAGGTGACGCCTCGCCGTGCGCCATGAAAAAGGCCCGCCAGCAGAACTGGCGGACCCATCCGGCCTGCATCAACGCGCGGGGGAGAGAATCGCGTTGGCGGAGATCAGCCGAACACCTTGAAGCGGGCTTCGTCTTCGATATAGCTCTTTTCGCCGAACTGGCCTTCATTGGAGCCGAACGGCATCTGCGCACGCAGGGTCCAGCTGGCCGGAATGCCCCAGTGCTCGCGCACGGCCTCGTTCACCAGCGGGTTGTAGTGCTGCAGGCTGGCACCGACGCCGGCATCGGCCAGCGCGGTCCACACCGCGAACTGGGCCATGCCGTTGGACTGCTCGCCCCAGATCGGGAAGTTCTCGGCGTACAGCGGGAACTGCTCCTGCAGGCCCTTGACCACATCGCTGTCGACGAAGAACAGCACGGTGCCGGCACCGGCGGCGAAGCTGTCGATCTTCTTTTCAGTGCCGGCGAAGGCCTCGGCCGGCACGATCTTGCGCAGTTCGTCCCTGGTCAGGTCCCAGAACTTCTGGCTCTCGGTACCGAACAGGATCACCGCACGTGCCGACTGCGCGTTGAACGCCGACGGCGCCTCGCGCACGGCGTGCTTGATCAGGCTGGCGGCATCGTTCTGCGCGATCGGCAAGGTCTTGCCGAGGGCGTACTGCGAGCGGCGCTTCTTGTAGAGGGCAATGGCTTGGCTGTTCATGGTCGATACCTTGGAGTCGCGGACCGGCACCATCGCCAAGTCCTGCTTGATGGTCGCCATTTTATTTGCCAGCAAATTCGAAACAATCCGCACGGAAGACATAAATTGTTTCGGATTTGAAACGAATGTGCCGTCGCCCTACCCCTGCCGCGCATTCACCCCATGCGCGTCCGCCTGGACGTCCTCCGGTGGCGTCCAGATCCGCTGCCACATGCCGGCCAGACGCTGCTTCAGTAGCTCGCGCCCGCCCTGCCCGCGATAGGCCGGCCGCACCTGCTCGGGCGCCATTGCCTGCCAGCGCCCGTCCTCGCTCCGGGCCACGGCGAAATTGAAGTTGTAATCCGGCTCCAACCCCATGCGCAGGTCACTGAGCACCAGTTCGCCATCGCGCACCTGCGCACGCATGAAGCCACGGTTGAACCACTGCAACCGCTGCACCGCCGCAATGTCAGTGGCCTGGCGCAGGGCCTGCACGTTGGAGGAATAACCGGTGAAGTGCATCGGCCCGCGATCGGCCCACAGCGAACGGTCGCCGACCACGTAGCCACTGGGCGTCATCGCCACCACCCGCCATAGCAGTGTGTTGAACGGCATCGGCACCGAGAACCGCGGCGCATCGGCCAGCCCCATCGCTGCCAGCGCCTGGTCGGCGGCACGGTCCACCTGTGCCTTGGCCTGCAGCGACCAGCCCAGATAGCCGCAGCTGAGCACCAGTCCGGCGACCAGCGCCCGCTGCGCCAGCGGCCGTGCCCGCGCAAACCAGGCGATCACGCAGGCCAGCAGCAACCACACGGTGTACAGCGGATCGATGATGAACACGCTCGACCACATCGCCGGCGGCGGCATCAGCGGCCACCACAGCTGGGTGCCGTAGACAGTGAACGCATCCAGCAGCGGATGGGTGACCAGCGCCAGCACGATCGCCCACCACCAGCGCACCGGGGCTGCGGCCACGCGGCCATGGCCGAAGCGCCGGTACAGCCACCAGATCAGCGTGCCCAGCAGCGGCAGCACCAGCAGCGAGTGGCTGAAGCTGCGATGGATGGTCATCAGGCTGACCGGATCGCGGGTAAAGGCGGCGATCAGCAGACCATCCAGATCGGGCAAGGTGCCCAATACGGCACCGGCCAGCAGCGCGGCGCGACGGTGGGCAGCAGGGGCGATGGCGGCGGCGACAGCGCCGCCGAGAACGATCTGACTGAGGGAATCCATGCGCCGATGCTAGCAGTTGGCCGCTCGCCGGCCGGCACCCGTGATGATTTTCTTAACCACCGCCAACATGGCTCAACGCACAATGCACGCCGCGGGCATGAGGTGTATCATGCGCGCCCATCTCTCCATCCGAATCAAAGGATATTGCCTCGATGTCCAGCTACCTGTTCACCTCCGAGTCGGTCTCTGAAGGCCATCCGGACAAGATTGCCGACCAGATCTCCGATGCGGTGCTGGACGCGATCCTGACCCAGGACAAGCGCGCCCGCGTGGCCTGCGAAACCATGGTCAAGACCGGTGCGGCCATCGTCGCCGGCGAAGTCACCACCTCGGCCTGGGTCGACATCGAGGAGCTGACCCGCAAGGTCATCAACGACATCGGCTACAACAATTCCGACGTCGGCTTCGACGGCCACACCTGCGCGATCATCAACATGCTCGGCAAGCAGTCGCCGGACATCGCCGCCGGTGTCGACGGCACCGACAAGAAGGCCAAGAAGCCGGAAGAACAGGGTGCGGGCGACCAGGGCCTGATGTTCGGCTATGCCTGCAACGAAGCTCCGGAGTTCATGCCGGCACCGATCTACTACTCGCACCGCCTGGTCGAGCAGCAGGCCAAGGTCCGCAAGAAGAAGAACTCGCCGCTGCCATGGCTGCGCCCGGACGCCAAGAGCCAGGTCACCCTGCGCTACGGCGACAACGGCAAGATCGAGGGCCTGGACGCGGTGGTGCTTTCGACCCAGCACGACCCGGGCATCAAGCAGAAGGACCTGATCGAGGCCGTGCGCGAGCACATCCTCAAGCCGGTGCTGCCCAAGGCATGGCTGGATTCGCTGCCGAAGAACAAGATCCACATCAACCCGACCGGCATCTTCGTGATCGGCGGCCCGGTGGGCGACTGCGGCCTGACCGGCCGCAAGATCATCGTCGACACCTACGGCGGCATGGCCCGTCACGGTGGTGGCGCGTTCTCGGGCAAGGATCCGTCCAAGGTTGACCGTTCGGCCGCCTACGCCGCCCGTTACGTCGCCAAGAACGTCGTGGCTGCCGGCCTGGCCGACAAGTGCGAAGTACAGGTCTCCTACGCCATCGGCGTGGCCGAGCCGACCTCGATCTCGGTCACCACCTTCGGCACCGGCAAGATCGCCGACGCGCAGATCGAGAAGCTGATCCGTGCGCACTTCGACCTGCGCCCGTACGGCATCATCAAGATGCTCGACCTGATCCACCCGATGTACCAGCAGACTGCCGCCTACGGCCACTTCGGCCGCAAGCCGAAGGAGTTCTCGTACGTCGATGGCGACGGCAAGAGCCAGACCGCGACCGCCTTCTCGTGGGAGAAGACCGACCGCGCCGAGGCGCTGCGCAAGGCGGCCAAGCTCAAGTAAGGGCAACTCCGCAGGAAACACGAAAGGGTCGCGCAAGCGGCCCTTTCGCCTTGGGGGCTACCGCCGCCACGTGGCGCGGCGCATCGTCCTGCTGGTTCCTTACCATTCGAATGCCCGCCGCTGCTGGATCGCCCGGGCCACGGCTGCGGAACGGGACAATCTCCCCACCAGATCTTTCCGGCTGCCCCCTGCCCCTGCGGTAAAGTCGGGCACCCCCGATGCTCCCGAGAACCATGTCCGAACCCACACCCCACCAGTTGTCGATGAGCGTGCTGATGACCCCGGAGATGGCCAATTTCTCCGGCAAGGTGCACGGCGGCGCGGTGCTGCGCCTGCTCGACCAGGTCGCCTATGCCTGCGCCAGCCGCTACGCCGGCAACTATGTGGTCACGCTGTCGGTGGACCAGGTGATGTTCCGCCAGCCGATCGCGGTGGGCGAACTGGTGACCTTCCTGGCCTCGGTGAACTACACCGGCACCTCATCGATGGAGATCGGCATCAAGGTCGTGGCCGAGGACATCCGCAAGGCCAGCGTGCGCCATGCCAACAGCTGCTTCTTCACCATGGTCGCGGTCGATGACGACGGCAAGCCGACACCGGTGCCGCCGTTGCAGCCGCAAACCCGCGACGAGAAACGCCGCTTTGCCGCCGCACAGATCCGCCGCCAGCTGCGACAGGAGATGGAACAGCGCCATCTGCAGCTGCTCAAGAACAAGCCGCCCTTCACCCCGCAGGCGGAGCGCGCCGACTAGTCCCAGCGCCCCTCCAGCGCCTGCAGGGTGGCTTCGCGCACGCTGCGCAGGCTGGCATTGAGGGTGGCCGGATCACTGGCGATCAGCGGATCGAGGAAGCGGGCGCGGAGGTCGCGCATGCCCGCTTCATCGTGCAGGTTGAGCAGCGCGACATAAAGCCGGTTCGCACTTTCGATGGTGTTGCCATCGACCATGCCGCGGGTACGCGCCCGGATCTCCAGCGCCTGCGCATGCGCATCGCGCGAGGCTTCCCAGTTGCCGGTATTGCGCTCGATGCGCCCGATCAGGTCGTAGGTGGCGGTGACGAACGGGTGTTCCGCCCCCAGCTGCCGGTCCATCGGCGCCAGCAGCGTCTGTGCCAGCCGCCGCGCCTCGTCCTGGCGCTCGGGCAGGTAGCTCAACAGGCTGGCCAGGCTGCCCTGCGCGAACAGGGTTTCACTGTGCTCCGGCCCCAGCAGCCGCTGGCAATCGGCCAGAAGCTGGCGCTGCAGCGCGATTGCCTCAAGCGTGCGTTCTTGCTTGGACAGCAGGCGGACCTTGGCCACGATGAACTGGCGCGTGGCCGGATGTTCGATGCCGAGAATCCGTCCCTGTGCCTGCAGCAGCTGGTCGAGCAAGGCTTCGGCCCCGGCAAAGGTTTCCGGCGAATCCGCCAGCCGCACCAGGCTGCCGGCGGCGATGCCCCAGGCCTTGAGCGTATCCGGATGTTCCGCGCCGAGCCGGCGTTCCCGCACCTCGGCCACCTGCCGTGCGAGCGCGGCGGAATGCTCGTAGTCGTTGTGGGCGAACGCCAGCTCGGCCAGCGTGTCCATGGCCGCCAGCGTACGGTTGGACTCCGGGCCGAAGCGGGCGCGGTACAGCGGCAGCAGCGCATCCATCTCGGCACTGCCTTCGTCGCGCCGTCCAAGCTTGTCCAGCGTGCGCGCGTACTCCCCGCGCAGCAGCAGCAGGGTTTCATCGTCGGCGGGCAGGGCCGCCATCCACGCCTTGCGCAGCGCGGACTGGCGCGCCAGTGCTGCCTGAAGCTCTCCACGCGCTGCCTGCAGCGCCGCCGCGCCGGCCTCGGCAGCACGGCGCTGCGGGTCCAGCACCGGCCATGCACGCGTCGCCGCCAGCGCCTGGCCATAGGCATCCGCCGCCGGCTCCAGCTCACCCTGCAGCGACAGCACCTGCCCCAGATCGATGCGCGCCGACACCACGCGCACATCGGTGGCCGGCAGCATGGCTTCGCGCATCCGCAGCACCTTGCGCAGTTCATCGGCCGCGTGCGGGTACTGGCCGATCGCGATCAACACCCGTGCCAGTGATTGCCGCATGTTGGCCGCCAGCAAGGGGGCATCGGCGAAATCGGCATCCAGCCGCGACAGCGCGTGCGTGACGATCTGCTGGTCGAGCGCATCGCGGGCGATGCCGGGCGCGCCGACCTGGGCGAACGCCTGGCGCAGGCGCACGTCCAGCGGTTGCCCCGGCGCCTGCCGCTCCAGCACTTCCAGCACCTTGCGCTGCTGGGTGCCGGTCATGGCATGGCCCATCGCGTCGATGTCCACGCTTTCCAGCATCGCCTGCTGGAAGTCGATGAGCCGCTGCAGGTTGTGGCCGCGCTTTTCCGCCAGCGCCTGCTGTTCGCGTGCCTCGCGCAGCGCCAGCACCGAGGCCAGCAGACCGCCCAGCACCGACAGCAGCACCAGCGCGGCGGCCGCCAGCGGCCAGGCGTTGCGACGCAGGAAACGGCGCGCACGATAGCCCCGTTCGCCGGCCCGCGCACTGACCGGGCGATGGGCCAGATAGCCGCGCAGATCCTCGGCCAGTGCGGCGACCGAGGCGTAGCGCTGGTCCGGCTCCTTGCGCAGCGCCTTGAGCACGATCGCGTCGATGTCGGCCGGCACCGCGCGCGCGTGTCCCCGCGGCTCGCCGTCGCGCCGCAACCGCCGGCTGGGCGGGGGGACATCGGTATTGGCGATGGCGTTGTACAGGCCGGCGGGGTTGTCGATGTCGGCGAACGGCAGCTCCCCGCAGACCATCTGGTACAGCACCGCGCCCAGCGAATAGACGTCGGTGGCCGTGGTCAGTGGCTTGCAGGCGAGCTGTTCGGGGCTGGCATAGGCCAGGGTCAGGGCGTGCTGGCCGGTGCGCGTGTCGCCGGCCACCGCACTGTCCTCGTCGATCAGGCGGGCGATGCCGAAGTCCAGCAACCTCGCCTGGCCGCGCGCGTCGACCAGGATGTTGGCCGGCTTGAGGTCACGGTGGATGACCAGGCAGCGGTGTGCCTCGGCCACCGCCTCGCAGATTCCGACGAACAGCGCGATGCGTTCATCCAGCGGCAGGCGCGCGGCATGCACGTCCACGCGCTCGCCTTCGACATATTCCATCGCCAGGAACGGGCGACCGTCGGCGAGGATGCCGCCGTCGAGCAGCCGCGCGATGCCCGGATGGTCCAGCCGCGCCAGCAGTTCGCGCTCGCGGGCGAAGCGCTCGCGCAGTTCCGGCGAGGCCTCGGCCACCGGGTTGAGCAGCTTCAACGCGACCTTCTGCACGAAGCCGCCGTGGCTGCGTTCGGCCAGATAGACCACCCCCATGCCGCCAGCGCCCAGACGCTGCAGCAGGCGGTACTCGCGGGCGGCGTCGGCCGAGGCCTCCTGGCCACTCAGGTCCTGCCCGACGTCGGGCGCGAACAGCTCCGGCGAGCGCCATGACACCATCAGCGTCTGGTCGGCCTCCATACCTGCGAGCAGGGCCCGCACCTCCTCGGCCATCGCCGCATCGGCCGCCACCTCGCGCACGATCAGCGCCTCGCGGGCGGCGCCCTGCAGCTCCAGCGCCTGCATGACGACCTGTTTGATCCGGTGATAGCGCCCGGCTTCCCCTGCTTCCCCTGACTGCATCGTCTCCGTCCCGTCCGGCGCGTCGCCGTCACCCGGTATTCTGCACTCCCTGCGAGACGCCGTTCACACAGGCCACCAGCGCGCGCAGCAACGCCTCGTCCTCGCGCCCGCTTTCGCGCCAGCGCTGCAGCAGGTCCACCTGCAGGGTGCTGATCGGATCGATGTAGGGATTGCGCAGGCGGATCGACAGCGCCAGCCGCGGATCGTGTTCCAGCAGCTCCTGCTGCCCGCTCAGGCGCTTGACCCAGTGCGCGGTCAGCGCCAGCTCCTCGCGGATCAGCGGGAAGAAGTGCGCATGCAATGGCCCGGCCAGCCGCGAGAACTGCTCGGCGATATGGATGTCGCCCTTGCTCAGCACCATCGCCATGTCGTCGAGGAAAGTCTCGAAGAACGGCCAGTCGTGCGCCATCTCGCGCAGCCGCTCCTCGTGGCCGGCATCGGCGGCGGCCTGCAGCCCGCTGCCGACCCCGAACCAGCCGGGAATCACCGCCCGCGCCTGGCTCCAGGCGAACACCCACGGGATCGCGCGCAGGTTGGACAGCGCCGCATCCTGGCCCAGCCGCCGCGACGGCCGCGAGCCCAGCGTCATGCGCTCGATCACATCGATCGGTGTGGCCTTGCGGAAATAGTCCATGAATTTCGCATCGCCGACGAACGCGCGGTAGGCGCGCGAGCTTTCGGCCGCGACGATATCCATCACCGGGATCCACTGCGCCTCACGCGGCTCGGCCGCACGCGGGCGCAGGCTGGCGCGCAGCACCGCACCGGCCGATTGTTCCAGCGAACGCAGCGCCAGCGCGCGGATGCCGTACTTGCGATGGATCACCTCGCCCTGCTCGGTCACGCGCAGACGGCCGTCGATGCTGCCGCGCGGCGAGGCGTTGACCGCGTGCGTGGTGCGCGTGCCGCCGCGGCTGATCGAACCGCCACGGCCGTGGAAGAAGGTCAGTTTCACGCCATAGCCGGCCGCCGCCTCCAGCAACTCCACCTGCGCCTGCTGCAGGCCCCAGCGCGAGGCGGCGATGCCGCCATCCTTGCCGCTGTCCGAATAGCCGAGCATCACCATCTGCACGTCGTCACGCGCGGCCAGATGCGCGCGGTAGACCGGATCGGCCAGCAGATCGTGCAGGGTCGCGGTACCGCGCTGCAGGTCGTCGACCGTCTCGAACAGCGGCGCGATATCCAGCGGCACCCCGCCCTGCGCATCGACCAGTCCACCGCGGCGGGCCAGCGCCAGCACCGCCAGCACGTCACCCCGGTCATGCGCCATGGAAATGATGTAGGTGCCCAGCGCATCGGCGCCGTGGCGGTGGCGTGCGTCGGCCAGTGCCGCGAATGCCTTGTCCAGCCGTTGCCCGCCTTCATCGGCCGGCGCCGCCAGCTCCGCCGTGCCGGCCGCATACGCTGCCAGCAGCTGCGCGCGGGCGGCGTCATCCAGCGCGGCGAACGCCTCCACACCGCCCAGCACTTCGGCCAGTGCATGCGCGTGCACGCTGGATTCCTGGCGCACATCCAGCCGCGCCAGATGGAAGCCGAAGCTGCGCACCCGCCACAGCAGCCGGCGCACCGAGAACCAGCCGGCATGCTTGCCCTTGTTGGCTTCCAGGCTGTCGAGGATCAGCTGGATGTCGTCGATGAACTCGTCCGGGGTGGCATACGCGCCGGGGGCATCGTCCAGCGTGGCCTGCAACCGCGCGCGCATGCGGTCGTTGAGCAGCCGGTACGGCATGTCGGCATGGCGCGGGCGCGACTGCACCTGCGGCAACAACCGGCGATAGTCCTCCACCCGCGCCAGCACCGCGTCGCTGACCCCGATCAGCGCAGTAGACTGGCTGAGCAGGCTGGCCAGCTTGAGCATGTCCTTCAGGTACAGCTCCAGCACCGCCTGGCGCTGCGCGTTCAAGGTGGCGGTGATGGTGCCGGCGTCCACGTTCGGATTGCCGTCCATGTCCCCGCCGACCCAGGTGCCGAAGCGCAGCAGTCGTGGCAGCGGCAGGGTACGCCCCCAGGTGTCCCGCAGCGCCTGCTCCAGCGATTCGTAGAACACCGGCATCACCCGGTACAGCACGCGGGTGAGATAGAAGCCGACGTGCTCGCGCTCGTCATCCACGCTCGGCCGCACCGGCGAGGAATCGGCGGTCTGCCACGAGGCGGTCAGCGCCATGCGGAAGCGCTCGCCATCGGCGGCCTGCTCACCGGGCGTGCGCTGGCCATCGAGGTTGTCGACCAGCGCGGCCACCATCAGCTGTTCTTTTTCCAGCAGCGCGCGCCGCACCGCCTCGGTCGGATGCGCGGTGAACACCGGTTCGATGTCGATACGCGGCAGCCACTGCGCCAGCTCCTCCAGCGTCACGCCCTGCGCCTTCAATGCGAGCAGTGCGTCATGCAGGCTTTCCGGCTGCGGCCGCTTGGTGCCGGCACGCTGGTAATCGCGGCGGCGGCGGATACGGTGCACGCGTTCGGCGATGTTGACCACCTGGAAGTAGGTGCTGAACGCCCGCACCAGCGCCTCGGCCTGACGCGGCGTGCGCCCGGACAACTGTTCGCTGAGCGTGGCCAGCGGTCCCTGGCTTTCACGCCGGGCGATCGCCGCAGTGCGCACGTCTTCCACTTCATCGAGAAAGGCCGGCGCGACCTGTTCGGAAATAAGCTCACCGACCATGGTGCCGAGGCGACGCACATCGTCGCGCAGGGGCAGGTCGGGGGTGGCGAAGACAACGCTGCTGCGGTACTCGTTCATCCGGAATGCCGAACCTTCGGGGAAGCGGAAGAGCCCAAGACTAACCGAAACACCTGCGGCTTTTTGCAGTGCACCAATACTGAAACAGTTGCATCTGCATGTTGTCCGCAGCCTGTCCCGGCAGACATGAAAACGGGGCGAACACGCCCCGTCATGACCTTCCGCTGCCTCGCCGGCATATGGGCGCGGAACAGGTTCGACCCTATTCCGCGCCCGGGTGGCGTCAGCGGCGCCTGTCCTGCCTGACCGGTGCGGCCAGCCACTGGTCCAGCCAGTCCTCGCTTTCGGCCAGCATGGTCATGATCGATTCGCGCGCGCGGTAGCCGTGCGATTCGTTGGGCAGCATCACCAGCCGCGCGGTGCCGCCCAGTCCCTTCACCGCCGCGAACATGCGCTCGCTCTGCATCGGGAAGGTGCCGGAGTTGTTGTCCTCGGCGCCGTGGATGAACAGGATCGGCGTCTTGATCCGGTCGGCGTAGTTGAACGGCGACATCTTCAGGTAGGTGTCCTGCGCCTTCCAGTAATTGCGCTCCTCGGCCTGGAAGCCGAACGGGGTCAGCGTGCGGTTGTAGGCACCGGAACGGGCGATGCCGGCCTTGAACAGGTCGGTGTGGGCGAGCAGGTTGGCGGTCATGAACGCACCATAGGAATGCCCGCCCACGGCGATACGCTCACGATCGGCAACGCCACGGCGGACCACCTCGTCCACCGCCGCCTGCGCACTGGCCACCAGCTGCTCGATATAGGTGTCGTTGGGCTCGGCATCGCCCTCACCGATGATCGGCATGCTCGGCGCGCTCAGCACCACATAGCCCTTGGCCAGGAACGCCTGCGGCCCCCAGTAGCTGACCGCATTGAAGCGGTGCGGCGAGCCGGTCACCTGGCTGGCGTCGGCCGCGGACTTGAACTCGGCCGGGTAGGCCCACATCAGCAGCGGTCGCGGGCCGTCCTTCTTCGGGTCATAACCGGGTGGCAGCAGCAGGTCGCCGGTGAGTTCGACACCATCGTTGCGGGTGTAGCGGATCTGCTCCTTGTTGACCCCGCGCAGCGCCGGCAGCGGATGCGCGAAATGGGTCAGCGGCTGCGGCGTGGCATCGGCGCCCAGGTCACGGGTGAACAGGTTGGCCGGCACGTCGTTGGACTCGCGGTAGCTCAGCACGCGCGGGCGGTCGCCGTCGATCAGCGCCAGCGGCACTTCGTAATGCGGCGCCTGCGAGTGGAACAGCCGTTCGCTCTTGCCGCTTGCCAGGTCCACCTTGTCCAGGAACGGACGGTCGCCTTCGGCCGAGGCGCCGGCACCGATGCGGTAGAAGCTGTTGCCATCGCCACTGAGCTGCAAGTGTGAACGGCCGGCGGCATCGAGCTGCAGCACCGGCTCGCCCGGGTCGCTGTAGCGGTCATCGTCCGAGCGCTCGGACAGCAGCACCGGCGCCTGCTCGGGCAGATCCGGGGCGATCTTCCACTGCCTCACCTGCCGGCTCTTCCACCAGAACTCATCGAGCAGCGCCAGTTCACCGCTGGACCAGCGGATGCCGGCATAGCGTGAGCCCAGCTGCGCCAGCGTCACCGGCGGCTTCTCGAACGGCGCGGCCTGCATCAGCACCGCATCGCGAATGGCCGTGTCGCGGGCCGGATCACCGCCGTCCTGCGCTTCGGCCCACACCAGCGTGGCCGGCGCATCGGCACGCCAGCTGATCGAACGCACGCCGGTGGGCACGGCGTCATTGCCGGTCGGCAGGCCATCGACCAGCGGCAGCCGCGCCACGGTGTGCACCAGCTTGCCCTGCGCATCGAGCACCTCGATATTGCGCGGGAAGCGGCTCACCGGCACCGCGTAGGAGAACGGCCGCTGCACGCGCTGGCTGAGCAGGTAGTTGCCGTCGGGCGAGGCTGAAAGACCAAGGTAGATCCCCACCGCACCGACCGGGGTGGTGTCACCGTTGATCGCCACGCGCACCGGCTGCGCCTGCAGGTAGTACTCGAACAGGCGCGCGTCGTCCTCGTTTTTCAGCAGGTCCTGGTAGGTACGCACCGAGCGCACCCCCTGCCCGGCCACGGTTTCCTGGATCGCCGGACCGGCCGGAACGCCATCACCCAGCGGCGCTTCACCCACACCGGCCGGGCGCTGCAGCACCAGCAGCGCGTCACCGCCCGGCAGCCACGCATAGCCGTTGCCGACGACGCTGTTCAGGCCCTGCGCCACCCGCCGCGCACTGGCCGTTCCGACATCCACCAGCCACAGCTCGTTGGCACCGCTGGCCGGATCGAGCTGGTTGAACGCCAGGTACTTCTGGTCCGGCGACCACGCCAGCGAGGCCACCGACAGCGGCTGCGGCAGGCCGCTGATCTGGCGCTCGGTGCCATCGGCGGTGGAGATCAGCCACAGCTTGCTGCCGAAGGAGAAGCGGCTGTCGGACACCGTCTTCGGGTTGATCCGCAGCCCGGCCAGCTTCAGCTCGGGCGCGGCCACCTGGGCGATGGACGGCAGCGGCGGGGTCTGCAGCATCGCCGCCAGGTCACGCCTGGGCGACAGGCTCAGGCTCGGCGCGCGCGGCGCATCGACCACCGCCTGCAGCGCGGCCGACGGCAGCCGGTAGCCCTCGCCCTGCGCGGCCTTCTGCGCCGTGACAGGGGCCAGCGCCAGTGCCGGCGGTACCGAGAGCAACAGGCCGGCGCACAGCACCAGCACCGCGGAAGCGCGCCTGGCGCGACGGACAGGGGAGACAGTCATGGCAATCCTCAACAACCGGGACAATCGACCAACTTAACAATCTCTGTCGGAGTTCTCCCCTGCCGTTGGTTGGGCCGCGGGCGCAGGCACCGGGCCGCGATATAATTACGGCCCCCGTTCCGAGGGGCGCTGCGACCGTCATCCAGGTCCCTCCAGCGGAATCCGTACCTCCCGGTGCGGACTTCCCGCAGAGTGGAGCCGCACCGACGGCCAGGCTCGGACGGCTTCCATGCAACAACGGCGCCCGGCGAACGCGAGCCTGCTCGCACCACACCGGAGCTTTACATGAACGCTGTTGCCAAGACCTTCTCGCAGGAAGGCGATTACAAGGTTGCCGATATCTCGCTGGCCGACTGGGGCCGCAAGGAAATCGACATCGCCGAGCACGAGATGCCGGGCCTGATGTCGATCCGCCGCAAGCACGCCACCGCCAAGCCGCTCAATGGCGTGCGCGTGACCGGCTCGCTGCACATGACCATCCAGACCGCGGTGCTGATCGAGACCCTGAAGGACATCGGCGCCGACGTGCGCTGGGCCTCGTGCAACATCTTCTCCACCCAGGACCAGGCCGCCGCCGCCATCGCCGCCACCGGCACCCCGGTGTTCGCGTGGAAGGGCGAGACCCTGGAGGAATACTGGGACTGCACCCTGGACGCACTGACCTTCACCCTGGCCGACGGCACCCTGACCGGCCCGGAGCTGGTGGTGGACGACGGTGGCGATGTCACCCTGCTGATCCACAAGGGTTTTGAACTGGAACAGGGCGACCAGAGCTGGGTCAACTCTGCCTCGGGCAGCCACGAGGAACAGGTCATCAAGAACCTGCTCAAGCGCGTGGCGGTGGAGCGCCCGGGTTACTGGACCCGCGTGGTCGCCGACTGGAAGGGCGTGTCCGAAGAGACCACCACCGGCGTGCACCGCCTGTACCAGATTGCCGAGCAGGGCAAGCTGCTGATCCCGGCGATCAACGTCAACGACTCGGTCACCAAGAGCAAGTTCGACAACCTGTACGGCTGCCGCGAATCGCTGGCCGATGGCCTGAAGCGTGCGCTGGACGTGATGCTGGCCGGCAAGGTCGCCGTGGTCTGCGGCTACGGCGACGTCGGCAAGGGCTCGGCCGCCTCGCTGCGCGCCTACGGCGCGCGCGTGATCGTCACCGAGATCGACCCGATCTGCGCGCTGCAGGCGGCGATGGAAGGCTATGAAGTGAACACGGTCGAATCGACCCTGGGCACCGCCGACATCTATGTCACCACCACCGGCAACAAGGACATCATCCGCGTCGAACACCTCAGCGCGATGAAGGACCAGGCCATCGTCTGCAACATCGGCCACTTCGACAACGAGATCCAGGTCGATGCGATGAAGGCGCTGCCGGGCCTGGTGCACACCAACATCAAGCCGCAGGTGGACAAGTACACCTTCGCAAACGGCAACAGCATCTTCCTGCTGGCCGAAGGCCGCCTGGTCAACCTGGGCTGCGCCACCGGCCACCCGAGCTTCGTGATGTCCAACTCGTTCGCCAACCAGACCCTGGCGCAGATCGACCTGTGGGCCAACAAGGACGTCTACGAGAAGACCGTCTACCGCCTGCCCAAGCAGCTGGACGAAGAAGTGGCGCGCCTGCACCTGGAAAAGATCGGCGTGAAGCTGACCACCCTGACCACCGAACAGGCCGACTACCTCGGCGTGCCGGTCGAAGGCCCGTACAAGCCGGACCACTACCGCTACTGATCGGCTTGCCGGTCACTGCGTGAAACACGGAACGGGCGCCGCAAGGCGCCCGTTTTCCGTTCCGCTGCCGTGATTACGGGAATGCAACGCTCCGACGCCGGGCGCATCATTCCTATCCGGATTGCGCACCTCCCACCACAGGCACCGTCATGGGCACCGACCGCGATTTCATCGACTACATCTCCGAGCAGATCGATCTGGGCAGCCGCCTGAGCCACAGGAAGATGTTTGGCGAGTACGCGCTGTATGTGGATGGCAAGGTGGTGGCCTTCGTCTGCGACAACAGCCTGTTTGTGAAGCCGTCCGCAGCCGCCACCGGACTGGCGCCAGCGCTGCCGCAGCGCCCGCCGTATCCGGGCGCCAAGAACTACCCGGTGGCCGACGAGCTGCTCGATGACAGCGAGGCGATACGGCGGCTGATCCTGCAGACCGCCGAACTGATGCCGCCACCGAAGCCGAATACCGGCAAGCGATCACCAACCCGCTGAGCAGCGCAACGCGGCGACTGGACGCGCTGATGCCAACCACCAGCGAGGAGCTGGAGGCGGCAAAAGCACAGCTGTGGGAGCTGCCCGAGGAACAGCGCAAGCTGCTGATCGAGTATTTCGTACGCAAGAATCTTGGCGATGACTTTTTTGGCGAAGGGGTTCCCCAGGGCATCACCTTCGCGCAGGCGCTGGAAGAACAGCGCGCCTATGTCGCCGAACAGAACACCGACGAAGCCCGGCTTGCGCGTCGTCAGGCCGAAGCCGTCCAGCAGATGCGCGAAGCCATGCGGGCCACGCTCCCGCAGACCGCGATCAGTCGCGCCGAGGATGGCAGTGAGCACCTGCAGATAACAGCGAGGTTCATCAACGAAGGCGTGCTCGGCATCAAGGCCTTCAAAGGCCGGCTCACGCTGACCGACCAGTTCGATGAAGTGGTCTCGATACTGGATATCCGCAACGACGATGCCATCGACGCCGGACAGGTGCTGCAGTGGCAAGGCAGCCGTCCACTGCAGCAGGATGCGCACAACGACGACCGTCGTTTGGCCGCCTTGAAGCCCGGCCAGTATCGCGTGCGCTGGGAGCCCAGCGAGATGCTGTTTGCCGACCTGACCCGGATCCGCATACCCGGCGAATAACCCCCGGCGCAGTCGGGCTCTTCGGCCCGATGGAAGTGCTCACGCACTTCCATCAGGTGGACCGGCACGACCCGTGGGTCTATCCATGAAACGCACAATGTGTGCGTGACGATCCGTACTTCAACCGGCAACAGGGCAGGCACCCGCGGCAGGTGCCGCGGGCCGACCGCAACGCCCGGCCGCGCGGTCCATGCATCCGGCAGAAAGCTCAGCGCCAGTTGGCGTTGTTGTCCCAGAATTCGACCGCGCGCGCATAGGCGGCGCGGTCGATCGGCACGCCCGATCCACCCTCCTCCACGCCGAGTGCGTTGCGCATCATCGTGATCGGCGCCATCGGCACTTCTTCCGGCTCGGCGGTGTAGATGCAGCCGACCACGCCCCACTCGGCCTCGATCGGCGCGCCTTCCTTTGCCATCTGTTCGGCGCTGTACAGGATCACCACCAGGTACTCGGCCACCGGCGGCTCGATCCCTTCGAACCAGCGCACCAGCACCGGCAGCTCCTCTTTGGTGCGTGCCTCGTAGGCCGAGCGCAGCTGGTGACGGTTGTCGTCCGTGATCGGTACGGTCAGGCAGCGGGTGGAGGTCCAGTTGCGGTGCACATGCAGCTTGCAGAACGGCGCGTAGCCATCGAGCACCTTCAGCGGCGCATGGGCGTTGAGGTGCTGCTCGAACTGCTCCGGCGTGATGTCCTGGATGGTGTTGGCGCGCGGCGTGCGCGGGAACAGGCGGGTACGGGCAAACGGGGTGAGTTGGATCGACATGGAACACAGCGCCACGGCAGAAGACAGCGCGCATTCTCGGCCATCCGGCAGCTGGGTGTATCCCGGCACCACGGTTCAGCGCGCCTCCCGGCGCCCGGTCACCAGCGGAACCTGCCATCCGCCTTCGGCACCTGCAGCGCCCGATTGCCGCCGCACGCTGCCCCCTGTGCACCGAGCCTCGGCACAGATGAAACAATTGCACATCCATCTTGATGGAGAGATATAATCTCCGCCATTCCAGATGCCGGGCTCCCCATGACCGCGATCAGCTTCGAGTTCTATCCACCGAAAACCGACGACCAGCGCGCCCAGCTGGACCGCACCGCGAGCAAGCTCAAGGCGCACGCGCCTGACTATGTGTCGTGCACGTTCGGTGCCGGCGGCTCGACCCTGAGCTACACCTCCGAGACCGTGCGCCACCTCAACCAGCACCACAGCCTGCAGGCGGCACCGCACCTGTCCTGCGTCGGCGGCACCCGCGAGGAGATCCGCGAGCTGCTCAAGCTGTACCGCGCCATCGGCGTCAACCGCATCATCGCCCTGCGCGGCGACCTGCCCTCGGGCATGGGTTTTCCCGGCGACCTGCGCTACGCCTCGGACCTGATCGCCTTCATCCGCGCCGAACACGGCGACGCCTTCCGCATCGAGGCCGCCGCGTATCCGGAAACCCATCCGCAGGCCAGCTGTGCACTGGCCGACCTGCGCCACTTCAAGACCAAGATCGACGCCGGCGCCGACGCCGCCATCACCCAGTATTTCTACAACGCCGACGCCTATTTCCACTTCGTCGATGCGGTGCGCAAGCTGGGCGTGGAGGTGCCGATCATCCCCGGCATCATGCCGATCTCCAACTTCAGCCAGCTGCGGCGCTTCTCCGAGCAGTGCGGCGCGGAAATCCCGCGCTGGATCAGCAAGCGCATGCAGGCCTATGGCGACGACGCCGACTCGATCCGCGAGTTCGGTGCCGACGTGGTGACCGCGCTGTGTGAACGGCTGATCGAGGCCGGGGTGCCGTCACTGCATTTCTACACACTCAACCTCGCCCGCCCGACCAGTGCGGTACTGCGCCGCCTGGGCCGCGCCTGAGACGGCACCATCACATCACTCCGCTTTCTACCGTCGCGGCCAGCGACTACCCTTGGGCGATGCGAATCGCCCTGTCATTGCTGTTGTGCTGCACCGCCGCCGGCGCGCTGCCGCTGCAAGCGCAGCAGATCCACCGCTGCACCGATGCGCAGGGCCAGACGGTCTACGGCGACAAGCCCTGCGAGGTCATGGGCGCGCGTGCGCGGCTGCCACCGGCCGGTTCGCGTGCCATGGGCGGCAGCGGGCTGTACCGCGACAGCTGCGCGCGACGGCTCAGCGAGGTGGTGGCACAGATCCGCAGCGCCGTGGATGCGCGTGATGCCAACCGGCTGTCCGGCATCTATCTGTGGAACGGGCTCTCCACCGCCGCCGCCACGCAGGTGATGGAGCGACTGGACGCGATCGTGCATCGCCCGCTGGTCGACATCGCGCCGGTATTTCCCGCCGAACCGGTCTACCCGCCGGCGCCACCGCAACCGTCAACCTACGGTGATGGCACGCCGGTAGGGGCATCGCAGGAAACGGCGCCGGAGCCGGTTGTCATCGACGATGCACCAGCCCCCGCGCCACCACCGCGGCAACCGGTGGGACTGCGTCTGGAGCAGACACTGGGCAACCGCGCCACACCCTCGCGGACGGTGTTCAACCTGCGCCGCCAGTACAACTGCTTCTGGATCAGCCTGTAACGGCGCCCGGCCACAGCGCGCGGATCGCGGCGATCCCCTGGCCACCATGGCCGCGCGCAACGCCGACATCCGCCACGCCAAGCCCGCCGATGGCGTAGATCGGCAACGAGACCTGCTCGCGCAGGCGCTCGAACTCCGGCCAGCCGATGCCGGCCACGCCGGGATGGCTGGCGGTGGCCTGCACCGGGCCGAGCACCGCGAAATCGCAGCCCAGCTGTTGCGCCGCCCGCAGCTGCTGTAGGTCATGGCAGGAGGCGCCAACCGGCAGGTGCGCCGGCAACGGCCGGTGCGACAACTGCGCCAGCTGCTCCGCCCCCAGATGCACGCCCACGGCCAGCTCCCGCGCCAGCGCGATATCGCGATTGAGCAGGATCTCGATACCAGTTCCCAATCGTTCCACCGCCTGCCGCGCCAATTCAGCGCGACCGGCGAAGCGCGGCGTACGCAACTGCACGCGGCGGATGCCATTGCCCGGCGCGCTTTGCAGCGCATCCAGCCACTGGTCGCTGGCATCGGCTGCGGGTTCCGGGGTGACCAGATAGCAGTCGGGCTGGCGCAGCGCCGCCACCACCGGCAGATCGGCCGGCGGCATCGAATAGCGCGACAGCTTGTCCGCCGCCACCCAGGTGATGGCCTGCCCTTCCCGGCCCCGCGCCACGCCCTTCCAGCTGTGCACCCGGCGCACTTCCAGCCGCAGCCGCTTGTCGGGATAGACCTGCG
Organism: Stenotrophomonas sp. UBA2302; assembly: GCA_002345545.1. Taxonomy (GTDB): domain Bacteria; phylum Pseudomonadota; class Gammaproteobacteria; order Xanthomonadales; family Xanthomonadaceae; genus Stenotrophomonas. The sequence continues at coordinate 28,626 of DDVW01000040.1, read as the reverse complement.
GCACGTCCATCAGCCACTCGCCCACCTCGGCCTCGATGCCGAGCTCTTCGTACAGCTCGCGTGCCAGTGCCTGTTCGGAGGTTTCCCCAGGCTCGCGCTTGCCGCCCGGGAACTCCCACAGCCCGGCCATGTCGCTGTCGCCACTACGGCGATTGAGCAGGATGCGGCCACGCACGTCGGTGATGACGGCGGCCACGACATGGATCGAGCGCGAAGGGGAAGTCATGCGCCGAGAATGCCGAAAACCCGCCTGTCCACGCAACATTCACGTGCCGGGTAACGCCCAGAAAAAAGCCCCGCACCGGGCGGGGCTTTGATCGATCAGCTCAGCTGGCCGTGGCAGTGCTTGTACTTCTTGCCGCTGCCACACGGACACGGTTCGTTGCGGCCGACCTTCGGCTCGTTGGCCTCGTTCAGCACATCGGCGGCTTCCTCGTCGGCGCTGTAGCCGCCGCTGCCCTGGTGCTGGAACTGCGACATCTGCAGGCGCGCCTCGGCCTGCTGGCGCTCCAGCGCCTCCATCGCCGCCACTTCCTCCTCGCTGCGGATGCGCACGCGCGCGAGCAGGTTGATCACTTCGCGCTTGACCTCTTCCAGCATGCTGGAGAACAGCTCGAACGCTTCCTTCTTGTACTCCTGCTTGGGCTGCTTCTGCGCATAACCGCGCAGGTAGATGCCCTGCCGCAGGTAGTCCATGCGCGCCAGATGCTCCTTCCAGCTCTGGTCGAGCACGGTCAGCATCACGTGCTTTTCCAGCGCGCGCATGGTCTCGCCGCCGACCGCGGCTTCCTTCTGCTCGAAGTGCTCGTCCAGACGCAGCACCACCTTCTGCGCGATGCCTTCGGCGTCCAGCTCCTCGTGCTGCTTGAACAGCTCGACCAGATCCATCTCCACGCCCAGCTCGCTGGCCAGCGTGGCCTGCAGGCCCGGCAGGTCCCACTGCTCGTCGATCGAATTTTCCGGCACGAAACGGGTCACCAGGTCGTAGACCACGTCGCCACGGATACCGTCGACGTTGTCCTTGACCGAATCGGCCTCCAGCAGCTCGTCACGCTGGGCGTAGATCACCTTGCGCTGGTCGTTGTTGACGTCGTCGAAATCCAGCAGGTTCTTGCGGATATCGAAGTTGTGCGCTTCCACCTTGCGCTGCGCCTTCTCGATCTGGCGGCTGACCAGGCGGTCCTCGATGACGTCGTCTTCCTTCATGCCCATCATGCGCATCGCCTTCTGCACCCAGTCCGAGGCGAAGATGCGCATCAGGTTGTCTTCCAGCGACAGGTAGAAGCGCGACGAACCCGGGTCACCCTGGCGGCCGGAACGGCCACGCAGCTGGTTGTCGATACGCCGCGACTCGTGGCGCTCGGTGCCGACGATGTGCAGGCCACCGGCAGCCTTGACCGCATCGTGGCGCTCCTGCCACGCCGCCTTCACCGCAGCCTTCTGCTCGTCGCTGATGTCTTCGCCGAGCTCGTGCAGTTCGGTTTCCAGCGAGCCGCCCAGCACGATGTCGGTACCACGGCCGGCCATGTTGGTGGCGATGGTCACCGAGCCCGGACGGCCGGCATTGGCGACGATGGTCGCTTCGCGGTCATGCTGCTTGGCGTTGAGCACTTCGTGGTGCACGCCGGCCTTGCGCAGGTGCTCGGACAGCATCTCCGAGGTTTCGATCGAGGTGGTACCGACCAGCACCGGCTGGCCACGCTTGGCGCAGTCCTCGATATCGGCCAGCACCGCGTTGAACTTGCCCTGGCGGTTGAGGAACACCTGGTCGGGATGGTCCTTGCGCACGGTCGGCTTGTTGGTGGGGATCACCACCACTTCCAGGTTGTAGATGCTCTGGAATTCGAAGGCTTCGGTATCGGCCGTACCGGTCATGCCGGACAGCTTCTTGTACATGCGGAACAGGTTCTGGAAGGTGATGCTGGCCAGCGTCTGGTTCTCGCGCTGCACCGGCACGCCTTCCTTCGCTTCCACCGCCTGGTGCAGGCCGTCGGACCAGCGGCGGCCGGACAGGGTGCGGCCGGTGAATTCGTCGACGATCACCACTTCGCCGTCGCGCACGATGTAGTCCACGTCGCGCTGGTAGATCGCGTGGGCACGCAGCGCGGCGTTGAGATGATGGACCACGGTCAGGTTCTGCGCGGCGTACAGCCCGCCTTCGTTGTCCTCACCGAGGATGCCGGCTTCGCGCAGCAGTTCCTCGGCGTGCACCATGCCCGCTTCGGACAGGTGCACCTGCTTGCCCTTCTCGTCGACCCAGAAATCGCCTTCGCCTTCCTCGGTCTCCTGCTTGATCAGATTCGGCACCACGCGATTGACGCGGATGTACAGCTCCGGGGAGTCGTCGGCCGGGCCGGAGATGATCAGCGGAGTGCGTGCCTCGTCGATCAGGATCGAGTCGACTTCGTCGACGATCGCATAGTGCAGGCCGCGCTGGTAACGGTCGTTGCGGCTCAGCGCCATGTTGTCGCGCAGGTAGTCGAAACCGAACTCGTTGTTGGTGCCGTAGGTGATGTCGCTGTTGTAGGCCTCGCGCTTGTCGCCATGCGGCATGCCCGGATAGACCACGCCCACGCTCAGGCCCAGCCAGTTGTACAGCCGGCCCATCTGCGCGGCGTCACGGCGGGCCAGGTAGTCGTTCACGGTGACCACGTGCACGCCCTTGCCTTCCAGCGCGTTGAGGTACACCGGCAGCGTGGCCACCAGGGTCTTGCCTTCACCGGTACGCATCTCGGCGATCTTGCCCAGGTGCAGCACCATGCCGCCGATCAGCTGCACGTCGTAATGGCGCATGCCCAGCACGCGCGTGGAGGCCTCGCGGCAGACCGCGAAGGCTTCCGGCAGCACCTTGTCCAGGGTTTCGCCGTTGGCAATGCGCTCGCGCAGGGCAGGTGTCTTGGCCTTCAGCTCGTCATCGGAGAGCTTCTGCATCTCCGGTTCCAGGGCATTGATCTTGGCGACGATACGGTTGAGCTGGCGGAGCTGGCGCTCGTTGCGGCTGCCAAAAACGCGGGTAAGCAGGCTGTTGATCATTGAAGGAACCGGTTTGAATGGAATGCCATGCGTGGCCCCGATACGGCGGGCCCGCCGGACACAAACGAAACAGGGCGCAATGCGCCCTGTCGATGGCAACGCCTATTGTAACTTGGGGCGGGCGGTTGGCGATTCAAGCGCCCACCCGCCCTCAGCCGCGGGCGCGACGTCCCACCGGGGTGTTGCCGCCCTCGCCAAGGAACTTGCGCGGATTGACCGGATTGCCGCGTTCCCACACTTCAAAGTGCACGTGCGCACCGGTCGAACGGCCACTGGAACCGGCCTTGGCCACTTCCTGTCCGGCACGGACCAGGTTGCCCTCGCGCACGGTCAGGCGTGAATTGTGCGCATAAAGCGTCTTGTAGCCGTTGCCGTGGTCGACCTCGACCACATTGCCGTAGCCGCCCTTGACCCCGGAGAAGCTGACCACGCCGTCGGCCACCGACATCACCGGATCACCGACCCGGGCGTGGAAATCCATGCCGCGGTGGTTGGCACGGCCGCGACCGAACGGGTCGGCGCGGGTGCCAAAACTGGAGGTGATATAGGTGTTGCTGATCGGCATCCGCGAGGGCACCGCGTTCTGTTCAAGCTGGTGGTCGAACAGCAACGATTCCAGCACCGACAGCTGCTTGCCCGAAGCGGCAAAGCGCTGCTCCAGCATCTGTAAGTCGCTGTTGACCGCGCTGACCGGGATATCCTGGGTCGGGCCGGGTTCGCCTTCACCCATACCCGGGGTTTCATTGAAATCGAACTCGCCGTCTTCCAGCTTGCCCATCTGGGTCAGGCGGTCACCGAGCGCGTTGAGACGGGTGGCCTGCGCCTGCAGCTCGCCCAGCCGTGCGGCCAGCGCGTTGACCTGGGTCTGCGCATCGGCACGGACCTTGGCCAGCTCCTGCTCCTGCCGCTCCACCTTGGCCTGCAACGCCGAGTCGCCCACCATGCCGATGGCCAGACTCAACGCCACACCCATCAGGCAACCTATACCCAGCACACTGCCCAACAGGGCTTGAGGACGATCCTCAAAGAACATCTGCACGCGTGCCAGTGGCGTTTTGGCCTTTTGTTCACGCGTTTTGATTACGATCTTTTTGAATGTCATTGAAGAATTCTTATGTCTGAGCCGAAATCCAGTGCCCGTTCCCGCTCCGTGCCCAAACCGGCACTGGAAGCGGTGATGGCGGACAAAGCAGGAAACCCGTTGCGCCGTGCCCTGTGGCTCGATGCGATGGACCGGCAATTGCGCCCCCATTTACCGCCTGCGCTGGCGAGCCGTTGCCGGCTGGCCAATGTGGACGGCGAACACCTCGTTTTTCTCGTCGAATCACCGGTCTGGCATGCCAAGGTGCGGCTTGCCGAAAACCAGTTGCTCGACGCGGCCCGATCCATCGGGCTGAAGGCCACCCGGGTGACCGTCAAGACTGCAACCGCGCGAGCGCACTCCCCAGTGCCTGATGAACCGCGCCGGTCGACAGTGTCGGCTACCACGCACAAAGGTCTGCGCGATGCCCTGGATGCCCTCAAGGACGTGAAATCCACACGATCCTGAACGCAGCGGAGCGTTCCCGCCCCGACCTTTCCGCCAATTCCCCATAGGGGTTAAGCAGGAAGCCGGCAGGAATCCTAGCCGCGGTTGTTGTCGCGGGAGTTAGCTTTTTGTTATTTATTAGTTAAATTCAGACTGGAATCCACGGTGGATTCACAAATCCATGACGCAGCCTGCAGATACCGGCGGGCATTTTCCGCCGGTCAGTCCCGCTTCCGGGGAGCGGATCAGGCGTAGGCCGGCGAACCGTAGACCACCGGGTCGGGGGTCGCCGGCGAGTCGTAGCTGGCCCATTCCCAGGCGCTCTCGTCGGCCAGCAGCGCGCGCACCAGCTTGTTGTTGAGTGCGTGCCCGGATTTGTAGCCTTCATAGGCGCCCAGCACCTGGCCGCCTGCCAGGTACAGATCACCGATCGCATCGAGGATCTTGTGGCGCACGAACTCGTCGGCATAGCGCAGGCCGTCATCGTTGAGCACGCGGAACTCGTCGAGCACGATGGCGTTGTCCATCGAGCCACCCAGGCCCAGGTTGCGCTCGCGCATGTACTCCAGGTCGCGCATGAAGCCGAAGGTACGGGCGCGGGAGATTTCCTTGATATAGGCCATGGTGGAGAAATCGATCTCCACGCGTGACTGCTTGGCCGGGATCATCGGATGGTCGAACTGGATGGTGAAGCCCAGCTTGTAGCCTTCATACGGTTCGAAACGGGCGATCTTGTCGCCGTCACGCACTTCCACCGTCTTGAGGATGCGCAGGAAACGCTTGGGTGCATCCTGCTCGACGATGCCCGCCGACTGCAGCAGGAACACGAACGGACCGGACGAGCCGTCCATGATCGGCAACTCGGCCGAAGACAGTTCCACGATGCAGTTGTCCACGCCGAGCCCGGCCAGTGCCGACATCAGGTGCTCGACGGTCTGGATCTTGGCGCCTTCGCAGGTCAGCCCGGTGCACAGCGTCACCTCGGTGACGAGATCGGCGCGGGCCGGCACCACCACCACCGGGTCCAGGTCGACGCGACGGAACACGATGCCGTGATTGACCGGTGCCGGGTGCAGGGTCATGTAGACCTTGTCACCGCTGTGCAGGCCGACGCCGGTGGCGCGGATCGTATTCTTGAGGGTGCGTTGCAGGATCATGGCGTGGAAATCGGAAGGCGGCCGCACACGGCGGCTTCGAGCAAACAAGAATAACACGCGTTAACAGGCCACCCGCGCCGTTTGCGCGCGGCGCGTCCCCGCCTTCCAGCGGAGAAAATGCTGCCGGGCCGTTCCTGGCCCGACAGCAAAGACATGGCTTACCTCCCCGGGATGGACGGCCCCGGGGCTACTTCCCGGACAGCCGCCGGCGGATCGGATCCGTGCGGCGCTGCCGGTGGATCAGTCGGCCTGGCGCCGCAGGAAAGCCGGAATATCCAAGTAGTCGTTGGGCAGGTCGGCGGCCGCGGTCGTGCTGGAGGCCGGCGCCGGTGCGCTCACCGTGTCCGAGCTCGGGCGACGCAGCCCCATGCCCAGCGAGTTGCCGACCGCCTTGGCCACCGCATCGGCCGGGCTTTCGTAGTCCTCGAACTCGGCCTGGCCGGTGGTGGCGTTGCGCACCAGCTTGATCGGGCCACGTTCGCCCGGACGCTGGGCATTCTTGGCGCTGGCGCGGTTCAGGCCGGTGGCGACCACGGTCACCTTGATCTCGTCACCCAGATCCGGATCGATCACGGTGCCGATGACCACGGTCGCGTCCTCGGAAGCGAACGCGTGCACGGTGCGGCCGATCTCGTCGAACTCGCTCATGGTGATATCGGTGCCGGCGCTGATGTTGACCAGCACGCCATTGGCGCCAGCCAGGTTCACGTCGTCCAGCAGCGGGTTCTGGATCGCGGCTTCGGCGGCCGCCTGGGCGCGGTCATCGCCACGGGCGGTGCCGGTGCCCATCATCGCCAAGCCCATTTCGCTCATCACCGTGCGCACGTCGGCGAAGTCGACGTTGATCAGGCCCGGACGCACGATCAGGTCGGCGATGCCCTGCACCGCGCCCTGCAGCACGTCGTTGGCGGCACGGAACGCCTGCACCATGGTGGCGTTGCGGCCGAGCACGGTGATCAGCTTTTCATTGGGGATGGTGATCAGCGAGTCGACGTGCTGGCTCAGTTCCTCGATGCCCTTCAGTGCGACCTGCATGCGGCGACGGCCTTCGAACGGGAACGGCTTGGTGACCACGGCCACGGTCAGGATGCCCATTTCCTTGGCCAGCTGCGCCACCACCGGCGCGGCGCCGGTACCGGTGCCACCGCCCATGCCGGCGGTGATGAACACCATGTCCGCGCCCTGCAGCGCGTCCATGATGCGCTCGCGGTCTTCCAGCGCGGCCTGGCGGCCGACTTCCGGATTGGCACCGGCGCCCAGGCCCTTGGTCACGTTGTTGCCCAGCTGCAGCTGCAGCTTGGCACCACAGTTCTTGATGGCCTGCGAGTCGGTGTTGGCGGTGATGAACTCCACCCCGTCCACATTGGTGTTGACCATGTGCGCCACGGCGTTGCCGCCGCCGCCGCCCACGCCCACCACCTTGATCACCGCATTGGGTGCCATCTTTTCAATCAGTTCGAAATGCGCCATGTCCATGTCCTCTCTATTGCCGTGATTGGTTGGCATTCGGGAGATCCGTTCTCCTTCCCTGCCCGCCCGCACCGGCGAGTTGTTTTAGATGTACCGCCGGGTCGCCCCGGTACGGTGGTTGTTGCCTACCTCAATGACTGCCTACTGCACTTCGTCTTGCCACCTGCTTTACCGCACTTGCCACCACTCCGGCTCCGTGCTCAGAATTGGCCACGGAACCAGTTCCTGAATTTGTTGAACAACGTGCCGGCACGCCCGGTGGGCAGGGACGGACGCCGCGGATGTTCGATCTGGCTGCCCATCAGCAGCAGGCCCACGCCGGTGGCATGCACCGGATTGCCGACCACCTCGCCCAGTCCGGTGACGTGCTGCGGAATGCCCACGCGTACCGGCATCTGCAGCATTTCCTCGGCCAGCTCGACCACGCCTTCCATCTTCGAGGCACCACCGCTGAGCACCATGCCGGCACGCACCAGTTCCTCGAAGCCGGAGCGGCGCAACTCGGCCTGCACCATCTCGAAAATCTCCTCGTAACGCCCCTGCACCGCCTGCGCCAGCGAGGCGCGCGGCATGCGCCGCGGCGGCCGGTCGCCGACCGATGGCACCTGGATGCTCTCCTCGGCGGTGGCCAGTTGCGCCAGCGCGCAGGCGTAGCGCACCTTGATCTGCTCGGCTTCCGGCGTCGGGGTGCGCAGCATGTGCGCGATGTCGTTGGTGACGTGGTCACCGGCGATCGGCAGCGAGGCGGTGTGGCAGATCGCGCCCTGCACGAACACCGCGATGTCGGTGGTGCCGGCGCCGATATCGACCATCACCACGCCCAGCTCGCGCTCGTCGGCGGTCAGCACCGCCACGCTGGAGGCCAGCGAGGACAGCACCAGGTCATCCACCTGCAGGCCACAGCGTTGCACGCATTTGCTGATATTGGCCGCCGCCGACTGCGCGCACACCACCAGGTGCGCATGCACTTCCAGGCGCACGCCGGTCATGCCGACCGGGTTGCGGATGCCTTCCTGCGAATCGTCCAGCACATACTCGCGCGGGATCGCGTGCAGGATCCGCTGGTCGGCCGGGATCGCCACCGCCTTGGCCGCTTCCAGTACCCGGTCCAGATCGCCCCAGCTGACCTCGCCCTCGCGGATCGGGGTGATGCCCTGCGAGTTGCGGCACTGCACGTGGTTGCCGGAGATCGAGGCGTAGACCGAGCGGATTTCGCAGCCGGCCATCAGCTCGGCCTCCTCGATGGCACGCTGGATCGACTGCACGGTCGATTCGATATCCACCACCACGCCGCGCTTGAGGCCGCGCGATTCATGCGAGCCGATGCCGATGACTTCGATCGGGTTGCCTGGCGAATACTCGCCCACCAGCGCCACCACCTTGGAGGTGCCGATGTCCAGGCCGACGATCAACGATTTGTCACCCTTGCGATTCATGTCCTGTCCTGCGTCTGCTTTGTTGCCGGCGGCGGGGTTCCCCAGCTCAGCGTGAAACCATTGGTGTAACGGAGATCGGCGCGCTCGATCGGCACCTGGGTGCGGGTGAACTGCGGCAGCACCCGCACGAAGCGGTCCAGGCGCGAGCGCGCATCATTGCGGCCGATCACCACTTCAGTGCCGTTGTCCAGCACCAGTGACCAGCTGCCGCGCGCGTCCATCACCACTGCACGCACATCCACGCCGGTCGGTGCGAACAGTGCGCGCGAATCGTTGTACAGCTCGACCACCTCGGTGGTCATCGCATCCGGGCCGGCAAGCTCCGGCAACGGCAAGTCCTCCAGTCCCTGTGGGATCGCGAACAGGCGGCCATGCTCGGACAGCAGGCGGTCCTTGCCCCAGCGCGCGAACGGCTTGTGTTCGACGATGCTCACCTCCAGCACATCCGGCCACTGCTTGCGGACCTGCGCGCTTTCCACCCACGGCAACTGCTCCAGCGCGTGCCGCGCCTCCTGCAGCTGTACCGCGAAATAGCCTGAGCGGGCATAGGGAAGCAGCACCTTCTGCAGCTCCTCAGCCGGCACGCGCTTGAACTCGCCATGCACCCGCAGCTTCGCCAACGGCCAGCGCTCGGTGCCGAACCAGCCATTGAGCACACCCACCACCGGCAGCACCACCAGCGAGATCGCAAGCAGCCAGGCGAGCATCCGCAACATCGCACTCATCGGCTTTTCTCCTGCGCCTTGCACGCACGCACGCACCGCCGCGCAGCGGCAGTGCGGGAGCGGAATGGCGGGAGGAAGGAACGGATCATTCGGCGGCGGTCTCCACAAATCCCCCACTGACGATCTGCTGGGCGATGTGGCCGATGTCGCCGGCGCCCATCAGCAGCAGCAGGTCACCGTCCTGCAGGACGTCCGGCAACACCGACAACAGATCCGCCGTCTGTCCGACCACGACCGGCTCGCTGCGACCGCGCGCACGGATCGCACGTGCCAGCGACTTGGCATCGGCGCCCGGAATCGGTGCCTCGCCCGCCGGATAGACCTCGCTGAGCACCAACGCATCCACCTCCGACAGCACCGCGGCAAACGCATCGAACTGGTCACGGGTACGGCTGTAGCGGTGCGGCTGGAACGCCACCACCAGACGCTTGGCCGGCCAGCCGCCACGCGCCGCGGCGAACACCGCCGCCAGCTCGCGCGGATGGTGGCCGTAATCGTCGACCACCCGGACTTTGGCGCCCTTGGCTGTGGTCACCTCACCCAGATCGTTGAAGCGGCGGCCCACGCCTTCGAACTTCTCCAGCGCGGCGGCAATGGTTTCCGGCGCCACGCCCAGCTGCCAGCCCACCGCTGCGGCGGCCAGTGCATTGAGCACGTTGTGCCTGCCCGGCAAGGCCAGCGTCACCGGCACGCTGCTGCCTTCCGGCAGGCGCAGGGTGAAGTGCATGCGCGGCCCGTCCTGCACCACATCTTCGGCGCGCACATCGGCATTGCTGCTCAGCCCGTAACTCATCACATGGCGTGGCGTCTGCGCGGCCAGCGCGGCCACTTCCGGGTCATCGATGCACAGTACCGCCAGACCGTAGAACGGCAGCCGCTGCAGGAATTCGGCGAATGCGGCCTGCACCCGGGAGAAATCGTTGCCGTAATTCTCCAGATGGTCGGCGTCGATATTGGTGATCACCGCCACCAGCGGATTCAGGCGCAGGAAGCTGCCGTCGCTCTCGTCGGCCTCGGCCACCAGCCACTGCCCGCCACCGAGCTTGGCGTTGGCGCCTGCAGCCAGCAATTGCCCGCCGATAACGAAGGTCGGGTCGAGATCACCTTCGCTCAGTACCGCGGCGGTCAGCGAGGTGGTGGTGGTCTTGCCGTGCGTGCCGGCCACGGCGATGCCGCGACGGAACCGCATCAGTTCGGCCAGCATCGCCGCACGCGGCATGATCGGGATGCGCTGGCTGCGCGCTTCCATCAGTTCCGGATTGTCTTCACGGATGGCGCTGGAGACGACGATGCAATCGGTGCCGAGCACATTGGCGGCCGAATGCCCGCGCATCACCCGTGCACCCAG